>NZ_JMFO01000030.1 GCF_000714715.1 Candidatus Magnetobacterium casense
ATTTTTAGCAAATCCACATATCTTTCTCAGATTTGGCATCGTTTTTAGTAGATTCTATCAAAAGACTTGTCGTAGGGTAATTATAGACAACTTTGGCTACAAACGCTCTGCCAATTGCATACCTCTCCTTGAGTTTACGACCTATGCATTGACTGTCTACCCACCACATATGTCTTTCTATCTGAACTATCTCCAGGATTGTAACTAACTGCTTTTGTTTCTTGGTTATTGAATCGGTAAGTATTTCTTCCAACTCTGGGAACAGTACCCGTTGTATATTTCCTGCTAACCATGATATACTCTCTAATAACATTATGTTCTCCTTTTAATCTATTATATTTAGGTGTTATATTATAGCACAAAGAGAACTAAAAAAGGTTTAGTTTAGGAGTTTTGCAAGAGGCTCAATAGAGAGACTTATTCTGTCCCGGTGCATGGCTTCCACCCGACTGTGGTTACCATGGGCATTACGTTAATCTCAAAGTCTTATTGTGTCCCACTCCCTTGCCGTCAGCAATCTTGAACTGAGATACGACCTCCTGTAACTCAGAGGATAACCTTGACAGACTACTTGAGGACTGAGCTATCTGTTGTGAGCTTTCCATGGTCTCTCTTGATACATTTGCTACCGTTTCTATATCGGAGGTTATCGTCTCTGAGACGGTTGACATCTCCTCGGTGGCTGACGCTATCTGCTGAACCATTAATTGCAATGAGTTAATGCTGTTGACTATCTCATGCAATGATTTACCGGTTTGCGTGGAAAGCTCCACGCCCACTTCAACCATGTTGGTAGCGCCACTCATTGACATCACGGCCTTTTCTGTTTCTTGCTGAATGGCCGTTATCATTCTGCCAATCTCCGTTGTTGCACTTGAGGTTCTCTCTGCCAGTTTTCTCACCTCATCGGCCACCACGGCAAACCCCCTGCCCTGTTCCCCGGCACGTGCGGCTTCTATGGCAGCGTTTAAGGCAAGCAGATTTGTCTGATCTGCGATGTCTTTTATAACACTTATGATGTCTCCTATTTGCCTTGAACGATCCCCGAGGGAAGATATCAATTGAGCGGATGCACTGACGGTATCAGCTATTGACTTTACCTCATCTATTGACTTTCTGACGATCGTTTCACCATTTTGTGCCAACTTGAGTGTAGCATTTGCCGAGGTCGAAATTTCTGATGCGTTTTTTGCCACATCCATTACAGTCTGTGACATCTCTGTTGCCGATGTTGCTATCTGCGCTGACTTGGATGACTGTTCAGAGACACCCCTTGACATCTGGTCAGCATTTGAACTTAATTGTTGGCTGGCAGATGCCACACTGTTTGCCGATGACATGATGGTCTTCAGCATGGAATTCAGCGTTGCAACCGTCTTGCTCATGGCAGTCAGTAACTCCCCTGTTTCATCGTTGCTACCGGAATGTATCTCTACAGCAAGATTACATGCCGCTATGTTATCCATCACGTTAACCCCCTCTTTCAGAGGTCCGGTGACACTGCTTATAATCAAAAACGACAATAAAAACGATAGCACTATACCGGTGGCAATAGCTCCTATCAGTATGATCCTGCTTATATTGTAGATGCCTTGTGACTTGTCATACTCCTGCTTTGCCACATCTATCTGCAGTTTAATTAAATCATTGAAATCCCTCTCTATCTCATCAAACAAATGTCTGTATTTATCATCATACAGCCTTGTTGCTTCATCAAACTTATTCTCTCTGATGAAGTTTCTCACAGGTATCAAACCTTCATTTCTATAGTTAGCCCTGTCCTGTTCTGTTTTTGCAACAAGCCTCTTCTCCTCATCCGTCAGATATGTAGAGGTATAATCCTTCCAGTTTTTAGTTATTGATTCTATTGCCGCTTCAATTTTTGCATTTCTGGTTTGTATCTCATCAGGGGTACGTTTTATAAACATTTGGACAAGGTGTATCCGTATTCTCAAATTAGCATTTGCTATTTTATCTAGTTGAACCAGTGGAACCACTCTGTCTTCATATACAGTCTTTAGGCTGTCATTACCTTGTTTTGCGGCATGCAGTCCTAAATATCCTGTCAGCAGTAATAGTATTGCCATAAACACCACTAATATCTTTAACCTTAATCCTATTTTCATGTTCTTCAGCATTGTCGCTCCTTAAATATGCTTATAAATTTCCCGGCTCATTGTTAGCCTGATGATATTACAACACACAGGTAAACAACATGTCAACAAGAAAACGTGACAACAGTTACCAATGTTTTTCCTACTGAACCAGCACGGTGGGGACGACGGACATGCCAACCCTTAAGATGTGTCCCTTTATCGAAGCCTTGTCTATTAGTATCTTTACGGGGATACGCTGAACAACCTTCACGTAATGGCCGGTGGCATTTTCCGGCGGAAAAAGCGAAAAAACCGAGCCCGTCCCCGCCATGATACTGTCAACCTTGCCACTAAATATCTCCTGCGGATAGGCATCAACCTTGATCTCAACACGTTGTCCGGGTCTGATCCCGCCTAACTGTGTCTCCTTGAAGTTGGCCGTCACCCACACGTCCTCCAGCGTAACGATGGCCATAAGCGGCTGTCCGGCCTGTATCTGATTGCCTACCTCCACGGACTTCTTGCTTATGTAACCGTCCACGGGGGCATAGACCGTTGTATAGGCTATATTCAACCTGGCCTGACTTAAGACGGCCTCCCTCTGTTGAATGAGCAACCTCTGCGTCTCTATGGCTGTTTCGGCCTGTCGTATTAGTGCCTGTTGGGTCTCAATGGTCTTTTCGCTGAGACCGATCTGCCTCTGGGCAACCTCCATTTCAGCGGACTTGACCTCGTGTGCAGTGAGGGTTTTTTCGTAGCGCTCCCTGGGGATGGCCTCCTTGTGGTAGAGGCCCTCAGAGCGTCTTATGTCCCGCTCCGACTGCTCAAGTCCAGCACGGTGGGCAGCGACGGTGGCCTGCGCTGCCTTGAGACGCTCTTTTAGCTCCAACAGTTGTCTCTTTGTCGTATCAACCCGCAATTGCACCTCCGCCAATCTTGCCTGTTCGGCCTCATAGGCCGCCTGCGCCTCGCTCTCCTTTACGGCATAATCTGCGGTATCAAGCGCAACAAGAGGTTGACCCTGCTCAACCGCTTCGTTGTCTGCCACAAGGACTTCCCTCACGGTGCCGGCAACCTTTGAGGCAACCGTATGCATGGAGCCATCGATAAAGGCATCGTCGGTCTTAATGTGTGTGGCGTTGTAGGACTGGTACATGTACATGGTCACCGTCCCTATCAGAACAAGAAGAAACAGCACAACAAACGCATTTCTCTTCTTGTGGGATTCCTTATTAGTGACTATATCGGCGTCGTTTTTATCCATCTCTTTCCAGCTTTAGTGTCCATACTCTGAGGCAATGTCCATTGCTGCGGCGTACAGGAGGGTTGCATAGGCACGCTTGAGGTCAAACATTGCCCTGTAGTAGTTTGACTCGGCCATTGCCAACAGCGCAATGGCATCAAGGACATCGGTGGCGCTGCCCTGTCCCTCCTCGTAGCGAACCCTGTTGATCCTGAGGTTTTCCTGTCCGTGTGCGATTGCCTCTGCGGTGACCTTGACCCGCTCAGAGGCAGTATGCGCATCAAGATAGCCCTTCTGTACCTCAAGGCTGATATCATCTGCAAGTTTCCTGCGCTCCTCTGCCACCTGATCGGCCTTGTGTCTTATCCTGGAAACTTCGGCCTTTGTGGCGCCGCCATCGAGGATGTTTAACTCGGCCCCCAGGACGGCCGACCAGTTGCCCTCATGCACCTGGTAGCGGTTTTCGGTGTAGTTAAATCCGCCCCGGATGTAGAACCTCGGATAGTACGAAGCCGTCTTTGCGTTGGATTGCAGTTGGAGCATCTGTATTTGCCTGTCTGCCATCTTGAGTTCGCCCCGCTGACTGCGTGCGTGGCGGAGGTACACCTCAAGGGGTTGGAGGGGCGGTGGTTGGGGGGAGTCATCTATGAGCGTTACGGCGTCGGTTATAGTCCTGGTGAGGAAGTAGTTGAGCCTTGAGGCATTGAGGGTTCGGAGGTTTTTGAGACTCAACAGGCGTTGTCTGGCGTCGGCCAGTTTTACGTCTGCGGCGAGGGAGTCGTTGCGTGTGACCACGCCTGCGCTGTAGAGGCTTTGGGTAACGTCCCTGTGGGCAGTCAGTTGGTCAACCTCCCTGAGGGCAACGTATATGAGTCTGTTTGTCTCAAGCAGCTCAAAGCACGCCAGCAGGTAGTTTAAGGCTACAACGTTTCTTGTCCTGTCAACGTCGATCATGGCCTTGTCGATAGCCGCCAACGACTCGTCATACCGTGACAGTCTGGCGCCAAAGTCGTAGATGGTCTGTTTGACGGTGAGGTCGTAAAAGAAGGAGCTTTTGTTGGCGGTATTTACCGTGTTGTTGTTAAAGATGGCCCCCGGTTGGTAGTACAGCGAGGAGTGTCCAACGATAGCATCCACGGAAGGTCTCATGGCGGCTTGTGCTATGTCGGACTCCGAAGCGGCAATGCCGACGTTGTGCGAGGCGATGTTGATTATCCGCCCGCGTTCGGTGGCAATGGCAAGCCCCTCCGTGATGGTCAGCGTGTCCTGTGAGACGTCAACCACCTCGATCTCCGCACCGTAGCATAGCACGGGAACCGCTACAAGAACGGTAACGAAAAGAAGAAGAAAGAAAGGGGCGGCTCCGCCCCCCTTTAGAACCCCCTGCAAGGGGTCACGGCCCCCTTGACCCCTTCTTATCTTATTCACTGTAGTTTGTATATACACAATAATTCAATTGTATAACTGAACTATTGACTTTGTCTACACCTCAACTTAAAATTGTGGATGATATTTTTTTATTTTAATGTTATACTATAAATATTGTGAAGTGCAAGAAGTGTCAAAGTAAGGTAGTGTTGGTTATAGGATGTACGGCGGCGTTTCTGAGTTGTACGAAATGCCGCAAGAGGTTTAAGATATCCGAGTACATACACGAGATAGATGAAAAGACATGGGAGCTGATATCGAGCAGGAACAGTGACCGTGCATAGATTGCAAAGACAACATGAAAGGAGTTTAATACAAGATGGCGGCTAGATCGCGACCAAAACGTAGCATTTCGGTATTGAAAAGGACAAGGCAGGCCAAAAAGCGGCAGTTGCACAACAGAATGGTAAAGAGCAAGCTCCGGACGCTCACGCGGGGGCTTGAGGATGCCATAAAGGCCAACAACATGGAAAAGGCAAAGGAATTACTGGTGGAAGTGATCCGTGCCTATGACAAGGCCGCAACCAAGGGCGTTCTGCACGATAACACGGCCTCCAGAAAGATATCCCGTCTATCGGCAAGACTACATGCCCTCATGGGGAAGGCTGCCTAACAAAACCACGTAGACGCAAAAAAGGGGTCAAGGGGGCTGGCCCCCTTGCAGGGGGTTCTAAAGGGGGGCGGAGCCGCCCCTTTCTTTTTCTCTGTTTTTTATTCTTTATAGAATATAGCTATATCTGCAAGAGTTACGGCTTATCTAACGACAGTATATTAAGGCCATCAGGTTTGGTGCAAGCGGTCAGGGCGCTGTTGATGGTATCCATGTACACAGAGGACTTACCCTGGCAGGGCAAATTAAAGGTGTATGTCGTAGTGATTGTAAAGTCGCCGGTGTTGACGGAAACAAGAGAGAGGGCGCCCGGGCTGCCGGTATCTTTAAACAAGTGAGTTACGAGCAGCTCCCTGGTTGATGGCGACAGGGTTGGCAGTTTTTCAATGGCAACAGGGAACGGGAACGATAATGGCGCCGTCTTAACAAGCGTTGTCTCTTGGTCTTTATTGTTAAAGGCGAGTATGGCTATCTCTGGCTTATTTACACCTCTGACGTAAGCAATATAAGAGATGTCCTTGTCTTTGTCGTAGAACAGCAGAGAAGCATACTGTATCTTATTGTTAAATTCAGCAGGGTCGCCGTATGCAAAATATTTAAGCAAAACAGGTTGGAACGTTTTGCCGTCTATGTTTTTTATCAACCACAGGGCGTTGTTTTTAAACTCCGGCACCAGGATGTCAACAAAGCCATCCTCGTTGACGTCATCAACGCTCAGGTACTTTGCGGCGAAGACCTCCGTCAACCGGGAATCCTTAAAGTCAATCTTTGCCAGTTCGTAGTCCAACGGCCCCCTGGACAGATACAGGTAGAGTTGCTGGTCAAATATGCCTACTGCGGCGATATCCGAAATACTGTCGTTATTGAGGTCCGGGGTCTTGAGATCGAAACCATATTTGGGGGCGGCAAGCTCGTGCGACGTGTCGTAGTCTTTACCGAAGCCGCCATTTATCAGAAAATGTATCTTGTCCTCGTATATGTAGGCAAGGTCAGTGACCTTATCACCGTTGAAATCCCCGCTGCTTATGGAGGTACCCAGGAGGGAATCGATGTGGGTTGGTTCGTTAAGATTCAGTGCATTGCCTTGAGCAAAGTATATATCCAGCCCCTTGTATTTTGTAAAAAACACCGCATCCTTTAAGCCGTCTCCATTGAGGTCTGCGGCTATGACGCTATAAGGAGTACCACCGGCAGGGATAAACCTCGAATTTACCTTCTTCTCTACCGCCTCCTCCTTGCAACCTGCAAAAACAGTCAATAGTGCCAGGATGAGCACTATGCTTCCTGCCATCTTGCTCAGACGTGTGTACGGACTATTACTCATTTGGATTTATCCTCCGGTTTATTCTTTAGCTCTTTTGCTGCCAGCTCTATGAATTGGGGGTTTACGTACAACTTGTACTTCTCTGCCAACCTCTTTAGGGTTTCGTTGTATTTTTTCTGAAGGTCGTTTCGCTCCATATCTGCAATCACACGGCCTTTAACCTCTTCAAATCTATAGGTCTCGGGCTCATAAATGGAATTGAGGCTGACGACAATGTAGTGTTCCTCAGAGTCGCTCATCTTTGTTTCACCCTTTTTCATCTGCACAAACTCTTTCAAGGCCTTTACATAGGGGCCACTCTTGACCTTGCCATCCCAGTGAGACAGTTGAGTCAAGATGAGCTTCAGATCGGGATACTTTGCTGTGAGTTCTTCCTTTAATTTTATAAAAGCCTCCGTGTCGAATTTGGAGTCAAAGCGGTTATAGACCTCTTGCGCCAACTCCTTGCATGTCTGCGCACAATCATTGTCCTTGACATCCTTTTTTTCAACGCTGAACATATACCCGCCGTATATCTTTGGCGTGTTGTAGAGATTCAGATTGTTTGCGTAGAACTCGGCGGCCTCTTGTTCGGTTACCTTTACAGGGATTAAAAACTTAGCCTTGTATGCCCCCGCCAGAACTTCAACCCTTTTGTCCTCCGATACGCCTTTGATGGCGGTCATGTTAGCGGGTTCCTTGTCCAGTCCTTCCTCCACCGCCTCTTTGCTAAACAAGATATCCGTTATCATATCGTCCAGGACATTATTAATCTGCTGCCAGCGGTGCTGATCCTTGGCGCTTAGTTTTTGCTTAACCTGTCCCGTAAACTTTGACAGAGTGATAACAGTATCCCCAGCCTTTGCTACTACAGGGTCATCCTCGCCCCTTGCAGAATGTACGGTTAATACCACCATCAGGAGTATACACAAAGCACCCGTTACCCCTCTTGCCCATTTCAACTGCCTCGACATTTGTACAACCTCCGTTTGTTTTAGAGTTACCTTTTTTATGTTATCGTCACAATATGGCACCCATATTGCGTTGATTTTACAACTACTGACTATACATCTGTAATTCGATACGGTTCTTGATGACTACCTTGCCGTTGTGTTCGATTATCAGGCCCTCTTTCTTGAACTTGCTCAATGTCCTGATCGAGGTCTCCACGGTGGTACCCACCATATCTGCAATGTCCTGCCTGGTGAGTTTGAGGTCTATGACAGAGCCTTCCTCGCCGCCAGGGGCTGCGGACTTGTCGGCCAGCTTCAGCAGCAAAGAGGCTATGCGTGACTCAACACATTCAAGCGCTATGCTCTTGAGCATTTCGTAGGAGTCCTTCATCCTGTCTCCTATGAGTGAGGCAAGCGACAACATCAGGGTGGGATAGCGGTCAAGGAGCTTGAGGAGGTCTTTGCGGGAGACCTTCAGGGCAGTTGTGGGATCCATTGCTACGGCATTGGCTGGATATGGGAAGTCCTTAAACACCGCCACGGCACCAAAAAGCTCCTTTGCCTGGATAAGCTCCAGGATTATCTCCTTACCCTCGTTGGAGAGTTTCGTGATCTTTACCTTACCCTCGATGACAATATAAAGCCACTCTGACCTCTCACCCTCCGAAAACACCATCTCTCGCTTCTTATAAGAGGCGTGCTGCAGGTACGGTACTATGTCCTTTATTTCGCTGTCGTTGAGTCCTTTAAAGAAACCCACTTCCTTTAAGTCGATATCATTTATTATCATAAAATAAATGCCCTCAACATCTATTTTATATTGTCTGCACGGATTATAGCAAATTATTGTGGGGTATAAAAAAAGTATTTTTTTCATTTCATGTAGCTGACATTCTGTACACCCTTATGATATATTTAGATATTCACACACAAGGAGGCATACAATGATAAAGAGACGTGACTTTTTAAAGTCAGGCGTGGCAGCGGCGGCCACGGTGGCGGCTATTACCGGTATGGAGGCATTGGCAGGGACCTCCGAACAGGGACAATCAACTATAAAACGTTATAACCAAATTGGCAAGACCAGCCTTAAAATGAGCGACATATCGTTTGGTACGGGTTCGTTGCCATCGGCGTCTATGGTATTGAGGGCGGTGGACCGGGGCATCAACTACTTTGACACGGCGCCCGACTATGGACACGCCGAGGAACACATAGGAGAGGCTATGAAGAACCTCAAACGAGACAAGGTTATCATAGCCTCCAAGTTCTGTAATCCGCTGGCCTACCCTGCGCACCTGCCAGCGGGCAGCACAAAGGAGCAGTACGTCAAGGCAGTAGAGGAGAGTCTCAAGCGTCTTAAGACTGACTACCTGGACATATGCTTTGTCCACGCCATTGGCGAGGCGAGTAAGGACGTGGAGGCAGAGAAGAAGCGCCTCCTGGATGACAATATGCTTTCGGCATTTGATTCCCTGAAGAAGGCCGGTAAGGTTCGCTACCTGGCTGCCTCTTCGCATGGCCCGACAAACATGGAAGACCTGCTCATGACCGCAGTTGTATCGGGGCGGTTTGACCTGATAATGCCGTCGTTTAACTTCCTGAAGTTCCCCAAGCTACCCGGCATCATCAAGGAGGCCAAGGCCAGGGGCGTTGGGGTCGTAGCCATGAAGACCCTGGCGGGGGCCAAGGAGATGAACCTGGACTTCAAGACGGCTGACTTTGCACAGTCTGCCTTTAAATGGGTGCTGAAACACCCCGAAGTAAACGGCCTCGTTGTCACAATGAAGAACCTCTCTGACCTCGATAACTACATCCCGGCATCCGGGCAGGGCTTTACGGCAAGGGACCAAAAGGTCTTGGATGCCTATGCGCGCCTCTATGGCCATTCCTACTGTCGCACCGGGTGCAGTCAGTGCGAGGACGCCTGCGCCAGAGGGGTTGAGATAGCCAACACGCTCAGGTATCAGATGTACTTCGAGGACTATGGTATGGAAAAGCGGGCTATCGTGTCATATTCGGCGTTAGGTGCAAAGGCCGATGCGTGTCTCGCTTGCACAATGCCAACCTGCACGGGGGCCTGTCCCTATGGTCTGCCAGTTGCACAGATGCTACAGGCAGCCCACCAGAACCTGACACTTTATGCATAGAATCAGAATTATCCATTCAGTATAATTTGACAATGTCACATTTAAGTAAACACAGAGATTGTCTGAACCAGGATTACACAGATTAAAAGATTTACAGGATGTAAGGGGTAACACCACAATCAACCGTGGTGGTCAGCATTTAAGGCACTTTTAGATTATCGAAGTATGGCACTGTTGTTGTGCTTAAGCGATGTGACCACGCCGGACTGGAGTGCTACCGCCATAACAGCAGCGAACAAGTTAGCGAGGTCTTCCGAACTGCTTGTGTAGAGGCTGCCTTGTACACGAGTGAAGCCATAGTTGGAGAGAGTATTGGCAATGTCGGCATAAGCCTGAGACACACTCTTAGGGTGGTTCTTGTCGGTGTCAGTTACCACAAGGTCGAAAGCAATGGCAAACATTATAATTCTCTGGGGTCTTCTAAAATATTGACCAAAGAGTAATTGACCTCTTCACCACTTTCGAGTACCTTAATGCGCATCAATCGTTTACCATCCGGCGATATCTCGCCGGCACCTATAATCTCATAGACCGGGCCAATTTCCCCAAATCGACGCCATGTACCTACAAGTTCATTATCCATCGTTTCCATCTCTTATTCTATCAGAACAAGATAGTAACTGTAAAGGTTTCAAGCTAAGGGGGTGCTACTGAAATAGCCAAATCTCTCTTAGCTTAACACGTATGGGCTGAAGGGGGGCGGAGTCGCCCCTTTCTTTCTCTTACTGCATCAACGCTTGTACTACTGACTCCGTCTCACCCATTCTGACCTTTATGTGTTCGATTAACTCCCTGGCATCCGTGAAGCCTTCAATCCCTGACAGGGTCTCAATGGGTTCGCCCGTCAATCGCATGATGGTCTCAACGTTGCGGTAAAATAGATAGTTGTTGATCAAAAGTCGTCCTGCCCCTTCATCCAACACGGAGCAGCGCACAAGCCTGCCTATAGCGGCCACGGTGTTCTGTACGAGGAGCGACGGAGATATTAGGGCGTGCCTGAGCTGCAGGTACTGTACCAGAAACTCGATGTCCTCTATACCACCCACGGAGAGTTTGATATCAATGGCCGCCGATGTTGCGGACAGACGCTCCCTGCGTATCCTGTCCCTCATGGCTACGATGGCCTCAGGCGTTATCTCCCTGCATCTGTTGGCAATAACGTTGGCCCTTATCGCCATGAACCTGGCCCTGAAGACTGCATCACCCGTTAGCGGCCTGGCCCGCAAGAGGGCCTGAATCTCCCACGGATAGGCCCTGTTGAGGTAGTAGTCCTCCAGGGCGTCGAGGCCCTTAACCAGCGTGCCCTTTGAGCCATCAGCACGCAGGCGGGTATCGACGTTGTAGGTGCGTCCCTCTCTGGTGTAGGAGGTGAGAATCCGCAAGAGTCGTTCGGCCTGACTGTTAAGCCCCTCATCGACATCACCACGGCAGACAAAGATTATATCCAGGTCGGAGTTTATGGTTATCTCCCTGCCACCGAGCTTGCCAAACGCTATTATGTGCAGAGCCGACGCCGAACTCATGCTGTTTAAGGCCGACGTCAGGATTGCAACGGCAAGCTTGCTCAATCCCTTGGTGAGGTGCCTGATGGTTATCCGTCTGTTGAGATACATGATCCCCAGGCGCAGCTCTTCCATCTTTTTGCATGTGGCAAGCGTCTCACCGATAACGGTCTGTCCCCTTAGCATGTTGCCGACTTCGGCAGTTATCATACCCAGGGTTTTTCTGATGGGGGTGCCCCCGGCAAAGACCTCCATGTACTTGCGGCTGCTCATCAGGATGGCGGAGAGATAGGCGCTTGTTGCAAAGACCTCAACAATGGCCTTTATGAGCGCACGTTGGTTGTCAAACAGCTCCAGGTATGACATGTCTGTTTTGAGGGTGTCGGTGAAGTTATGCAGATTCGACAGGGCCATGGCGGGATTTTTACTGTTGACGGCCTCCCGTAGAAACGCCGGGATGACGACATCCTGGAGCCTTCTGCCGCGAAGCGTCTGGAAACTCCCGATGTTATCACGTATCTTTCTGAAGAGGTGGACGATGCGCTCGGGTTGGGCTGCCTGTCGTTGCCGGAGGATTTCCCTGAGAGTGTCTTCGGTGTATGAGTTGTCTGTTTGATTGCCCGTGTTGTTGTTGGGTTTTGGTTGGAAGAGGGAGTCGTAGATGGCTCTCACCTCGGTTCTTTTTTGTTTTAACACGGTCAGGAAATCGTTGGTTGAGGTTGCAGCCATCTTTCGTGCCAGGGCGTGCATGTCATTGGGGTCTGAGGGCAGCGTTTGAGTCTGGGTATCGTTGAGCATCTGGAGGTAGTGCTCCAGCTTGCGCAGGTAGAGGTAGTTCTCCGACAACACGGAGAAATCATCGTATCCGATGAGGTTTTTCTGACTCAGCCTGTGCAGCGTCAGGATCAGTCCCAGTTGACGCAACAAGGGCTGTTGGCCGCCGTAGACCAGTTGCAGCGCCTGGGCAAAGAACTCCACCTCACGAATTCCACCAAAGCCCTTTTTGATATCGTTTTCGTTAAAGGTCTGGTCTATCTTGCGTTTGAGTTTTTTTATTTCGTCAATGGCGCGCATATCTATGTACTTTCTGTAGACAAATGGCCTTATCATGTCGATGAACTCCGCTCCGAGCCTCCGGTCTCCGGCAACGTGACGTGCCCGGATCAGTGCAACCCGCTCCCACTCCCGCCCCCACGACTCGTAGTACTGTTCGTAGCCGCTCAGGGACAACGCCAGTTCGCCCTTTGCCCCCTGTGGTCTGAGTCTGAGGTCTACCCTGTAGGCAAAGCCATCCGGTGTGTTCTGGTTCAGCAGCTTGGCAAACAGCTCAACCCCCTTGCAGTAGTACTCGTGGTTACTGAGCCTGTTCATGGTCACGCCGTGTTGACTCACAACGCCGGTGGTTTGTCCCTCCGAGCTGCCGTAGCAAAATATCAGGTCAACATCGGAGCTGTAGTTCAGCTCCGAGGCCCCCAGCTTGCCCAGTGCGATGACGCTTATACGGTCGTCTGAGGGGGTGCCGTACTTGAGGGTCATTTGTTGCCACGTGTGTCGGTTGGCCGTTTCGATGATGACGTCGGCCAGGGCGCTCAGTTGCGTCATGCAGGTGATAACGTCCGTCCTGCCCGTGAGGTTGCGCAGGGTGATGTGCAGCATATATCTGTACTTGAGCCGTCTGATGAACTCAAACATGTCAGCGGGGGGTGAGTTAGTGAGGGTTGATACCACATAGTCTCTCAGGAGTTGCGCATCTATCGGGGTGTCCATGTCAACGAGGCACTCCAGGTAATTCGTCGGGTATTTGACTGCGTAGTTGGCCAGAAACTGGCTGCATGCAAACAGCAGGGCGGTTGTGTGCAGTTGTTGTTCGGTCATCGATTCTACGGTCTCAGGAGCGCCCTCGGAGAAGGCAAGCAGGTTCCTGTACGCCCTCTGTGGCTCCGGAGTATCCGAACTGACTGTCTTAAAAGAGTTCATGTTTTTTTGGCATCCCATTCAGGCCGGCGATCCCTTAAGCGACGACGCCAAATAAGAAAGAAAGGGGCGGCTCCACCTTCTTTTTCGCTCCAGGTCGCACCTGGCCCCTTCAGAACCCCCTGCAAGGGGAGGGGCGAGGCGCAATCTTGTCGCAGCGGGTCGCACCCGCCCCGGCCATGAAGAAGTCCCCTTGACCCCATCATGCGCAGGCCTGACGTTTATATAAAAACTTCTGTCCATGTACTTATTGCTCTTTTTTGAGGACAACGAATCCGTTTGCGGGAATTGCCATTGTAATCGTTCCACCGGATGAGGTTAGGGATGCCCCGTAATTACCCACGTTGTCTCCACCATAGATATCGGCATCACTGTTGAAAACCTCATGCCACATGCCATCACTCAACTCAACGTTGTAGAAGGTGTATCCGTTATCGTAGGGCTGATTATGCAGACTGCCTGCGACAAGGTACTCTTGCATTACACCCTCGTTAAGCTCCTTGCGTGTAAAGGCAAGCACCCTGGTGTCATCTTTTACGTAGATGGTCTTTATATCACGTGAACGGATACATTCGTTGTTTTTTCTGAAGGCTATCATGTCCTGATAAAACTTGAACATGTTTGCCCCGTAAGTGTTTCTCATGCCAATGATGTCGTCTTTGTTTTTGAAGTACTTGTCGTAGGTGTATGCCTTTTCTGCGCCAACCTCCTCGCCAAACAAAAACATGGGGGTTGCCGCCGAAAGCATCGACATGCCAAATGCAAATCGGCTGCGAGCTTCTGCATACCGTCTGGTATCCCCTATGAGCGGACTGTGGTTACAGGCTATAACTATCGTCCTTGCACTGAGCACGTTATCGCCCTCACCCTGATGTGCCTCATCGTGGGATATGTGATAGACCACCTTCTTATTACCGGAGTAGTTAAGCGCCCCGACAAAGTAACCTAAGTTCAGGGGGCCATCCCCGCCCTGACCTGCCCGTTTGATCAACCGGGCCTTATCGTCTCCGTCGCCGCTTCCGCCACAGAGGTGGTGATAAAAGTCCGAAAACCAGGCCGCATCAAACCCTATGGCATCATCGCCCTCATGCAGAGACTTGGTCACACAGTCCCACTCGGAGTGGTCCTCTGCCGTCAGTACCACATCGGGATTAATGAGCTTGAGCGTTCTGGTGTACTCCCTCAGGAGTTTTGCACCAAAGGCGTTTGCATCGGCAACCTGTCTGCCATCAGCGTGGAGCACGTTATAGCTGTGTATCGAGGTGGTCTGGTCTACACGGAAGCCGTCAATGTGAAACTCCTCCATGAGCATCACGGCACTGCTGATAAACATCTTTCTGACCATCTCATTGTAAAAGCGAGGTGCAAAGGCCGTTGAGAGGTTATCGAGATAGCCGCCCTCGGGAAATGGTTCGCCGTTTGTTTTTCTGTAATCCGATGACCTGTCCTCAAACCAGTAGTATATGTTGTCCTCGTGCGTATCGGCGTCATACATCCATTCGGCGCGGTCTGCGTCATGTGCAAAGTGGTTGTATACGACGTCAAACAGTACGGATATCCCGTGTTTGTGACACTCCCGTATGAAGTGCTTTATCTGGTCTCTGCCTCCTATGCTGTACTCAACGGCAAAGTAATGCGACGTCGCATAGCCCCATGACTCCACACCGCCAAACTCCGATACGGGCAGAAGCTCTATGCAGTTGACCCCGATGTCCTTGACATGCTTGTTCAAAAACGTCATCGCATCCGTAATATTGCCATCTATATCATTGCCGTTTGCATCCTTTTTTCCATACCCAAGGGCGCCGACCTGTAGTTCATATATGACGAGGTCTTCAACCCTCCTGGGAAAGCTGACATCCTTGCGGAGTGTACTATCCTGTTGCCAGAACTTCTCCTGCGTTGTCATATCAAGGGGGTCTATAGAGTTTGCCTTCTCAAAGTCCCTGACAACCTTTTCGCTGTCAACTACAACGGAACAGCTTTTTCCACCATCTAGGTCCCTGATGTCGCCCTTATATGCGGCTCCTTTAGGGTCAAATCTGCCGCTTCCTATCTGACACCTCGAATAGAGGTCGGTGCGATAGACAACCGCCCCACTGCCCTTGGTTACTTTAAACATGTATGGGCGCTTGTGGTCATAGTCTTCGAAATACTTGGCCGGCTCACTCAGCCACACGCCATCAGGCTGCCGTTTCATGGGCAGTGCGGGTACACGGGGGTCTATACCGACACCGTTGTCCGCTATGTAACCCGTTGCCAGGGTACCAAAGACTACCTCGACACTTTTGGCATTGGGTGCCCACACGGCAAACTGTATCAGGGGCTTAGACTCGCCCGCTGCAAAGTACTTGTTTGCACCAAGGCGTCGGCAGTGGGTCAGAAAGTATACTTCCGTCTGTTTTCCCGCAGGCGGAGGTGGGGTTAAGGCAAACTCGCGGTGTCTGTGCATGGAGTTTTTATCATTTACCTCAGTGGTTATGCCCCACATATCTTTGTCTGTTGCATTGAACCTGTCCAGCACCACCCCCCACTGAAAGCTATGTCCGGTTTGGGATGAATCAAACTCAACCTCCGTCTCAAACACCGGACATCCATCCGTGCCGGTAACCTCCTTCATTGCAACTGACGTCCATGTGGTAGAGTACTTACCTGCCTCATCCCAGCTACCAACCAGACGCGCATTTGTAAAGACACTCCTGGTGATCCCTGTGACGTACTGAAACTTCACTGATATCATTGCCATTCATTACCCCCATGTTGGAAAATAAAACAGTGTAAAACACCGCTGAAAGACCTATCCGGCAAAACCTGCACGCTAACAATGCCACAGACAGGCAATTGTCAATATTTAGTTCTCTCGTGCCTTAAACACCACCGAGTTGATCTTGTCCATGCGTATTATGGCGTCATAGAAGTCTTTTCCTGCCAACTTTGAGATAGTGACAACCTGTTCGCCAACCGTGGTCACGGTGCCTTCGAGGGTCTCACCGGAGTCCATCTTTAGTATCACGCGTTTGCCTATACGTTCGGTAAGGGTGTCCTTAACCGTGGTCGCCTTATTGTCAGAGGCATATCCCACACCCGACAGCCAGAGAATCAGGCTTAACGCTGTCACCGCTATGAGCTTTGTCTTCATCGTCAACCTCCTCATATTTTTTACCCCTATTATACTATTACACACTCACTTTACGGAAGAACCGATATTTTGGAGACAGGATGACCAATATTGCCATGCGCCAACTATAGATTAAGATAAGTAACCGAGTATAAACATGTAAACATCACCAGCCTTATGGGGTCAAGGGGACTTCTTCGTGCCCGGGGCGGGTGCAACCCGCTGCGACAAGATTGCGCCTCGCCCCTCCCCTTGCGGGGGGTTCTGAAGTGGGGCGGAGGGGGTGGGGCACCCCTGCCACAACCGCCCCTTTCTTTATGGTTCAAACAGCCTCATGATGTGTTCCTCAAAGAGTCTCTTGCATTGGGAGAGCGTGTACTTCTTAACCGTGCTGAACCCGCCGGCAATCAGACTGGACTTCAGACTAACGTTGCCCAAGACTCCCCGCACCCCCTCTGCCAAACAGTCAACGTCCCCGACGGGACATACGACGGCATCCACGCCATGCGTGAGGATGTTCACGGCCTCGGTCGTTACAACCGGCGCTCCACACGCCAACGCCTCAAGCACGAACAACGGCAATCCCTCATGCCGCGACGGATACAACAGGACGTCTGAAGCCGAAAGTATCTTGCGCAAACGATCGGGTGTTACAAAGCCAAACCGCCGCATCTTAAATGGCGTATCCAACTCCTCCCCCACCGACCAAACCGCCAGGGCACCGGAATCAATCTCCGCCTTAAACCGTGCCAACACCCGCAGCCCCAGGTCAAATCCCTTACGGTAATCGCTGCGTCCAAAGACCAGGACAACGGGACGACCATCTTTGAGCGGCATGTACTCCGGATCGGGATAAAACACCTCCGTATCCACACCGTTTGCCACCACGTGGACATTGGCCCTGAAGCGCCTGACAAGCAACTGCCCCAACGCCTCAGACACCGGTATCGCCGCAATCCGCTGCAGGGTCAGACAATAAAAGTACGCCGCCCTGATAAACCACTTCATCGGTGCCCCCTTGTAGTAGGACTCGTCATAGTCCTGGGCAAAGCACACGAGCCGCTTCTTGTTCTTAAACGACAGAAAGAACACCATCATGATGATGTCCGCTATGATGACGTCGTATGACTCGGCGAAGGTCAGCGCCTTGAGTATGGTAACGGCCTTACTCCTGAACCGGGATATCCTGTGTACTTCGGCCTTGACCTCAAAGACGGTGTCCAGGACGTTTGTGGCGATGGTAACGTCGTGTCCCCGACTTACCAGGTAATTGGCATGTTCTACGACCATCTTGTCTCCGCCGCGACTGAGGAGCGAGTGCCTGAAAAAACATATCCTCACAGTGTTCTCATATCCTTGCTTGCATCAGGTGTGATGCGATAAAACAACGGTTTATAAAAAAACGACAGTCTATGCTACCTGCAACGACACTATCGTCAGTTGTTTACGAACCAGGTACAATAGTCATGTATTAACTGATAGTTGGCAGACTTATCACTATCTGCACGGAGCATTGACAGTGGAAGTACGAACTTCTTGTTATCAGCCAATCTCTGTACCTTTACAAGTATACCGTCTTCTATGTTTAACTCTTTCTCTATTTTGATAAACTTAAATGTATCTTTATAAGATGGCCTGGTCTTTTTAAACTTATCATATTCTCTTTTCTTACCGATGCCAAACAGATAGGAGTTTTCCCAGTCAAAGGGGTCCGCTCCGGTAAGTTGAAATGGAGGGGCTATGTTCTTTTCGAGGTAATCGAGGTAACATGTCAGGGTTTCTTCAGAGACCGATATATCCTTGTTGCCAAGTATCTGGCGGATTCTCTTGTCGTGCTCATTGGACTCATTGATGGCGATAGAGTCATCCAGATACCTGTGTATTTCCTCCTGTGCTTCTCTGACGTTATCCATGGTGTCACGTGGTTTGACCTTTTCTATATCACTGATGCGCAGATACATGGACAAGCAGTCCAGGCCTTCCTCCTCGCACCTGTCAATGTAGTCATCAGTCATCGCCCTGAGTGTAAAGCTGTCCCACTGCACATCAACCAGGGGATTGTTCTCATCTACTTCACCGGCGGTCTCATCTGCAAACGCTATCACCCGCCCACACCATCCCTCAATGGGAGAGTCGGCAAAGTCGGGGTCCACGACCCCCTTTCTGACCTTTACGCTGTCACCTACGTTAACCTCAGTCTTCCTGGCGCTGCCGTCCTTTGTCTTGGTCTTTCTTGAGTCTTTCTTGCCTGTCGTTATCTCTACGGGTTTATTGTCAGGTTTGACCTCAAGCTTGACCTCGGGTCTGGTCTCAGACTTGGTTTCGGGCTTGAGAACGGGTTTGGTCTCGGGCTTGAGTTCGGGTTGTTTCAGACACCAGTCCGGGGCATTGTCGGCAATATTGAGCGTTTCTGCAACCATGGCTGATTTACCGATGGCAGTGTTGGCGCTTATATCAAAGTAGTCACAGAGGTCTGAGGCATTTATGTGGAGGGCATGATCGTCCTCAAATAGCCGGTTCACGGAGCACAGGGTATAGATAATTGCACACGCCCACGTGTTTATATGCCCTTTGACAACAGGGGACGGGTCGTTGCAGCACAGTGCGGCAATGGCTGAACGTGCCAGTTGTGCATAGTCGCCATTGAGGTTCTTGTGACAATAGGCATCAGTAAGTTCCGCTATGAGATTATACAGGGCCTCCATCTCCTTTGGTATTTTTTCAGATTTATGAGTCTTATTCATTTGCTATTCCTCTATATCCTTTATATTCTTTGTTGTACGAACATCAGGTGTTATTCTCCAGGTGCCTTACCGCAGGGTGCCATGCGTACTTGTTATAAGGTAATTTACAAGATTGCGGTGCAGTGTGTCAATCTCTGTGTCAGTGAGAGTTCTGTCGGTTGCCCTGTATGTAATGTGAAATGCCAAGCTTTTTTTGTCCTGTGGCAATTTATCCCCTCTGTAGTAGTCAAAGACCTCTACGGATTCCATAAGGTTGTCAGGATATGCCTTTACCAGATTGATTATTGATTCTGCCGTGATGTCGCTATCAACCACCAATGAGATGTCACGTTCAATGAAGGGGTATTTGAACAGGGGGGTGTACATTATTGTCTTAGAGGTGGCATTAAATAGCTCATTCAAGTCCGCCTCCATAACCGCCACCCTTGGAGTGCTCGTCTTGATATCCAGGGTTTTTATAACCTCCGTGGCTAACATGCCCACATAGCCACATGGTTTGTCAGAGTGTTTTAATCGGATGTCCAGAGACAGATCAGGCATCAGAAATGACTCCTCCGATGGTGTCAACTCATATTGGGTTATCAACAAACTGCTTAATATACTCTCTAGTATACCCTTCATACGAAAGAACGTATCTACATCTTCTTTCCAGAGTCTTTTAACATTGCCATAGTAGGCCAGGGCGCCTATTTTGAGTTTCTCTGTCGGGAGCTTGTCAGCGTTATTGAAGAACACGGTGCCGATTTCATAGATATGCACATCCGTCAGACCATGATTTATACTGTAGAGAAAGTTCTGTACCAGCGATGGCACGATGGCTGTCCTCAGCAGGGCCTGGTCTGAGCGCAGGGGGTTTTTTATCACGACACGGTTTTGGGGGTGCCTGGAGGTGGTGAACATATCCAGGGAATCTGAAGATGTGAAGCTATAGTTTATGGTTTCGGTAAAGCCGGCATCTCTGAGTACGTGTTTCAGGAGATCGATGTTTTCCAGGCGCTTGTTTTTCTTGTTCATGGCGATGGACATATTGGGCATTTTGGGGGCTATATTTTCGTAGCCGTACAACCTGGCAATTTCCTCTATGATGTCGGCATCCATTTCGATATCCCCCCTGTATGATGGCGGGGTGAGGGTAAGTCTTCCGTTTTCGCTTTTGACGTCAAAGAGCAGGCGTCTCAATATTGCCTCGACCTCGTCCTGCCCAATGTTTGCGCCAATGATCTTGTTGATTTTGCCGATAGTCAGGGATATCTCACGCGATTTAAATTTCTCCGGATAGGCGTCAATCATCGCTGAGATACCTCCCCCGCACAGCTCTTTGATTAATAGTGCAGCCCTGTCCAGGGCTACGGGGACGCCTTCTATGTCAACGCCCCTTTCAAACCTGTACGAAGACTCGGATTTGAGGTTCAGCGTTTTTGAGGTCTTTCGCACGGAGGCGGGGTTAAAGCAGGCGCTTTCAAGCAATACGCTTGTTGTTGCTTCGGAGACTTCGCAGTGCAGTCCGCCCATGACACCGGCAAGTGCAATGGGGCCTTTCTTGTCGCATATCATTAAGGTTGTCGGGGCGATGGCTCTTTCAACACCGTCTAGGGTGTGAAACCGGACGTCTCTGGAGGGCGTTCTTACGCTGATGACCCTGCCGCTCAACGTGGCCAGATCAAAGGCATGAAGTGGTTGTCCCCTCTCAAGCATGACGTAGTTGGTGATATCCACGACGTTGTTGATGGAGCGCACGCCCGATAATTGGAGGCGTTTTTTAAGCCACTGAGGCGATTCACCTACACGTATACCGCTTATGATACGTCCCGTGTAGCGATAACACAACTCCGGGGTCAGTATCTCCACTGCCATGTCCGGAGCAAACTCATCGGTGACCTGGCCGTGCGTATATCCCTTTAATGCCTGCCCTGTTATTGCGGCCAGCTCTCGTGCGATACCAACAACGCTGAGACAATCGGCCCTGTTTGGTGTTATGTTTATATCCAGCACGATCGCCCCTTCGACGTCATCCACAGACTCGACCTCATGGCCGGACATCGTGAGCATATCGGCAATCTTTGCCGGCTCGTAGGGCAAATCGATAAAATCAGACAGCCATTGTAACGAAAGAAGCATAATGTTATTCCTTAATGCGATATAGTTGTGGTTAATCTAAAACTGCTGTAGAAACCGGAGGTCTCCCTCATAAAACAGTCTTATGTCGTCGATCCCGTACTTCAGCATAGTGATTCGCTCTATTCCCATGCCGAAGGCAAAGCCGCAGTATTGTTCCGTGTTGTATCCGACCATCTGAAAGACCTTTGGGTTGACCATGCCTGCGCCCAGGACTTCAATCCAACCGGTGCCCTTACATATGCGACATCCGGATTGTTTGCAGAAGAAGCATCCGATATCGACTTCGGTTGAGGGTTCGGTGAACGGAAAGAAGCTGGGTCTGAACCTCACCGGCAGGTTTCGGTCAAATACCAGTTGCAGGAAGCCCTCCAGGACGGCCTTGAGATTTGCAAAGGATATATCGGTATCCACGACGAGGCCTTCGATCTGGTGAAACATTGGGGTGTGGGTGACGTCGGAGTCGCAGCGGTAGACCTTGCCGGGGGCGATGAATCTCAGCGGTGGGGTGCTGCGCTGCATCACGCGTATCTGGACCGGGGAGGTGTGTGTGCGTAGCAGCACGTCAGCATCGGTGGTCTGTGCGGCAGGGGCATCGGGGGTGACATTATCCGTGTTGATGTAGAAGGTGTCTTGCATATCCCTGGCCGGGTGGTCCTTGGGCATGTTGAGGGCCTCAAAGTTGTAGTAGTCGGTTTCCGTTTCGGGGCCCTCCTCGATGGCGAATCCCATGGAGACAAATACGTCCACGATCTCCCTCATCACGATGCTCACGGGGTGTCTGCCACCTGCCTTCTTGTAATATCCGGGCAGTGTTATGTCTATTTTGCCGGAGGTAATTTTCCTGCTGATCTCCAGCTTTTTTAGTTCGTCCTCTTTTTCTTTAAGTGTTGCGGTGATGAAGTTTTTGTCTTCATTTATGAGTTTTCCAACGGAGCCACGCACCTCACCGGGCAGTCCCACAAGCGTTTTAAGGGCAGCCGTTACGGAGCCGTTTTTGCCTATATATTTGGCTCTGAGCGTGTTTAACGCAGCCGTGCTTGTCACGAGGTTCAACTCCTCGCAGAAGCGATCCTTAAGTGAGGCGTATGGCGTTAAGTCTTGTCTGGTTTCCACTGTCTATGCTGCGGCGGAGGCCTTTACCGTATTGGCTATTTCGTTGAAGGCGTCCAGGTTGCTGAAGGCCAGTTCGGCCAGCGAGCGTCTGTCAAGCATTATATTGGCTTTCTTCAGGCCGCCCATGAACTGACTGTAGGTCATGCCGATGGCCCTGAGGGCGGCGTTTATTCTGATGATCCACAGTCTTCTGAACTCACGTTTCTTTCTCTTTCTGTCGTTATAGGCATGTAAGAGCGCATGGTCTACGGCCTCGGCTGCCACTCTGTAGAGTCTGCTCTTGCCGCCATAGTAACCACTTGCCTTATCCAGTATCTTTTTTCTCCTGCGTCTTGTCTTAAAGCCGCCTTTTGCTCTGGGCATTTATCAAGTCCTCCTGATTTCTTTAAGTCTTTGTTTTATCGTAATGTCCGTTATCATCCGGTTGTCGTGTTGTATTCTGCCAGTGGAGCTTACAGATAAGGCAGCATTTTTTGTACGGCCTTTTCGTTTGTCTTATCGACGATGGCAGACGTTCTTAACCGGTGTGTTCTTTTTGAGGGTTTACCGGTCAACAGGTGGCTTTTGTATGCCCTGTTTCTTTTGAATTTACCGGTAGCGGTTTTTTTAAACCTCTTTTCGGCCCCTCTGTGGGTCTTTAGTTTCGGCACTGTATCCTCCTAATATTCATTAATAACAGTATTGGGTTGCCTGTAGTACATTATAGTTTAACTGAGGTACCTGTGTTTTGGCAACATAATATTTCCTCAGGCTCCATATTGGCTTCCCTGTGGTGTTTTTTCGCTGAAGTGGCGACATTAACCCTGATGTTACTTGGGGGCAACCACCATAATCATGCTCTTGCCGTCGAGTTTGGGTTTGACCTCTATGTTGTAATTGCCCTGGAGTTTTTCTATTATCTTGTCAAAGACGACCATACCATGTTCGGGTCTGACGATTTCTCTGCCGCGGAAGAACATGGAGACCTTTGCCTTATCGCCTTCGGTGAGGAAGGAGATCAGTTGGTTGATCTTTCTTTCGAGGTCGTGGTCGGATATCCTTGGTCGGATTTTTACCTCTTTGACGTCGATAGTTTTCCGGTGCGTGTGTTTCTTACTCAACTGATATTTGTACTTACCGAAGTCCATGATTCGGCATACCGGGGGGTTGGCTGCCGGGGCGACCTCCACGAGGTCAAGTCCTCGCTCCACAGCGGACCGTATGGCATCTCTGATGTTTACGATGCCAAGTTGTTCACCCTCTACGTCGATTAACCTGATCTGCGGCACCTTGATCTGATCGTTTATTCTAATCTTTTTATTTATAACTTTACCTCCTTGAGATATTTATAGTTTATTATTGATCTCTTTGCTTAAGAAATCAAGTAGTTCTTCTTTGATGCTAAATACGGTGTTTTCGCCGTTTCTTTTTCTGACGGTAAGGGTGGCGGATTGGGCCTCTTTGTCACCAATGAGGGCTGCATAGGGGATTTTTTTGATAGAGGCCTGTCTTATCTTGTAGCCGATTTTTTCGTCACCGAAGTCAGCCTCGACCCTTATGCCGTGTGTTTTGAAGAAGTTGACGAGTTCGTTTGCAAAGTCCTTGTGTCTTTCGGATATGGTCAGGATGGCCAACTGCACCGGTGCAAGCCACAGCGGAAAGGCACCTGCATAGTGTTCGATCAACACGCCGAAGAACCGTTCCAGCGAGCCCATCAGCGCCCTGTGTATCATAATGGGCATGTGATGTTTGTCATCCGAGCCGCGGTAGGAGATGTCGAAACGCTCGGGGTTGTTGAAGTCCACCTGGATGGTGCTGCACTGCCACTGACGGTTCAGTGAGTCCTTGACCTTGATGTCTATTTTGGGGCCATAGAAGACACCCTCGCCGGGGTCGATTTCATACCTGAGTTGTTTTGTGATCAGGGCTTTTTTTAGCGCCTCGGTGGATATCTCCCAGTTTTCGGGGCTTCCGACGAATTTCTCCGGTCTTGTAGACAGATAGACGTCAAACTGTTCAAAGTCAAACGTTTTCAGGATAAACAGTGTGAAATCGAGGACATTGAGGATTTCGTCCTCTATCTGGTCGATACGGCAGAATATGTGTGCGTCGTCCTGCGTAAACCCCCGCACGCGCATCAGCCCGTGCAGCACGCCGGAGCGTTCGTACCTGTAGACCGTACCCAGTTCGGCATAGCGAATGGGCAGGTCCCTGTAACTGCGCAGTGAGCTCTTGTATATGGCCAGGTGGAAGGGGCAGTTCATCGGTTTGATTTCGTAGTCGGCCCCCTCAATTTCCATTGGTGTGTACATGTTTTCCTTGTAGAAGTCGAGGTGTCCGCTTCGCTCCCAGAGGTTGAGTTTTGCTATGTGGGGGGTGTAGAGGATGCTGTAGTTGGCCTTGATGTGCTCATCGCGCCAGAAGTCCTCGATGGTCTTGCGGATCATGGCGCCGTTGGGGTGCCAGAGGATCAGTCCGGGGCCTATTTCTTCGTTGATGCTGAAGAGGTCGAGTTCTTTACCGATCTTGCGATGGTCGCGTTTTTTGACCTCCTCAAGGAAGTCCAGATACTCCTTGAGCTGTGATTCGTTGGCAAATGCGGTGCCGTAGACCCTCTGGAGCATCTTGTTGTTTTCGTTGCCACGCCAGTATGCCCCTGCCGTCTTTAGCAGCTTGAATGCGGCGATTACCCCGGTGGATGGCACGTGCGGGCCGCGGCAGAGGTCTACAAAACCGCCTTCCTCGTAGAGGCTCACGGTGTCGTCCGCTATCTCATCTATGATTTCGACCTTGTAGGTCTCGCCCATATCCTTGAAGAGTCGTATGGCCTCGTCTTTGGCGACAACCTTTCTGACAAACTTGTTATTGCGTTTTATTATCTGACTCATCTTTTTTTCTATCTTGATGAGGTCTTCCGGTGTAAACGGATTTTCCATGTCAAAGTCGTAGTAGAAGCCGTCTTCGGTGGAAGGTCCGATGGTCACCTTTGCCTGAGGGAATAGCTCCTTGACTGCATGGGCCATTATGTGTGAGGCGCTATGACGATAGATGCTCAGTCCCTGGGATGATTCCACCGTTACCGGTACAATTTCTTGTTCCGGGGTCTCTTGTGCGATCGTTTCTGTAGCGCTTATATCATAGTATCTATCGCCTGCCTGTATGGCGACAGGTTTTGTTTGCTTTGCGCTCTGTACTTTTGCTGCCTGCTCTTGTTGTTGCCCCAATATAGTGTATCCCCCTTATTGTTATTTATCTGCACTTTTATTATTATATCATATCTCAATAAATTTTGCGAATTATTTTGGACGCTGTCAATGTTTCGGGCAACGTACCCGGCAAAGTTATTATGCTGCAACGCTGAATCAGGGGTTACAGGAGTCTGACCATTGCGGCTATTACGCCGGCCTTCAGATTTTTAATTGCACTATGACCTCTGCCATGTCGGGGGGCAGTTGACTCTTAAACTCCATGTACTGTTGCGTAATTGGATGCACAAAGCCAAGCACACGAGCGTGCAACATCTGCCGTGGGATGAGGAGCTTGCGGTTGTCTATCTGCAGGGAGGTCTTTTTTCCGTAGATGTCATCGCCCAGGACGGGGTGGCCGATGGCGGCAAAGTGTACCCTTATCTGGTGCGTTCTGCCCGTTAGGAGCGTTGCCTCTATGAGGGAGGCACAGCGTAGTTCCCGGATGAGACGCCACCTCGTTATAGCGGTTTTGGAGCGTTTTGTGCGTGTTGACATCTTTTTCCTGTCTGCATCGCTGCGTCCTATTGGGAGGTTGATCTCACCTTCGGTCTTGTTTGGTTTGCCATAGAGGAGGGTTATGTAGCTCCTCTTGATGGTTCTATCCTTGAACTGTGTTACCAAACCATAGTATGCCGCATCATTGAGGGCAACGACCACCAGTCCCGAAGTGTCCCTGTCGATCCTATGGACGATGCCAGGACGCAGCGGACCTCCAATGGTGGCCAAAGAGCCTACCTTACTTGCAATGCCGTTTATCAGGCTGCCCTCCTGGTGCCCTGCCCCGGGATACATGACCATCTGCGGAGGCTTGTCAACTACTATTAGGCTGTTATCCTGGTAGACCACATCAAAGTCCAACTCCTGAGCAATGAGTTGCTGCTGCTGTGGCAACGACGCCCTGAGCGTCACTTCGATTACGTCGGCAGGTTTTATCTTGTAGCCCTGCTTTTTGACTATACCATTGACTGTTATCAGGCCATCCTTGATCGCTCCCTCTACCTGACAGCGACTGCTTGACGTCCTGACCGCAAGGAACTGGTCCAATCGCTGATTGACTTCGGCAGGCTCTACTATGACTCTCATATGAAAAAACGCACAAGAGGGAACACTGACACGCCCTTTTTAGTACGTGAGCAGCTCTTTCAGGTTGGCAACTGCCTGGATCACGGCTCCGAGTTTATGCAGTATCCTGTGGATGAATTCTTTTTTGCTGAGTATGTTTAACACTTTGATAAATGTCAGCTTGGTTGTCAGGACATAGTTGTCGTCCCTGGACAATTGGCATAAGATGTGTATACCATCCGGCCCCAGTTTCTCAATGGCGTTGAGGAAGTCCTTATTTCCTTCCGACATCGCTACCAATGACTCCAAACACTCGGGCGTCAGGGTTGATTTAGAGACAATCGTCAGACTCTCCTTCATCCTTTCATCGACATTGGGGATGACAAACGTCTTTTCATCGACATTGGGGATGACGACCTTGTCTGCTTCTTCCACAACAATCCCTGCATCCCGTCTTCTTCTCTTACGTCTTTCCGATTTGCTTGACATTGATATCTTTTAATATAGCAAAGCGTGGCAGAGTATGTCAATGAACACAAATTTTATTTAAAAAAAAGCGGTAGTCCTGCACAAGTAGAGATGATCGTAAATTTACCACCCTCCCCTAACCCCTCCCATAAAGGGATGGGGATGGCAATATCACTATCACTGCAGGACTACCTAAGTCGTTAGGGGTAACTCGGATTAAAACATCCCTGATAACGTATTCACTAGGAACTATGTATTGTCCTTTGGTATAGCGACAACCAAAACGACTCCTGGCTTTATTGCCAAGGTCTTTGGCCCAATTGTAGATAGCTCTGTATCCACGCATTCCACAAAGTATGGCTCCTGCCGAGATGGCCAAACCAGAATAAATTCACCGTGTTGACTGACTCAGCTTTATTGTGCTACCATAAATAAATATTATGGCGAGGGTTGAGCTGATTGATAGTAAGTCTGAGGATATTCTCAAAGACACAGTCCTCCTGTATGTTGAAGATGATAAGGAGATAAACAGACAGCTTTCCTTTTTTCTAAGAAAGCGTGTGAAAATGCTCTTTAGCGCCTTTGATGGTCAGGAGGGACTTGATATATTTAAGGTACAAGCCCCCGACGTTGTTGTTACGGACATAAGAATGCCTCGCATGGATGGTATCCAGATGGCAATACACATCAAGGAAATAAGCCCGGATGCGAAGATAATTATCACGACGGCCTTTAATGATGAAGAGCATTTCATTCAGGCCATAGATGCCCAGATAGACAGTTTTATTAAAAAACCGGTAGACCCGCGTAAACTTGTTGAAACGATAGCAAAACTTGCAAACGTATCTCTCCAGCAAAGAGAGATTCATGAAAAAAACAAACTCATTAACTTTACACTCAACTCGTTACCGAATTTTATACTTACAATGAGGGATGGTAAAATTGAACTTGCAAACTCAACTTTTTTGAGTTTTTTACACTGCAGTTCACTGAAAGAATTTCATAACAAGTATAAATCGTTGGAAGATATTATATCCCTGGATACAAAGCATTGCAATACATCTGAAGGATGCATTAAGTTAATAAATTATCTGCAAAAACACAGCGAAGAGGATGTAATAGTTTCCGTAAATACATCCGGCGATAGCTGTGTATCCAAGTCGTATATACTGAAACATGCCCATCTTCCGGAAAGTAAAACATACATTTTTTCATTAACTGATGTGGATAGCTCTGAAAGTAAAAGAAGAGAAATGGAAATTACAAACGTAACAGATGAGTTGACAGGTTTATATAATAAGAGATATTTTAACCAAACACTATCACTAAATGTAAATAACAGAAAGCGATATGAGTATCCTCTCTCCCTTATTTTTTTGATATAGATCATTTTAAGGTGGTCAACGATAAATATGGTCATCTTTTAGGAGACTGCGTTTTAAGGGAGCTTGCTAAACTTGTATCCGGCCAGACGCGTAGCCAGGATGTGCTGGCAAGGTGGGGCGGGGAGGAGTTTGTTCTTCTTATGCCGCATATTGATTTGGATGCTGCTGTTGAAATTGCACAACGCCTGCGAATAAATATTGAAAGTCAAGACATTTGTGATATCAGGATTACAAGCAGCTTCGGTGTAGTCGCATATATAGAAGGCGAGATGGACAACGATCTCTTAAACCGTGCAGATGCACTCCTCTATGAGGCCAAACGCTCCGGTAGAAACAAGGTCTGTTTTTGAGTAAATGTTAAATGTAACTATAAAAAAATGGTATCCTCTAAAAAAGGCATGGTAATTTTTATTTTGTGGTTTAGAGATATGGATTCCCGCTTTCGCGGGAATGACAGTTATAGCCGTTTTAGCAAATTTGTCATTCCTGTGTAAACAGGAATCCAGAAAACGTAAAAGCATAGTTGTCGTGAAATATAAAGAGGATACAAAAAATGAATAAATGGGTACCGTTTATCGGTATTATCAGATATCTTCATAGCCGTACCTCTCTTACAATCAAAGCATTTGTCTTTTCACTCGTGACAGGGTTAGCCATATGGTTTGTCATGGACTATATGCACAACAAAAGAGTAGAAGAACAATATATGAATCAGACATATGAGAGAATGAAAGTTGAGACGGAAGAGGATATGGAAAGGTTTGTCGCTAGCATGAAGCGCCTTGAAATATTTACTAAGCTTATCAAAAACACGACTTCTTTTATTGATTATATTGATAAAGAGGAGGTAGAATCCATGTTAGCGTTGCAGTATATAATGCTGACTGATCCAAAAGGACGGATAATAAAAAGTCTTGATAAAGTTGAAAAGCCCGCTATTTCTGCTTTAGTTGAACAGGTATCCAGGTATGCCATACTTGATAAGCTATTTGTAACCAGGATAAGCAATGAGCCTTTTTTAATATTAAAAAAACGAGTAATTGATAAAACAGGCGCTCTCTTTGGTTACGTGATATTATTATCCAGGATAGATAATAATACCATGAAAAAATCATATATAATACATCCCCATGACAGTATTCATGCGCTGGAGGATGAAGATAGTTCAACAATTGTAGCGTCAAGTCAACCTGATATATTGCCGGCAGGTATAAACGTGAACAAACTTTACGATTACATTATCATACGTAAATCGTTGTCTGATATCTCACAGGGTGGTATAAAGCTCGCCTTTTTGTCCATCAAGCACAAAAGCGTCATAAACAATGCCCTGAAGGACATTGTTGCCAGAAACAGAAAGCAGATAGCCTTGACTGCCACAGCTTTTATATTGTTTTTTTCATTGTTTACGTATACATTTTCCAGATTAATCCATAAAATAGCCTTGCTAATAAGTCAAATGTCAAAAGAATGCCTTGGAATTGAACTGTACGTATATCATAAGGGTGACGAGCTGATATTTATAACCTCCCAGATAAAACAACTGTTTATCGACATGAACGGTATGTGCAATTCTTTGCAGATTGCATCCAACAAGGCTATGAAATTCTACCAAATAGTACAGCAAAGCCCTGCCAGTATAATAATAACCGATACAGAGGCTAATATAGAGTATGTAAACCCTAAATTCACGGAAATATCAGGGTACGCCGTTGAAGATATTATCGGAAAAAGACCATGTATGTTGAAATCAGGTATACATACAAGAAAATTCTATACTAAGTTGTGGGCGACAATCCTATCTGGAAAAACATGGCAAGGAGAGTTTTTCAACAAGAAAAAAAATGGGGAATTTTACTGGGAATTGTCACTGATATTCCCACTGATTGATGATGAAGGCAAGATTATAAATTATATCGCAATAAAGGAGGATATAACATCGAGAAAACACCTGGAACGTGAAATAGAACTATATAAAAACCACCTTGAGGATTTGGTCGCTGAACGTACGCTCCAGTTGATAGACAGAGAGACTGAACTAACAAACAGCAAAAATACCCTCTTGGCGCTGATGAACTCCATTACAGAGTCTGTTATGCTGATAGCTAAAGATGGCATTATTCTGACAATAAATGAATCAGGGGCAAACAGGTTTGGTAATACACCACATGATATGATTGGTAAAAACATCTTTGACTTTCTCCCTCATGATGTATCACAAAATAGAAGGCAACAAATAAACAGGATAATAAATGAAGGAGTCTCCATCGAGTATGAAGATACACGTGCTGGTTATCACTTTAGCCATAACCTCTATCCGACATTTGATAAACAAGGCAACGTTACCAGCATCGCCATATTTGCCATTGATGTTACAGAAAGAAACAGACAGGAGAGAAGGGCGTTACTCTTTCTGCAGGCGGTAGAGGCTACCTTGGATGGTATCAATTTAGCAGACCTTGAGGGCAGGGTGTTTTATTCAAATAAAGCAGCGGCAGACATGCTGGGTTACAGCGTTGATGAAATTATAGGTATGAGCACGAGTGATTTTAACGATGACCCAATGATTGAAGAACAAGCAATAATACCGGCTGTTTTGAAAGAAGGTAGTTGGGGCGGCGAATTGAAGGCTAAAAGAAAAGATGGCACAATAATTACTATATGGCTTAGTGTAAGTCCAATAAAGGATAACAACGGAGATATAATATATACCGTTGGAGTGTCCAGAGATATAACATCACAAAAACTCTACGAGGAAACATTAAAGCAATATGAAGATATAGTTTCAGTCACCAGCGAACACATCTCTATAGTTGATAGAGATTATGTATACAAGACTGTTAATAAAACGTACCTGGCTGCCCACAAACGCACTAAAGGCGAAATTGTAGGTCATTCTGTTGAGGAACTTTTTGGAAGCAAGGTGTTTCATGACATAATAAAACCCAAACTTGATAAGTGTCTCTCCGGAGAAGTTGTCAACTATCAGACCTGGCTTGATTTCGCATATATAGGTAGAAGGTATATGGATGCATACTACCACCCTTATTATAACTCACATGGTGTCATTACAGGTGTCGTAGTAAGTGGAAGGGATATAACAGACAAAAAGCAAGCCGAGGATGACCTTAAAAATATTGCCAGATTCCCTGCCGAAAACCCAAATCCTGTCTTGCGAGTAGACGGAGACGCCAAGATTATTTACAGCAATCAATCGGGAGTAGAATTTTTAAACAAATGGGGCATCACAGATACCTTACCACCATATATGCACAGTGCCATTGAGATGGCCATTGAAAACGGGGTATCTGATGATATCGAGATCACCGTTTCAGACGGCACCACCTTCCTTTTCTCTGTGGTACCGATTAAGGAGTCCGGTTATGTCAATCTGTATGGCAGGGAGATAACAAAACTGAAAAATACTGAAGCGATATTAAAGTTGCAACAGGAGGAGATAAGAAAGATTAATCTTGATCTCGAGCAAAAAATCAAAGAAGAAGTTAGCAAAAACAGACAAAAAGATATTATTATGTTTCAACAGTCCAGATTGGCGTCTATGGGCGAAATGGTAAATTACATAGCGCACCAGTGGAGACAACCATTAAATGCGCTCAACATCATGTTATTTAACATTGAAGATGCATGTAATAACAGTGAAAATGATTCAGCTTTAATGAATAATCTGTTGGCAGACGCAAAAGTTATTATATCCAATATGTCGACAACTATAGATGACTTCAGAAATTTCTTCAGACAAACTAAAGACAAGGTACCGTTTTGCCTGAGCAGCATTATCCAGGAAACACTTACTCTTGTTGACTCAAGTTTTAAGTTTCATAATATTGAGGTTGAACTTACTTATAATGACAAGATTTATATAACCGGCCTTGCCAATGAATATTCACAGGTAATCTTAAATGTCATTAATAACGCCAAGGATGCAATTCTGGAAAGAGATATACATGAAGGAAAAATAACGATTGATTGCTATGAAGACAACAACAATGCAGTGGTTACCATAACAGACAACGCCGGAGGTATTCCCGCTGATATTATAAACAGAATATTCGAGCCATACTTTACAACCAAGACGGAAGGTAAGGGCACTGGCATAGGGCTTTACATGTCAAAAACCATAATAGAAGAACACATGAATGGTTCAATAACTGCCACAAATACCTCAGATGGTGCCAGATTTACCATCACAACTCCCAAAAGTATACCGGTAGCGCCATAATCAACCTGGGGTAGCTGAATTTCTCGTGCGATACAAATAAAGAAACGGGCGGCTCCGCCCCCCTTTAGAACCCCCTGCATATGAGGCCAGCCCCCTTGACCCCTTTATAGGCATTGTTGTTAGCACTTGTTAACCGCGAAAATTTTATTCACCCACCAAAAATCCCCTGTAACCTTTTCCTAACCTCCGGCGACTACTAAATCAAGAAGGCGGACATGAAGCCGGCAGTGGCTGCCTCAAAAAAAAAACCATTTAGGAGGACACACAGATGTTAGTAAGAAGGACACTCAGGACGATCGTGGTAGCAATGGTGTTGACGTTGGCCGTCAGCACGACACTGATGGCGGAGGTAGGCGGCGGACTTAAGGGTTCCGGTAGCGGGGATGCACAGCACATCATACTCAGGGCGCTGGTTGGAGTCAACCTCACGGATGCGCAGAAGACGGCAATTGCCGGTATTCTCAAGGGCTACAAGGATGCCCTGCAAAAGGACATTAAGGAAGTGGTCGATGCCAAAACGCAACTGCTTGACGCCATCCACTCCGACAGCTACAACGAAGCCAAGGTTCGGGCACAGTCAAGGCTCCTGGCAAGCAAGGAAGAGGAATTGGCCGTATTGCGGGCAAAGATAGTCAGCGAGGTCAACGCTGTACTAACAACCGAACAAAAGGCTATACTTGAACAGGCAAAGGAAGATTTTGCCGCCATGATTAAGGCAAAGATCGAGCGTATCCTGAACCTGATCAACACCTGGATCGGTAAGCACAGCTAAGACAGCGGGGGCGTCTGCCAGATATTCAGATGGCCTGGGGCGCCCCCGTAAACAAAAAAATTATGAACAGCAACGAAAATGATAATACATGCCACAGTGACGAAGACGTCATAGCCTCCATACTTGGTGGTACAACGGATGACTTTGAGATTATACTAAGGCGTTATGAGAAATATGTATTTGCCATTGTGATTAAACACGTACCATATGAGAGCAGCCATGAGGTGGCACACGAGGTCTTTATTAAGATATACTATAGTTTGGGTTCGTTTAAGGGCAAGACGCCGTTTAAGCACTTTGTGGCAACCATAGCGGTGCGAACCTGCTACGACTACTGGCGTGAGCATTATCGGTCGATGGAGGCTCCCATGAGCAGTCTAACGCAGGAGCACAGCAATTGGTGTGAGTCGATCATAGCGGAGGAGTCCCTTGAGACCTTCAGACGGCAACGGGACACCAAGGAGGCACAGGAGGTGCTCCGGTGGGCACTGAGCGTTATGAGTGCGCAGGAGAGGATGGTGCTGACCCTCATCCACCTCGAAGGACTCTCCGTCAAGGAGGCCGCTGAACTGTTGGGCTGGAGCGCCATCAATGTCAAGGTCAGGGCACACAGGGCAAGGGCAAAGCTCAGAAAACAGATACTTAAGCTGATCAACATTAAAGGATAAAAACGGTGGTGAGAGATGACAAGAGACAACGACGATAAGATAAAAAAGATAGAACAGGCGCTCATAGATTCCTTCCGTGTCGGACGTGAGACGTCAATTGATCCGAGGTGGCGTGACAACGTCATGCGGGATATCAGGGGACTTGAGGTGGACAGGGGCACGCCATCGGAGGCGTTTCTCTGGCGATTTGTGACGGCCTCCTGCTGCATAGCCGTGGTATCGTGTCTGGTTGCAGCAGGCGTTGGTATCAACCCACAGGACAGCCTGGCAAGTCTCCTGATAGGCGACCCGCTTGGGCTTATCACCACGCAGGTATTTGTATGGTAACTTCAGGAGGACGGTTATGAAAAGGTGGAAATTTACGACGGCGCTTATCCTGGTGTTTATCTCCGGATTACTGACTGGGGCGGTGCTCACCGGGCTTTATATAAAGCAAAGCATGGTAAAGGTGATCCACGGAGGACCCCCGGCAATCAAGAAGATCATCGTCAAGCGTCTGGATGAAAAGCTCAATCTCACCCAACAGCAGAGGGTTGAGGTCGAGAGGATTGTCGCTCAGACTCAGGGTGAAATACTAAAACTGAGGCAGAAGAATCAACCCGAAATAGAACGCATCATAGAATCCGGCATAACCAACATGAAGGCATCCCTCACCCCCGAACAGCAAAAAACCCTTGAGGCAATGTACAAGACCATCAAAGACAGATGGCATATAAAAGAGTAAGACTATTTCTCAGGGTAGCACCACAATCAATCGTGGTTGTCAGGATTTAAGCCGCTTTTATGCCTTACACGTATGGCATAAGCAGAAGAGTATAAGTAGCTATAACAACAGAAGAAAAGAAGGAGGGCGGTTCCGCCCCCTCCTCAGACCTCCCCCGCAAGGGGACCAGTCCCCTTGACCCCATTATTCTTAACCCTAATGTTCTAAACATTTATGCTCCGTTATTTATTACCGTGCTTGAGTAATGTGACCACGTTTGAATGGAGTGCTACCGAACTCCCGCTCGTTGGATTTAAAGTCTGTCATATAGAGCCAAAGGTTGGCTCATCCGGTAAAAGATTCTCTATCCCTAAAAAGAGAAGTCACCAAACACGTCCTTAATGTCTATCTCCAGCCCTTCAATGACCTTGGACTTGACGATCACCTCTCCCTCTGATGTGGAAAAAAGCTCGTATACGCCCCCTTCGATAGTAAATACTTCAATGGTCTCAAATTCAGGAAGGACTATCCAAAACTCAGGCACTTTATAGCGTTCGTATATTTTTTTCTTGGTAACAGTGTCTTTAGTAACTGACCCCTTGGAGACTATCTCACAAACCATATCGGGCACACCCCGTATCCAGTCCTGAAAGATGCCTATATTCTCTTTTCTGATAAACAAGATATCAGGCTGTAATCTTTGTTCACCTTCTTTAAGGATAACGTCAAGCGGGGAATAAAAAACCTTACCTGTCTTAGTCTTTTTTATGTGCTGACGTATAAGGTCGTATAAATTACTGCTAATATCCTGATGCTTTCCAAACGGACTAGGCCCCATAACTTCCACCCCATTGATAATCTCTGTCAGATCAAAGTCTCTCTCTAATGTTTGTGTATCCATGTAGGTATTGTAGCATAAGGGGTTGTGTTTTAGCATCTTGGTAGAACAAGAGGGTGCATAAGTCTTTCGGAGGTACTATGGAGACATTTTTTTACTATTTTTTCTAATCAGGCATTTAACGCTGTTTTTGGAAATGGACCCCCGTTCCCTGTTCAAGCCAGGGACATGTTTCACGGGAATGACAATAAACGGTATTTTGCGCCCATCTGTGTCATTCCTGCGCAACAGGAATCCATTACCCACTACTTTTTTTATGCACCCCTACAGCGTTTCCATTACCAGGTAATGCCCATAGATCGTAGTTTTCCTTGTGCGTCTTTATCCCCAAGTCGTGCCGCTATTTTCCAGTATGCGATAGCCATACCATAGTTTCCTTTTTTAATCCATTCAAGACCACTATTAACATATGCCTCTGCATTTTTAAAGAAATCAAAAAATCCCATTAGTAGATTCTTAACTTACTCTATTAAATGCCTCTTCTCTGCTATGATTAAAATAATAGTTGCTGGTAAGTACCTACCCATAAGTAATTATAAGTACCTGGACAAAAGTTTTTATATAAAGAGCCTCTTGCAAAAAGAAATCAAAAATCCCTACAAATATCTACTCTCTCATCTTTAATGAGGTCTAAATTTTATTCACTCACATAAAAATCTCCAAATCTTCTATTTTATCGGACATAATTGCCAATTTGTTCTGATTTTAGACGCATTTCTCCCTCATAATGCTAAAACAACCTTTTTTTAGGTATCTTTTATCGTTTAGGTTATCAGTTTTAACATTTGATCGGCAAATAAGACAACAATTCCGATCATCAAGTGCATCTTTACTTTCATGCTTCCCCTTACCAAAACATTATTTCCACCAAATTCGGTCTTCAATCTACCATTGACTCTTTCGATTGTAGTACGTTCATTATATCTTATAGCCTCTGCAGTGGACATTGGTAAAACGCTGCCACGGCGAGGATTTTTGCTATTATTGGTACATGTCCAAGATTTTTGCTTGTATCGTAT
>NZ_JMFO01000031.1 GCF_000714715.1 Candidatus Magnetobacterium casense
GAGTGCACCAAACTTTAATCCTGTTTTCACGCTAACCTTATCCGTCTCTATCACTTTCTTATCTATTGGTTTTCCAGTGCCTGTCAACATGTCTCTGATCATCCTGATAATATTTGCAGGAAGATGTGTAAGATTTGATAAAGTCCGTTTTTTTACCTTGCCATCATCCCTATAGGATTCACGTAATAATATCCTCGTGTGACTTTTGCCACTAGATGTCTTTATCGTTGAGTAATCTATATACATAGTGACTACTATTATATATCATAGTTAATTTAATTGTCAAGCGTTATTTTTGTACATTCGACTATTTTAGTGTCTACATTTTGGCTAAAAAATATCCGTACCCTGCCATCTTTATTGATATCTATGCTTACTGTTTACAGAATATCCGTTTTAATACGATCTGCAAACTCCGCCTCTTTATAGGTACCTGACTTGTCATCAAAATCAACAAGGATAAATAAAATCTTAGTGCTAAATTCGCCTTTTGGAGCTACTTTTGGATTGAGAACACCTCTCAATGCGTGTTTTTTCTTTAACTCCTCTTTTGTCAGATTTACATGTTCTTTTAAAGTAGGAGGCGGTAGTTTATCAGCCCTGGTATTTGTTAAAACAGGAGTAGTACCGCTATAAGAGGCTATATAATACCAGTAGCCGTCATCAGACTTTTTGATCGAATAACCGGCGACGGTCTCAACCCAATGGTGCCACTCATCACCTATTGCTCTTGCCTCAAAACTACTACCATCTGGTTGGACAACCTTCTGGACTGTTGGATTAGCAGGCACACCCTCGGCAATAGTGCCAAACCCCATACCTAACAGCATAATTGTAACTGTGAACAAGGTTAGTAACATCGATTCTGCAGTACAACGTAAGGTACAACAACAACTTTTCTTGTAAACATTGGTAACTAAAGTCCCTTTCATTTCTAATCCTCCGTTTGATTTTGGACGTTTAAAACACCAGTTTTTTTCTGAGCACAAAGGCTATTCTCAACTGTTGCAACAATTACTTTCATCTATACTTTTTCACACACATACCACCCCCTTTGCGTTATAAATGAACTTGTCCCACAAGCCGCAACACCCTACGCTGCTTAATGGTAACACCACACTCTATGCTTATATATGTGACATAAGCGGATTAAAACTGAGGCATAATAAGGAAAATCCCGCTACCTATCCATACGCAACACCTCCCCACCCGGCAGTATGAAGCACAAATAAGGCGCCAACTTGTTTGTTTTCTATTGAAAAGTTATTAAACGGTGTGTTATAATTACGATTGAGTGATTGAGTGATTGAGTGATTGAGTGATTGAGTGATTGAGTGATTGAGTGATTGAGTGATTGAGTGATTGAGTGATTGAGTGATTGAGTGATTGAGTGCAATAGTTTTGCCAGAGTCCCCCGGCCCCTCCCAAAATTATCTATCTCACATCTACCCATAACATAGAATAGCACTAACGCAAATACAAATGTCAACCCCCCGGAAAAATAAAAAATGTATCCTCTTAAAAAAGCAGGGTAAAATTTATTTCACGGTTAAAAGGCATGGATTCCTGCTTTCGCAGGAATGACAGTTACAGCCGTTTCCCAAGTGTGCCTGCCCCCCTGTTCAGGCCAGGGGCAAGCTCTGGCTCGAACCATGTCCCTGGCTTGAACAGGGAAGGGGTCATTCCTGGCTTGACCAGGAATCCAGGGTGCGTAAAAGTAGAGTTACCGTGAAATATAAAGAGGATACGAAAACTCCATGTTTCCGATAACCATCGAGCCAACAGATAAGTATCGGCAATTATGGGGTCAAGGGGACTGGTCCCCTTGCAGGGGGTTCTAAAGGGGGGCGGAGCCGCCCCTTTCTTTCTTTGTCTTTTGTCTTTGCCGTTTCTTATTTCAGATGTCGATGTTTTTTGCTTCGAGGGCGTGCTTTGTGATGAATTCCTTGCGGGGTTCTACCTGGTCGCCCATGAGGATCGTGAATATCTCATCGGAGGCCACCATGTCATCAATGGTCACCTGCATCATGGTGCGCTTGTCAGGCTCCATCGTTGTCTCCCACAATTGCTGCGGATTCATCTCACCAAGCCCCTTGTAACGCTGAATGTACAATCCCTTCCTGGCCACCTTCATAACAAACTCCAGAAGTTGCGTCGTCGTATCAAAGACACTCTCAACACCCTGATTCGCTATCCTGTAGGGCGGCGTGCCAAGCTCCCGTGCCAACTGATAGTAGCCCTCAAGCTCCCTGAACTCCGGAGATCTGACAAAATCCGCATTAAGATGCACCTTCTTATTTTCCCGGATTATAACCGCCGAGTGACTCTGATGCTCCATGTCAAACTCCACGTCGGTAACCTCCACGTCCCTGAACTCCTCTTTGAGACGTAAGAGCAGGGCATCAAAGGTCTCCTGCTCCCTAAGACACTGAGGCAGATTATCAACCCCAAGCAGCGCCATAAGCACCTGGGCATCTTTACCACGGGCGGAGTGCCACTGCACTATCTTCTCAAGACCGGTCAAACGCTTCAAGTAGGGAATAAGCGCCTTGCCCTTTACCGTGGTGTCCTTCAAAGTCAACTCAAGGTCTACCGAGGCCAGCTCAAGGAGCATCTCTTGTAATTGCTGATCGTTTTGTATGTATTTTTCCGTCTTGCCCTTTTTGACCCTGTACAGGGGCGGCTGCGCAATGTAGAGATAACCTCGCTCTATGATCGACGGCATCTGACGGTAAAAAAACGTCAACAGCAACGTCCGAATGTGTGCCCCGTCAACATCGGCATCCGTCATCAGCACTATCCTGTGATAACGGAGCTTGGATATGTCAAACTCATCCGACCCGATGCTTGTACCCAAGACGGTTATGAGCAGCCGAATTTCATCGGAGGAGAGCATCTTGTCAAAGCGCGCCTTTTCAACGTTCAATATCTTACCACGCAAGGGGAGTATGGCCTGATACCTCCTGTCCCGACCCTGCTTTGCCGAACCACCGGCAGAATCGCCCTCCACTATAAACAGCTCACTCTGTGCAGGGTCTTTCTCCGAGCAATCGGCCAGCTTTCCAGGCAGCCCCGTCCCCTCTAACAACCCCTTGCGACGCGTCAACTCCCTGGCCTTTCTGGCAGCCTCTCTGGCACGAAAGGCCTGCAACGCCTTTTCGATGATCTTCTTGCCCATGGCCGGATTCTCCTCAAACCACGCCCCAAGGACATCGTTTACAATGGACTCCACAATCCCCTTGATTTCGGTGTTGCCGAGCTTCATCTTGGTCTGCCCCTCAAACTGGGGGTTGGTCAGCTTGACGCTCACAACGGCCGTCAACCCCTCCCTGACGTCATCACCCGACAATGGCGGGGCATTTTTGAGCAGTCCGGCAGAGGCGGCATAGGTGTTGGTCGTCCTGGTGAGGGCCGCCTTAAACCCGCTCAGATGCGTCCCACCCTCTCTGGTGTTTATGTTGTTGGCAAACGTGTATATCATCTCCGCATAGCCATCGTTGTACTGCATGGCGATTTCTATTGAGGTGCCATCCCTCTGACCCGTGATATAGAGCGGTTTGTCCTGCACATGTACCTTGTTGCGATTGAGGTGCTCCACAAAGGACACGATACCACCTTCATAGTGGAAGGTCTGTCTTTTATCACCGGTCTCATCGCTGAGGTTTATGGTCAGCCCCTTGTTGAGAAAGGCCAGCTCCCTGAGGCGCTGGGAAAGGACATCGAAAACAAACTCGACTGTCTCAAATATCTGACTATCAGGCTTAAAGACTATCTTGGTGCCGCGCCTGTCGGTCTGTCCCACAACCTCAAGGGGGCCACTGGGAAATCCCCTCTGAAAACGCTGGTGAGATACCTTACCATCACGCCTGATCTCCATCTCAAGCCACTCACTGAGGGCATTGACCACCGATACCCCCACACCGTGCAACCCCCCGGATATCTTATAGGCATTGGAGTCAAACTTACCCCCGGCATGAAGCTCCGTTAAGACGATCTCGGCGGCAGTCCTACCCATAGGGTCATCGGCATGTACGTTGGTTGGTATACCGCGGCCATCATCTATCACCGTGCAACTACCATCGTGGTGGAGTATGACATCAATGTTGCGGCAAAACCCTGCCAGTGCCTCATCCACACTGTTGTCAACCACCTCATAGACAAGGTGATGCAAGCCCTCTACACCCGTGGTCCCTATGTACATTGACGGCCTGGTGCGCACACCCTCAAGGCCCTTGAGTATCTTGATTGAAGTGGCTTCGTAGTTGTCAGCATTTTCGGCAACCCCTTCGGTAACTTCAACATCTATGACGTCTGTATCTTTTACGCTGTTTTCAGCACGTTCTTCCATTAATTTAATCACTCCGTAGTCTTTTTTACCTTCTTTAATAATACGCCACCCGTCTCCGTTTTAAATACGATCTTGCGTCCCAGGGTTCCGCCCACGTCCGAACTCACAATAGATATACCTTCCTCGGCAAGCACATCCTCGGCAACAATGATGTTTCTCTCTCCAACGTTTAAAAGCCCCGAGGACTGCTGCATCATCGCAGCCCCCCCAAAAATCTTGGCCTTCAGGGACTTCTTGTTACACCCCAGAGACAGCATTTTTTCTATCAACTTATCAATCGCTATATTTCCATATCTCGGAGACGGCAAACCCTCTCCATTCCACAGGGGAAGCAGGTAGTGATTCATCCCGCCATACTTCAGCACCGGGTCCCACAGGCACACCGCCACACACGATCCCAGGATTGTGGTAATGGCACAAGGCTCTCTGTGGACATAGATATTGCCTGGATATAAGAAGTGATCATATATGCTTTTGTCAGATTCCATGCTTGTCGGCGGCACCTAAAATTCCCCTTCCTCATCAAAGAGAAATTCATTGCCATCGGCTGAGAACACATCACTGTTGACATCCGTCTCTGATTCGGGTATGGACACCGAAAAGATACTTCCCTTACCCTTAGTGCTTGCAACGGTGATCTCCCCGTTTAACATCTCCACAATGGCCTTGGTAATACTCAGTCCAAGGCCGTGACCTTTATGGGTCTTTGTGCTGCCGGTTTCCAACTGTCTGAATCTGTCAAAGATAGCATATTTTTCTTCTTCCGCTATACCAATGCCACGGTCCTTTACGGTTATTCGCAGCTCATTTGACTCCCTCCACACCTTTATTTCTACCTCAGACCCATCGGGGCTGAACTCTATAGCGTTGGACAGGAGATTGGCAACGACAATCTGTAGCTTTTCGGGGTCTGTTTTAAAAAAAGGTTCCGTGTCTTCTTCCCTTCCACAATCGTGTATAAAATTAAGAGTTATCCCCTTTACCTCTGTCGTGTGTTTGAACGAGTCTATGGTGGTATTAATAACTGAAAAGCAATCAACTATAGATATACCAGGAACGGCCTCACCGGCCTCAAGCTCCGCAGCAACAAATACATTTTTGAGTTGAAAATCAAGACCAAAGGCCTCCTGATAAATAAGACTTGCCATTGTGGATATGTCATCAGGGTCTGACTTTGCTTTCATCGCACTTCTTATAAGCTGCTCAGACAGACCCAGGATGGCCGCCAGGGGATTATTGATTTCGTTTTTTATATTCGACAGGAAACTCGATTTTAATGACTCCGATTCCTGTAGCTTTTTGTTCAGAGCCTCCAGCTTCCTTGTCATAACCCTCAGATCATGTAGGGCCTTCTCCTGTTCCTGGAAGCGTTTCTTGAGTTCATCTATCAATTCCGTATCCGTTAAGCGTTTCATATAACAAAATCTCCTTTATGCCTAGGGGTGTACCACGCTGCGATAAAATCAGGCGGTTCACCCTGTTTTTTTTATTTTATATCCTTATGGGCATTAATACGCATCGATAGTCGTCAGAGCCTTCTTCCTTAAAAAGCGTTGGATTAAGCGTATCCAACAACTCCATGCTCACCATTGGAGATTGCATCGATAGTAGTGTATCCAGCAAGAACTTTGCGTTAAGCCCCATTGTAATTGGTTTTGCCTCATACTGCACAATCACACTGTCTTTGGCCTCTCCAATTTCAGGGTCCGAAACGGAGACGGCAAAGACATTATTTTCTATATCCACCTTCATAACACGAGTCTTGTCCCTACTTATGACCAGTATCCTTCGCAGGCATTTGATAAGCTCCTCCCGGTCAATAACAACCATTTTGTCATTGTTGGCCGGTATAACTTGTTCGTAGTTTGGATAGGCGCCATCTATCAATCTGGTAAGAAACTCCTTGTCGTGTAAATAAAATAGCAAATGATTCTTTGTTATATCAATAACTACATCCTCGTCTATGGTAGCTAATATTTTCTTTAGCTCTATTACGGCCTTTTTGGGAACTATTACCTTGATCTCATCCTCGAAGTCAACGTCCATATCGCGGCTGACAATTGCAAGCCTATGCCCATCCGTACCCACGATGCAGAGCTTCTTACGACTTCCAATCAGGTGCAGGAGCACGCCGTTAAAGGCATAACGGGGGTCATTCTCTCCAGCGCAGTATATGGTCTTCTCAAACATTGATAGTAGTGTTTCAGAGTGTAAGGTGATAGTTTTCTTGTTAGACAGCTTTGGCCAAACCGGATAATCATCGGGATTCATACAAGCAATCCTGAACAAGCTCTTACCGGACTTCAGCTTTACCCATCCCTGGCCATCATACTCCAGTTCCAGGTCATCCTCAACCTCCCTGGAGATATCAAAGAGCCTCCTGCCAGGCAAACACAAAGTAACGTCCTCCTGTATACCTTCTATATTTATAGGCTCCTTCAGGGCAACCTCAAGGTCGGTTGCATATATCTCACCCTTTTGGGTACCCAGGGTAAGCAGAAAATTATTTACAATAGGCAGTGTCGTCTTTTTTTCGACTATACCCTGTATATCGGCCAATTTGTCATGTATCTCTTGTCTGTTTATAACGATCTTCATCAATAAACCCCCTTTAATCTAATCATAACCCTATGGTTTAATCCTGTTAATAATCTGCTGTACCACTTTATTAAAGCCCTCGTCTTCCTGCATTTTGGTATCCACCTGCTTACACGCATAGATAACCGTGGCATGGTCCTTACCACCAAAGGCCTTACCGATGTCACCTAAAGAGAGGTCTGTCAGTTGTTTGGATATATACATGGCCAACTGCCTTGGTATTATCAATTCCTTGGTACGTTTCTTGGCCTTGATATCGGTCAGTTTTACCCCGTAATATTCACACACCATCTTCTGAATATTGTCAATGGTGATAGGTTTTATGTCGTCGTAGAACAGGTCTTTCAGTACATTCTTTGCCACTGCAACGCTGATAGGCTGTCCCGTGAGATTTGAGTGTGCAGCCAGCTTTATGAGACATCCTTCAAGCTCCCGGATGTTTGAACGCACACGTGAGGCAAGATAGTAGGTTACATCGTCAGGAAGCAGTATCTTCTGGTCTTCTGCCTTGCGTTGCAGGATGGCTATTTTGTGTTCCACCGTTGGTTGCTGGATATCCGCTATTAGTCCCATTGTGAAACGGGATTTGAGTCGATCTGTTATTGCTCCCAGTTCCTTGGGAGGACGGTCGCTGGATATCACTATCTGCTTCTGTCTCTCATACAGGGCATTAAAGGTATGAAAGAACTCCTCCTGTGTCTGAGTCTTGTTTGCTATAAACTGCACGTCGTCTATTAAGAGCATATCGAGGCTTCTATATTTATCCTTTAGTTCGCTCATCTTTTCGTGTCTTATGGCGGACACCACCTCGTTTGTAAATTGCTCCGAGGAGACGTAAAGCACGGTAGCCGTAGATAACCGTTCTATTACCTTGTTGCCTATAGCATTTATGAGATGGGTCTTACCAAGTCCGACGTCGCCGTAGATAAAGAGCGGATTGTATGCACGCCCCAGCGACTCACTCACCGCCAGCGCAGCCGCATGGGCAAATTGATTGCTCGCACCAACCACAAAATTTTCAAACGTATATTTTACATTTAAGTAGATACCCTTACCGGCAAGCCTCATTTTTTTAGCCTGCTGCATGATGTCCTTTTTGACCTGTTCGGTTGCCTGTTCCGTGTCCACCTTAAACTTCAATGTCACCGCACCAGAGACCACCTCACTCAATGCCTCGTCAAGCAACCCGGGATAGTTGTCCTCCACCCAGTCCCTGAAGAACCTGTTGGGTACCAACAAGACTGCGTCCGTTTCGTTTAGTTCAACAAGCCTGATTGGCTTAAACCAAAGCTCAAATACCGATTCCGTCACCCGGGACTGTACAATCATAAGACTGTCATGCCAAATCTTTTCTAAATTCATAACTTATAAACAAGTTATCAACAATTGTTAATAACTCCCCCTTAAACCTGTTATTAAACTACCTGATAATATGTTGAAAAGATCACTTCTTTGAGTTATCATCAATTTCGAAACGTAAGCAGTCAATTCACTGACAACGTTACAAACAACATAAAATCCCTTGTTTATTGATGTAGTGGAGACTATACACATATTAACATCACCTACTATAACTACTATTTTTATTATTAATATATAGATCAAGAATAGACTTATACGTTTTTTTTCCAAAAGAGAAAATCTCTTATGAACGAATCTATGTTACCGTTAAGGATAGCATCGGTATTTGATGTCTCACACCCTGTCCGGTGGTCCTTGACCATCTTGTAGGGATGTAGGACATAAGACCGTATCTGACTACCCCACTGGATATCCTTCTTGTCACCAATGATACCTGCCATCGTTTTATCCTGTTGCTGAAGTTGTCTTTCATACAAACGAGACTTGAGAATTTTCATGGCGCGATCCTTGTTTTTGTGTTGAGATCGTTCGTTCTGACACGATATCACTATGCCGGTGGGATAATGGGTGATCCTTACAGCGGAGGATACCTTGTTTACATGTTGACCGCCTGCCCCTGATGCCCTGAAAGTGTCTATTCTCAGATCATCTTCCTTGATTTCTATCTCAACGTCCTTTTCTACCTCAGGAAAGATCAGCACTGCCGTAAAAGACGTATGTCTTTTCTTGTTGGTATCGAAAGGCGATATCCTAACGAGTCTGTGTACACCAACCTCTGATTTAAGGTACCCATAGGCATATGGACCCTCAAACGTAATAGTTACGCTTTTGATACCGGCCTCCTCACCTACAAGTATGTCCGTTATTTCAGCCTTGTATCCGGTGCGTTCGGCCCATCTCAGGTACATCCTCATCAACATTTGTGCCCAATCCTGACTCTCTGTACCACCCGCTCCGGGGTGTATCTCCATGATGGCATTGCAACTGTCCAGTTTGTTGGAAAGGATGTGTCTGAGCTGCAGGTCGTCTATTTTCTTTTCGGTGCTGGATAGTTTGTCCTCTATTTCCTTAGTAAATAGTTGTCCATCTTCCTCGTCCAGTATTGATAGTGAATCGCTGAGGTAAGCAACATCAGAGTTTACGTCCTCAAACGAGTCTATAATACCCTGCAGGTACGCCCTCCTCCTCTGTAGTTCAGCGAGTTTTTCGTGTGAGGACCAGTGCTCACTGCTTGTCAGCATGGTGTTGATAGATTCTATTTCGTTGGAGAGTTTCTCTATCTCAAAGATAACCTCTAAGTCCTTCTACTTTCTCACGAAGTGGCTTTATTTTTTCCTTTAATTCCAGTTGAGCGATCATTTTTTTTTATCCTCCATTGTGCCGATTGTTTTTTGATAAGTTTTATTACAATTAATAAATTAAGGATATTACACAGGGTGACAAATACGTTGCCATAGGCCGTGTAAAAAGTCATGGAACCGTCCTTGTTGATGGTATCGGTTAAGGCGACAGTTTCAAATAGTTCCGTCTTAGACTGTACCCGTCCACTACTATCGACAAAACCCGATATGCCAGTATTGGCGGCCCTGATTAGGGGCTTTCTGTTTTCCACTGTCCGCAGCACCGCCATTGCAAAGTGTTGGTAAGGCCCCGATGTCTGACCAAACCAAGCATCGTTTGTTATGGTTACTATAAAGTCACCTCCATATCTGTAAAATTCCCTAACCAGGTTCGGGAAAATTATTTCGTAGCATATTAGTGTTGCAAACGTGCCAAATGGCGTTTTGGCAACGTTGCGGTTATTACCTTTAATAAATTCTCCAATGCTAACCACAAGTTTATCTATAAAGCCCAGCACATCCTTCAGTGGTATATACTCACCGAAGGGAACCAACTTAATTTTATCATAAGTGTACAGTGTTTTACCAGTGGGTGATAATAGCACGGCGCTGTTTGACAGGGCGAGGGTTTTATTATTTTTATACCCCCGTACCAGGTCTGAGCCAAAGAGCAGGTGGGTGTTTAGGGTCTTGTGGAATTCAAGGAGGCGGTTGGTGTATTCCTCCTCGCTCATAAACAGAAACGGCAGTGCTGACTCCGGCCAGACGATGAGTTGAGGGTTGTTCTTTGCGGCCTGTGAGCTTAGGGCCTCATACCTACTAAAGCAATAATTTCGGAATCGTTCATCCCACTTCATATCCTGTCTGAGGTTACCCTGGATGACGCTTATGGTGACCGGGTTGCCTTTTGGGATGTCCTTGAGTTTGATGGTGCCGTACCACAGGACACAACCCATGATGACGGCAAACATTAAGGTTTCCATTGCCAGGTTTCGCCTGAATGCGTTGACATTCATCCAGGAGGCGATGATATCGGTTATTAGGGCGTTTGCGTATGCGATCAAAAACGATAGTCCGTAGACTGCCGTGATATCGGCGATCTGTATTAGCGGCAGGACCTTGTACTGTGTGTATCCCAGTAGTGACCAGGGGAAGCCCGTAAAAACGATGCCGCGTAGGTATTCGCCTCCCACCCATAGAGTGGCGGTGGCCAGGTTCAAGGGCAGTTGTGTCTTTTGGTGGGTGAATCGGACGAGCGTTGCGAACAGGCTGGTATAGATGCCTTCGTATGCGCACAGGACGATGACCACCAGAATGCTTATCACAAAGGGCACGTGGCCAAAATGGTTGATTGAGTGGTATATCCAGTATTGGGTGCCGAAGAAGAATATAAGTCCCGTGATGAATCCTGCCGTTCGTGCCGAGGTCGTCGGGTATCTGATGCTGATCAAGAGTGGTGCAAGTCCTACCCAGGCCAGCGGGTACAAGTCCGGCTTCGGAAACGACAAGGCAAGCAACACCCCTGAGAGGATGGGCAAGAAGAAGGCAAAGAGAAGAAAGGAGAAGGCTATGCCACTCCCCCTCAGACCCCCTCCTGCAAGGGGAGGGGCGAGGCGCACCCGCCCCGGGTACGAAGAAGTCCCCTTGACCCCATTATATTCAACTTGAAAGCTCATTTATAATTATCGTGTTGATTAGTTGCTTATAATAAATGAAGGAGTGTTAAAAAGAAAAGAGGAATAATTTGGCTATTACAGATTTTGAGCGGGTAGAACCAACAACCCCATGTATGGGCAGTATGGAAGGATAAATGGTTAAGTCTTGTAATGTTGCCTATAGTCTCCAATGTTTTCGAGGGAAAGCCTATAAAGGACCATGCGGTAGATTATACTACCCGCTCCCGTTGGTCGCTAACCTTAAGTTGAGTTACCCACATGAAGTAAGAAGGAACTTTTCTTTTCTTCTGCCCTTTTCATATCCTAACGCTGCAACTGTTTCAACAAACGTTCTGATTCGGCGAACCGCACCTGGGGCATACCCTGAAGCTCGCTTAATATGCCACCGGGTTCCTTGTCGGGCGGGACGCTTACTATATAGATGCCCTGGGACTGTTCCACCCTAACAACGGTTGCCCCCACGCTGCTGATTAGTTGTTCAGCCTGTTGCTTGTCCACGTATTCCTTGAACCTGATTATAAACCTCTCCGGCAGCTTTGCCTCTTTTGCCTCCTTCTGATCAGGCAACCTGGCACTGTCTCTCATAAAAGCACCCTTGTCCTCTGTGATCTTCCTGAGCTCATCTGCGTTGTGGATGATGTGAGGGGTCAGAAACACCATCAGATTTATCTTCTTCGTGGACGACGACTTTTGCTTAAACAACCACCCCAGTATGGGGATGTCCCCAAGTATGGGTACCTTTTGAAGGCTCTCCTGCTCCTTCTCCTGGATCAGACCGCCGATGACAACCGTTTCGTTGTCTTTGGCAAAGACAGTTGTCTTGGTGGAACGCTTGGTAGTAGTGGGGCCTACGGAGATCAGAATGTCGGAGTTTGACTCGCTCTTTACGGAGGATATCTCCTGGTAGAGTTCGAGCTTGAGGTAGTCGCCCTCGGTTATGTGCGGGGTAATCTTCAGTGATATGCCGACGTCTTTCCGCTCGATGGCGTTCATCACGGAGAGTGAGCGCGAGGCGTCTGTTTCGCGTTTGGTGATAAATGGGACGTTTTCACCAACCATGATTTCGGCCTCCTTGTTGTCTGAGGTCAGTATCTGTGGCGTAGAGAGGATGTTTACCACGCCCTTGAACTCATCAAGGCTAAACAACGCTGCATAACCAGGCACAGACAACGTTGATGACGTCGTGGTACCGTCGGAGTTTACGGTCGTATAGGGGACGTTGACGAAGCTGCCCATACCGCCTATCCCAAATCCGCTCAGACCATATACGATGTTCTGCATGGTTGTGGTGCTGATCTGCCCCGAGCCAAAGGTAAAACGGGGCTCGCCATTTTCCTTGACCATCATCCGCCACTTGCTACCCAACTCCACAAGATCGTCTATGGAGACCTCGATGATCATGGCCTCGACAAATACCTGTTTGCGGCGTCTGTCGAGCTTCTTTATGACATCCGTAAGGTTAATGTAATCGCTGCGTGAGGCTATGATGACCAGGGAGTTGGTGGCCTCATCGGGGGTGATGAGGATGTCGCCTGAGGCCGCAAAGGGCATGGCCTGAGCCTTTTCACCGGCCTTCTCCTGACCGGGCTGCACGCGCTTGATGAGGCTGTCAAGGACTTTTGCAAGCTCACCCGCGTTGGCGTTTTCCAGGAAGTACACGTTAATGCTCCCCTGTGCCTCCGGCGAAGGGACATCGAGCATGTCTATGAGTTGCCTGATCGGTTCCCTGTCGTTTTTGGAGCCGAAGATCACAAGTGCGTTCAGACGCTTGTCGGCACTGACATAGACGTCGGTTTTGGCAGTGGGTGGTTGTTGTCCGGCACGCTTGGCGATGCTCTTTTGGATACCTTCGTTTAGCGTCTTTGCGAGGGACTCGGCGGCGGCGTTATGTAAGAAGACGATTTCGGGTTTATCCATCGTTGAGGGTTGGTCTATCTTTTTCAGAATGTAGAGTATCTTTTCGATGTTGACGCCCGAGTCAATGACCAGGAGCATATTGCGCGGGCTGAATTCGCCTATATAGCCCTCCTTTGAGACTATGGGCCTGAGAAACTGAACGGCCTCATCACTTGAGAGGTTTTCCAGTTGGATGAGTCTGGCGACATAGCCCTCATTTATGGTATGGCTGGTGGTTGTCGATAGTTCGATCCCCTTGTGTCTGGCCTCAGCCGAGGGAACGATCTTGTACGTGTTTGTCCCGGCGGGTACGACCGTGTAGCCCTTGAGTTCCAACACCGACGTAAAGAGTCTGAAGGCATCGGCCTTATTAAGGGGCGAGGGCGCCACTATTGTAATCTTGCCCTTGAGTTGCTCGTCAAATATGATGTTCTTGCTTGTCAGTTCGCTGACGAACTTGGCTATGGCCGGCAGCTCCACCCCGACAAAGTTGAACACGACCTTTTCATCTTCTTTCTTGTTGCTACCTGGTTCTGCCGCCAGCGGCGTCCCACACCATAGCGTCAGGTATATGAGGACTAACGCGGCAAGCGCCGGCAATATTTTAACGTCTCTGTTTGTCATGATCCTGACCTCTCATTTTATCTGATAGCTGAGGGTTACCTTTGTGCCCTCGCGCAGTATGTCCAGTTGCAGGTCGCTGACCCCTCTGAGGGCGCTAAATGCCTGCAACCCCGTCTCAGGATTTGTTATATCGTACTTGTTGACACTGAGCAAGACATCCCCGTTTCTCAATCCCAGTTGTTCATAGATGCCGCCCTTTTTGATCTCCTGGAGCAGAAATCCTTCCTGTTTGCCGTTGTTAAAGCGTGGTTGTAGCCGTGCCTCTGTCATCAGTGCCTTTGGATTGTCAATGGCCTCCTGGACCTTATTTGCGCTGAGGACGTAGGAGTTTGTCGCCGTAGGTCTGATAAAGGAATCGGAGGTTGCCACGGGGGGAGCAACCGATGCTGTCTGTGGCGTGGTCAAGGGTATCTCTGCCAGGGTGAGTTTTGTTCCGTCTTTGAGTATCACGCTGTCGGGGAGCACTTTGTCCAGGATGGCCGTCTTAAATACCGTATCACCGGTCTTGAACACCTCCTGGGTGCCACGCTCATCCTCGATTATTGCATAACCGGTGCCCCTGTTGCCGGCGATAGCTCCAATGAGCCTCAGCTTTGTCATCACTACATCGACGGTCTTTTGTGGGCCGGTGAGCGGTGACAGCCCCTCCGACTTTATCCCAAAGGGGTTATTGCTGATCACCGTTGCGTAGTCCATCAGGGACTTTGCTGCCTGTGAGGGTTTCTCCGGTGGCAGTGGTCTCTTTGCGACGACATCCCTCAGGCGGAATGATATAATATCCCGCACCACGTACATAGAGGTCAGTATCAATGCGGCAAGCAATATCGCCCCTGCAAGGAATATCGCCCGCTCTCTGGTTAGAATGTCTCGTAGTCTGTGCATATCGTCGGTACGTCCATTGTATCATAAGTGAACCACAAAAAGAAAAGAGAAGACAAGGAGGGCGGCTCCGCCCCCTCCTTGACCTCCCCCGCAAGGGGGCCAGCCCCCTTGACCCCATTATGTGAGGGCGTGTAGTTGTTTTACGACTTCTGATAGCGCCTTGTCGGTTAGGTACAGTTTGGCATCGGGGGAGTCTGGTTCGCTGATGCACGTCCATATTTTGAGTATTGCGTCGTCGAATGGGACGTCTGATGTTTTTAGGTGGTGTAGGGTTTTGTCGATGGCGTTTGCGTTTGCTTTATTGATCAGGTAGAGTTTATAGATTCCGAGGGCAAGGTTTTTGATTTCTTGTTCTTGTTTGTCGTGGGGGAGCAGGGATTTTATGTATGTTGTGTATAGAGGGAGCAGTCGTGAGATGTTATCGGTGTTTTGGTTAGGGAGTTTGAGGTAGATAGATAGTTTTATGGCAGAGAACAGTAAGTCGATGTCTTCTGATGGGGCAGTTGTCTTTGCTTGGGTGATGATTTCGCTGAGGTGTTCTTCTACGATGTCGTACTTTCCAAGTAGTAAAAGGAATGTGAGGAGGATTGGCTTTGAGTGTTTAGCGTTACCGTTTTTTGCATAGAGCTGCTCTATGTAATCGCCGGGGGAGAGTTTAGTTAGTAAAGAATGTATAAGTACAAGATATGGGACACTATTCATAAGATCGGTAAGCAGGTTTTCGTTAATCTGGAGAAGTCTCAGATATACTAAGATAGCTTCATCATATCTTGCTAACTTTAGAAGGCAATCACCCCAACCTCCATAGGCTTGATAATCATTAGGAATTATTTGAATGACTCTCTTAAACATATCGATAGCTTCATCATATCTTGCTAAATTTAGAAAGCTACTACCACAAGCCCCATAAGCATTATAATTATTAGGGTTGATTTCTATGGCTTTCTCATATACATCTATGGCTTCATTATATTTGTTTAACAATCTAAGACAATCACCTAAAAGTCTATAAGCATTATAATCATTAGGGTTGATTTCAATGACTCTCTTAAACATATCGATAGCTTCATCATATCTTGCTAAATTTAGAAAGCTACTACCACAAGCCCCATAAGCATTATAATTATTAGGGTTGATTTCAATGGCTTTCTCATATACATCTATGGCTTCATTATATTTGTTTAACAATCTAAGACAATCACCTAAAAGTTTATAAGCATTATAATCATTAGGGTTGATTTCTATGGCTTTCTTACACATATCGATAGCTTCATCATATCTTTTTAACATTCTTAGGCAATCACCCCAAAGTATATAAGCATTATAATCATTAGGTTTGATTTCAATGACTCTCTTAAACATGTCGATAGCTTCATCATATCTTTTTAACATTCTTAGGCAATCACCCCAAATCCCATAAGAGTTATGATCATTAGGATTTACTTCAATGGCTTTCTTACACATATCGATAGCTTCATCATATCTTTTTAACATTCTTAGGCAATCACCCCAAATCCCATAAGAGTTATGATCATTAGGATTTACTTCAATGGCTTTCTTACACATATCGATAGCTTCATAGTATTTTTCTAACGCCATATATTCAATAGCCTTTCTTAAAAGCTCTTTTATACCTTCAGGCGTTTCTTCTTCCTCATCCCCACCACTCCACAACTTAGTAAGCGCCTCAAGAGACTTGCAATAGTCCTTGTTCCTATCTATAAACTCCGCTGCTTTAATGAACAGTCGTTGATAAAAAGCATTAGACACATCCCCCATTTCGCCTTCTCTTAACCTCCTGGCCTTATCGGATACGGCAGAGGTGCCGTAGAGCATCAGCAGAAACTCTATAAGCCAACGTATTTCTTCCCTGTGACCAGAGTCGCGCATCTGAAACCAGATTCGATACATGTACTCGTTCAGGCAGTAATAATGGGAAGTGCCTTTTTTCAGGGCAATCCGAACGTAACCGTTGTCCTTGAGGGTCTTCATGTAGTTCCTTACCACTGCCTCATCCATTTCGAGGTGTTTTGCTATGGTAGACGGGCTTAATGCCGGTTCGTGTGCTGCCATGACGTTTATTATCTTTATCATATTTTCAGGCAGATCGCTAAATATGCCTTGAAAGTAAGGGGTCAACTCATTAAGGAGCCTGTCCATGATGTCTAATACATCCTGCGTGACGTCGGCCTTGATGATGTCCGCAAGGAAGACGACCATCCGCGGGTTTCCACCGGCAAGGGAGCAGATCGTCCTTAGCTTGGCGTCCAGATCGGGGCTGTTTCTTGCCTCGTCGCAACCCTCCAGGAGCTTGTTGACAAGGAGCCTTATGTCCTCGTGGGCCAATTCCTTTAGGATAGAGGTATAAAAGAAATCGTAAAACGGGAGGCTGTGGTCGCGTATCTCCTTGAAGATGGTGGTTGCCGAGCCAATGATCAATACCGCATCATGGGTCTGAAGATACGCCCTCAACTGCTTTTGCTCAATAACGCTAAACCTCTTGCCAAGCAACAGTTGGAGGTTCTCCGTAAGCAGCAGGATAAACCTCCCTGTCTTTTGGTGTATCCACGTAAGCAGCGAAAAACCGTAATCCGCCTTTTCGTTCGGTTTGAGAATCTTGAGTTTGCCGATGCGCCCCTGGAGTTCACCGGCAATGTCCGTATGGGTTAATCCCAACTCGGAGACCATATCCCTTAACGTCCGCTCAAGGAAATCAGCGATGCTATAGACGCTCATCAGCTCTTCCGGAAAGAGGATCGGCAGCCACAGGTCTTTGAGCTTGGGGTCGGCTTTTATCTCGTGATACAGGAGTGTGAGCAGGTGCGACTTCCCCATCCCCCTTGGGCCAACGAGCATCCAGTGCTGCCTGGGGGATTGCCCTGGGGGCAGATCAAGCTCTGACTTGATGTCGTTGACAAGCCCCCATCTGCCCACAAAGTAGTTCTTCAACTGCTCGTAGGTCAATTTACGTGGATTGTAGGTATACATGGCTTACAGTCTCCTTATTGACCACCAGTCCTTCAACATCGGCGATGCAAACCTGAGCTTACCATAGTCTGTTGGATCCTCAAGGAGATAGCCCTCAAAGATAAGCCGCTCCACGACCTCGTGGAACTTGTCAAAGTCAATGTCGCTTGAGAAGTGTACGTTGTAAAGCTGCTGTTCATCCATTGCCCCACGGCACAGGGTCTTTAGGACTTTCTTTGCACAATCCATCTGGATGGAGTCCAGATATACATCCAATCGTTCAGAGAACATTGACAAATTGTTGCTGCCACCAGTTATCATGTTGTTATAAGCATGTGTTACGTGGGTATGGGTAAGGCGTGTTTGTCCTGTATCTATAAGTGTTTGTATGATCAATTGTCCATAATATGCCGAGCCTCCTTCAATCTTGGATATCAGAAATGTCAGGGCATCCGGGTGGTCTATGGATATGCCCTTTGGTTGAAACAGGGCATCAACAAGGGTTCTGGCCTCATTTTCTTTTAGCGGGGGAATCTTAAGTGATTCAAGATCAGCTATTCTCTTGGTCAACCCTATGCCTTCCAGTGTCTTTCTGATGTTTATGGAACCACAGAAGACAAACTGAAATTTGTTCTGGCTCGAGTTGCTCTGCCTTAATGTTCTCAACCATGCTGTCAGATTGTCAACCGTTTTTACATAATCAGCATGGGATGGGGCGTTGTTTTTGATGTTCAACAGCATATCGGGAAACTCGTCAAAGACGAGGACGGTTGTTTTGTTTATGGAGTTAAGACATTGGATAAGAGGCTCAAGCTCTTTCCTCAAGTCCTCCGGTTTCATGGCACTTGTCCTTTCACGCAGCTCTACGGCAAAATCATAGGCCTCTATTTTTGCAACGTTGGCCGAAAAAAAACCGACAACAGTGCTTGTAAAGTCCTTAATCTTCGCCCAATGCTTCCTGAACCAGTACAGTCGTATCAACTCCTCAAGGCACTTATTATAGAAATCATGGACGGAGCCGATCCCTTCCAGGTCAAAAAACAGTACCTGGAAATTATCCCTCTCCTTTTCTTGTCGCTCAAATTCCTTGATAACACTTGTCTTGCCAAACCTCCTTGGGGCATCAATAAGCACGGAAGCCCTCTCTACATGCTCTCTCAGTCTATCAACCAGATACAGCCTTGTGCTTAGATAGTTTTCGCCGACAACCGGCATACCAAGAGTGCTTTTCATAGCACACCTCCTTTATATATTGCATACGCATGTTTCATGTACACATAATAACATAGCATACGTTAAAAATCAATATACGTATATAGAATTATTACGCATATCCTTTTGCTATACATACCCTGTTCCCCTGCCACTGCCAGCCGCATGACGCCTATGTAAACAATGGGGCATTGGTTTTTTTTCAGGCTGTTCCAAGATTTTCAAAAGTTGCCGGTCCACTTTCCCTGACGCGTCAAACCCATGCTTTATCTCCTTTGCACTGCAATCACCCGAAACGAGCTACCTCATCAAAATAATACTTGACAAAATTAGTAGGGTATTTTATAATCAGATCATGTTGCGATTATCGACAAAGTGCCAGTACGGGGTACGAGCGATGTTTGAGATAGCAAAGGGCTATCCCGATACCCCTATAACCATCAGGGAGATAGCGCAGAGGCAGGATGTCTCTGTCCCCTACTTGGAGCAGATACTGGGCAGACTGAGAAAGACTGGTTTGGTAAAGAGCGTCAAGGGTCCCGGGGGAGGGTATCTGCTGGTCTCAAGCCCTGAGCGAGTGACTATTGGCGCCATCGTGTCGGACCTTGAGGGACCGGTGGCGATCACGTCGTGCCTGGACCCCGATGAGGGATGTGTCAAGATCGACGGCTGCGTTGTCCACCTGTTGTGGAAGGCGCTGGGCAGACAGATCGAGGACTTCCTCAACACCATCACCCTGGTTGACCTCCTTGAGGGTAGCCAGTTTGACAGCCAGATGCTCATGGCTGCAACGGAGGCAACATCCAGGTTGGCCGACAGGACTGTCATTGCATGAGCTTGAAGTTTGTTGACAACGTAAAGGCTGATGTGACCTCTGACATAGTCTACATGATGTGCCCGATGCACCTGCTGAAACTGGAGGAACACATCAACGAACTCGACAACGGACAGATACTGGAACTGCTGACCGATTATGATGGGGCATTGGAGGACGTCCCGGCCTGGTGCGACAAGACCGGTAACGAGTTTGTAGGCATAGACGAGGCCGAAGATTACTACAAAATATACATAAGAAAAACACGCAAGACGGTAAGTTAGTACGTGGAGGTTTTACTATGAGATACTTCGATCATGTTGCAACCAACCCCCTGTTGCCGGAGGTGTTGGATGTGATGATGCCATACTTCAAGGAGCAGTTTGGCAATCCGTTAAGCCCCTACGACCTTGGCATATCGGCCAAGGCGGCCATCGATGATGCCAGGGCACAGGTAGCAGCCCTCATCAACGCAAAGGCGGCAGAGGTCGTATTTACATCCAGCGGTGCGGAGTCAAACAACTTTGCCCTCAAGGGCATAGCGCTGGCAAAACAGCAATCGGGCAACCACATAATAACGTCAAAGGCCGAGCACCACTCAATCCTCAACACGGCACGGTCGCTGGAAAAACTCGGCTTCGTCGTGACCTACGTCGCCGTGGACAAGTATGGCCTGGTAGACCCCCAAGACGTAAAAAAGGCCATAACAAAGGATACGACCATTATATCGGTCACATATGCCTCAAGCGAAGTGGGTAGCATAGAGCCAATCAAGGAGATAGCCGCAGTTGCTAAGGCACACAATGTGACGTTTCACGTTGACGGCGTTGCCGCCGTCGGGGCGATCCCCGTTGATGTGGCAGACCTTGGAGTTGACCTGTTGAGTCTGACGGCGCACCAGTTCTATGGCCCCAAGGGTGCCGGGGCGCTGTACATCAGAGGTGGACAGCGAATACTACCGCTGATCTACGGCGGTATACAGGAAAACGGTCGTCGTGCCGGTACGGAGAACGTCCCTGCCATCGTGGGTATGGGCAAGGCGGCAGAGTTGACCAGGAGAGACCTTGCCGGTCGTATCACGCACGTCACGAGGCTCAGGGACAAACTCATCGATGTTATCGGCAAGATCGACGGCGTTCATCTGACGGGACATCCTGACAACAGGCTACCCGGACATGCGAGCTTTGTTGTTGAATACATCGAGGGAGAGGCGATGCTGTTGATGCTCCAGGGCAAAGAGATCGTTGCAGCCAGTGGTTCGGCCTGTACGTCCAAGGCGCTGAAGGCCTCTCCGGTGTTGATTGCCATGGGGGTGCCACCGAGCATGACGCATGGGTCGATTGTATTTTCCTTTGGCGTTGGCAATACGGAGGAAGACGTCGATGCCATCAACGAGGAGCTGCCAAGGATCATAGCCAGGCTCAGAGAGATATCACCTTTTGGAAGGAACGGGTGGGGACAATCAGAACCGGAGGCTACACAATGACCGCAGTAAGCGGCACCGATCAGTGCAACCGGCGATATATGCCCAGCCTGTGGAGATTAAACAAGACAAGCGCTTCAGTGGAGGTGAATTTATGTATAGCAAGAAGTTAATGGATCACTTTACGAATCCGCGCAACGTTGGTGAGATACCCGATGCCGATGGTGTAGGGATGGAGGGTAATCCCACGTGTGGGGATGCCATGAAGTTGTTCATAAAGATTGAGGATGACCGGATAGTGGACGCCAAGTTTCAGACATTTGGTTGTGGAGCGGCCATAGCGGTATCGAGTATGATAACGGAGATGGCCAAGGGCAAGACGCTGACAGAGGCACTGGCCATCACGAAGGAGTCTGTGGCCGATGCGCTGGATGGTCTGCCGCCACAGAAGATGCACTGCTCAAACCTCGGCGCAGATGCCCTCAGAAAGGCCATCGAAGACTACAGAAGCAAGCTGACACAAGCCGACACAACATAAAAGATACGCTTCTTTTTCGCTCCATGAGGGGTCAGCGCCCCCGGCTCAATGCGCTCCTGGCCCCTTCAGAACCCCTGCAAGGGGCTGGCTCCTTTTGTGGCAAGATAGCGATTATGTTTGTTGCCTAAAACGGTGCCGTTTGGTTAAAATATAACCCATGCGACAGGTGCTTAACCGGCGTGGATTTACGCTTATCGAAATCATAGTTGTCCTGTTGCTGATGATGATCATCATGGCGGTGGTGGCTGTTGGTTTTACACACTCCTCGCCAACGGCCAAGCTGCGGGCTGCCGTCAGGGAACTGGCCGCCACAATGCGGTACATGAAAAACATGGCGCAACTCAAAGGGCAGGAGCAAATACTCACCGTGGATATGGACAGCGGGCTTATCGTGTATAAAAACAGAACCAAGACACTCCCAAAGGGCGTGAGCATAGCCATCAACGACCCCAATGAGGGGGAACTCACACGCGGTAAATGGACAGTCACATTTTATGCCGAAGGTGGCTCCACAGGTGGCGAAATCAAGCTGTTCAACCAAAAACACTCGTTCCTCGTAACCATAGACCCCGTCGTGGGCAGCGTCATAAGCAAGTAGACAAGGGCACGGATGGCATTTTGCGCCCATATGTGCCTACCCCTGGCTCGAACAGGGGTCATTGCTGCGCAAGCAGGAATCCATTAGCCACTACTTTCTTATGCATCCTTTTACACTTGCGTTTTTTACACTTAGGAGTATAGAATAAGCGTGTATGTATAAAAAGCTTGAAGTTGTATAATCTGCTCAAGGGCAAAATCGGCAGAAGAGGGCACTGGAGGATTAATTAATTTATGCAGTGGCAATTTACACCTTATCAGGTGCTTAACGGAGATGTCCCATACGGTATACAAGACTATAAGAATGACCTGAGGGCAGAGATCAGGGGGACGTTGGCCAGTCTGGGTATGGATGAGCATACGATGGACTTCTATTGCGATTTCGTGTACATGCTGTTTTGCTGGCGAGCAACAAATCAACCCATACACACCTATAAAGCACTCCTGCAGGAGAAGCTCCCCGATGACTCCCCCGTCAAGGCCAGTATGACAGACGATGCCTTTTTGTACAGCCTGGAATCCGATAACATGGAGTTTATCGATATGCTGCGGGTGATCATAACCAATATCACCCTGAAACATATACAGACAGGGCTATCCATAGAGGATGCCGCAAGGGCAGTGCATAACGAAATAGGCTTCTTCCGCCAACTGTAACTGCACCAGAGAGACCTTAACGCAGCTATAACTGGTGGGTGTTGAAGATGTCGTCAAACATTGTGGTTATTTGCTTAAATGCCCTCAGCACGTGCGGGTCGAAGTGTGAAGGCTGGGTTCTGCCGTCGCCGACGGTGATTATTTCAACGGTATCATCGTGTGTGAGGGCGGGTTTGTAGGGGCGTTTGCTCCGGAGAGCGTCGTACTGGTCGCAGATGATGGTTATCCTGGACTCAATGGCAATGTTGCCGACTCGCAGACCGTACGGATAACCGGAGCCATCCCATCGCTCGTGGTGACCCTGCGCAATGCTCTGGGCCATCTGCAACTTAGGAAACGATGACCCCGACAGGATATTGGCCCCTATGGTGGTATGCGTCTTCATGACCTGGAATTCCTCCGGGGTTAGCGTCGATGGCTTGAGGAGGATGCTGTCGGGTATACCTATCTTGCCGATATCGTGCAGGGGACTGGCAAAGCGGATGGCACAGATAAAATCCTCAGACATACCAAGCTCATGTGCCAGGACTTCGGCGTACTTGCCTATGCGAAGGATGTGAGAGCCTGTGTCCTCGTCCCTGTACTCGGCGGTCACGGTCAGGCGGTTGACGATGTCGTTGCTGAGGCTTGTCACCTTCTCCAGGGCATCGGATAACTGCTTGGTTCTCTGTTTGACGGTGTCCTCGAGTCTGCGCTTGTAGTCCTTCTCCATGCGCAGGAGTCGGGCATATCTGACGGCCTTCTCCACGCTGTAGAACAACTGTTCATACCTGTAGGGCTTGATTATAAAGTCATACGCCCCCTTTTTGATAGCATCGATGACCACGTCAATCTCCGCAAAGGCGGTCATCAATATCACCGGGATGTCGGGATAACTACCGTGCAGGCGGTCCAACAACCCAACCCCTGATATTCCGGGCATCTTTATGTCCGTCAAGACTACATCCAATACATCGCTATATCCACTTACAAGTTCGAGTGCCTCCATAGCGCTGGAACACGTCATTACGTCATAGCCGTTTTCTCGTAATAGTATGGACAATGACTCACGGACAAAGGGGTCGTCGTCCGTGACGAGGATGTGAGCCTTACCTTGATCAATCATAGCCGGCTTCCCGCAAAAAATTTATAAAAGCGTCTCCTTGGGACGTCATGCAGACAAATGAACGTTATAAATATCAGAGCAACCCTACGCGACGAGAGAGATTGCGTGTACCGGACAATTTTCCTCAGCAGCCTCACAGCAGTTGGCATACTCACAGGCATCGGGGTCAATCACCTGAGACTTGCCAATACCCTCATCAACAAAAAATACAGCCGGACATAACTCCTGACACCTGCCACAACCAATGCATACGACCTCATCTACAAATACGTCCATTAACCCACAACCTCAAAACGAAACTCCTCAATTACGGTATTGACCAGGAGCTTTTGACACATGTCCCCGACCCGCTCTTTCAGGTTATCCGTTGCCGTTGCATTGTCCATGTACAGTTCTATCATTTTTCCAACCTTTACATCGGTTACCTCTGCAAATCCGAGGTTACGCAATCCACCTGAGACGGCCTTTCCCTGGGGGTCCAGCACGCTGTCCTTGAGCCTTACATATACCACTACCTTCATCAGCCTATGTGTCAACCTGCCTTATTATATATCGTTGAGATACGAAATTCTTTTTTTAGTCGAGCAACTTGCTGAGGTCTTCAGCGCTCGTCTCTATGTTTTTTGTTAATGCTTCATGCGCCTCTTTCAATTTAAACAGCTCATCAGCTATGCCCAGGGCCGCCAGGATGGCAGTCTTTGTCTGGTTTGCCATTGGCGCAGAGCGCTGTATATCTTGCAGCTTCTTATCCACGTACACAGCAAGCGCCCTTATATATTCCTCCGGCTCCTCACCCTTGAGTATATATTTCTGACCAAGTATATAGACCTCTGCACTTGCCATCTTATTAAATCTCTATCTTGTCAAGCTCACTTAATATGGCCTCTATCTGCTCGGCTACCGAGTTTCTCTCTCCCAGCATCCTCTCTATTTCGGTGTTTTTGGCATTGAGTTCGCTCTTAAGCGCCGCAATCTCCTGGTCCTTGGCCGCAACGACGCCGCCTGAGTCGTCAACCCTCCGTTGCAGGGCATCCCTGTCATGCTTTAACGCCTTTACCCGCTCGACTATGGCCGATATCTTTTCCTCAAGCTCCTTTATTTTTTCCACAACAATAACCCTCCAGCTTTTCTTTCATTATGCAGCAATCTCATAAATCTATATAACTATACATCAATCATAACAAATTTATCAACTGCTTGTCCATGCCGGGGCGGCTCCGCCCCCCTTGCGAGTATGGTTGGTGGAACTTTAGTGCTACTTACTGAGACACTTAAAGAGTGCTGTCAGCAAGACTTCCCTGATGACGGGTTTTATTATATTTACACATGCCCTTTTGCTCTTGTGTTCATCGTCATTATACCCAGTTGTAATAATTATACACTGGGTTGGGTCTAACTCGAATATCTTCTCTATCATTTTCAATCCGTTCATTATTGGCATCTCTATATCCGTTATTACGATGTCATAAGCACCAGGGGAGTATAAGTTTAACCCCTGTCGTCCATTTTCGGCCTCCGTAACTACCTTGAACCTGCGCCTGAGAAATTGCGCGATATTGGTTCGGATGATCTCATCATCCTCGACGTATAATAGACTCTTGTCCTTAAAAAGCTGATCTCTGTCCATGCTATATCTCTATTATAAACTCTGCCCCTGTGCCTGTATTTTGAGCCGTTATGCTACCGTTGAGGTTTTTCTCTATCATGACCCTTGCCATGTATAAACCAAGCCCCACCCCCCTGGACTTGTGCTTTGTCGTAAAATACGGATCAAATATCCTGAACTTTATATCCTCTCTCATGCCGCCACCATTGTCGGTGATAGAGAGCCTTGTCTTGCCATTGTGTGTGTTTCTGCAGGCGAGTATTTTTATGTGACCATCTTTTATATCTCTTTCGTCAAAGACGTCCTTTATGTTGTTAATGATGTTGAGGATTACCCTTGAAAACTCATTGAAGTAGCCTTCTATCTCAAGGTTTTTTTCTATGTCTACCTCTATCGTCACACTCTTTGAGCTAAAGTAGTCGTTTAGGAGCAGCAGAGTTTTTTCCACGCACTCATGGACTCTGAACAGGGTTTTTTCCTTATCCCTGTGGTAGAAACTGCTGAAATTGTCGATGGTCTTTGACAGATAGATAAGCTCTTCAACGATTTTCTTAGTCGAGTCGTGAAAGAAGTCTTCATCGAGTTCTTTATAGTCAAAGGCGTCCTCGACATTCTGCACAATAGCCCCGATTGCGCTCAGAGGCTGCCTCCAGTGATGTGCAATGCTTATCATCAGCTCGCTTATTGCCAACTGCCTGCTCTGCTCAACCACTAACTGGTTCTGAATCTTCAACTCCTCCTCGATCTGCTTACGTCTGGTTATGTCTCTGATTATGGCGGTAAAGTATAGCTTTTCCCCTATGGTCCATTTGGTCAGAGATAGCTCTATCGGGAACTCAATGCCATCCTTTCTTAATGCCGTCAGGTCTAATATTTTGCCGACGTGTTTTGATATCCCCGTCCTGTTTACTCGCAGGATGCCTTCTCTGTGGGCGTCACGATAATGTTGAGGGATTATGATCGTGACGGGAGTGCCCAGGGCCTCCTGTTCGGTGTATCCAAACATATCCTCTGCCGCTTTGTTCCACGTTGTGATCCTGTCCTCGCTGTCTATTGACACTATGGCATCGCCGGCTGCTTCGACCACGTTTCGGAAACGCTGTTCGCTGTCTTGCAAACGCTGAAGGGTCTGACTGTTGTGTAGGGCAATGGCCACAAATTCACCAAAGGCCGTTGCTATATGCAGGTCATCGTCGTCAAAGTCGCTTGGTTTGTTGGCCAGACCTATCAACCCCACGGTCTTGCCCTCTAACACCAAAGGGGCAAACAGGACGTTGTCCAAGGGCACATGTCCCTGGGGCAGATAGTCCCACCACTTGCTGGTTGTAAATTTGTTCTCACACACCGCCTTACCGGTGCGGTAAGCCGTCTCGCGGAGCCCCCGTATGGGCATTGGCAGTGAAGGGTCAACTATACATTGCCTCCCGCCCGGATCAAGAAACAGCACCTCGTTTTCATCACCAGTCGCACTTAAAAGCGCAACATAACCGCTTGTTGCTCCAGTCATTTCCTTGCACTTATCAAAGATAGCTCGGGCAACTTTCTCAAATTTCTTATATCTCAGAACGGCGCGTGCACCCTCCAGAAGGGCTGTCATCTCACGTTCCCTGCGTGTTTTACCTACGCCTTCGCTGACTGTGTCTTCTGTCATATTGTTTATATTTTAGCCTATTGCATAAATTTATTGTAATCTTTTTTCTGAGAAAAGAACACCGTGTTACCTACCCTTATCCTTTTCAATCTCAATAGTAAACACGGCGCCGTTGTCCGTATTGTCTGCATACAATCTTCCGCCGATGTTGTCTTCGATTATTACCTTTGACATGTATAGCCCCACGCCGGTGCCCTTGTTTGGTCCCTTTGTGGTAAAGTAGGGTTCAAATATCCTGTTTATTATGTCAACCGGGATACCGATACCATTGTCGCTTATCTTTACAGTGAACTTATTGTCATCCTTATAGAAATCAAGCAGGATCATACCCATCTCCTCCGTCTCTGCATATTCATCTCTGTTTCGTTTTTCTATAATAGAGTCCTTGGCATTATTGATCAAATTCAGCAGGACGTGCTCAAATTCACCCTGGTACGAAAAAAGAGTCAGGTCATGACAACACATCTCGCCATCCAAGTCTTCACGTGACATATTATGGACATGACAGGTAAGTCTGTACGATATAGAATTGTTCCTGAACTGGGCAGAGAGCAAGGACAATACGTTCATAGCGGCCTTCTTTACATCAAAGACCTTTTTTTCTTTTTCGGGGCTGTAAAAGTTTCTGAAGTCGTCTATCGTTTTTGACATAAAGCTTATCTGAGCCACAGACTTACTTATCGATCCCTCAATATATTCCTTGTCTAGTTCTCCGTAGTCATAGGCATCCCCGATATCCTGTACGAGGATAGCGAGGGCATTGAGGGGTTGCCTCCACTGGTGTGCAATGGCGCTTATCATCTCTCCCATGGCGGCCATCTTGGACTGTTGGATAAGCATTTGTTCTTGTCTGAGGCGTCTTTCAACCTCGTCTTTGACACGATTTTCGAGGTTTTTATTTAACTCCATCAGGTTGTCTTCATACTCCTTACGGATGCTGATGTCACGGGCGGCAACTATTACACCGATGACGCTGCCGACCTCATCGCGATACACGGAGGCATTACACAACACGGGAGTCGTCTGACCATCATAACACAGGATGTATAGCTCATAGTCATGAGCCGTGCCAATGCCGAGGGCTTTCTTATAGAGTTCTGCCGCCTTTTCAGGTTCGGTGAAATAGTCGGTAAAATCGCTGTCTATCAGATTTCTCCTTGAACGGCCAGTGATTATCTCCGTGGCGATGTTGACGTCCTTTATCTTGCCATTTTGCCCTACGTTTATAATGGGGTCGAGGTTTACCTCTATCAACTTCCTGTTGTACTCGCTGACAACGCGCAGGGCCTCGGTTGTTTTTTTCAGGTACTCATTGGAGGTATGAAGTTCTTCTGACTGCTTGAGTATTAACTGCTGCTGTCTGTGCAGTTGAAGGAATACGTTTACCTTGCTCTTTAATATTTCCGGCTCTATGGGTTTGATCAGGTAGTCAACGGCGCCACTCTCGTAGCCCTTAAATATAAACTTTTGCTCTGTGCTCACGGCACTTATAAATATGATGGGGAGTGTCTTGGTCTTGTTGTTTTTGCGGATTAGCTCTGCAACCTCAAAACCGTTCATCTGCGGCATCTGGACGTCCAGCAGGATAAGGGCAAAGTTGTTGTTTAACAACTGCCAAAGGGCCTCCTGACCCGAGGTGGCCTTAACAATGTTTAGCTCCAGCCCCTGGAGTATGGTCTCCAGCACCAACAGGTTTTCGACCCTGTCGTCAACTATAAGGATGTTTTGTCTTTCCATATTTTAATCATCATCTCATTTATCAGAACATGTCAAAACTTCTTGCAAATTAAAGGAACTATCTTCTTTAAGCACTGAAGGCTCGGGGATTTTCTTACCGGACATCTTTGCAACTTCAATCCATCCCTCCTGGGCTATTTTTATTTCTTTTAACGCCTCTTCTTCTGTCTCTCCAAAAGCAGAACATAGAGGAAGGTCCGGCACTATGGCTATATATCCCTCATCTTCTTCGCTGTAGAAAATTGTGATTGCGTATTTCATATCATTCCTCCATTTTGTGTTTTTCAATTAGTTTAATAAATTGCTTTACTTGATAAGGTTTAGCCATACCATTCTTGTTTTGATAATTTAAAATTTCGTTCACATTTTCTTTTTCATAATAACAATGACTACCTCTTTTGTCTTTAAGTATAAAATTAAACGATTTAGTCAACTTACACAAATCATCAAATCTAACATTATCAGGATTATTTTTTACTTTTTTCAGAAGCTTTTTTAATTTACTCATATGCACTAATGCCTGTCTCTGCCAGCCTTATTATAACCTCCGCGATGTCCTTGAGGGGTAGGATATAATCCACGCTTGTTGCGGCAATAGCGGCTTCCGGCATCGATGAGCACTCGGCGGTATCGGGGTCCTGGACGATGGCCACTCCACCGGCGGCCTTGATTTTGCGCAGGCCAAGACTGCCGTCGTTGTTGGCGCCTGTGAGAACTACACCGATCAGAGCTGCCCCATAGACGTCTGCGGCACTTTCAAAGAACACGTCAATAGATGGCCGCGAAAAATTGACAGGGGCATCCACGGACAGCGAAAACGTCCTGTCATTCTCTACCAACAGATGATAGTTGGGCGGTGCAAAGTAGACACATCCACCGGCTACGGCCTCTTTTTCGTCTGCCTGCTTGACCCTTAACCGGCACGAGTCCTTGTACAGGGCCGGCATATCATCCCTCGAACTGGGATGCAGATGCTGGACCACCACCACAGGCAGGGAGAACTCCGCCGACAGGGACGGCAATATCTCCTTCAGGGCGCTTGTACCTCCGGCAGATGCCCCTATCACCACGGCCTCATACGCTTTATGTTGTCCGCTTTTGTTGCTCACCTGTCATACCTTGGTCACACTCCGGATCAGACCTTGCAGTTCATCAAGCCTCTTGATTGTCTCCGAAATGAGCACGGCGCTCCTGTTGAGCACACCCTCCGTGAGACCATTGACCGGCTGATTTGATTCAACCTCAGCGACCGGCCTTGAGTGTTTGCTGTATATTCTTTCTTCCTTTGAGACGTCATCAAAGTAACCTGAGTACTTTGACAGACGTATGGTCTCCTTTGATCCCAGGGCAAGAAAACCGCCATCACACAGGCTATCTGCAAACAGCCTGAATACGTTGTCCTGAAGGTCTCTGTTAAAATATATGAGGACATTTCTGCACACTATCAGATTCATTTCACCAAAGACCCCGTCCGTTACGAGGTTGTGTCTGGAGAACGTGACGTTCTTTCTCAGGGATTGATTCATGATAGCGGAGTCGTATTTTGCCAGAAAGTAGTCCGCAAAGGACTCTACACCGCCTGACTGTTGATAGTTGGAGGTGTATTTTTTCATATCGCTTGTCTTATAGATTCCTTCCCTGGCCTTGTTGAGGGCTGCCTCGCTAAAATCGGTGGCATAGATGCGTGTTTTGTCGTAGAGTTTTTCTTCCGTTAAGAGGATTGCCAGCGAATAGACCTCCTCTCCCGTGGAACAGCCCGCTACCCAGAGCTTTATAAAGGGCAGTTGTTGCAACAGTGGTATGACCTGTTTTCGCATTGTCAGGAAGAAAGACGGGTCCCTGAACATCTCCGTAACCTTGATAGACAGCTCGTTGAGAAACGCATCAAAGAACGCCCTGTCGTACAGAATCCTGTGTATCATTTCGGAGACGTTGTCAAGGTTCGACAGGGTCAACCTCTGGGCTATACGTCGCTTCAGGGAGGCCTTGGAGTAGTTCCTGAAGTCGTACCCGTACTTGAGGTATATGGCCTCTAACAATACGCGGACCTCTATGTCCTCGTTCTCGTGCGTGTCATTCACGTTGTCTGCGCCCTCATCCTTCACGCGTTATCCAAAATGTAACAATAAAAGGCAAAGAAGAAGGAGGTCGGCTCCGCCCCCTCCTCAGACCTCCCCTGCAAGGGGACCAGTCCCCTTGACCCCATTTAGGTTGTTTACAGAGCATGGCTATCAAATCAATCATTTATATAACCACACTCTCAACAGAGAAAGCAATCTGTCGGCATCGATGGGCTTTGCCAGGTAGTCGTTGGCCCCTGCCTCGATGCACTTCATCTTGTCTTCTTTCATCGCCTTTGCGGTCAGGGCGATGATGGGGAGATTTCTGTACTCATAGGAGCTCCTTATCTGTCTGATTGCCTCATAGCCGTCCATTTCGGGCATCATGATGTCCATCAACACCAGTTCCACCGCCTTATTGTCCTTGAGACGTGCTATGCCCTCTCTGCCGTCTCGTCCAACCAGTACATTTACGCCCCTCTCCTGAAGGACGCTTGACAGGGCAAAGACGTTTCTGACGTCATCGTCAACTATCAGGATTGTCTTGTCTTTAAAGATGGTATCCTTGTCGTGTACCATGTCTATCATTTTTTGTTTCTCCGGTGGCAACTTTGACTCTATTAGGTGGAGAAACAAGACGATCTCGTCAAGCAGTCGCTCGTTTGATATGACACGTTTGACAATAAGCCTGTGGCAGTACATGTTGAGTTTGGTTTCGGCCTCCTTGGATAACACCGCACTGTTGTATACGATGACGGGGACTTCGCTGAATTTCTCTCCAGCCTTTAGTGTATCAAGCAGGGCAAATCCCGCAGTCTCATCAACGCTGAGGTTTAAGACAATACAGTTGACCCCTTTGGTCTTTAGTGCCGCGGGGACATTCGCGGGGGAGACAAAAACGGTCTCAACCCCTGAGCTGTCGAGCAGCTCCAACAACGTAGCCCTCTGTGTCGTATCAAGGTTGACGGCAAGCAATCGCTTGCTGCCCTGAGCAAAAATGCCCTCCAGCTTTTTAAAGACATCATCGAGTCGTTCCATGCTGACCGGCTTGGTGAGGTATCCGACAACGCCCGACTTCAGGCAATCGATGCTCTTATCGGCGGCTGAGACGATATGCACGGGAATATTGCGCGTCCCTGCGGAGTCCTTTAATCTCTCCAGCGCCATTCTGCCATCCATCACGGGCAGGCCGACGTCCAGAATTATGGCATCCGGCCTGTAGGTCTCTGCATACTCACATCCACGCCAGCCATCACCGGCAACAATACATTTAAATCCTTTTTCGTGACTTATATCGTACAGTATCTTTGCAAACACGGGGTCATCCTCGATGACGAGTATGGACTTATCCCCGGGGGATAGGTGCTGTCTGTCATCCTCGAGGATATCAGCCCCGGTATGGGGTCCGGCAGGGGGGCGAACTTCAACCGCAGTGCGCTGCGTTGGCTCAACGGGGTGGGAGTCTGCCTTAGAGGGTTGCCTTGTGTGCGGCTGGGAGTAACCCTGTGGCTCTAAACTCGATGGCAGGTACAGTGTAAAGGTACTCCCGTGGTGTTCAACACTCTTGAGGTGCAGTTGTCCGCCCAGCAGCCTTGTCAGTTCCCTCGATATGGTCAGGCCAAGTCCGGTGCCGCCGTACTTCCGGCTTGTGGTACCATCGGCCTGCTTGAATGCCTCAAAGATCACCCCCTGCTTGTCTGCCGCAATGCCTATACCCGTATCCGATACGGAGATGGCGACGACCTCTTCCGCTCCACCGCCAAGCGTTACGGAGGCATCGGTGCAGCGGCCAATGTTGACGGAGACCCCCCCCTTTTCGGTAAACTTTATGGCGTTTGAGATGAGATTGCGTAGAATCTGTTCCAGCTTTTGAACGTCCGTCCTTATTGAGGCCCTGATGTCCTGAGCAACAACCACGTCCAGCGTCAACCCCTTGTTCTGTGCAACGGGGGCGAAGGTACGCCCTATGGATGTGGCCAGCTCGCTGAAGTCCAACGGTTCCACGTGCAGCTCCATCTTGCCAGCCTCCACCTTGGAGAGGTCAAGGATATCGTTGATGAGCGCCAACAGGTCCTTGCCCGATGAATAAACGGTCTGGGCACACTCCAACTGTTTTGACGACAGATTGCCGTCCTTGTTGTCGGCCAGGTGTTTTGACAGCAACAGGATGCTGTTTAACGGCGTGCGCAACTCATGCGACATGTTGGCAAGAAACTCGGACTTGTACTTGCTTGTCACCTCAAGCTCCTGTGCCTTCTCCGTGGTTATCTGCTGTGCCCGTTCAAGTTCGGTGTTCTTTTGCTTTATCTCATCGCGTTGTTGTTGCAGTATCTTTGCGCGCTCCTCAAGTTCCTCGTTGACCTGCCTGAGTTCTTCCTGCTGGGCCTGGAGTTCGGCCTCCGAATCCCTCAATGCCTTTGTCTGCTCGCTTAGGGCCTCGTTCGACGCTCGCAACTCCTCCTGCTGCACCTGTAACTCCTCGGCCTGGGCCTGTGTCGTAGACAGGAGTTCTCTCATCTTTTCCCGCGCCTGTGCAACACTGAAGGCTATCCCTATGGACTGGGAAACCATCTCTATCAATTCAACCCGGGTATCGTCAAACCTCTCAAGTGAACCGATTTCGATCACGCCCATCACCTGTCCCTCGTATAAGAACGGCACAACCAGTATGTTGACGGGCCTGGATTCACCCAACCCGGATGTGATCTTTATGTAGTCCTCCGGGGCATCGGTTATGAGTATGCACTGTCCTTCAAGTGCGGCCTGCCCCACCAGACCCTCGCCAAAGACAAAGGTGTTGGAGAGGCTCTTGCGTTTTGTGTATGCATAGGAGGCCGTAAGTCTCAGCTTCTTGTCGCCTTCAACCAAATAGATTGCCCCCACCTGGGCGTTTAAGTACTTGGTCAGGAGACCGATTATGTTCTGTGCAAGGAGTATGACGTCCTGCTCCCCGCGTATCTTGTCGTTGAGCTGAGAAACTCCGGTTTTTTTCCAATCCTCCCGGTCCTTTTCCGTGAGCGTTGCCTTAAGCTTTGCGGTCATCTTTCTGAAGGAATCGGCTAGTTGTCCGATTTCATCGGTAGAGGCAACGTTTATTGGCGTATCCAGCCTGCCCTGTCCTATCTCGTCAGTGGCGCCAATCAGCTCTTGTATTGGCCTGGTGACACTTTTAGTAAAGAAAAACGTTATTGCTATGCCAAGTGCAAAAATAATTGCAAGTAATATATATATCTGGTTCTTAAAACCATTACCGGTATCCTGGGCATTGTTTCTGAATGTTATGGCCTTGTTTTGAGCGTAATCATAAACCATTTTTATGGTGGTTTCCATATCCATAGTATTTGACATGTACTTATCACTGTTTATCAATGCCTTTGCATCGTCAACTTTGCCATCCATTGCCATCGAAAAAAGATGGGCGATAAGGGGCTCCCACTGCTTGAAGTTAGTTTGTGCGTCGTTGACAAGGTGTTTTTCACCCAGAAATCGCTCTTCCAGGATGTCAAAGTCCTTGTCTATCCGGGCAATATACTCCGCCACCTGCTCCTTGTATCTAAGGACTTCATCCTTATCGGTTGTGTATGCCGCCTTTCTCGTAATCAGGCGTATCTTTGTAGTGTTTCCGTCAACCCGCAAGACGGCGTTACTGACGGTAAAGGGGTGGTTGTACATCAGCCGTGTCTGGTTCAGGACGAAATCAAGACGGTTGACGGCAAATATCGCAACAAAGCCAAACAGCACAAACAACAGCGAAAACGCCATTGCGAGACGTAACCCTATACTCGTGTTTTTCAACATCACGTGACTATTGTAACATAAGATGTTCTGATAATGCTAATGTTGCAATACGTTGGGATATTATTATACAATGGTTTCTATGAAGTTCAAGCCTAAGGGAAAGAGGCTGTGGTTATCGATACTCATACGTTGGGCTGTTATCACGGGCATTGTTGTATCGACCGTGGTGTACATAGAAAGTATGCCGGGTAAGTCGTATAAAGGCGTCCTCAGACCGCTGTCTGCGGATGAGGAACTCTTGAAGGAGAACCTCAGACGACACGTGGTCAAGCTGTCACAGGAGATCGGCCACAGAAACACGGAGCACTACAAGGGCTTAGAGGCCTCTGTGGAGTACATCAGGGACGTCCTTGTTCGATACGGATATAGCGTCAGGTTTCAGGAGTACACGGTCAGACACAAGACCGTAAAGAATATAGAGGCGCAAATTGATGCACCCTCCGATGAAATCATCGTAGTTGGCGCCCACTATGACTCGGTGCAGGGCAGCTTTGGGGCAAACGACAACGCATCAGGTGTGGCTGCAACTCTGGAGTTGGCACGGCTTCATGCAGGGAAAAAGCACCAACGTACCTTACGCTTTGTGTTGTTTGTAAACGAAGAGCCTCCGTACTTTGAAACCGAAGATATGGGCAGCCGTGTCTATGCCAGGGAGGCCAAAAAACGTGGCGATAAGATCGCCGGCATGGTCTCACTTGAGACAATCGGTTTCTACTCCGACAGTCCCGGCAGCCAAAAATACCCCTCGATACTAAGGTACTTCTACCCCGACACGGCAAACTTCATAGGTTTTGTCAGCAACATCTCCTCACGGGAGCTTCTGTATCGTTGCATAAAGACATTCCGCAACACCACGGCATTTCCCTCCGTGGGCACTGTGGCTCCGGCATGGATACCAGGCATAGGGTGGTCAGACCACTGGTCATTCTGGAAGGAGGACTATCCGGCGATCATGATTACGGATACCGCCCCGTTTCGATACGTACACTATCACGAAATGTCGGATACCCCCGACAAGATCGATTTTGACAGGATGGCACGAGTCGTTGCAGGGGTGGACAGGGTTGTAGAGGGAATATCTTCTGAATAGTTCAGCCACAGGTTGTTTAAGATAAAGGCTCTTTCTCAAAGTGAGTGGGTAATGGTACAATGAGGGTAAAACATGTAAGGAGAATAGAGTTATGGAAATGTTGGAGAATTTATTTGAGCAAGCACTAAATATACAGTTACCGTGGAAGGTAACATCTATAGATTTCAAGAAAGTGGAAAAGGTGATAGATATACATATTGATTTTACAAGAGGTAGTATATTCAAGTGTAGTAAGTGTGGAAACAATTCTAAAGCTTATGACACAACTGAAAAGAAATGGCGACATCTTAATTTTTTTGAATATGAGAGTTATATAATAGCAAGAGTACCAAGGACTGATTGTAATGAATGTGGAGTTTTACAGATAGAAATACCTTGGGCTCGTAGTGGTGCTGA
>NZ_JMFO01000032.1 GCF_000714715.1 Candidatus Magnetobacterium casense
ATTTTGTTGTCCCTCTAAGTAACTTGATGTCACATCATATAGAAACAAACGGGGAGGTTTGTTATTGTATCTATCCTTGAATAAAGCATCTTCTATGTCATCCTGGTGTATAAAAAGCCAATCAAGAGTTGCATAAAGATTATTTTCATCGTATTCTTTTATTCCCAATACATCTTCTATTTCTTGTCCTCTACCCCATTGACATAAATGTAATCTTGAACTTTGAGTAATTATTCTTCCAATTATCAACAACAAAGCCAGCAATGCCTCTTTTCCTTTTCCAAGTACTTTAGTTATGCCCAACTGATCGGCTAATTGTTTAAACACCCATATCCCTCCAATAGATTTGCCAGATTTGGTTTCTAAATCATCAAGTGAAGATAAAGAATTTCCTTTTAATGCTGTATCAAGGGCATCTACCCGTTGCTTTTCCCACTTGCTTAAATTTAAAATTGTGCGATGTTTTACCTTATCGCCATCTCTATAACTTTCTACCAAGAGAACTGTATAGTATATGCGGTTATTTACTTTTTTTATGTTCCGCTTTATGTGCATCGTGCCTACATAATAACATATAAACAAACATTTGTCAAGCATTAATATAATAATATTCGTCCCTACATAAAAAATAATAGACCTTCGCATTGGCAATATATTCAATGGTTTATACGGATTTTAGAAGGCTATCATCTGGAACTTCCGCTAAAACTTGATTTTATTAGTGAGGCATGGTATAATACATTTCATGATAACTTATTAATATAGCAAAGAATTTTAAAATGTAGACACTATCAATTTTGAATAATCGTTTAGTGTCAAGGGGTTACACGATTTTTTACAGTCAAAACCCAGAACATCCGTTAAATGTGACATTGTCAAGATAAGAATTTACCATTATTGTAGCTAATGCATTGAGTGTTATCTATAAACATCACGTCTATGCCCTATCTTTACAACTAAGACCAGTAGTTCTTCAATATACAACCCTATAATTACCAACCCGGATAGTTCTTAATGCCTTAAAATTACCTCTTAACTGTTTACCAATCTCCGGATTTTCTGATAATTCATCAATTGCATTGATTAGCTTTATTCTATAACCTTTAGGGATGTTGGCAAGTGACCTGTATACTGTTTTATCAATCTTGTATTGAGTAGTTCACTCCTGGCCTGCTCCCAATCAAGATATTCAGTATCGGGGTTTTGCATCGTCTCCAAGGCAATATATAAATCAGTACACTCGTTGAGATAGTAGCTAATGGCTTCTTGAATCAACTGATCCTTAGAACGTCTGGTGCTTCTTGCCAAGACTTCAATCCTTGCCAGCAAGGCAGACTCAATGCAGATTGATGTGGATTCGACAGAAGATTTCATGCCACACTCCTTTTATCGTTATTGTGTTCATTGTCTATAAATATAAAATAGTGGAAAGTACGTATCTTCACCGTGCCCCTCCTTAGACCTCCCACGCAAAGGGGGGCGAGCCACCCCGGGCACAAGGAAGCCCCCTTGACCCCAGAATACGCAACATTAGGGACGGAAGTTCCTGTAAAATTTTTAATGGTGGGCGATACTGGGCTCGAACCAGTGACCTCTGCCGTGTGAAGGCAGCGCTCCACCACTGAGCTAATCGCCCGCCCGTTTATCATTATGACAGCAAGGAAATGTATTTGTCAACCTAAAAATTTCATGGCAATGATATTTACTACCAGTCATCCTCACGCAAAATGGGGTCAAGGGGTCCGTGACCCCTTGCAGGGGGTTCTAAAGGGGGGCAGCGCCGCCCCTTTCTTTCTTCTCTCCTTCTTCCTGAGCTTTGAGGTTGACGGTTGAGTACAGGTGGTAGGCGCAATCTGGGCCTACGAGCTTGACCGCTGCCGAGTATGGGATACGCGCCTTGCCGCTGATGACCATCTTCCGGTAGAGATACTTGAGCCGAATCTGCCGCCCCTTGTCTGTCTCCATCACGACGATTGCCCCCTGCGCTTGTTGATGGCCATTTCGTATAACGCCACATACTTTCTGGCCGCCTTGGTCCACGAAAAACGCTTTGCCATCGCCCTCCGGATCAACCCCTCCATCGTATCCTTCTGATTGTAGTACGTGTAAACGGCCCAACCCACCGTGTCTGCCAACGCTCCAGCCGTAAGGTCGTAGAACTTAAAACCCGTCCCCGTGTTGGCCTCAACATCAAGATTGTCTACGGTGTCATCCAGCCCGCCAACTGCCCTCACTATGGGCAACGTGCCATAACGCATACTGTACATCTGATTTAACCCGCACGGCTCAAACAACGACGGCATCAGGAAAAAGTCTGCACCGGCCTCTATCTTGTGGGCGAGGGCGTTGTCATAACCGATGTAGCATCCAAACTTATCGGGATACTGCCTGGGCAGGTCGCCGAAATAGAAGTTCGCCCACACCTCGCCCGTCCCCAGCAATGCCACCTGGATATCAAGCTCCATCAGCCTGTAAATGGCCTCAGCCAGAACATCGACCCCCTTCTGCTTGACGAGTCTCGTGATCAGCCCGATAATCGGGACATCAGGCCGCACCGGCAGACCAAAACTACCCTGAAGGTCGGCCTTGCAGAGGGCCTTGCCGCTGAGATCGTCTGCGTCGTAGGTGGCAGCGATGAACTTGTCAACCTGTGGGTTCCACTGTTCGTAGTCCACGCCATTGATAATGCCATAGAGGTCGGATGCCCTGTCTCGCAACACGCCGTCGAGTTCAAAGCCAAACTCCGGCGTCTGTATCTGCCGGACATACCCCTCGCTGACGGTGTTGACTATCGTGGCGTGATAGATACCACCCTTGAGGAGGTTGGTGTTGCCGTCCTTTTCAAGTTCCATGTGATTAAAATGCCCCCAACCAACGCCAAGTACGTCCATCAGTCCCTCGTAGAACTCGCCCTGATGCTGGATGTTGTGGATCGTCAGCAGCGTGGCGCTGTTGCCGAGCATCGGCTCATCCCTGTAGTCGGTGTTGATTAGCACCGGTATGGCGGCGGTATGCCAGTCATGGACGTGAATACAATCAGGCTTGAACCCCACTTGCTTGCAGAGTTCCAGGGCCGCACGCGACAGAAATACAAAGCGATTGTCGTTGTCCATGTAGCCATCGCCATTGATGTTTGAATAAAAGCCGCCATCCCGGCTGAAATAATCGTGATGTTCAACGGCGTAGACTGTCCCGCCACACCCGTCCTTGGTATCTATGATCGGACACTGCCACACCGAACAGCCCATCTCACCTATCACACCCATCTGCACCGCAACGTGCCCTGCGGCCAAGGTCATGTCAACCCCCCGCTGCTCAATCGTCTTGTACCTGGGGATAACCACCCTGACGTCGTGCCCCTGTCTGACCAACTCCTGCGCAAGAGAGCCTACCACATCGGCCAGTCCACCCTCCTTGGCAAACGGCACCATCTCCGAGGACACCATTAGTATGTTTAACTTCTTAGACAATTATGCTCTCCTTCCTGTAACAACAACCGTTTCTGTCAAAAGCTGTGCCGTGATATCCTCAAAACCAGCCTCTCTAAGCCACCCCTGCATCTCCATGACGGTATAGCACCTGCCCTCTTCGGTGGCAACCAGCATGTTTATCGAAAACATGGCGCTATCAAAGGGCTGCGTCATGTTGTCCTCGATATAGAACTCGTGGATGACGATCCTGCCATTGGGATTTAAGGCATCTTTTGTACATTTTATCAGCTCCCTGCACTGTGGGACCGAGCTTGAGTGCAGCACCTGACTGATAATGGCCAGGTCATAACCACTTCCGATGGAGTGAGTCGTAAAATCCCCCGGCAGGAACCTTATACCCTCAACACTGGCCCCCCTGATGACCTCCGCTGCAATATCGATGGTCTCCTGTCTGTCAAATAGTGTGATGGCAATCCCTCGCCTTGCCATCTCCATCGCGTAGGTGCCGGGACCGCCTCCGATGTCAATGGCGCTGGAGACACCACCTAAGTCTATGACATCAAACAACTCCCTGACCTTGAGTGAGGCAATGTTGTGCATCCCCATGATGAAGGCGCTCTGGTCGTGCGCCACGCGGTTTGGCTTGCCGGTTCTCACGACGTCGTCCAGGCCGGACCAGTTGCTCCAGAGGTTATCGTGGTGGCTGATGATGTCCACCTGCGACAGGGGGCTGTCGCTTACAAGGCACTGGTTTGCCAGGGGAGAGTTGACGTAGCGTGTTTCGTCCTTTGTCACCAGCGCCATCGACACAAGGGCATCGAGGAGGATCGTTGTGGCACGCTCATCGGTACCGAGGCATTGCGCTGCCTCCTGCGCCGTTGTCGGTTCGGTGAGCCGGTCAAAGACCCGCAGGTTGGTGGCGGTAAACAGCACCCTGCTCTTGCGGTATGCACCCATGTAGTCCTTTAGCAATGCTAATTGTTCCATATCCATATAAACTTTCATCTCCTTAATAATTCACGTTACACACGGCAATGTCTGTAATACACTGAAACTTGCTTAAATTATTCATGGTTATTCTACCATATTTCTAATATGCTTTTGCGTAGCGTGAGATTGTAAAATTTATGTACTTAGACAAACAGACTCTTTTGCCTGCGTGAATCTCGCTATTGTTTTTTTGCTTGTGTTTATGATATCCTTAATGGCGATGGCTGTAGAAGCTTAAAAATATCAATGGAGGTAATATGGGTGATGTGCATGTTTATTTAGACAAGGCTGTTGGGTTACTGATGCTCTATGCACCAAAATTCTTGCTGGCGATAGTTGTTTTGCTTCTGGGACTGAGGGTGATCAAGGTATTTGTGGGTGGCGTGATGCGGGCCATGACTCTGGGCAAGTTGGAGCCTTCGTTGCAGTCGTTTTTGGGGAGCCTGCTGGGGATATTATTAAAGGTCTTGCTTTTTATCAGTGTTGCCTCGATGATTGGTATTGCTACGACGTCGTTTGTGGCCATACTTGGAGCTGCGGGGTTGGCTGTTGGATTGGCCTTGCGTGGAAGTCTGGCCAACTTTGCCGGAGGGGTCTTAATCTTGTTCAATAAACCTTTTAAGGTTGGTGACACTATTTTGGCCCAGGGGTTTACGGGTAAGGTAGAAGAGGTGCAGATATTTCATACGGTCATTGTTACCTCTGACCACAGGACGATTATCATCCCTAACGGCCCACTATCAGGTGGGGTAATTGCAAACCTCTCAACGGCAGCACAGCGGCGTGTGGATATGACGTTTAAGATCAACTGTGGTGATGACTTCCAGAAACCCAGGGATCTATTAAAAAACCTGATGATGATGGATAAACGCATCCTGAGTACCCCGGAGCCAACCATCACGGTCGCTGAGTTTAACGACGGCACGGCAAAATTCGAGGTAAACGTCTGGTGCAATACGACGGATTATGCAAGCATCGTAAGCGATATGTCGGAGATCGTCAAGGTCTCATTTGACAAAATAAGTATGAAGATAGCCTTTCCGTAGTTTTTTTTACAGACAGTGATAAAAACAGCTCCCTTATGAAGATGGAACCCTCAGCCCCACCAACAAGGGAATCAGTCCCCTTTAACCCTATATCGGAATTGACGTGATAGAAATACCTGGCTCTTCATTTTTTCTTCAACTTGTTATGCTTTACTATATGTAATAGTAGCACAAATAACAATTAAGGAGGATGCTTATGAAAAAGTATCAGGTGTTAGTTGCAGCAAGCTCTTGCACCCCCGCAGGATGGGGTCAAGGGGGCTGGCGGGTGGTTTTGCAGGTGAGGTCTGAGGAGGGGGTAAGGCACCCCCGCCATAAAAGGGGCGGAGCCGCCCTCCTTCTTTTTTTGTCTTTCTCTTTGGTTTTTTGTTTATAATGATAGCGAAGATAATAGAGATAAGCGCACGCAATAAGTTTGCGGTGGTGCTGCTGGTTGGCTTTTTGGCTATGTGGGGGTACTGGGCGTTTATGAACACCCCGCTGGATGCCATACCGGACCTCAGCGACACGCAGGTCATCATCTACACCGAGTGGATGGGCAGAAGCCCCGACCTTGTAGAGGACCAGGTCACGTACCCGATAACGTCCACGCTGCTTGCCGCACCTAAGGTCACCGCCGTCAGGGGATTTTCCTTCCTTGGCAGCTCGTTCATATACGTGATCTTCGCCGAGGGGACGGACATCTACTGGGCACGCAGCAGGGTGCTTGAGTACCTCCAGGCGGTGCGCGCCAAGCTGCCCTCCGATGCCAACCCCACCCTGGGGCCTGACGCAACAAGCCTCGGATGGGGATTCTCATACGCCGTGGTCGATGAAACCGGACAACACGATCTGGCCCAACTGCGCAGCATCCAGGACTACAACCTCAAGCTCGCCATCGAAAGTGTTGCAGGTGTGTCGCAGGTGGCAAGCATCGGCGGATTCGTCAAACAGTACCAGGTGACCATCGATCCAAACCGACTACTGGCCTATAACATCCCTATCACCAAAATCATGGACGCCATACGCAAGAGCAACCGCGACGTCGAAGGACGCGTGATCGAGTTCTCCGGCGTAGAGTACATGGTCAGGGGCAGGGGATACATCAGGGACATCAGCGACATCGAAAACATCCCCCTTGGAACAAGCGCAGAGGGTACGCCTCTGTTGCTCAAGGACATTGCCCGCATCCAACTTGGCCCTGAGATACGTCGCGGATTGGCCGAACTCGATGGCAAGGGCGAGGTCGCAGGGGGCATCGTCATTGTACGCTTTGGCGAAAACGTCCTCAGCGTCATAGACAGGGTCAAGGACAAGATTGCTAGAGACATCAACCCCTCGTTGCCGCAGGGCGTCAAGATTGTCGTGACATACGACAGGTCTGAACTCATACGCGCTGCAATCTACACGCTCAAGGAGGAGATCATAAAGCTCACCGTAGCCGTCAGTGCAGTCTGTATAGTGTTTCTGTTTCACCTGCCAAGCGCCCTGGTTGTGATACTCACGCTACCAATAGCCATATTGATGTCGTTTATACTCATGTACTACATGGGTGTTACCGCAAACATAATGAGCCTCAGCGGAATAGCCATTGCAATTGGTGCTATGGTGGATGCCTCGATCATTATGGTTGAAAACGCCCACAAGAAGCTCGAAGAATGGGGTGCGGCTGCACCAGCGACAAAAGGGCATCCTGGCAACAGAGTTGATGCTATAATTGCCGCAGCCGTAGAGGTGGGGCCGTCGTTGTTCTTTGCGCTGCTGGTGATAACGGTTGGATTCTTCCCGGTGTTTACTTTGCAGGCACAGGCTGGGAGGCTCTTTAAGCCGCTGGCGTACACCAAGACGTTTGCGATGCTCTTTGCGTCGTTTCTGGCCGTGACGCTCACCCCCATGCTCATGACCATCTTTATCAGAGGCAAGATACGCCCGGAGGAGAGAAACCCTATCAGCATCGTCCTTCACAAGCTGTACGAGCCGATAGCGAGCCTGGCCTTACGATTCAGAAAGACGGTGATATTCATAGCCGTGGTGATTCTGGGCTTAACGGCGTATCCGTACATGAAGTTGGGAACGGAGTTCATGCCGCCGTTGTATGAGGGGACGCTCTTTTACATGCCGGTGACGGTGCCGGGGGCGTCAATCTCTGAGGCCGCGCGGCTATTGCAGATACAGGACAGGCTGATCAAGTCCGTCCCCGAGGTAGCCCAGGTCTTTGGCAAGGCGGGCAGGGCGGAGACGGCCACAGACCCCGCGCCTGTTGAGATGTTTGAGACCGTCATCAACCTCAAGCCAGAGGCTCAGTGGCGCACGGGCATGACCGTCGATAAGCTAAGGGACGAACTCAACGAAAAGCTGACCATCCCCGGTGTGGCAAACTCCTTTACGATGCCCATAAAGGCACGCCTGGACATGCTCTCAACCGGGATAAGGACGCCCGTTGGCATAAAGATACTCGGGGCAGACCTCGCCGTGATAGAAAAGATCGGCCTGCAACTTGAAACCCTCCTAAAGGACATTCCAGGTACGAGGAGTGTCTACGCCGAGCGTGCGACGACGGGCTTCTTCCTGGACTTCCGTGTCAAGCGTGCCGAGGCTGCCAGGTACGGCCTGACGGTTGACGACGTCCAGGAGGTCATCCAGTCTGCCATTGGCGGTATGAATCTCACAACCACCGTCGAAGGCAGGGAGCGGTACACGGTCAATTTGCGATATCCGCGCGGGTTTAGGAACTCCATAGAGAGTCTCAATCGGGTGCTTGTGCCGTTGATGCCTGGCACCGTCGGGGGAGCAGCAGGGGGCTCGGCACCCTCCGGAATGGGTGGTGGTTCATCGGCGGTGGGGGCTTCCTCAATTGCACAGGTGCCACTGGGGCAGCTTGCAGACATCGCCATTGTCAAGGGGCCTGGTGGCATAAAGAGCGAAGAGGGAATGTTGACGGCATACGTATACATAGATTTCTCGGGCCGTGACGTTGGCGGGTATGTCAACGAGGCCAGGGCAAAGGTTGCGTCGCTTGAGATACCCACCGGTTACAGGCTTGTCTGGAGCGGTGAGTATGAGTATCTTGTCAAGACGCATGAGAGGCTGAAGATAGTTTTACCGTTGACGGCGTTTATCATTTTTGTGCTAATCTACTTTAACACCAAATCGTTTACCAAGACCTTGATTGTGTTATTGGCGGTGCCATTTTCGTTGGTAGGGTCTTTTTGGTTGTTGTACCTGTTGCATTACAACATGAGCATAGCGGTTTGGGTGGGTTTGATAGCTCTTGCCGGTTTGGATGCCGAAACCGGGGTCGTAATGCTGTTGTATTTGGAGCTTAGTTACGAAGAATGGCAGAGCAAGGGGTTGCTTGTGGGCAGGGCTGCTCTGCGTGAGGCGATCATGCACGGGGCGGTCAAGCGGATACGGCCCAAGATAATGACGGTAAGTGTGATACTTGCCGGTCTGGTGCCGATCATGTTCAGTCACGGAGCCGGCTCCGACGTCATGAAGCGCATCGCAGCCCCGATGGTTGGCGGCGTGGTGACATCGACCATCCTGGAGCTGATAATTTACCCGGCTATTTACATGATCTGGAAGGGCAGAGGACTGGACAAAGAAGAAGAAAGGGTCGGCTCTGGCCCCCTTCAGAACCCCCCGCAAGGGGAGGGGCGAGGCGCCCCGGCCGGAAAGAAGTCCCCTTGACCCCATTATGCGGGGGGTTGGTGGTTGGGTTGTAGCGTTGGTGGAGGGTCGGAGGGAAGGATGAAGGGTCGTCCCGACAATTGAGCCAGGGGGCGCTGCCCCCCCTTCATCCGTTGCCAGCCTTCGGCAAAGTAAGCTATTACCTCATTTAATACACCTCATCATGGTCACCGATATCACGCAGGTGAATAATGTTGTCGGATAATGTAAATACAATCCTCAATCCGTGTGTAAGAGAACATGCGTATTTACCTTTATGTATGCCGGTAAGTTGATGTGTTTTTAACGGTGGTGAAAATGGGTCTGATATCAGTCGATGCAAGATATCTTTGTACGTTTGTGAAAGGGCTGGATTTTTGTTGAATAGTTTTTTTACCTTTTTAGCAAAGACTTTTTCAATCCTGATTACAACAGGCGTATCACTCCTTATCATCTTCTATGTTATAGATAGCCTGCATGACTTCATCTATGGAGTTACATTCTATATAATCAGGGTTGGCTTCAATTTCACTCAATCTCTTGACAAACGCATCGTGTTTTTGTTCTTTTTTTCTAAGCGAGATGACGTAATTGCTTATCTCATTAAGAGACTTCTCCGACATGTCAATAAGCATCGCGTTGATATGATTGATAATAACACCTGCTTCTTCACTCATAGGATTAGTATAACATGGCAAAGGGCTGATTGTCCATTAGGTCGGGTCAATCTTTGGTAACACCGTCAATAGCACCTCGTTGCATGAGAAGTCGGTGGGGTAGTCCTGTAGAGGTAGTGATACTATTCTTTGGTGGTTTTTCCTAATCAGGTATTTAATGCTGTTTTTAAAGATGGATTCCCACTTTCGTGGGAATGACATGGACTATTGAATAATGAGGGTTTAGTCTACATGCATCACTACTTGTACAGGACTACCAAACATAGTTCTGATGTAACAATAACAGCAACCCCTGACCCCGGCTCAACCCTGGCAGACTTCAATTGCAATTACTGGTACAAAGAGCGTAATAGTTGTCGTGTAAATATGTATAGAGATGAAACGATAACATTCACCTTTGATAAGAAGTAAAGCCAGAGACCATGCCATAAAACCTACAGGCAACGGCAGTGGAGTAAGGATGCACAATCCCTCCACTGCACAATTGCTGTTCGTCCTCTTGACCTCATTATTTGCAATCCTTTATACTTAACTTGAAATATGCAGACTTATGTCCGAACGCTTAATGCAGATGCAAGAAGAACCTGACAACCACCAACTCCCCGGTGACGCCACCATCGTGGAGGCTGACAAGACCCTGCGCGAAGAACGCACCATTGTACAACGGAGGTCACCCGCCGCAGAGGCATCCCACGGCTCACCTCAGCCCCTGCGAAAGTTCCAGGGCTACACTATCATAAAGGCATTTCCGGCCAAGGGGGCAGAGGCAGACATATACCTGGTCAGACAGGGGGAAAGCGACCTTGTCCTGAAGCTGTACAGATTGGGCATGATCCCTGGAGTTGACGTACTAAAGAAGGCCCAGCAGTTTAGCGCAATGTTCCCAGAGCATGTCGTATCGATCAAGGACTATGGCCTTGACCGCAGATCGGGACGATGGTACGAAATACAGGAATATGCACGATACGGTTCACTGAGGGAGTATCTGACACACAAACCCGACACACCACTATTGCTAAACATAATCGTGGAGATATCCGAGGCACTCCGGGCGCTGCACAACAACGACATCATGCACCGCGATCTCAAGCCATCCAACATCCTGGTTAGAGAGACAGACCCCGTGGTGTTGGTGTTTACCGATTTCGGCGTTTCGTCGGTCATAGACGCCGAACACTCAAAGAAATTCACCGACGTCAAGGGGACTCCGCTGTACTGGGCGCCGGAGGCCTTTACGGGCGTCGTTGGACCAAAGGCGGACTGGTGGTCGTTTGGGATGATCGTCCTTGAGCTGCTGTTGGGAAGACATCCGTTCAGCAACCTTGCCACCAACGTGATCATGTACACGCTTGCCACCAACGGGGTGGAAATACCATGGGATATCCCCCCGGACTATGCCCTGCTGTTGCGGGGCCTGTTGACACGCAACCCGCAGAGACGCTGGGAGTATCAGCAGGTCAGGGCATGGCTCGACGGCAGACGGGACATCCCGGAGTACTACGATGGCCAACAGGGCGACAAGCAGGGATACCAGGTACCGTTTTCTACCGGCGAGCGGGAGTTTCATTCCCTGTCGGAACTCCTGGAGGGCTTCATAGAGAGCGAAACCGCATGGCAAGATGGCATCACATGTATGCAGCGCAGATACGTCTCAAAGTGGCTGTCCAAAAACGACCAGTTCGGTCTCGCCCTCAGGATAGAAAAGATGTTTGAACGCTCAGACATAGACCCCGACCTTGCCCTGATGACGGTCATCTATACGTTTAACAAGACCCTGCCATTTGCCTTCTACGGCAAATTGATAACCCCGCAAAACCTCTACCTGTATGCGGCACGAATCATCCAGGGCACTGAAGCCAGCGCCGAACGCCTCGTGATAGACAACCTCCTCTGCGGCAAACTCCTCGATTACTACAGGCATTACGTAACCCTGACGCAAAACAGGGATGACACCATGTACAGACTCCTGGAAAGTCTTACGCAGGTCTTTGCAAGGGAGGCCACCTATGAGGGCAAACTCCAACAGATAATGACGCTTAACGTCCTGCTGCAACCGGATAAGTATATAATCCCCATCAGCATAAAACAAGACCTGTTCAACAAGGCAGACCTCGTTGATCTGTACAGCAACAGCTTTATAACACGGGATGAATATGCCCGATTCTCCACGGATTTCATCCTGCCCCTGCGGCTGCAACAGGACATCCAGGGCGATGACCTCCCACGCTACAAGAGGGGTGTGCAGCAGTTGCGCTATATGCAAGACAACGCACTGTTCATAAGGGAAAACGACATAAAGACGCTTGCAGTGCAATATATGATCCCGATGGATATCCTTTCCGCCCTGTACGGTGACGGCTTTGATTCCTACGTTGAGGCCATGCAGCAGCTCAAACAATTGCAGGAAGACGCCGTCCTCGTTGACCGGAGTGAGTACCGGAAACTGCAAGAGAGTTGCCTGCTGCCTGTTGAGATTACGGAGGGTGTTGCCGCCATGCAGATTGCACCGTACACGGAGGCGGCAAAAAGGCTTCAGGAACTTAAACGAGACAACCTGTTCCTGACCCCGACAGAGGTCAAGACCTATGCCGTTAATCATCCGGGGGTCTTTGACTATATAGATGGCGTAAGCGACGCCCTGCAAAGGGACTATCCAACACATGTAAGGTCCATGATAGCGCGTAACTGGCTCAAACGCATCGCAACCAACAAGACCTACACGCAGAAATACATAACCCTGGCCAGATTCATCCGCAACAAGGTTGACCCCTCCAGGCTTCCGCTCTTGATTCGTATTGACGGCGAACTCGATGAGGCGCTTAAGTACCTCACGCGGGATACTTCCTACCTGTACGACTCCAGGTACAACGAGTACGTTGCGTTAAAAAAGCTCAATGCATATATAGAGGGGCTACTACAGGCAATGTTCAAGTGGGAGGGCTACGACCGGGTCATAACGGACGAACTTATGGAAAGCGTCCTGAGCATATCCAGGGCAATCGAAAAGAAGGCCGAAAAGTTTAGCAAAGCCAAGGGACTATTTGGCCTTATAATCAATGAGACAATAAAAGGCACGCTCGATGAATCCACGTTTAACAAGGTGTGTGTGGATATATACGTAAGGCATCAGATGAGAATTGATATTTGCAATACCCAACATGGGGGTGCATAAGACAAGTTTGTTACTGTAAATATTTCTGCGATGATAGTAAGGTTAAACATTAAGCAGATACGGGGGTAGCGTTGTCATCAAAAAGTCTTGTTGTTATTTTTATTTTGTCGGTGGTTTGTATTTTTTACTTTTGTTATTAGCAAATAACAAACTCATACGATTATTATTACCTGTTTTAACCATGAAGGTTTTGACTGTTCCTTCATAGCGTTTACTGTGTAAGCCGTGTGCATAATATAGGTTGGCATGAGCAGCATCCAAATCCAAAAAACACAGCATTAATGCTTACTTTTAACCGTTTATGAAAGTGGCAGCTCCCCCTTAAGACACCCTGCAAGGGGAGGGGCGAGGCGCAATCTTGTCGCAGCCCCGGACACGAAGAAGTCCCCTTGACCCCGTAAAAATGCCACCTAATTTTGTATTTAATCCAATCGAAATTTGCTATAATTAAGAATAGAACAAGAAACAAATTTTTGAAAATAGATAATCTTATATGCTAAAATAATCTTGAGCGGTTGGGAGGGTTGCCTTTTGCAGTCCGCTGAGACAGATGTCTCGCCTGGCCGCCTTAACTCCTAAAAGATGTATTTACTGTATTTAGATGATTCTGGCTCCGTTAAAAATGCCTCTGACAGAGAGGTCATTTTAGGAGGTTTGTGTTGTTATGAACAAACCCCATTCTATCTAAGTGGCAAATTGGATTCTCTGGCAAATGAAGTATGGCCTGAGAACCCTAAAAGTTTAGAGTTTCGTGGTGTTAATATTTTCAGCGGCAAAGAACATTGGCGAGGAATAGAGAAAGATAAAAGGCTTGAAACTTATAAAAAAAGCTCTATCTTTTTTGGAGCAGAGCAAAAATATAAAGCTTTTTGGTGCTGTCATAAACAGGGTGGCTTTGTCACCTGGAGATCCCATGAAATACGCTTTTGAGCAATTAGCCAGTAGATTTGACCAATATCTTACTCGTATCTATAAAAAAGGAAATTCACAGCGTGGCCTTATCATTTTAGACAAATCAACCTATGAAACCTCCATTCAAATGCTTGCGAGTGAATTTAGGGATGTTGGGCATAGATGGGGGCATAGATTGGTAAATATGTCTGATGTTCCGCTCTTTGTTGATTCCAAAGCAACAAGGATGGTTCAATATGCTGATATGATAGCATATGCGCTACGACGATATTATATTAACCATGAACAAGAATATTTTGATATCATATCGAAGAAGTTTGATAACGAAGGCGGAGTAATACATGGCCTTGTTCATTTCACTTTTCCCAAATCCGCCTGCCAATGTATAGTATGTTTGCAGAAACTGAATTAAACTTTCAACATTATGACTGAGTGTAAAAGCAGATTAGACAATAATTCCAGAACACCAACTAAAAATTTATGCACCCTTTTCCTTTGTTTACGTTGACATAAGATGGTCAGTTGTGGTAAAAAAGTATCTATAGCGATGCAGACAAAGAGACTCGCACATCTACACACGTGGGGTTGCCAGATGAACTCGCACGACACGGAAAAGATAGCAGGTATCCTGAAAAGTCAGGGGTATACCCTTACGGCTGACCCGGAGAGCGCCGAACTGATAATCCTCAACACGTGCAGTATCAGGGAAAAGGCCCGCCACAAGTTTTACAGCTACCTGGGCTACCTTGCCCGCCTGAAAAAAAAACGGCCACGGGTCAGAATAGGCGTCACGGGTTGCATTGCCCAACAGGAGGGCAGCCACATCCACGACCTCAACAAGGCGGTGGACTTTTCCTTTGGCCCGCAGAACATCATGAAATTGACCGACTTGCTGGGTTCGGAGTCGTTCCAGGCAGCGATTGAGGACAACGATGCCATTGCAACAACCGACCTTCCGGCAGAGAGGGACAACGGCATCAGGGCACTGATCAGCATCATGTATGGATGCAATAACTTCTGTAGCTACTGTGTTGTCCCCTACACCAGGGGCAGGGAGAGGTCAAGGCCATACGAAAACATCCTCAGTGAAATAACCACCCTGGCCGCCAACGGCTACAAGGAGGTCACACTGATTGGACAAAACGTCAACTCCTACGACGGCGGATGCTCATTTGCCCGGTTGCTGCATCTGATAGACAAGGTCGAAGGCATCAGGCGGGTGCGCTTTATAACGTCGCACCCCAAGGACTTCACGGACGAGCTGATACAGGCGATGGCGGAGCTTGACAGTGTCTGCCGCCATGTGCATCTGCCCATGCAGTCGGGTTCCTCGCGGGTGCTGAACCTTATGAACAGACGATATGACTATGAAACGTATACAGATAAGGTCAGACGCCTGCGATTGAGCGTCCCCGATGTTGCCGTCACCTCCGACATAATAGCGGGCTTTCCCGGTGAGAGCGACGATGACCACGCACAAACGGTAAGCGCACTTAAAGAACTCGAATTTGACGGCATCTTTGCCTTTAAGTACTCCGTGCGACCAAACACGAAGGCTGCCCTGATGACGGACCAGGTGGCAGAGGACGTTAAGTCGGCAAGGCTGCAGGAGATACTTGGATGTCAGGACGTCATCACGGAGAGGAAAAACAAGGCCATTGAGGGCACCGTGATGGAGGTGCTCGTTGAGGGCAGAAGTGAGACGACCCCAAATATGTGGGTTGGCAGGAGCAGTACCAACAAGATTGTTAATTTTCTCTCCGGGGACGACCTCAAGTCAGCCCTGTTTTTGAACGTCCGCATAGTGAAGGCCAACAGGCACACACTTGAGGGCGAGGTGACGGGTGAATGAGGTTTTGCGTTCTCACCCTGGGGTGCAAGGCCAACCAGGCGGAGAGTTCGGCCATTGAAGGGCAATTCCTCAAGCAATCGCACGTCCCTGTCACCGTCAACGAGCACCCCGACGTCTGCATCATAAACACGTGCAGCGTTACCGCTAAGAGCGATTATCAATCCAGACAGCTCATAAGACGTGCCATCAAGGCCGGTTCAAAGGTGTTTGCCACCGGCTGCTACTCCGAGCTCAACAGGGATACCCTCCGTGCAATAAGCGAAGATATCACCGTCATCGGCAACAAGGACAAGTTGCTGCATTTTTCAGACGCCGCCTTTGCAGAGGCCAGGACAGTTGCCCCCGTTGTCGCCAACAGCGGCAGGAGCAGGGCACTGTTAAAGATACAGGATGGTTGTAATGCCGGTTGTTCCTACTGTATCATCCCTCAAAGCCGGGGACGGTCAACCAGCAGACAGGTCGCTGACATTATCGACGAGGTCGGAAGACTTGTTACGGAGGGCTACAACGAGGTCGTTTTGACGGGCATCCATATAGGGTACTATGGCCTGGACCTGGTGCCACAGACGACGCTCTCGTACCTGGTGGAGTCGATCCTCGACAACACGACCGGGATAAAGGTTCGGTTGACGTCCCTTGAGGTCAGCGAGTTTACCGGCAAGTTGCCGGGACTGCTGAGACATCAGAGGCTATGCAGACATGTTCACATCCCGCTTCAGAGCGGCGACGATCAGATACTCGTTGACATGCACAGGGGATACCGCACGGACGACTTTAAGAGACTGCTTCTGGATATCCACGGGGACATTGACAACGCAGCCATTGGCACGGACGTAATCGTCGGTTATCCCGGCGAGGACGATGCGAGTTTTGGTAGGACATATGACCTCCTTGCCGGATTGCCGCTGACGTACATGCACGTTTTTCCGTTTTCACCCAGGCGGGGGACGCGTGCCTTTGCTCTGCCGGCACAGGTCGATAAACAGACAAAGAAGCAGCGGGCATTGCTGTTGCGGCAGTTGTCCGAACGCAAGAAGGCTGCCTTTATGGCCAGGCAGGTGGGGCGCATCCTGCCGGCAATCGTTGAAAAGTCCGATGGTGCCCTATATCAGGCAACCACCGACAACTACCTGAAGGTTGAATTCCGGACCTCCGACGGTGATGGTGTGGTGGCGGAGAGGGGGCTTGTGAGCATAGAGATTACAGGCGTCAAAAACGGTTCGCTACAAGGCGCTCAGGCCACAAAGAAGTCTCCTTGACCCCATGACGCGCAGGCTTGGCTTTAAAGTATTTTTTTTATATTTCATGATAACTATACTTTAGGGACTCATGAAAGACAGCAATACCATAATCATTGCCCACAGGCTCTCAACCATCAGAAACGCCGACAGGGTAATCGCCATAGAAAATGCTACGGTACAATCCCTCCGACCCGATGCTGTCAAGTGCATGAGTTGTGAGCGAACCTCGATGTAACGGTTTGACCCTGAGCTTGTAACTCACGCCAGTTCTACAATCTTCTCCCAATCATTTAATGAATGAGCCTCTTGCAAAAAGAAACCAAAACTCACTAAAAATATCTGCCCTACCCTCATCAATGAGGTCTAAATTTTTTTAGGTTCCTTCTTACTTCATGTGGGTAACTCAACTTAAGGTTAGCGACCAACGGGAGCGGGTAGTATAATCTACCGCATTGTTCTTTATAGGCTTTCCCTCGAAGACATTGGAGACTATAGGCAACATGACAAGGCTTACCATTTCTCCTTCCCTACTGCCCATACATGGGGTTGTTGATTCTACCCACTCAAAATCCGCAAGAGCCATTATAACTTTATATGACCGAAAATAACAAATACCATGTGGCTATCGTACTTGACGAAAACTGCCTCAAACTCCCGTAAGGATTAGGCCAAGTTGTCAGCGCTCCCGGCATAAAATGGGGCCGGCCCCCAGTACTTATCCCTATCCTGCCCGCCAGCTCTCAGAGACAATCTCGTACTCACCCGGACAACCCTCCAGTATGAGTGTCTTTATGCCGTTGTCCGATACGGTGTCTGAGCTGTAGCGCTGCTTGAAGGTCACCTGCACCTTTCTCGATGTCAGGGGGGTTATATGGATATCGCCGATATCAACCTTTATAGACCTGGCTCCTTTGAATAAGCCTTTCTTGTGTGCCTTCCACTGCTTGTAATTCATACTGTCGGAGTAAAACGCATGGCTGTAAAAGTCCATGTATCTATCAATGTCTCTGGTCTGCCAGCTGCGTTGCCATCTTTCTATCATGGATTGCACATACTGAGTCAGGAGTGAATTGACATCGGCCTCCTCAAACTCCTCTGCTATGACCCTGTGGTCTTTGCTTTTGTCCACCTTGAGGTAGAGCTTTTTGGTCCCATACGACAGGAGGTTACTGGCACAGTAGAGCTGGTTGAACTTGTACATGAGGTCTGTGGAGTTTTGCGTAAATATGCTGACCTCGGAGGTTATGACCCTTCTGTCGGGATAGGACTTCATCAGCAGTTTCTTTTTATTCAGATAGCTCTTAACGCTTAGGCCGTCGGCTCCCTTGAAGTTTGTGTCAAAAAAGCTGGCATAGCCCTCAAAGTCACCCTTTTCCCAGGACGAAATGAAACCCTTAAATATATCGAAGTAGGTCTTTCGCTTTTCCCTGTATTGATCTGGATTAAGGAAATCAAGGGTACTGGAGATTACAACCGGCGTATCCGGTTCTACGTATGGCCTGATACTGTCAAAGTCGGGGTTCTGCAGCGAAACACACCCCTTGGTCCGTTCATCGGTGCGATTGGGTCCCCTGCCATGGATCCATATGCCGTGGCCTGTTTTGCCCTTGTTTCTGTCAACGATGTTTGGATAGTTCAGGGTGTATGCGCCCTCGCCAAAGAGAGACCGGTCCAGCTTTTCAGGGGGGATGTACTTGGTGACGAAATAAATACCTTCCGGTGTTTTACGGTCGCCCTCCCTGAGTTTGTCGCCGACGTTTTTACCTGTCAGGACGCTTAACTTCCTTGATATTTCCGGGATGTTGTCTTTGACCTCTGCAATGTACATATTATCCGTGCTTTTGTCCACGAGCAATACGTTAAATGCCTTGTCTGAATCCGTAAATACGTTACCGGATAACAACTCCTGTTGCCCATTTTGATTGTCATTTTGCCGGCCTTGTACCTTCCCCTGACTCTTCTGATACCCCATAGAGCGGTTGCACACAAAAACGGTAATCACCAATATAAGCAAAACCAACGTATATCGTCTCACTTAATCTACCTTGACTGCTCCATAGTTAATAGTTAATTGTTGCCTACTTGTACATTGTCCCGATACCAGCTACAGCAACGGCAATCACACCCGATACCAGAAGCCCTGTCACAGCCACAACCCTGACAATCAGGAGGGCGTTTCCAATTTTTTGCACAGCCGTTGTTGCGGTATCGTTTCCTATAAAGGGCTTTTCAACAAGCACACCGGCATAATAGGACGGCCCACCGAGTCTGACATTCAAAGCCCCGGCAATTGCCGCCTCCGGCATCCCGGCATTGGGACTTGTATGCTTGCTGCCATCACGCACAAGCACCCTTATGCCCTCAATAAAATTAAAGTCTTTATATGCAAACATCTGCTCTTTTGTAACAGAATAGTATAACATGTGCATTACCTTCAACACAAGGGCGCCCAGGCATATTAAGATTGCGGTTATGCGTGCAGGTATAAAGTTTGCGATGTCGTCAACCCTGGCCCCGATGCGTCCAAAGTAGAAGTAGTTCTTGTTTTTGTAGCCGATCATGGAGTCGATGGTGTTGACTGCCTTATAGGCAAAGGCCAGCTCTACACCCCCGATGGCAAAGTAGAACATGGGTGCAATGATAGCATCTGAGGCGTTTTCTGCAAGCGTTTCGATTGCTGCCCTGATGACGCCGTCTTCCGTGAGGGGTTGTGTATCTCTGCCTACGACATGTGCAAGGCTTGCCTTGGCTCCACTGAGATCTCCAGCACGGAGGCATCGGTAAACGTCTGAGACCGCTGCAAGCAGTCCGTGTGTTGCAATGGCAAAGGAGCCGATTACCCCCAGGCAGAGGTCGTAGTAAGAAAGCCCCGGCAATAAGTTATGCACTGGCGGGCACTTCTTAAGCGGAGACAGGACAACTCCCGTCAGGGTAAGCATGGCAACGTAGGTCAAGCCAACCACCGATATGGTCAATATGCCACCGAGTAATACCTCCATCGCCGGCCTGCTTGAGAGGCTCCTGAGCAGTCTCTCGTGTGCGGAGATAACACGACCTATGAGACTGATTGGGTGGGGCAGCCACCGCGGGTCCCCCAACAGTGCATCAATGGCAAAGGCAAGCAGCAAGATTGTCGGGGGCGTTAGGTATCCGTCCATGATTCATTGCATCTTTTCTGAAAGTGTTGTCTTACCTGAGCATACCTATAAGGTTCGCTCTTACTTCGTCTATCGTATCAGACCTCTTTATCAGGACCTTCAACCGGTTAAGTTTTTCTAAGGTGTCAACCTTTTTAACCAATTCCATAAGTTCAAGACCCATAGCGCCATACTTAATCTCAAGTGCCATTTCCATCCCCTCAAGCAAACCCTCACGTTTACCCTCAAGCAAGCCCTCTTGCTTGCCCTCCAAAAACATCTCACTTTCCCTTATGTCAAATGTTATCGGCATGTTCTCTACCGGTAGCACTCCAATCAACCGTGGATTTGGGGTGCTACCTAATGCATTCATATTCTTATATTATAGCAGATTTAGATTGGACAACACTACAACATATGTAGCAGCACCCTCCTTTACTTCTCTGCCCCGATTTAAGTTAAGATATCTGACAGGTGGAACTTTTCAGAGAAATGGCAGTCTAAATGAGTAACGGAAATGTTAATGCAACACCGGGTGTTGACACGGATGAGGTACTTGTCAGGGCCTTCCGGTTGGGGCAGGAATCTGCCTTTGACGCCCTGGTGCTTAAATACAAGGATAGGGTGTTTAACATGTGTTACCGCATGATGGGAGACTACGACGAGGCCAACGACTGTGCGCAGGAGGCGTTTATCAAGGCTTGCCGCGGCATTGACGGCTTCCGTGGCGACTCGACGTTTTCCACCTGGCTGTACCGCATAGCCGTCAACACGTGCAAGAGCAGACTCACATCCCTGAAGTACCTGTTCTTTAAACGAATGCTCTCAACCAATACCCAGGACGATGACGACTTCAGGGATATATCCGACGAACGTTTCTCACCGGAACATCCGCTCCGGAAGAGACAACAGGATGCGGCCATCCACCGGGCAATCAGGTCCCTGCCCCTGCAACAACGCACCGTCGTGGTCTTGCGCGACATCGAGGGACTGTCCTATGAGGAGATTGCTTCCATCACAGGAGTCAGGCCCGGGACGGTCAAGTCACGCATTGCACGAGGGAGAGAGACCCTCAGGGAAAAACTAAAGGACGTCTTATGAAACACTGTAACGAAACAAGAAATAGCCTGTCGAAGTACATGGACGGGACGCTCGATGATGCATCAAGGGAGCAGGTGGAGGGACACCTGAGCCAGTGCAGCACATGCACCCAACACCTGCAACAACTTCAAGCCCTCAGCCACCGGCTATCCTCCCTGGGCCAGGTCAAGGCCCCGGATGACTTCCACGATGCCCTGAGACAACGCATGAGGCAACCGCAACGACACGGCATGACCCTGGGCATACCCGTTACTGTGGCGGCCCTTGCGATGGTTGTTGTGATAGCCTTTAGCGTACTGCACAGGGAGCCTCGGATGCAGCGTATCCTGCAGGAGGATGTCAGGTTGCCGTCCCTCAGCTCGGAAGACAAACCAGAGGGCAAGGCAAAGAGCGATGCCAATGTAACTCGTGAAGCACCCCGTGACACCCTGACGGAACCGCAATCTCAGCCCCCGGCAAAGGCCATGAAAAAGGCGGCTAAGGAGCCTGTTGTCAGCGCCAATGTCCCTGCGGATAAGCCCTCGGCAGTGCCACCTCCCCCGGCACTACCGGCATCACTGGCGGAGGCTCCGGCAACCCCTGCAGTTGCTCCGGCGATGGCTCCGTCTGCGGCTGCTCCGGCACCCCCGGCCAAGTTGCAGGCCTCCACGACACCATCACCACCGGAAAGGTCGAAGGAGAAAAACATCTCCATAGCGGTAGGCAGCGTTGCCCAGAGTAGGGAGGTTGACAAAAAGGATTTTGAACCACGGCAACAGATCACACTGATCGTCTCTGTTGCGGAAGACAGGGTCGAGGAGGCCGGAGCACCCGACTCTTTCGGTGACTCCGGCATACTAAAGGACTCCGCCGTATCAAAAAAGTCAGGAGGTGCAGCTCTGCACCAGGAGGCCAAACAGGAGGTCAGCAGGCGGGATGGCAAAACGGAAGGAACACAGGACTTTGACCGTGTTGCCGCCCTGATACGCTCCAGGGGGGGCAGGGTTGTCTCCGACGATGCTGCCAGACAACGCCGCTACATGGAGGCCGAAATACCGGCGGAGGCCTATGACTCCCTGCTGTCGGAGCTGCGTCGGATAGGCAGCGTTGAACGTGACAATGGCACGGGTAAGCAGGAGACCGCAACGGCAAGAGACAGACAACAACGGCCCGACATCGTGCTTTTGCTCATAAGGTTTCAATAACTGCATGAGACAGTGTGTTTTTCGTGGTACGATGCGGACTTTCAGGTGTAAATAGAAAATTGATACAAATTTTTAATTCCGATATGCTATATTACTAGCATCATGGAAAGTAAGAGTACAAGCAAATGGCAATAGAGATAAAAGGGATAACGATACCGGCGTTGCTGATAAACCTGGACTCATTGATATCAATCGAGGACAATCTCAAGGATATCGAACTTAAGATGTCGTCGTCGTTTTTTAGCAACTCAAAGGTCGTGATAAACACCAACGGCCTTGACCTCGCCGATGGCGACAGGGGCAGGTTACACGAAATGTTAAGGGAACATGGCGCTCTCATCGTAGACTTTAAGACGAACTTTAGCTTTGAGAGCAGGGAAAAGAAAAAAGTCATCGAGTCCTCAGAGGAAAAGAGAACACTCATGACGGTAAGCAAGACGATTCGTGGTGGACAGCGTGTTACATACGATGGCGATCTGATGATCATAGGCAATGTAAACCCGGGCGCATATGTGATTGCCACAGGCAATATCATCGTGCTTGGAGTGCTCAAGGGCGTGGCTCACGCCGGTGCCGCCGGGGATGAGGAGGCCGTGGTAATAGCTCTGACGTTGAAGCCTCAGCAGCTTAAGATAGCAAACATTGTGACAAGACCTCCGGACGATGATGTCCAGACACTTTACCCGGAAAAGGCGTTTGTCAAAGACAAGACAATTCAGATAGAAAAAATCTAACGAAGGAGATAAATTATGACACAAGTTATCGTAATAACCTCCGGCAAGGGTGGAGTTGGAAAGACAACGATAACTGCAAATCTTGGGACTGCCTTGGCCATGTCCGGTAAGAGGGTGTTGACTATTGACGCCGACATAGGGCTGAGGAATCTTGACATGATCCTGGGGCTTGAGCAGCGTATCGTCTACGATGTGGTTGATGTGGTGGAAAACGTTGTAAAGGCAGAAAAGGCATTTGTCAAGGACAAAAGGGGTTTCCCGCTGTGGTTGCTGCCTGCATCGCAGACCAAGAACAAAGAGGCCGTAAAGCCTGAGCAGCTCGCTGAGATCATCGACGACATCAAGGAAAACTTTGACTACGTCCTGATTGATTCTCCGGCGGGCATAGAGAGCGGTTTTAAGACGGCGGCAATGCCTGCCGATGACGCCATCGTGGTGGTCAACCCCGAGGTATCATCCGTCAGAGACGCCGACCGCATTATCGGACTACTTGAGTCCATGGAGAAGAAAAGCATCAGAATGCTCATCAACAGGATAAAGATACACCAGGTCAGAAAGGGCGAAATGCTGTCGGTTGAGGATATAGAGGAGATTTTGCACATCAAAAAGATCGGCATCATCCCGGACGACGAAAAGATCGTCGATTACACCAACAAGGGCGAGCCTATTGTGCTTACAAAAAACAATGCCGTGGCAAAGGCCTTTATTAATGTTGCCGACAGACTTGAGGGTAAGGATATACCATTTAATGAACTTAATGGTTCAAGGGGCTTGATTGCTTGGTTTAAAAGGAGGTAGGACATGTCGTTACTTGCGTATTTCAGAAAGGGTTGTTCTTCGGATACAGCCAAGGAAAGGCTTACAATGGTGCTTTCTTATGAACGGCAGGGGTTGCCGCCGAATTTTTCGGAGCTTCTGCAGAGGGACATCGCCTCAATATTTGCCAAATACCAGCAGTTTGACGTAAAAAGCATAGAGGTGCTGATACGAAAAGTCAACAACTCAGACGAGGTGATGATCAGTATCCCTCTCAGCAAAAGAGCCAAGGGACTACAATAAGTACGACAGGGGGGCAAACTCAGGTTGAGAACCCCTCCATACCCAAGATATTGACATAGGAGTCATAATGATTGAACCGCTTACGTTTACCAGGAATAAGGTAATCTTTGATTACGCCTCCGTCTTTTGTAAGACGAATGACGAACTACTTCAAAGCGAGTTGTTTGATGAGGTATTAAAGCGCTTTATCGACAGATTGGAGCAAAAAGAAAGTCCATTGTTTGTGTTCTTTAAGCAAAACGTGACATTTAATGAAAACGGAGAACTGGTTAATTTTTTGATAGGCATGTTCAGACTCCTGGTCGGCCATAAAATCGATGAAATAGTTAAGTTTAAGGCTGAATATAATAACGTCCTCTCCGACACGGAGTCCATGCTTGAGTTTATAGAGGAGATGTACAATTATTGGCGTCGGTTTGAGAGGTTTATGTATATGGAGGCGCCCAAGCGTTCGCATTACACCAGACAGGGCATACATCACGAGCAGTTCATACAGTCCCACGTTGACCTGAGAAAGATGATAATCGGTGTATACAGGCAGGTCAGAGAGAACCTGACGGGCAAAAATCCACGCACATACCGTCAACTGCCCGCCGGTGTAAACATGGGAATGCTCCTTGAGGGCATCGAATGGGATTGCCCCGATTATCTGGCGGCCATCAAGAACATCCCATTTGTAAGGCTTACACTGATGGAGTCACCGCTCATACTCTATCCAAAGGTGACCAAACGCAAAGGGGCATTCCAAGAAGTACAACAAATATATGACGAAATGCTTAAACTGCAAACAGACCAGTTCATTGCCTTTCCCGCCAAAATTGGCGAACTGGTAGCCTTTATATATTTCCACTACGACTTTATATCCCAGGGATTGTCCCTGTGCAATCTCTTTGAGATCGCCGAGTATGAGGAGGTAGATGGCAAGAGACCTGATATCATCCTGTTGTTTGGCGTTGATGAGATGAAATATCCGCACAACACGGTCTACATCGATGATGCCAGGAACTCGCTGATGGTAGGTTTTGCGCGCCATACCGAGGAGATAGACTACTTTGGATATTTTAAGAAGTTTGCCCTGACCATGCACAACCTCGTAATGATGAAGAGAAACAGGCTACCCGTTCATGGAGCGATGTTTCACCTGAAGCTCAAAACCGGGGCAACCGCCTCCGTGGTGATCGTCGGCGACAGTGGCGCCGGAAAGTCGGAGACGCTTGAGGCCTTCAGGGCGCACTGTGAGGACTATGTCAACGGGATAAAAATTATCTTTGACGACATGGGGTCCCTGGGGCTGAACGACCGTGGCGAAGTGGTTGGTTATGGCACAGAGATCGGCGCATTTGTCAGACTCGATGACCTGCAACCGGGCTATGCCTACGAGGAAATAGACAGGAGCATCTTCATGAATCCCGATAAGACAAACGCCAGGCTCATAATCCCCGTAACGACTTATCATAACATCGTCAGGGGTTTTAAGGTTGACATCGTGCTCTACGCAAACAATTACGAAAACGTTACCGAAGAAAACAAGATCATAGAGTTCTTTGACACCCCCAATGAGGCCATCTGTGTCTTTAAGAGCGGGCATCGTCTGGCAAAGGGCACCACGGATGAAAAGGGAATTGTACGCACATACTTTGCCAATCCCTTTGGCCCCCCACAGCGCAAGGAGGCACACGAAAAAATCGCCGCAAGCTACTTCGCCAAATTCTTTGAGCTAGGCCTGATGGTTGGTCAGATACGCACAAGACTCGGCATCGAGGGCTTTGAGCAGGAAGGCCCAAAAGCAGCCGCTCTGGCACTCATCGACATCATCAAGGACATGGCAAAAGCCTGAAAGAAAAGAAGAGAAAAGAAGGGGGCCAGCCCCCTTGACCCCATCATGCGCAACCTTGTCAAGTGCTTGGTTTCGATGCCGTATTTCTGCGCAATTGTGCAAAGAACCCCCTAAGCAACTCCGCACACTGCTGCTGCAACACCCCCGATGTCACCTCCACCTGGTGATTTAACCTGTCATCGTTCAGGAGGGTGTAGAGGCTGGTTACGGCGCCCCCTTTTGGGTCATTGCAGCCATAAACAAGGCGCTTGATCCGGCAGGCCAATATCGCCCCGGCACACATCACGCACGGCTCCTTGGTTACGTACAGGACGCAATCGCTCAACCGCCAACTACCACGGACCTCGGCACCCTCGACGATGACTGTTAGCTCCGCATGTGCCGTAGGGTCTTGCAGGGCCTCCTTGCGGTTAAATGCCCCGGAAATGACCTCCCCACAACTGTCTGTCAGCACCGCTCCAACAGGGACATCCCCCAACCGCCAGGCCGCCTGCGCCAGCTCAATGGCCATCGCCATGAAACGCTCATCGGTGCTTAATATTGCGTTATCGTCGGCTATTAAACTATCCCTGACATAGCTCCGGTACGATCATCCATTGTACCAGCCAGAGGCCCTGTTCATTTCTCCTGAAGCAGAGGACGCCGGCCATCTTAAAGGTAATCAGCCCCGTTTCGGCGGCGTCACACAGGAGTGTCGAGGCCAGCTTGCTCAGGTGCGGGAGGTGCCCGACGATAGCCACTGAACCGGCCATCTCCACCAGTCGGTCTGCCCATATGGCCGGGTTATCAAGGGGCAACAGGCCATCTGCTTTTACGGTACCACCGGGAGGGTTGAGCACGTCCTCCAGGACGTTGGCTGTCTGCACTGTTCGCGTCTTGCCTGAGTGGTATATCTTGTCAATCTTGACGTTGCCCCTTTGGAGAAAGGCCGCCGTCTTCTTTATATTTGCCAAACCGCTGTCACTGAGGGGTCTTTGAGGGTCCTCTTCCTCGCTCTTTGCCTCGGCGTGCTGTATAAGGTACAGGTGCATAATGTTTTCCTCCTTTGTAAGGTTTTCTGAGTATATTGTACCTTAATTGCCCCGGCATCTTTCAACCGGTGAATATTTTTTCTGATAAGTGTCGCGCTATTGACAGCATTAAATGAGTTGTGTTATATTGGTGTATGGTGGTAAGCGATCAATATGGATAAACGATTAACCTATAGGGAGGATTCGCCTATGGTAGGGGAAGAAGAAGGGATCAAAAAACTAAAGCGTTATGTAATGCTGGGGTCGTTCCTTGGTGGTTTGGTTGGAGCTACGGTAGCGGTGCTTGTGATGCCACAGTCGCCAGAGGAAAGGAGACGGACCATTGCAGATATTCAGCAAGACCTCTATAAACCCGTAAAGGTGAAGTTCAATGAACTTGTCGAACACGTAGGCAACTCGCTTATAAAGGCCGTTGATGAAGCAGCCAAAAAAGTGGCAAATGGTAAGATGAGACCCGACGATGACTCGGAATCAGAAGATGAATACAGCTCTTGAGTACCGTAAACGGCCATAGGGGCAGAGCTACAAATATAGTGCATGCAGCAACTTTAAATTATAGCGGGGGGATATAGTGAGTGTCAATATCTATCTGCTTCTGCTTCTGACAGTGCTCGTTGTGTTCATAATACCGATACTGATCCAGATAAGCCGCATGCTTGGCTCAGTGAATGACCTGCTGAAGACGACAAATGAGTCAGTAAAACTCATGGTGGGCGAGTTAACCAAGACATTGGAAAGCGCAAACAAGGTCATAGCAACAGTCAACGCAATCATAGAAAACGCAAAGGAGTTGGGGGTCGCCTTTAAGGGATTGAGCGAGGGGGCCAGTAAACTGGGTACCACCCTCAAAGATTCCGGCTCATACATCACGGGATTGTTGCAGCAAATGACAGGTTTTGTATCATCGTTAAAAACGACACTTAGTGTCTTAGCTAAGGGATTATTGAAAAAAGGAGGATAATATGGCAAAAACCGAAGAAGAGGGTAGTACGGGAACGCTTCTGGCCATTACGATGGTCATTGGCAGCTTGCTGGGAGCAGCCGGAGGGTTGCTGCTGGCGCCTCAGCCAGGGAGGCAGACCCGCGATAAGCTCCGTGCCGCGTATGATGACGTGTCGCACAACGTACAGGATTTCATGAAAAAGTATGAAGGCAAGGTGCCCGATTTCTTGACAAAGGTTAAGGATGAATTGCAGGACGTACCCGAGCAGGTTAAGACTGAACTGGCCGGTATTGCGAAAGAAACGGGTGAAACCATCTCCAAGGTCAGAGAGGTCGGTTCGGAATATCTCAAGGACGTCTCAAAGACGCTCGTTACCACCTTCGATGAGAGCAAACACACGCTCACCTCAACCTTGGAGGAAGGCAAGAAACTGATTCTCAGGAAAAAAGCTGACGACGAGGAATAGCCCCCTTTGACGTCAGAGGGACCGGTCAGAGGGCCGACCAGAGGGCCGACCAGAGGGATTGTAACACAAGGGCCGTTAACCTGCCCTAAATCCCTCACTCTCTGCCTCCCTCCCCCGCATAAAGGGTTGTAGTGCTACGATAACACTATAGTTCTGGAGACATGTAGCTGCCCACTCACTCCGCCTATTTAACCTTCTTTACCAGTGGATCAAAGTACCCGGAGACCTGCCGGCGAACTGCCTTTAGCATTGTCTTTGCAACGGTTTGGAATGCACGTGCCCTGGGGTGGTTGGCAATGGCATCAATTACCATCAGCTCGTCAACAAGGTCATCCTTACACAAGCGCTTACTGCCCTCAAGCATGCTTACCGACGGACACAGGCTTACCCATCCTATAAGCAGACTGATAAACAGAGAGTTCACCTCAAAGCTGTCATCAAAGGCTGTATGCTTACTCTTTTCATAGACATGCTTTAAAAATCCTGGTTCCTTAAATGCCTTGGCCTTTTCTTCTTCCTTTGACCTCTTCAGATACTGTATGGCACTCTGGTACTCGGTCTCCTGGTTTATAACAAGCTGGTGAAAACTACAGGTAGTACAGTGTTTTATCTTATTGGCGATCCCCCCCTTGGTATCTGAATCGGCAAGAGGCACTGCCACTGCCCAACAGGCCCTTCCGGCGTTGGTTCCACCGTGCAACCCGTCAAATGCCTCAGCCGTCGTAACGGGACAGATGCCCAACTTGTCTGCATTCTTTCCCCCCGGCTGCCTGCCACACAACTTGTACTCCCAGCAATTTTGCTTATCCTGCCGCAGAGGTAGTATATCAGGAACATCAACCTTTAATTCCACTAATTCCACCAACTTTACGGCCTCTTGTACAGATTCTTTTGCGGTCTCCTGTACAGGTCTGCCATTGTCTCTTTCTTCTACGGCTATGTTGCCGTCTTCCATATAATTCTCGTCATCCATCAATACCCCCATTGGGCTTTTATCAAAAGCACATAAATTTTTTTATTTATATCCTCACTTGTCCAGCGATACGTAAATGCTGATAGCCAATCCTGCTTTTAGGGTAACACGTTATTCAGTAAGTTGTCAAACAGAAAAGAAAACAGTGGGCTGCATAAATTTTTCATGGGAAAACGCCCTTTCCCTCAATTGAGCTTGTACCCCCTTCCCTTGAAAGTGACGAGTGCATCCTCGGGCAGGGCCTTTCTCAGTATCTTTATGTACGTCCTGAGCACCTCATCGCCGGTGCCCTTGTTGCCCCAGACGTAGCCCATGATGGTCTCATTGCTTACGACCTGCCCACGGTGGCGGATGAGCAAGGTCAGCAACATCCAGGCAGTCTTGGATATCCGTATCTCCTGCCCGTTGCGGTAAAGGCTTTCGGCATTGAGGTCAACCGTCACGTCTCCTATTTTTATCACCTGCTGGAGGTGTACCTTTTTGGAGAGCGACTTCAGTCTTACCAGGAGCTCTCTTATCTCAAAAGGTTTTGTGATATAATCATCGGCTCCAAGCTCAAAGCACCTCTCCTTGTCCGTGATGGCGTTCTTTGCCGTAAGTACTAGCAAGGGCGTGGTTACCCCCTTGCGACGCACCCGGGCAATGATATCTTCCCCACGGATGCGTGGCATCATCAGGTCAAGGACGATGGCGTCGTATGTGTTTGAGGCAAGAAAAATCTCAAACTCCGTCTCATCCACAACGGCATCAACCGTCATCCCCTGAGACCTCAGATACACCTGCAGGCTTTCGTTGAGGATTTTGTCGTCTTCTATGATCAAAACCTTCATGGTTTTATTATAACACCTTTTAGTCTGAATTGTTCATGCAAGGGGTACATTTGAATTTTGCGGTGAAAAATGCTATGCTAAGATAAATAACAGAAGAGGTGCATAGTAGTATGGATAGAGGGTTGAAGATATTTATTTCTATCAGTGAACTGGCGGTTTCGGATATAACAAAGGGTGGTTTGTCCTATCTGGGCTTTACAAATGTCCATGCGGTAAACAACACGTCAACCGCCCTGGGTGCCCTGCTCAGAGATAAGGTAGACGTCCTGATCAGTGACTACGCCAACCTCAAGATGGAGGGAGAGGGGGGCAATCTCCTGAAGGCGATCAGGAGTCACCAGGAGCTTGCACGCCTTAAGATAGTCCTCCTGGCCACAAAGGAGATAGACGTAAACGAACTCAAGCAGTTGTACAAGGAAGGCATCAATGCCATTGTAAAGTATCCGTTTCAGATAAACGACCTGGTCAAGGGTATCAACGACGCCGTCAGAAGCGTCCAGACACAGGTGTCGGATACGTTTACAAAGATACGGCAACTGGACTTTTTTTCCTTCATGAACGATGAAGAGGTGCTGAAGCTCCTGAAGATGACCAAGTGCAGGAAGTACCAGGCCGGTGAAATAATATTTGAAGAGGGACAGCCTGGTGACAGATTCTACGTTATAATTGAGGGCAGCCTGTTGATCATAAAGGTGCTCGATGACGACAACGAGGAGGTACTGGCACGGCTTGAGAGAGGGGCGTGTTTTGGTGAAATGGCCATAGTGGAAAACACCACTCGTTCGGCAAGGGCCAGAACCGATGATGGCGTTTTGCTCTTTGAGCTTGACAGCAAGCTCATGGATGGCTATGACGACATCGTTACGCTGAAACTGTTTAAGAAGCTGGCCTATGTCTTTAGCGATCGTCTAAGAAACGCCGACCAGAAGATCAGGGAACTGGCACTGTACTCCTACGCAAAGTAGGGGTTGCCACGGACACTCAGGGGGGCCAGGGCGCATGAACCTCTGCCCTGTCCCCCGATTTTTGCACATCTCCGTTTGTTCAGCGCGCTACGGCTCATAGCTTAACTCCGCAAAACCTGCTTATATATGTCATCCCCTTTCTTTTCTATTGACAACCCATCAAGTGGGGTAAGTTCTGTTATACACTGTAAATTGAGAATGTTCCCGGGATGTTTTTGACATCAGACTTGGGTTTTTTTGAGTAGATACAGTAATAGGAAAAAAGCCAACGTTTCCTTGATCTGCCTCCACGGTTGGTCACAATTAAGCTCTATCGTCCTCTCTATGAGCAGAGCAAGAACACATATCTTTACATGTACCACAATGCGGTTAGTTAACCAGTGATGCATTTTTATATCCTAACCGAAAATTCATATATTGTCAAGAGAAAATTACTTCACATTCCAAGATGCTTATATGTAAAATACGATAAAAAGCCACAACCGCTGTGTCACCCCCCCCTCGCAAGGATGGGGTCAAGGGGTCAGCGACCCCCGGCTCAGTGGGGGGCTGGCCCCCTTGCGGGGTGGGTCTGAGGGAGGGGCGGAGCCGCCCTCCTTGTCTTTCTCTTATTTTTATTTAGTCTGCCAATCACCTGGTAGTCCGCGTGTCACGAAATCCCCGCTGGATATCTTCATGCCATCCATGAGGTGCACGTAGACGTCGCCCGTGTTGGTGTCTTGCCAGAGCAGGTCGGTCTTGCCATCTCCGTTGTAGTCTGCGGTTGCCTGAATCTGCCAGTTGTGCGGGACTCCTCTGGCCACATAGCCGCTGCCGGTTATCTTTGTGCCACCCATAAACCATATGGCAACATCACCAAGTGTAGCGTTGTGCCAGAGCACATCGGTCTTGCCGTCGCCGTCAAAGTCCTCCGTTGCCCTGATATCCCAATCAATCGGTATACCCTTGACGACAAGTCCGCCGCCTGTTATCTTCGTCCCGGCCATCAACCATATGTATATGTCGCCGGTATTTTTATTTCGCCACAACACATCGCTATGACCATCGCCATCAAAGTCGTTCTTGACCTTTGTCACGGTGCCTGAGGTAAACTCAACGGAGATGTCCCTGTCTGCGGTCATCGCAACCAGACACTGGTTGACGGCGGGGGTGGAATCGCAGCCTGTCCAGGTCTTTAGCGTCGAACTGCCAGCTACCGTAGCCGTCAGGGTTACGGAGGCACCTGCGGAAAATGTACCGGAACACGTCAGTCCGCAGTCAATACCGGAGGGCGAACTGGTAACAGTGCCCGAACCCGTGCCGGTCTTTTTCACCGTGAGAGTATTGCCAGAGGTAACGCCAACGTAAAAGGGTTGCTCGTAGGTCTGACCGTTAAAGACCATCTGAAATCTCCACTTCCCTGATGGGGCATCGGTTGGCAAGGTGTAATACCAGTACCAGTAGGCAACCGAGTAATGTTGTGTCTTATCATTCTTGTACATCCAGGATTTAAACACGGTGCCGTCCGGACGATAGATTGTATACGTGCTTTCCATGCCTTCGAACAGGTCTCTGTAGAAGATATAAAAATAGACGGTATCTCCGGGTTGGAAATTGGTCTTTTCGTTGGTGATTTCTGTGACAGGACATTGGGATGCTTCATAGGCAACAGCGCTTGTCATGAGCTTGAGTACGGCGGGGTCATAGTAGGGGCGTTGCGACTTCCACCACGAAGCGGCATTGAGCTTGTTACAGTTTCCGGCAAAGGGGTCAATTACCTTATCGGCGGCGTCATGCACCTCAAAGTGCAAGTGAGGCCCGGTGGAACTACCAGAGCTGCCTACCACGCCAAGGTACTCGCCCTCCTCAACGGTATCTCCCACAACCTTGGTGGTAACGGAGTTCTTTTTGAAATGGTAGTACAAGGCGGTTGAGCCATCACTGTGACGAACAGAGACTCCGTTTGCGTTGGCATTACCGGGTGCACAGTTTCTGTCGTAGTTACCGTCCTCCTTGTAGACAATCGTACCGGCAGCGGCGGCCACGGCAACTACTTCATCGTTGTCCATTTTTTTCCATCCAAAGGGCCAGGGGAAAATATCCGTACCCTGATGATTATACGAGTTGGTATCGTATGTCCTTGTACCGCAATTATAATCACTTAGATGATTGGAGTAGACCGGATCGTGATCGACAAAGGCCGATATCCCATAAAAGCCGTAATCTTTCAGCGTATCCGAGGCCCTGATGGGCAGAGAGAACAACACGGCAGCCCGTGGCTCATAAGCCGGCAGCTTGCCCTGCGCCCTCAGACGCATAACGTTATGTTGTGTCTGCGTCTTGATCTGCTCCCTTTGCTGCCGTGTCAGGTCCGGATGACTCCGGGAGAACTCATACACCCCAAAACCAAAGTTCGACCCCTCCTGTGCGTACACCAACCAATGACACATCAGGGCAATAACCATCACTGCGAACCCGTAAAACAATCTTTGCATAGCGTAAACTCCTCCTTTTTTTTCTTTGTGTTGCACGTGTTCTATATTACGACTGCGGCGGCAACCTTCGCTATTTTCATGCCGGTGCGTGGATGGGGTATGTCTGAGGCACTGCATAGTCCCCCAAAGAGGCGGAGTGCCCAGTAAGGGATATTCAGCCCCGACAGGGTTGAGTAGTGTATACCGCCGCTCATGCGGGTGTTTATCTCAAGGAGATAGGGGGTGTTGCCGCCGTCTTTGAACTGGACGTTGTAGATGCCGTTTAAACGCAGCGTTGCGGTCAACCTCCTTACGGTGTCCTCTATTTCGGGGTTGTCTTCGATCCACTGTATGTAGCCGAGGTCCCTTGACTTGAGCCTTGTGACGAGGCGTACCAACGACCCGTTATCGGCAAGACAGTCAACGCTCCTCTCTGCCCCCTCAAGGTACTTCATCACGAGGAGTTCCTTAAAGCCGGGGCCGTCCCTGAGCGCCTTGCGCATCTGCTCAATGCCCACCTTTGAGCCATCGCCCGACAGGATGTAATCAACCTCCGGCATGTCATCCCTGAGCACCTTGAATCCGATGCCGTGTATGGAGACGGATGGCTTGAGGCACAATCCACCGTGTCGTGGCTTGAGTTGACTTACCGCTTCCTCAAAGTCAGCATACGTACAGCAGAGGCGATACTCCGGGATGTTTGCGATGCCCGGGGTAATGTGGGCGTACAACATGGCCTTGTTGTTGATCATGCGCAGGGTTTCGCTCTGGCCGCAGACCACAACCCTGGTGCCGATGGCGGCAAACTCCTCTTGTCTGTCGGCAATCTCAGTCGCCCCACGCGTAGGCATAAACACCCCCACCTCGTACCTCTTGCAAGTCTGCAGGCAATAGTCAACGTAGGCGGCTCCGGTGATGCCTGCCGGCTCAACGGCGGAGATGTTCGCCGCTGCAAGACCAAGAAATCCGGGGTTTCTGTGCGTGCATAAGACCTTAAACGCACCCTCCGCATCGGCATCACGGATGTCCATGATGACATTGTAGATGCTGGAAAAACCCTCGTTAAACCATACCGTCACTGTCATTACTATACATTAAGTACAAGTATCGATGCAACCCATCCCAAGCATAATTATGTAGCCGGATAAGCAGAAGAGTATAAGTAGCTATAACAACAGAAGAAAAGACAGACCCATTGTTATTATTATTTTTTTTCTGCTATACTTAGTAACTGTCCATAATTAACTTGAACAATTAGGTGCTATAGTATAATTCCATTCACCATGAAATGAAGCCTTAGTTAAATTAACTTTGTCAAATTCTTCATCAGACACCTTAATTCCCTTTGAGTAAGCAGTTGTATCCAGTTCTGCCTTGATCTTTAAACCCTTATTTGTTGTGGTGCTACCTATTAGATTTACGATTATCTCATGGCTTGTCAAAGGCTTACCACGCCAGTTCATGCTTATATGGCAGAACATTCTATGTTCTATTTTATTCCATTTGCTGGTTCCCGGTGGAAAGTGACAAACCGATATGTTTAAACCTGTTTCGTTTGCAAAACGTTGGAGTGCAACCTTCCACAAACGGACACGATAGC
>NZ_JMFO01000033.1 GCF_000714715.1 Candidatus Magnetobacterium casense
ATGGTAGATTGAAGACCGAATTTGGTGGAAATAATGTTTTGGTAAGGGGAAGCATGAAAGTAAAGATGCACTTGATGATCGGAATTGTTGTCTTATTTGCCGATCAAATGTTAAAACTGATAACCTAAACGATAAAAGATACCTAAAAAAAGGTTGTTTTAGCATTATGAGGGAGAAATGCGTCTAAAATCAGAACAAATTGGCAATTATGTCCGATAAAATAGAAGATTTGGAGATTTTTATGTGAGTGAATAAAATTTAGACCTCATTAAAGATGAGAGAGTAGATATTTGTAGGGATTTTTGATTTCTTTTTGCAAGAGGCTCTATTTAAATTGTCTTCTGCTGAAACGGTTCTCAACGCGTGTTAGTCTTTGTGCGATGCACCTTGAGTCTGCGTATGAGGTATCCAAATGTCTTTTTTAAGAGCATAGCCGGGTCGTTTTTGAGCAAAAACAGGAGGTGTTGCCTGCTTCTTCTGAGGCGCACGGTCAGGCTGTTGTTGTAGGCATACAGCCACATGGCGATCTCTTCAACCCGTTGATCAAACTGCTGCCAGTCTATGTCTTTGACGAAATAGGCATCAGGCCACAGCGGAAAATCGTTCCAGTCCGGGGTGCCGGAGATAAGGCCCAGCTCAATGCACTTGTCGTACTCACTGCTTCCGGGCATGGGGTCAAAGATGTTAAAGGCCAGTTCGTCGGCATTCAACTGGCGCATAAAGTCAAAAGTCTCCTGCAGGTCACCGAGGGTCTCCTCCGGAAAACCGGCCATAAAGAATGCCCCTGAGCCGATGCCCTTTTTACGCAACAGGGCAAATGCACGCAGGATATCACTGTTGCTGACATCCTTGTTGATCATCTTTTTGATCCGTTCGCTGCCGCTTTCCACACCTATTTCCAGTTTGACACATCCGGCCCTTTGCATCAGATCAAGGAGTTCTTCGTCGATGAGGTCTGCGCGCGTGGCGGTCTTCCAGCTTATCTTCAGACCACTATCTATAATGCTTCGACAGTACCTCTCTATGACCTTACGGTTTATTGTGAAGGAGTCATCCCAGAACATAATGTGGCGTGTTCCATAGGTGTTTTGCAGGAAGGTGATCTCACTGATAACGTTTTCAGGGCTACGCAGACGAACCTTCTTGTCCCAGAAGTTCCTGGATGAACAGAACGTACAGCGAAACGGACATCCGCGTGAGACGATCATGCTGCCCAGCGACTTAAAATCGATGTTCTGCCTGTAGAGGACGTTGTGGCGGTCCGGAAACGGGAGGGCATCGAGGTTTGCTGAAGTTGCAGGGGCGGGATTGTGAATTACCCGACCATTGTCCTTAAAAGACAGCCCACCTATCTCAGACAATGCCGCAGGTGTGGCCGTACCCCGACGGAGTAACCGACACAGCTCAAGCATCACATACTCCCCCTCACCCCTTACTGCGAAGTCAACCTCTGGGTTTTTCAGACAGTCATCGGGCAGGAAACTCGGATGCACACCACCCCAGACGACCGCACACTGCCTGCTGTAGCCCTTTACGAGCCGGCTTAACTTAAATGCCGAGGCAGCCTCAACAGAGAGCACGGATATCCCAACAACATCCGGCTGAAATCCCTCCAGCGTCCGTGTGACCTCTTGCCAGATGTAGTGGTCATCGTCGCCGAGGCTCTGACGATACCTGCGATAGCTCCGTGATCTGAAATCAAAACCAATATCGGCATCCGTAAGGGCGGTCTTTTCTCCCGGGTGCGGGGTTTCGGCGTGATATATACAGGCGTTAAAACCATCCCGATTCAACACGGCAGAGACATATCCCAGTCCAAGCGGAAAGTACGGAGCCTGTCCAACCCCCTTCAGCCTCGTATACGGAGGCTTTATCAACAGCACCTTCATATTCATAGGTTTATCATAACATAATGATGGCCCTCTCTTGAAGTGGGATGTGACACAGGGCAAAGGCAGTCCGTCAATTCTTCATCTTTGCGATAACCTTGGCTGCTAGTTCGTCGCTGACGGCTCCGTATACGCCAAACAGGGCATCGCCGGAGGGGATCAAAAACCAATCGCCCTCGTACTTGTCCACTATTTTGTAACAGATTACTCCGGCGACTTCTGACTTGCCATATGTGACGCCGGATTTTTCAAAGTATGCCATAAAGGCTGAAACAAGACTGTCAACAACGTCCTTCCCGCCGGTAACCAGCGCTACCTGGACCTCCGTGCCGTCTATTTCATACCGACGCTCTATGACATTGTGGATGAAGTCTATTCCACGATAGTTTTCCTTAAAATAGCGGGTTGAAACGACCTTTCCGATATCGGGTAGCCTGTCAAACAGCGAAAACGTCCCGGCCCTTACACCGAGGGCATCGTGTATGGCCCCGGCAAGGCTTACGACCTCTGACTGTTCCTTAAATGTCGTGACGTGGACGTAGTAGGAGCCGGCAAAGAAGCTCACCCCATTTTCGGTCTTATACCCCATCAGACCGACCTGTACCTCATTGTTGTCGGAGGGGGCGCTGTCCATCAGCACCCCGAAGGCGTGTTCGAGTTTACCCATCACGTAGACATCAATCACCACATCGGGCACCACATCGGGGGAGTGTCCCTCTGCAATCCCGGTTGCCACATACTCGGCAACGTACAGGGCAACAAAACCGTTGTTGATGAGGTACTCGGCATGACCATTCACGTACTCGAAGAGGTTGTCCTTGTTGAAGGTGCGCACCAAGCCCCTGAGCTGAAATCCCGCCGCCTCACGGGGAAAGTTTATGGCTCCTCCCTCGCCCAAAGACCTCGCAGACTTGAAGTCCATCAGGCCCGGATCATACCTCTGGCCAGTTACATATATGGTCAGCCCCACAACCGGCAAGAGGGCAACAAGCAAGAGCCGATACACAATGGCAGTCTTAGACATAGTCCGAGCACAACACCTGTACAATAGTCCGTTTTTTCATCGTATGCCTCCTTGTTTTCTTGTACGTGCTTTGACTATATTGTAACCATACAATTATATCTGTGTCTATAGTGCGCAATTGTCTCGTCTGAAATTTATAGAAACAACGCCCGGTGCCTCACGGTGAAAAAACTTCTCTTGACAAAGTCTTGATGATCCCGTTAGCATAAAAATATGAAGAAAGTTTTCATTTTTTGGGATAACTCCAATATTTTTATAAGTGGAAAAATGTTAGCATCTGAAATAGATGGCGAAGATGCATATTATCAATTCAGGCTACAGTTTAAGAATATTTTGGAACTTGCAAGAGCCGGGCGTGAAATAGAGTATGCAATAGCAGTCGGTTCCGTTCCTCCCGAATTGCGTCAAGTCTGGAATAAAATGGAACAATCCGGAGTAGAGATTGAACTATTTGAAAGAGGTTCAGGTTCAAATAAAGAGCAAGCTGTAGATCAGGCCATCCAAGTTCATATGCTCAGGAAAGCTATTGACTATAATGGAACCCCGGGAATAGTTGTAATGTTGACGGGGGATGGTCATGGTTTTCACGACGGGGTAGGCTTTCATGCCGATTTGGAAAGAATGCACAAGAAAGGTTGGGGAATTGAAATCATGGCATGGGAAAAAACTTGCAACTCGAATTTGAAAAAATGGGTTGAAAAAATAGGTACTTTTATTCGTCTTGAGGATTACTATGAAAGCATAACATTCCTTGACGATGACAAGGGAGTCATCCGTAAGTCAAAGCCATTATCTTTGGATAACAGGATTAAATCAACTTAGACTCAATTAAAGCTCATAGTTCATACGCACGCTTGACAAACGTGAACTATTTACAACCGGGGATGCCTACATATACCTCAAAGGTCTTTACCGTAAGATTTTTGCCCCTGACCGTGATGAGCGCGGGCAATATCAAGCCATGAAACTTCGCAATCAGGGAGGTCTGACGATCATTGAGCTGCTGATCGTAATATTTATCATATCGATGTTGTTTTCCGTGGCGTTGCCCGTGACACTCAGGACGTATCAGCGATATATGGCCTCCCTGGAGGCAGAAAAGGTGTTGGTGTTGATGCTCACTGTGCAGCGGGAGAGCTTTGCAACAGGGTTTGACAGTTACGTGCGGACGGTTGATGGCGTGATGCTCGTAAACAATGAGAAAACCCCCATACCCACGGCATTTGCAAGCCTGAACCGGCCAATTGTCTTTTATGGCAACGGCACCACATCCGGCGGGGAGGTGATCGTCTACGTCAACGACTTCACGTTTGTAGTCACTGTCACCGCACCATTTGCCGGCATGGCCATGACACAAGGTTAAGCATGTCCCTTACACTGTCTAATGTCACGGATTTTGTATTTAATCCAGTCGAAATCTACCACATTAAGTTGCGTATATTTTTTTATGCGTAGCAATTGAGGGGTGTTGACATAGATAAAAGAAATACTGTATAGTTTTTTGTACAGTTATAATGCGTAAAAAACTTATAAGGGTCGGGTGATTGTCATTGAAAGAGTTAAGAGATGCAATAGTGTTTGTGCTGCTGTTAGTGGCCTTTGCTACCTGTAATCTTTATGCACAAGAGTTGCCCAAGGCATCGGATATAGCTCAGGGCACAGAGCCACTGGTTAAGGCAGTTGAGATTGTCGGCATAAAGCGCATGGAGGAAGGGGCGGTTAAGGCCAGACTCTCTCAGAAATTAAATCAACCCCTGTCTCGGGACAGGATCGATGAGGATATACGGACCATTTACAAGCTGGGTTACTTCGATGACGTGAAGGTCGAAACAGAGTTCTATGAGGGTGGTATTAAGGTCGTATACATAGTGAAGGAAAAACCCACTATCGTTCGGATAAATTTTGACGGCAATAAAGAGTTCAAGGACGACAAGCTCAAGGAAAAGATAACCATTGTTAAAGGTTCCATTGCAGACACTGCCCTGATCCAGGACAACGCCGAAAAGCTAAAGACTTTCTATGATGGCGAGGGATATTATCTGAGCGAAATACTGCCAATCCTCAACTACATCAAAGATGACGAGGTCAGCCTGACCCTCAGGATCAAGGAAGGAAAAAAGATAAAGATCAAGACGTTACAGTTTACGGGCAATAAGAACATCTCCGACGGCAAGATAAAAAAGGCGATAAAGACGTCCACGTGGTGGATATTTTCGTTTTTTACCAGCTCCGGGTACGTAAAAAAGGATGCCCTGGAGGATGACATCAAGGCGATAAGCGACCTCTATCACGACAACGGCTACGTCAAGGTCAAGGTGAGTGAGCCGCGTGTGATCGTGGACGAGGCAAAGCCTGCAATTACAGTAGCCTTTGACATAGAGGAGGGCGACAGATACAACGTCTCAAAGGTAGAGATAGACGGCTACCATGCCTTTTCCGATGAGGATATAAAGAAGCTGATAACCATAAAATCAGGCGAGGCGTTCAGTAAAAAGACCCTCTCCAATAACATCACTGCGGTGTCAGGATACTACTCCGAGCGTGGCTACGCAACCGTAACAATAACGCCGGAGGTGGTGCCCGATGACGCCACCAAAACGGTCAGCGTATACCTCAAGGTAGAGGAAGGCAAGATATACAAGATAGGCAGGCTCGAAGCATTCGGCAACACGAAGACCAGAGACAAGGTGATCAGACGTGAGGTGACCCTCGATGAGGGAGACATATTTAACAGCAAGAAGCTCAAGAGAAGCTATCAGAACGTAAACAACCTTGATTTCTTTGAGTCCGTGGAGTTTGTTCCCCGCCCGCAACCCGACACGGATATAGTAGACATAGACGTAAAGGTCAAGGAGAAGTCCACAGCGTTTGTCAGCTTTGGCGGCGGATACAGCTCTGTTGACAGACTGATCGGAATGGTGCAACTGACGCAGGCCAACGTCTTTGGCTCCGGTCAGTACCTCAAGATAAGCGCCGAGCTTGGTGGCGTATCCTCATTGTATGAGATAACCTATAAGGAACCGTGGCTGTTTGACAAACCCATAAGTGCAGCCGCAAGCATATACAGGCTTGAGCGCGAATATATAAAGTACAGCAGACGGGCCTCCGGTACAGCCCTTGGCGTCGGTAAGAGGTTTGCCGAGTACTACGACCTTGGCGTCATGTACAGGTTTGAGGACGTCAACGTCTTTGATGTCGATGATGATGCCCCCAAGATAGTCAGAGAACAGACAGGTAAGGCTACAACAAGCAGCATAACGCCAACCCTGACCAGAGATACTCGCGATAACTACAACGACCCCTCGGAGGGTTCACGCAATTCCATCTACGTAACGTTTGCCGGCTTGGGCGGCTCAAATGCGTTTTTACGCACGGGGGTAGACTCCCTGTGGTTCTTCCCGTTCTTTGGTCCAACCACGTTGTCTTTTCGTGGTAGGTATGGGTATGGCTCCGGAGTTTATGGCAAAAAGCTGCCCATCTATGAGAGGTTTTACGTTGGCGGTATAAGCACAATCAGAGGGCTTGCCTTTGGCGAAGCCGGCCCCGTAGACGAAGAAGATACCTTTATCGGCGGCACCAGCCAGTTGATCTTTAACAGTGAATTCATCTTCCCCATCGTCTCCGAGATAAAGCTCAAGGGTGTGGTGTTCTTTGATACCGGTTCGTCCTTTGAAAGCGGGATAGAGTTTTCCGAATTCAGGTACACATCCGGGGGAGGTTTCAGATGGATATCACCATTTGGCCCCATTCGCATAGAGTATGGCCACAACTTACACAAAAAGCCAGGCGAATCCAGCGGGAGAATAGAGTTCTCCTTTGGCAGCTTCTTTTAAAATGAACATGCAGCTTTTTAATAGCATGAGTCTCAATAAAAACAATCAGGAGGATATATGAACAGGGTTTTAACCGCTTTGATAGCGGTAGTGATGTTGGTGTTTTTCAATGGCACAGTGATGGCACAGCAGGGGACAAAGATCGGCTCGGTGGACCTGCAAAAGATACTAAGTGACTCCGAACCAGGCAAAAAGGCAAAAACAAGCCTCGAAACCTTTATTAAATCACATCAGGCCAAAATAGACGAAAAGGAAAAGGCCATAGAAAAACTCAAAGATGAAATAGAAAAAAAAGGAACCGCCCTCTCCGAAGACGCCAAGAAAAAGAAACAGGATGAACTCCAGTCCATGATGCGAGACCTCAAACGCATGGCCTCCGACGCCCAGGAAGATATAAGAAAAAAAGAAGGCGAACTCACCAAAGATGTCTTTAAGGACATCAAGGACGTAATCGCCACCGTCGGCAAAGAGGAAGGATATGCAGCCATAATGGATAACAACGTCCTGCTTTATTCTAACGAAGGAGTCGATGTCACAGATAAGGTCATCAAAAAGTACAACGAATTGGGTAAGAAAAAGTAACCCAACGTAAATCAAGGAAGCAAACTGACGGGAGATTTTTTTATTCAAAGACATTGATGTATCAATTACACAGAAATAAACAACGAGCAAGATGAACTTAGCAGAGATAACCAGCTTCCTTGGCGGCAAACTTAGGGGCGGGGGGAGGGATGCCGGGGATGCTGATGATGCCCGGAGAGAGATCACCGGAGTTGCAGGCATAGCAGAGGCAACAGAAGGATACATAACTCTATACAAAGGCAATACACCGCTGAATGCTCTCCTGGCCTGTAGTGCCACTGCCGTGCTTGTAAAGGAGGAACTGCCGGAAGTTGATAAGGCACAGGTGATTGTTGACAGACCGTCGCTGGCATTTGCCAGGCTCCTGACGCTGTTTTACGTCAAACCTTTCACCCCCCGGGGGATAATGAACGGGGCATATGTGGCTGATAGCGTGCGTATATCGGCCAACAATGTGACGGTCTACCCCGGTGCCTATATTGCTGATGGCGCAACAATTGGGGATTGTACAACGCTCTACCCGGGTGTGTACATCGGCGACAATGCCGAAATTGGCTACCATTGCATACTATACCCAAACGTGACCATCGGTAAAGACTGCCGCATAGGGGATAGGGTAATCATACAACCCGGTGCGGTGGTAGGCTCCGATGGCTTTGGATACGAACTTGATGGAGGAAAACACATCAAGGTCCCACAGGTAGGAAGGGTCGTGGTGGAAGACGACGTCGAAATAGGCGCCAATACCACCATCGACAGGGCAACCAGTGGTGTCACACTAATCGGCGCCGGTACAAAAATAGACAATATGGTACAGATAGCCCACAACGTTACAATAGGAAAACACAGTCTGATCATAGCCCAGACCGGCATAGCCGGTAGCAGCCGACTTGGCGACTACGTGGTGCTTGCCGGACAGGTAGGGGTGGCAGACCATACAACCATTGAATCAGGGACACAGCTCGGCGCCCAGGCCGGTGCCATGGGAAAGATCAATAAAGGTGCCTATATGGGCTCCCCTGCCATGCCACATATGCAATTTAAACGCTCCTATGCGTTATTTAAACGACTGCCTGAAATACATGAAAGATTGCAACAACTCGAAAAACAAACTATTGTTGACAAAAAAAGGGAGGACTAAACAATGATAGACATATTAGGCATAAAAACCACTCTGCCTCACAGATATCCTTTCCTGATGGTAGACCGTGTCATAGAAATAGTAACTGGAGAGAGCGCACGAGGGATAAAAAACGTAACGATAAATGAACCCTTCTTCCAGGGCCATTTCCCTGACAATCCTGTTATGCCGGGGGTTCTCATAGTGGAGGCATTGGCGCAACTGTCCGGCATACTGGCGTTTCAGTCCGGCATTAAGGGTAACACCGTCTATTTCATGAGCATAGAAAAGGCCAAATTCAGACGACCCGTTGTCCCCGGTGATCAGTTGATACTTGACATAAAGGTCGCACACAAGCGGGGTAACGTATGGAGATTTACAGGCAAGGCCATGGTGGAAGAGGCCGTTGCATCCGAAGCCGAATTCACCGCTATGGTCGCACAGCGGGAGTAACATAAAATGCAACCAAAAATTCATCCAACGGCCATTATTGCCGATGATGTGGAAATCGACGAAGATACTGAAATAGGTCCATACTGCATAATTGGCAGCGGCTGCAAGATTGCCAAAGGCACCAGGTTGCTCTCCAACGTTATACTCGAAGGAATCTTGGAGATCGGCTACAACTGCACCGTACACCCCTTTACAAGTATCGGCTTTCCACCGCAGGATATGAAATACGACGGCAGACAAACCTCTGTCCGGATCGGTAATGACAACATCATCAGAGAGTATGCAACAATCCACAGGGCGTCAATCCACGGCGATGGCGTCACCGAAATAGGAAATGGCAACTTTATTATGGCCTACGTGCATGTGGCACACGACTGTAAGTTGGGAAACAACATAGTGATGGCCAATGCGGCCACCTTGGCCGGACACGTTGAAATCCAGGACAATGCAGTAATCGGTGGCGTGGTGGCCATACACCAGTTTACAAGAATAGGGGCATATGCTATGGTTGGTGGCTTCAGCGGTGTGGGACAAGACGTTCCGCCCTTTACGATAGCCTCCGGACCAAGGGCAAGGCTTTTTGGACTTAACCTCATAGGTCTCAAGAGAAACGGCTTCTCCGATGACACGATCCAGCGTCTGAAGGATGCCTACAAGATACTGTTCCGGGATAAACTGACACTGACAGAGGCACTCAAAAAACTGGAAGATGAAATGGAAATGACAACGGAAATAAAGATGTTGCTCGATTTTATATCAAAAAACAAGAGGGGCATATGTCGGCAAACATAACCAGGACACTGGGCCTGATAGCGGGTCAGGGCGAGTTGCCCGTGGCCATTGCCAGGGAGGCGCATCAGCAGGGCTTCCGAGTCTTTGCCATCGGCCTCGCACCTCTGTGCGATGAGGGTCTCAAGGACCACGTCGATGACTTCATGGCAATAAGCGTGGGCAAGTTGGGTTCGATCATCGGGGCATTTAAAAAGGCCAACATAACAGAGGCCGTCATGGGGGGCAAGGTGCCCAAGACCCTCGTATACAAAAGCAAGATCGTCCCCGACCTCAAAACCGTCGGGCTGATGATGAAGCTCAAGGACAAAAGCGATGACTCCATTCTCCTTGCCGTAACCGAAGAGTTCGTCAAAGAGGGGATCAACATGCGTAACGTGACCGATTTCACGACAAATCTCATAACCCCCCGCGGTGTATTGACCAAGAAAGGCCCCTCAAAGCAGGAGGAAAAAGACATAGAGTTTGGCTTTAGGATCGCCAAGGAGATCGGAAGACTTGACATCGGCCAGACCGTAATTGTCAAGGATGCTGCGGTTATCGCCGTAGAGGCAATCGAGGGCACCGACAGCGCCATACTCAGGGCAGGGACATTGGCCGGGGATGGTGCGGTGGTTATAAAGGTTAGCAAACCGGCTCAGGATAAGCGATTTGACTACCCCGCTGCGGGTATGCAAACCATCAGAACCATGATAGAGGCCAAGGCACGAGTCCTAGCCCTTGAGGCCGAACACTCCCTCATGCTCGACAAGGCAAGCATGGTCAAGGATGCCACCGCTGCTGGTATCACCATCGTCGGCATAAAGTAGGGCCGCCGTTGAAGCCGTTGAGCCGACCCGTATTGCCGTGCTTATGCCGTATGTCAAAAGGGCGGATGACAACGGATACACACCATGAAGACTTTGCCTGTTACGCCGACACTTCTGAACGTGGCCCGTCGTGTTGTCTGGTTCAAGGAACCGGAGGAGGCACTATCTGATCCGGTGCATTTTATAGCTCACGTCATGACCTACGGCACGGTTGAGGACTTGGTGGCCATCGAGGGTATCGTTGGACAAGAGGAGTTCCGACAAGTGCTGGACAATGCCCCCCCTGGTATCTTTGATCGACGCTCGTGGGCCTACTGGAATCTGAAGTGCGGACGGCAACCAGTACCGCCACTGCCCGTACGTAGAGGTATCTTATAGTGCGTGGCATTTTTATGGGGTCAAGGGATTTAAGAGAGTTACACATGCTCTATACACGGCATGGTCTCTTGCCGCAGGAGTATTTTCAGGGTAAATCTGCTATAATAACTTAAGATAGTCTTGAGCTTAAACACTGGAGGTAGAAGTCAATGAAAATAGTCACAGAGACGGAAAAAGAAAAGAAGGTTACAGCCATAAAAAATCCTGGTAAACGACAGGATATACTCAACCGTATATATAAACATTACAATGTAACGTTGCCTGATGATTATAAACTCAACAGAAATGAGATTCATGAGCGATAAAGTATTTGTAGATACCAATATTATCGTCTACTACATCAGTAACCATCAAGAAAAGAAGCAAAAGGCAATGGATATCTTTTTATCAAGTACAGAAATCTATATAAGTTCTCAAGTTGTTGGTGAATTGATCAATGTATGTTTTTCTAAAAATCTCCTTCATGTAGATGATATTGTTGATCTTACAGATGAAATTCTTGAAGCATTCAACTTCTTTCAAATAACCGAGGTGACTATAAAGCAGGCGTTACAAATAAAGAAACTCTATAAATATGCCTATTGGGACAGTTTAATAATTGCCTCTGCCTTTGAACTTGACTGCTGCACCTTATATACGGAAGACATGCAAGACAACCAAATCATCAACGGCAGCCTGAAGATCGTAAACCCTTTTAAGACTGCGCTACATCTATAGAGCCTACGCATAAACTCAAATTTTCACTTTCGTCATAAGAATAACACCTCCCCCTTTTTCGATATTGCACTATTAAAAAAACTTTTTCAACAGTTTTATATCAAAAATCAGATAAAAGTGCATAAAACGGACAAGTATATCCTATTTCATATTTTCTACTCATAAAAAAGTCTCATTTTAGTTTCGTAACAGCAAATGAAACGCTATCATCGTTTTATCCAAATAGGCTTGGAAAGATTCATTCCCTCGCTTGCTCAATCGATCATCGCCTAAATCACACTTAAGTCGCTTGATTATTCGTTCTATCGAGGTGCGTCTGCTCAGTATAGCCTTAAATCTTTTAGCCATAGGTGGGTCGTCAGGGTTTATTTGTGGTAACACATCAAACGAAATATTTATGGTTCTTCCTGTATTAGAATTAGGACAGCAATTTATCTTATGCTCACATGGCAAGCACACTGTAATGTTGTTATCATCAGTTGGGGCTTGGTAGATAAACTTTCCAGCATCATATCTGATGCCTTTATATTCCATCTCATACCCTGCAATACAGATAGGTACTCCATATGGTGTGATTTTTTCCATACCAGGAGGTAAGCCTTCAGTGACATCCTTTTTCCTTCTTGGATTAAAAGATGTCTTCAGTTCTATGTCAAAGTCTGCTTGAAACTTATCTTTTAGTGGCTTACTATCACATGCACTATCATATATAATTGTATCTATCCAAGGCTTAATCTCTGGATGGTCGTTGAACAGTTTCTCTACATGAGGGTACAATGTTTCTCCGTCATGGGTGGATGCATCTGAGATTGCTACAGCATCTAACGGTATTCCTTGCTGTGGAAGCCCTATAGCACTGGCTTTATGTCCCCAATGCATTGTGTGGCTCGATTTTACTATCGTACCAGCACCATCATCCGCAAGTTCCCATTGGTGCTCACAAGTATCCCGCTCCTCGCATCTACAGTTCTTTGTGAGTTTGGATTGTGACTTTTTATGCTCCTTGCCGTTATCATCAGTATAGTGTACTGTTTCAAATCCAGAACACGCATAATAGTGCGTTGTATCTCCTACTAATTCGTTTTCTTCCTTTATTGCTCCTGTTTTTATGTTGCGTTTTACCTCCTCTATCTTTATCTTGTCCCATATCATATATACTCTCATTATTTGATCAAACTGCTCAAGTTTTCTGATGCTTGGAATATGTCTGCTGTCGTATGGATCATACTCGTCTTTTGTACAAAAGCCACAAACACGTGCAAAACTTGGATTGCTAGTAAGTAGTAAATGCACTTTGTCAGGTTCACCAGGAAAACCCATAAGTATTGTCCCTATGAAACTCTTAAACATTGAAAAAAAGCACTTTGGTGTCTTTCCTCCAAGACGATGAGGAACAACACCTGGTGATATTTCTTCAGGTGATATTTTAGGCGGTTTAAGGTCAATTATTTTTCCATTGTATAATATACCCGATTTTTGCTCGTTGGCGTCTTGCATTGTGCTCCTGCCGAATAGTATGCGCATCTTTGCTTCATCCTTAGTTTCCATTTCGTCTTTTTTTGCCTCAGAATTACACCTGTCTGGCCTTGTTTTGTTAAACTCATATAATTTATCGTAATATTCGGCTCCTACCGCTTGATAATCAGACCAATTTAGATAATATAATATCCTAAACCACTCTGCATCAGGAGCGTTGAGTAGTATCTTGTCATCTTCATGCTGCATAAAAAATAATGGAATTTGTATACCGTTAGATTGCAAAAATGTTTGCATATTGCTTGTCCTTCCTTTTAAGTTTTTTTACCTTAGATAGTATAACATGTTGGCGAGCAATTTTGTAATGATGCCTTTACTTTTTAGATATTTTGCTTTTTTTATTTAGAAAATAGTTTTTTTATTAACAAAATTACTCTTTTTAGAAACCTGCTTACAAATCAATTATGATTTTATCGCATTGAAGCCTTTGATAGATAACGACTTTGTAGTTTATGCGTAGGCTCTATAGGCTACCAATTCAAATAGAAATATGTATAGCTAACAAAGAATGGGAATCTGCACTCTACCAATTAAGGAATATCCCCAATAGTGATGAGCATTTAGTTGGTCTGAAGAAGAAAGTATATCACGAGTGGGCAAAAAATGCTGATGATAGTAAGCGGAGTGAAATTGCGATAAATGGGTTGTCAGTTCCATACGATCCATTACTTGAAAATAATATATTTATAATAATATTATCTATAAGATTGGCACGCATAGCGCAGAACAAAGAAAAGTATGATTATTTTATGCAAAAGATTAAAAATATTAGTCCTGATATTGAAGAGAAACTAATATGGTCGGAAGACAATTTAGACATGTGGGAAACTTAGGGGACAATGTGTAATATAGTAGCAGTGACGAACAGGGCAAAAATGGTGTTATGTTGCTTTTCCGCCTGAAAATACCATATCGCTTATTAGCACTCTGCCTGTGATAAATTATACAGAGTACAGCAACACAAACAATCGTGGTTGCCAATGTTTAAGCCACTTTCATCCACTACATATATGGCTTTGTTACCGTGCTTGAGCAATGTGATCACATTTAATGGAGTGCTACCGTGTGTCTCAGGTGCTATACCAATTTCCCCTATTGATGTGGCATAATAACAGGATATGCCTTTCAAGCCAAATCTGACCATACTACCGTCGACACAGTTGCGTCTGTGGCCGGAACTTGACGCCACACCGGAACACTTCACGCTCTACGGCGGAACGGCGCTTGCCTTGCGTCTTGGACACCGCACCTCTGTTGATTTTGATTTTTTTTCCAACCAATCCTTTGATCCCAACCAACTTGCACAAACCATCCCTTACCTTAAGGGTGCAGAGCGATTGCAAGTTGCACCCGATACCCTGAAATGCCGTATCGAGCGTGACGGCCCTGTCTTGGTTTCCTTCTTTGGCGGGCTTGGCCTTGGTCAGGCGGCTGCACGCGAGCAGGCTGAAGGACACACGATTTATGTAGCCTCATTGCTGGACATTGCAGGGACAAAGGTAGCCGTGGTGCAGCAACGGGCAGAAGTCAAGGATTATATCGATATTGACGCACTGTTACGACACGGCATTGACTTGCCCAGTGCGCTTGCTGCGGGCCGTATTGTCTATGGGCGTAGCTTCAATCCTATGATTGCATTAAAGGCCCTCAGTTTTTTTGACGATGTGCCAGCCTTACCTGCCGATGTGCGCTGGCGTCTAAGCGCCGCCGTTGAAGCCGTTGAGCCGACCCGTATTGCCGTGCTTACGCCGTATGCCAAAAGGGCGGATGACAACGGATACATACCATGAAGACTTTGCCTGTTACGCCGGCACTTCTGAACGTGGCACGTCGTGTTGTCTGGTTCAAGGAACCGGAGGAGACACTATCTGATCCGGTGCATTTTATAGCTCACGTCATGACCTACGGTACGGTTGAGGACTTGGTGGCCATTGAGGGTATCGTTGGACAAGAGGAGTTCCGACAAGTGCTGGACAATGCCCCCCCTGGTATCTTTGACCGACGCTCGTGGGCTTACTGGAATCTGAAGTGCAGACGGCAACCAGCACCGCCACTGCCAGTACGTAAAGGCCTCTTATAGCAGATATGGATGAACCTAAAGACAAAAGACTCAGTACTTTGATGGGGTCAAGGGGTCGCGCCGACAATCTCACCCAATCTCCTTATGCCTCCATATGCGAAGATAGAGTCCACCATCACGGGCATTCTCTCCATGTAATGAACAAACTCCCTTAACAGCCCTTCATCCATAGCCAACTCCGGTTTGACGAAAAACACCCTGCCCCCGACGTTGTCTCCCATGTGCTTGATGTGGGCAATGCGTACATACCCAAACCTCTCCGAGGCAACATAACCAGTCGTGTAGTCGGGATTGTCCGGGATACACAGCTCTGCCACAACCGCCCTGTCAGAGACAACCTTTGAGGCCAGCACAACCGCCTCTATAACCCTTGGCCACAGCCCTGAGATATTGCCGTCAGCCTGCAGGTATGCTATAAGTTGCTCCCTGGCCTGTTGAGTGATACCCAGGCGTGATACCCGTATCCCCCTGTGAGGGTCAGGCTCCAGGCGTTTCCCGCTTCGTGCATCAAGGATACGTGCACCAGGTACAGGTTTGTTGCAGCGTATCAGGTGCAGGGCCTGTGTGATTATCCCATCGGCAAGCCCCGTGGCCTGGAGCAATCTCCGCAGTGTGTACTGTGCTTGGTCTGCGTCCTCCACCACGCAGGTAACAACCGGTAGCGACGATATCATATGTGGAGGGACTTCGAGGCGGTCTACGTTGATCGTGATGCCATCCGGCTTGCCACGTGAGTGTGTCAGTGCGCGCATGACCAAGTCGGCGGCCTGCTGGTGGAGGGCGTCTTCGTTACAGATATCCTCGGCACCTGATATGTGGAGCTGGTTGGCCTGTGCCCTCATCCTTATACTGTAAAGCATACGAGTGGCAGAACCAACCAATCTTTCATCTCCTTATAAACACGCAATACCGGTTATCTGTCTCCTACAGAACCATAAGGCAATTGTTTCCGTCCTGGTCTTTTTCGACCTTGTAGCCAAACATGATGATTGTATCCACCAGCGGACGCCCAAGCATCAGGGGCATGTAACTGGCATCAATGCCCAACTTCTCCCTCATGAGGGCTCTCAGGGCATCATCATAACTCAGGGCCTCAAAGACCTCTGCTACAACGTCCTTGCCATCGCGGATCATACCAACCAACTCTGCCAGCCTGGCATAGGAGCAACGGTCCTCGTGGGTTCTGATTATGTCGAGCAGGGAGTTGTTACCTGCCATGAGATGCTCACGCGTGAGCTTTTCCTCGTTGAAGGTGTTGGCAAAGCCCTCGGTGTTCCAGCACTCGTATGCCTTGCATTGCGCAGGACGATGCTCGTAGATAGTGCAGACACTCCCATCCTCTACGAAAAAAGAACAGGTGCGAGACCCCTCCTTTTCGTTTATCTTTATAAGCTCGTAATCGATCGTGATGAACTCGTCATCAAGGTTATTATAGACCAGTTCCCCCTCCCTGATGGTAAAAAGGTCACTGTACTTGACCGTTGAATTGATGATCAGTTCAGCGTCGGCCACGTGCAGCGTCGCACTGCCCATCCTGCAACACTGCCCACGTCTGAGGCATTGATCTTGCTGACTAAATGGAGTTACTATTTCCATTGCACCCGCTCCTTAAAATATTTATTAATTTGGTCAGGTTGATCTTAACATAAGCCGTCATAGTAAATAAAACGCTCACGGTAAAAAATGGGGGCGTCACCCCCCGTGCTGACATAATTACAGACGTTGTCAATCCTTATCGTCTCTTGAGAAATACCCCTATGGCTTTATCTGTCTTGCATATGTGATCTACAAACCACTGAACAAGGGCTCTCTCTATAGTGTTGATCATGGCCGGTGAACTATGGTCCTTCTTAAACACCTCTACCAGTTCGTTAAAGCCCTCCCAAAACAGCGTGTGTTGTGCCTCATGCTCCAGGAACTTGTCGTCGGGGTATTTTATGCGTGTCATCAAGGTCTCTTCCATCGCAAAGTGAGTCTCAACATACTGCCTGAGAAAATCTACCACCTTCTGTACCCCATCTTTGGCATCTTTGCTCTCAATGGCCTTGAGCAGGTTGTTGATCGTTGCAATCAACTCCTTGTGTTGATCGTCTATTGAGGTAACCCCTACAGACAGGTCATCTGTCCACTTAATATCCACCATAAGTCGTTGTATCCTCTCATGCTACATTAAAATCTGTGAAAAGCAAATCAACTTCATTGTTTTCTGACAAATACCCCTATGGCCTTATCAGTCTTGTTCACGTGATTTGTAAACCATCCAACAAGGACATTCTTCATCTTGGTCGCCATAAACGGTGAAGCAGGATTCTTCTTAAATTCGCCTATCAGTTCGTTATATGTCTCCCAGAAATCCGTATGTTGTTTCTCATGTTCCAGATACTTGTCTTTGGGGTATTTTATGCGCTTCATCAAGGTCTCTTCCATAGTAAAGTGAGTCTCAACGTACTGTTTAAGAAAGTTTACCACCTTTTGAATCTCATCCTTGCCATCACCCCTGTTAATGGCCTTGAGCAGGTTGTTGATAATTGCAATCAACTCCTTGTGCTGATTGTCTATTGAGTCAACCCCTACCGACAGGTCATTCGTCCATTTAATGTCCATAAGCTATTGTATCCTTTGCTGTCAGTTGATTTGTTAAAAATAATCATTCCACCTAAATGGCAGAGGCTGCTTGTCGGACTTTAGCATCTTTGCGGCAACGGCTTCGCCCACAAACAGTTCGTGGTCACCCGCCTTAAATATGCTGACCGTCTTACATTCAATATAGGCCATGGCGCTGTTAAGCACCGGTGAACCATTGGGGGCGTCAAAGTAGCCTACATTGGCAAACTTATCGGCATCCCGGCCACTCTTAAATCCGTAGTGCTTGGCAAGCTCTATCTGTTCCTCGGAGAGGACGTTTACCGCAAAGTAGCCCGATTCACGGATCAACTCATTGGTATACCTCTCCGGCGCAATGGAAACCATCAGCATCTTGGGCTCAAACGATACCTGAGATACCCAGCTCGCCGTCATGCCATTTATTGCGTCCTTACCCTTGACCGTTATAACGTAACAGCCTAACAATATCCCTTTTGCAATTACATCCTGCATTTAAATTCCTCCTATTGTGTCAGATTTATTCTTTTACCTATAACGGTAATTCATACAGACATATTATACCATTTCAGCTATAGTTTAGCACTATATACTGAAATGACACAGATTTTTTCAGGCATGATAATTGAGCGTGAAATAATGGGGTCAAGGGGACTTCTTCGTGGTCGGGGCGCCTCGCCCCTCCCCTTGCAGGGGGTTCTGAAGGGGCCAGGTGCGACCTGGAGCGAAAAAGAAGCGGAGCCGCCCCTTTCTTTTCTTGATGCAGGGTTACTTGATCTTGCCATCTTCAGATAGCATTATAACTATAGGGCGAGTGGAAGGGAACTTGGACATTATAATGCTTGCTATCACCATTATGGGTACACACAGGAACATCCCCGTAATGCCCCAGATATGCCCCCAGACGGCCAGGGAGATGATAATGACAAGCGGACTGAGGTTGAGGGATTTTCCCATCATCTTTGGCTCCAGGACGTTACCAACAAACAGATGAATCCCCACCAGGAGACCTGTAACAATCAAAAATGGATATACGGTGTCAAACTGCACCAAGGCCAACAGTGCAGGGAAGAGCACTGTTATCACGGCCCCAACGGTCGGTATGTATGTAAAGAGAAAGGTGATGAGTGCCCAAAATACGGCAAAGTCAACACCCACAATGATTAAGACGACATACGTAAGCACGCCGGTAAGCAGACTGATCACGCTCTTTATCTTTATGTACGTCCTGATGTCCTGATTGATGTTATGTATGACGGCCCTGATGTTTTCATATTGCGACTTCTCCTGCACCAGCACCTTGAGCTTACTGTCAAAGGTGTGTGCCTCCAGCAAGAGCAGCAACACATAGACAATGATCATGCCCATGTTACCGGCCACGTTTGTCAGCATATGCGCAACGGACGATAGCAGTTCGCTTACACTCAGGGAGGCGAACATGCTTTCTATGCTGGGAGTTCCTGTGAGGTGGAGTTTATTGTAGGCATACTGTATCATGTTTTGCAATTTGGCCTGATAATGCGGCGCGGCAGCCACCACGGCATCGGTGTTGCTGTTGACAAGGGCAACGAAAAACCATATAATCATTGCCATTGTAACAAACGACAGGGTAAACGCACTCCACCGTGGCATGACGTATTTACCGAGTTTGAGCTTTGCATACTCCCCGGCAAGCGTGTTGATAAGATACCAGACCACTATGCCAATAACAAGGGGGACAAAAAACACCTTCCCTATGAAGAGAATATAAAACCCTAACACTATCACCCCAAAAATGAGTGAAACGTTTAGCATCCGCATAAATAATTGTACACCATTTATGTAATAAACGCAAACGGTGGGTGTATAGAATGTGAAGAAAAAGAATAGGGAGGGCTGGACCTATCCCCTTGACCACGTACACGTAATTAATGCTCTTAATCTTACCACTGTAAAAATAACGCTATTGACGGTTTTTTTTATTTGAACAACTTCAGGATTTTTTGGTTTGCCTTGATGGCTGAAAAAATGTTATCATAAATGTCATAATGATAGCCGAGTGTTTATTTTTATGAGAGACGGACCATACACCATACTCTTGGTAGAGGACGACGAGGATGATTATCTGCTGTTTTCTGAGGCCATAGCGGAGACCAACATCACGCACCATGTCATCTGGGTACGGGATGGCGAGGCAGTGATGAAATATATATCGGAGGAGCACAGGCCTGACCTGATCATCCTGGACCTGAATATGCCTGCCGTGGATGGCCGTGATGTCCTGCGACAGATCAAGTCCAACCCGCTCTTGTTAAGCATACCGGTTGTCGTTATGACAACATCGGGGGCAGATGAGGACATCGATTTTTGTTACAGTATCGGGGCAAACTCCTATATAAAGAAGCCGGATAGTTTTTCCAGGTTGCTCGACACTGTAAAACTCATAGGTTCTTACTGGCTTAATGCAGTAGAGCTACCCAGGGGCAATTATGTCGGATAGGGGTTTTAAGATACTGATAGTGGACGACGACGAGGAAGACAGGCTACTTATCAAGGATTATATATTAGAGGGTTTGGCCGGTAAGACCTCTGTCATAGACTGTGTAGGTGAGTTTGAAGAGGCGATTGCAGTCCTTCAGCAGCAGAGGTATGATGTCCTGTTAATAGACTACCGACTGGGGGCACACAGCGGACTGGAGCTGATAGATCACGTAAAATCTGCCGGTAGCCATAGCAGCATGATCCTGCTTACCGGTCTGGGTGATGAGGAACTGGCCGTAACCGCCATGAAAAAAGGGGTGCGCGACTATCTCAACAAAAACCGCTTATCGGCAGAACTCATCCGAAGTACAATTGTCAATGCTGTAACACTGAGTGAGGCCTATTACCTGCGCTCTCTGGCTGAGGATGCCCTCAAACGCTCCGAGGCCAATTACCGCGAACTTGTAACGCTGTTGCCGGCAATCGTTGTTGAATTCTCCACAGGTGGGGTACCGATACTGGCCAATGACTACATAAAGGCTATTACCGGCTATGACAAGGAGGACTTTATACTGTCAAATAACTGGCAGAATATATTGCCTGTCTCTGCCGATGGCACTTTTGAGGACTTTAAGGACAGACTCTTAAAAGGCGATATTAAAAACGACCAACTCCACATAAAGACCAAAGATGGCAGCACCAAGACCCTCAGCCTCAACGCCAGGGGACGTCACAACGTATTTCCCGGCCAACAACCCAGAAAAGAAGGTCTATCGAGTATCATTTGCATCTACACCGATATCACGGAAAGTGTTGAACTCAGAGAGAAGCTCCATACGCAGTCAATCATGGATGAGCTGACCCGTTTGTACAACAGACGCGGGTTTTATACACTTGCTGCACAACAGATCAGGCTGGCCAACCGTTATCAGCGCTCCATGCTTCTCTTCTTTTTAGACCTTGATGGCATGAAGACGATAAACGACAACTACGGACACAAGGCTGGCGACAGGGCACTTGTAGAGGTGGCACACATAATGCGGGAAACCTTCAGGGAGTCTGACGTCATCGGACGAACCGGGGGCGATGAGTTCATTGTGCTTGTCTCTGACATGGAAATAGTTGATGAGAGCGTCATACGGGCACGACTGCAGGACAATATTGATACCTTTAACAATGAAAGTAATGCCCCCTTTAGCCTGTCTGTCAGCGTTGGGGTCATCAAATATTCCCACGAAAACCCGATGGACCTTGACGAACTCATTGCCAAGGCAGATAATCTGATGTATGCCGAAAAATCAAAAAAACGGGTAAAAAGAGGGGCATAAAACAGTATACTAAAGTGTGAAATAATGGGGTCAAGGGGGCTTCTTCGTGCCCGGGGTGGCTCACCCCTTCCCTTGCAGGGGGGTCTGAAGGGGGGCGATGCCCTCCCTTTTTTTTAGAGAGGGCGTGCCTGTTACGCTTATTTGTCTGGTAGGTCCAGTTCTTCTTGTTGCTTGTGTTTTTTGGGTTTAGGTTTTTCGACCTTTTTCTTTGGTAGTGGTGCCGGATGTGCCGGTGGTTCGTGTGGTATCACGACTACCGGTGGTGGTTCTACAACTGCCGGATTCTGGTGAAATTCCAATGGGGGCAGTTCCTCTATCGGCTGCACGACCTCTGGTTTTACGGGCGGTTGCGGTTCCTTTATTGCATAGACGGTATCGTCATCAACCTCATAGGGGTCATAGGCAATAAAGACACGATTAAGGACGTAATCGGCAATCCACAGTTTGTCCTTCATCCATTGCAGTGCAGAGGGCCTGGTAACTGCATTGGGGAGGTCTATGGCGTGTGTCACCTTTCCGCTCTTTACGTCAAGCTTGACTAGCCTGGGGCGTTGACAGTCCTCTGTGACGAGTCTGCACGTGTCATAACCTATCACCCATATGCCCTCACAGTCCCATGCCAGCCCCGACGGACTTTTAACGGGAGACTTAAATGCTGACAGAACTCTGCCATCTTCAGTGGATATCTGGTATATCTTGCCCTCCCTGGCATCGGCTAACCATAGATGTTGCCCGTCAAAGGTGAGACCATGCGGGGCTTGTATCTCTATAAGTTGTCCGCCAAAGGTCAGGCTGTTGGGGGCCTCTTTTCCGTCCATCTTTAAAGTCTTTACAACCTGGTTGTCATTGAAATTCAACTTCACTAGTTCCTTGTTTTGCGAATCAGCAATCCACAAGAAACCATTCTCACAACACTCACCCTCCCATGCCATGCCGCAGATAGTGAACAGCCTTGGCAAGGGGACTGCAAACCTCGAAAGCATCGCCTTGCCATCGGAGGTAAACAAATTGTGTATTGATGAATAGGGGCCAGTCTTGATGGTGTTTAGAGCAATGACCATGTCTCTATCACCGATTAATAAATCCCGGCCATTGTATGCCATGGCATTTGGCCCCCAACCCTTAGAATCAAAAGGCTGAAACATGGGCGTCTTAAACTGTTGGGCACAACCGCTTAACGTAAACAGCACAACAACATAGAGGATAAAAAACCCTCTGCCGACAACCCCCCTAAGTATCTTTGGCTTACTGATTATTACATGAGATAGCATCATTTGGTCCCTCACTGTTTTGATTTTCTTAACAACGCTCCATATGTCATCTTCCGGATTAACCTCCTTTATGCTAACCTGTTGTTTTTTTACTCTTGTTGCTGTTCTGCCATTGCTTTTGTCTTTATCTGGCGGCATACACCTCTCTACTTTTGATCGTTGACGGCATCTTTAAATGCCCTTCCTGCTACAAACTTAGGAACCCTTGCCTCAGGTATGTTTATCACCTCACCTGTTCTTGGATTGCGACCTTCTCTGGCCTTCCGTTCTGTAACCGAAAACGTGCCAAATCCTACCAACGTAACCTTCTGACCATCTTTTACTGCATTGATAATGGAATCAATGGTTGCATCGAATGCCCGTGCGGTATCTGCCTTGGAAAGGTTTGCCTCCTTTGCTATGTGGTCTATCAGTTCTGCTTTTGTCATTGCTAATTCCTCCTTATTGTTTTTATATGATATATCTATTAATTTCTTCTATCTTTTTTTATCTGCCCTGTATTGACAGGGGCTTGTAATTTACAAACACTAAATATTAATATAAACTATACTATAAAAGCAAATAAAAAAAAAGGAACAAATCAAATTGCAAATGGAAGACATTAAGAAGGGGCATGTATGGATGACAAGATGTTAGTGGTTGCCTTTGGTGACAGTCTGACGGTGGGGTTTCAATCGCCCACGTATGACAGACCTTGGTATGAGGAGACACCGTATGCTGGGTTTTTAAGCCAAAAGCTGTCAGATACGATCAATTTTGTCACCAGGGGGATAAGTGGAGAGCTTACTGAGGAGATGGTGAGACGTTTTCCCCGGGATGTCATTGCCCTCAAGCCCGATTATGTGGTCATACTTGGGGGGTCAAACGACCTTGGATGGGGGGTACAGCCAACCGTGGCTATGCAGAATCTCCATACGATGTATGCGATGGCAAAGGAGGTCGGTGTTATGCCCGTCGCAGTTACCGTACCGTCGATATCGGGATACGATCCCCTGATAAAGCCCAGGGTGGTCTTAAATGACATGATAAAGGAGACTGCCGCCAGGATTGGTATACGTTGCGTTGACATGTTTACAAGCTCTGCCGAATCTGACACCTTGCGTCTGGCACCACAGTACTCAAACGATGGTCTGCATCTGAGCACTGAGGGCTATATGTTGCTGGCAGACCTGCTATACAACGAAGTCTTTATTAACCTCCGGCAGCAGTAGTCGGCAGGATAAATAATACAAAAACCTATCAAATATATACAGAAGGAGAATAGAACCGATGATTCAATGGGATGAGAGTCTGGCAACCGGCGTCAAGGAGATCGACAAGGAACACAAGGAGATAATTGCCAGGATAAATAAACTGATCAGCATGACCGATAAGGAGAAGGAGCTTGAAATCGATAAGACCCTGCGATTTCTGGGCGGCTACGTAATAGATCACTTTGCCCATGAGGAGGAGTACATGATCAAGTACCAGTACCCGGAATATGACGAGCACAAGGGGGAGCACATAAGGTTTCTCAAGAGCTATTCCAGCCTGAAGAAGTTGTTTGATTCTGAGGGGTCCAGTGCCCTGATCATTAACGCAACAGAGAAGCAGGCCGTTGAGTGGCTTGTCAAGCACATACAGCAGATAGACAAGAAAATGGCATTCTTCCTGCAATCCAAGATGAAAAAGGCATAGCCGGACCGAATCCGTATAGTGTCCGGTCTATATAAATCGGAACATATGCCTCATCGAGTCTATGAGCTGTTGAGGCATTATGCCCAGCATAAGGGTCATAACCAGCGATACACTCAGGGCAAGTCTGAGGGCAAAGGAGTCGGCGATCCCTGTATCGGGGCGTGCTACCTCGGGTTGTCTCATATACATGTACATGACGACCCTGAGGTAGTAGAAGGCCGATATGGCGCTAAAGAGGACGGCTGCTATGGCCAACCAGCGGTGTTGTGCATGCAGCAGGGACAGGAATATGGAGAACTTTCCGATAAAGCCACCCGTTGGGGGGATACCCGCCAGGGAGAACATAAACACGAGCATGATGGCTGCTACAAAGGGGTGCGTCTTGGCAAGTCCTTCAAGGTCGTTGAGGGTTTCGCATTTGCAGTCTTGGGTTGTCAGCAGGATCAGGATAGAGAATGCCCCGACGTTCATAAACATATAGATAAACAGATACGTCATGATTCCCAGGACGCCCTCGGCAGAGCCGGGGACCAATCCCAGCAGCATGTAGCCGGCATGGGCAATGGAGGAGTAGGCGAGCATTCTCTTGAGGTTGCTCTGCGCCAGTGCAATGAGATTACCCACCAGCATGGTCAGTATGGCAAGAGCGGTTACGATGACAGACCAGTTGTCGATCATTGAGGGGAACACCGTCAGCAAGACCTTTGCAAGGACGGCGAATCCGGCTGCCTTTGGCCCCACCGACATGAAGGCTGTAACGGAGGTCGGCGCCCCCTCATAGACGTCAGGAGCCCACATGTGAAAGGGTACTGCGGCTATTTTAAAGCCGAACGATACTATAAAGAGCACCATCGATATCAGCAGTAGGGGATTTCCCATCAGTCCTCTGTAGTGGATGTAGGCGCCAATCCGTGCGATGTCCATTGTGCCCGTTGTGCCATAGAGCAGCGACATGCCGTAGAGGATTATGGCCGTGGAGAAGGCCCCCATCAGGAAGTACTTAAGTGCTGCCTCTGTTGAGTGCTTGTCGTGTCGTATAAAGCCTGCCAGGATGTACGTAGACAGTGCCATCAGCTCCAGGCCGAGGTATATGAGCATCAGATTGGTTGCCGAAACCATCAGCATCATGCCCACCGTAGAGAACACCAGGAGGCTGTAGTATTCACCGAAGGAGGAGTTTTTGATCTTCATGTACCTGATCGACAGCAATATGGTCAAGGTCAGGTTGACAAGGAATATCACCTTAAAGACATAGCTATAGGCGTCAAGTTCAAAGACGTCGGCAAAGGAGCCTCCCCTGGTGCTCAGGGAAAAGAACGCCGCCAGGACGCCAAACAAGGTCAGGACGGCTATGTACTCCTTCTGTTTTATGACGAGTTCCAGCAACAACAGTACTGTTGCCAGGCCCAGGAGTATCAGTTCCGGGGCGATGGCCGAAAAGTCTAATCCTTGCATTTTTTCTCCCTTACCGTTTCCATGTCAGGCTCTCATGCAGGGTATTGCCATGTACCCTGTCTATCAGTGCGGTAACACTGGTGTTTAACATGCTTATAAAGGTTTCGGGATAGACCCCGATCCACAGCACCAGGACAAGCAGCGGCAGGAGTATCACAAGCTCCAACGGGGTAACGTCCTTGAGGTCCTTTATTTTTTCGTTTACGGTGGTGAAGAAGACCCTTTGATACAGCCACAGCATATAGATGGCGCCAATAATGATACCGCTTGAGGCCACGATTGCGGCTATGGGGCTTCTGGCAAAGCCTCCGAGCAGGATGAGGAACTCTCCGATGAAGCCGTTGGTACCCGGCAGGCCGATAGAGGCAAACGTAAAGACTATAAACAGCGACGAAAATACTGGCATTACACTGGCCAATCCGCCGTAGTCTGATATCTGCCTGGTGTGTGTCCTGTCGTAGACCATGCCGATGCAGAGGAACAGTGCCCCGGTCACTATGCCGTGGTTTATCATCTGCAAGAGGCCTCCCTCGATACCGTTGACGTTCAGTGAGAATATCCCCAGGGTCACAAAGCCCATGTGGCTGACCGAGCTGTATGCTATGAGTCGTTTGAAGTCGCTCTGCACCATGCAGATCAGTCCTCCGTAGACTATTGCGATCACGGAGAGGGTCAACATGGTTGGCGTCAGAGCAATGGCGGCTTGCGGGAACAGGGGCAGAGAGAATCTCAGAAAGCCATAGGCGCCCATTTTTATGAGGATGGCCGCAAGGATCACGCTGCCTGCCGTTGGGGCCTCGGTGTGTGCATCGGGCAGCCACGTATGCACCGGAAACATCGGCACCTTGACGGCAAAGGCCGCAAAAAACAACCAAAACAACAACAGTTGCAGATTAAACGGCAACTGAACCGACATCAGCTTCGTCAGGTCAAAGGTATCGCCATGGACGTACAATATGATGATGGCTATGAGCATCAGCACGCTGCCCACAAGGGTATACAGGAAGAACTTTATTGCTGCGTATATCCTGTTTTTCCCGCCCCATATGCCAACTATCAGGTACATGGGGATAAGCATGGCCTCCCAGAAGATATAGAACAGGAATATGTCTATGGAGCAGAACACCCCTATCATTGAACCCTCTACGAGGATAATGGCTATGAAAAATTCCTTGACCTTTTCTTTTATTGAATTCCACGAGATCAGGACACACAGGATTGCGGTCAGGGCAGACAGCAACACCATCAACACACTGATGCCGTCGATGCCGATGTAGTATTGCACGTTCCAAGATTCGATCCACACGTGTTTTTCTACAAACTGCAATCGTGCACTACCTTTGTTGAAGTTCATAAACAGCGGTACTGTTAGCAGCATCGTAGTCACTGATACCACAAGGGCGATCCACTTGATCAGGGTTTCCTGTCTGCGGCTTACCAAGGCCATCAGGGCCGCTCCGAGGATCGGAACAAATATTAACAGGCTTAGAATTGGGAAAGTAGTGCCCCTCATAGCGTCTTCCATAGGTTAAAGATTACGTAGAAGGCTATAAGCACAAGCCCTGTTGCCATGATCATCGAGTAGTGCGACACAACTCCGGTTTGCAGCAGGCGCAGCCGACCTCCAATACGGTTTATCAGTGAAGGGACTCCATTGACTATACCCTCGATGAGGGTCTTATCGGTTAACTTATTGAGGATGTTGTCCGATATCCAGTAGAAGTTTCTGATTATCAGTGCATCGTAGAGTTCATCGACATAGTATTTGTTAAACAGCACCCTGTGTACTGTGCTGAATTTTTCGGCGAATTTTTTGGGCAGTCCGGGGTTTTTGATATACATGAAGTACGCCCCGCCTATGCCCGTCAGGGATATGATCACGGAAAATATCATCACGGCCCACTCCTGAGCCGCCGAGCCATCACCGGATGGATGTCCCACCACGGCGGACATAAATACACCGAAGCTGTCGTGTCCGCCCAACACGTGTGGGATACCGACATACCCCGCTGCCACTGCCCCTATACCCAGGACTATTAGCGGCACGGTCATGGTGTATGGGGATTCGTGCAGGTGTTTTCCCACCTCCGGCTCTCCCCTGAAGTCTCCGTAGAAGGTCAGAAACACCACCCTGAAGGAGTAGAACGCCGTCATCAGGGCTGCTGCCGTTGCGAGCATCCACACGATGGTGCCCACGGGCGTGTGCGAGGAGATGGTACGCCAGAGGATTTCGTCCTTGCTGAAGAACCCCGACAGTCCTGGTATACCCGATATGCTCAGGGAGGCCAGGAGCATGGTCCAGAAGGTGATGGGCATGTGTTTTTTCAGTCCGCCCATTTTTTGTATATCGAGTTCTCCTTGCATGGCGTGCATGACGCTTCCGGCTCCGAGGAACAGGAGGGCCTTAAAGAAGGCGTGCGTGTAGAGGTGGAAGATTCCCGCCGCATAGGCGCCCACCCCGCAGGCCATAAACATGTATCCCAACTGACTGACCGTTGAGTATGCGATTACGCGTTTGATGTCGTTTTGTACCAGGGCGATAGTTGCCGCAAAGAGTGCGGTCAACCCCCCGATGATGGCCACCACGGCCATTGCCGTAGGAGAGGCGTTAAAGATGGGGTTGGTTCGTGCCACCATAAATACGCCGGCTGTTACCATTGTGGCTGCGTGGATCAGGGCGCTGACGGGCGTTGGACCCTCCATGGCATCGGGCAGCCACACGTGCAGGGGGATTTGTGCCGATTTACCTGCCGCACCGCAAAACAGAAGCAGCGCTATTACCGTCAGGAGGTTTACCTGTATGCCAAGTATATTGACGGTTTGAGCAACGACCGAAGGCAGCCCTCTGAAGACCGTGTCGTAGTGCAACGAGCCAAATGTCAGAAAGATAATTATGACGCCCAAGCCAAAGCCAAAGTCTCCGAACCTGTTGACGATAAATGCCTTTTTAGCGGCCACGGCTGCCGATTTTTTTTCGTACCAGAAGCCTATAAGGAAGTAGGAACACAACCCCACGGCCTCCCAGCCAAAGTACAGTTGCAGGAAATTATTTGACATCACGAGCATCAGCATGGAGAATGTAAAGAGGCTCAGGTAGGAAAAGAACCTGTAATAGCCCTCGTCTCCGTGCATGTAACCTATCGAGTATATGTGTACCAAGAGACTGACGGTGGTTACGACGATCAGCATCACCGCCGTCAGTTGGTCGATCATAAACCCCACCGACACCTTAAGGTCCCCCGAGGACAGCCACGTATAGAGGTCAACGTTGACCACCCTGCCGTTTAATACCCCCTTGAGTGCCAGCAGCGACAGCACAAACGATGTACCCACCGCTGCAATCGCTATCCAATGTGCGTGGTCCTTGAACAAGCGCCTGCCAAACAGGATGTTTATCGCAAACGCTATCAGCGGCATAAGCGGTATGTATAAGAAGCTCTCTTGCTGCATCCTTTACCCCTTCATTTCGCTGACTTCATCGACGGATATGGTTTCGTAGTTTCTGTACAGCAGTATGACGAGGGCAAGTCCGATGGCTGCCTCGGCTGCGGCTACGGCTATGACCATAAACACCATTATTTGTCCGGTGAGGTCTTCGAGGTAGTGACTGAAGGCCACCAGGCTTACGTTAACCGAGTTAAACATGATCTCTACCGACAGGAGCATGATAATGATGTTTCGCCTTGTCAGGTAACCAAACATGCCAACGCAAAACATTATACCGCTTAACCATATATACCAGTTTAACGGTACCACATCAGTCCTTCATACAGTAACATTTTCATCTTTGCTATTATACACATTTGTCACATGTAAAGTATATAAAAAAATGTTGGCTGTAAATATTTCTGTGATAATTAATTTGACAATGTCAGATTTAACTTGGGTTTTTTTTGAGTAGATACAGCAATAGGAAAAAAGCCAATATGGATGCGTATTTCCAGTGCTATGAAAAAAATGGCGTGTATCTACAACTTTAAGAGGAGTCTGAGACCTTATCTGAGACTTCTAAAATGGCTTTTGGAGCCGATATATCAAGTGATTTTAGCGTATATTTTACCTTAGAATTGATTTCGTTACGTTGGAAAAAACCTAATTTAGCCGTTTTAAACTCAGTAACTTGCAAAGAAGCCAACGTTTCCTTGATCTGCCTCCACGGTTGGTCACAATTAAGTTCTATCGTCCTCTCTATGAGCAGAGCAAGAACACATATCTTTACATGTGCCACAATGCGGTTAGTTAACCAGTGATGCATTGGTTCTATCTTGATCTGGGTATGCTTTAGCGTCCTGAAGCAACTTTCTATGACCATCAAACTTTTATATCCACACGCTGCGTCTTCAACACTTATGGTGTCATCGTTGGTTGTAATCACCCATTTACCATCATACACAGCAGCATTTTTTATTGCATCGTTATCTATTCTTATGCAATCTTGGGTATCCACAGTAAGATAGCGTTTATACCTGCCGGAAGCCTTTAATTCTATCGCCCATTGTTGGGTTGCTTTATGGCAGGTATGTTTTATTAGTATCTCTTTCAGTTCTTCAATAACAATCTCTCGATGTTTACTTTGTTTTTGGGCTTCAGATGGATTATAGCACAAGATATACCGTCTTCTGCGCTCACCATCACCAACAATTACCTCTTTAGCGTGCAAGTTCTCTGATATAACCTTATATCTGACCTTTGCGGAAAGGACTATTTCCTTTATCTCTCTTATTGCCAGTGCGGCTCGCACCTTGACGCTACACATACGTGTTGCTAACAAATACTTACCACACGCCTTGGCTAACTCTTGGCGATTGTCCTCTGAGTTCATGCCTGCATCAGCCACAAATAAAGCCCTTCCAAGTTTCCACCCTTTGAGGTCTGATTTTACTTGTTCTACCGTTTTTACATCCGCTGTGTTACCTGGAAATACCCAACTTCTTACTGGCAACCCTTCTCTTGTTACAGCCAAAGCCACAACAACTTGAGGAGACCATCCACCATCTTTGGACTTACCGTACTTCCTCAAACCACTGTCATCATCTTCGTAGTCAATAGAGAATGAAACTGTCGTAGTGTCATAAAATATGAGGTCAATATCAGTATTAAACAGGTTAGCGGTGCGGAAGAATACTGCTTTCTCTATCTCTTCGCTATTTTCATATAGAAAATCCATTGCTTTATACATATGTGCTAACATAAGACCTCTGCATGATGGTAGATATACCGTTGCGAGCCATCTATCCCATACACCTAATTTGGATTGTGGTTGACACAATCTATTTGCTGTCATTGCCAAAAGTGCTTTATCATAAGGTATTTTGTCGCCAGTATTTTTGGCAATACTCCTCAATTCAGACCCTATCCCTAATCTTTCCCAAAGTTGCTCTATTACAAATACAGCACCTAATTCCAAGGAACGAACAAGTTTTATGTCTTCCGGAAGTCCTGCTTGTTCTTTGGAGGTAGAGGTTTGTTCCGGAGTGATACTGTCAGTAACAGTAACTCCACAAACTCTTGCTATCGATCTGCATAACCGTACCAAATCATCACGGTTTAGAGTATCTGCACGACCGAAATTATATATCACTTTGACCTCTGGGACTTTGGTTTTAGGGTTTCGTGTGTTATGTGCAAGCTGGTAGTATGTGGTTACTGAACCATCCGTATTTTTACGAGTTGTTGTTCTCAAATACATACCTACAAATATAGCATATACTACATGGTTACGTCAAGACTTATTTTGAATAGCGTGTATCTACGAGGTTTGAATTTTTAGGCTGTTTTTTGACTGTAAACCAGCATGAATACTATGTGCCTCTCTCCGTGTGTGCCTATTTGGAAAAAACCCAAGTCAGGGACTTTTTTACTACCCCCTGAACTATTACGGATAGACTAATCTCAGATTTAGGAGATATGTGAGCCTCTTGCAAATCTCAAATCAAGCAATTATAGTGCCCCCAAAATATCATTTAATATCAGCCACTTACAAAATGAGCTTTTTGCTATATTTTACATAACATGTACTTTTGCAAGAGGCTCATGTTAAAAGGCGCTGTACAAGCAATGTTGGGAGATGTTTTTGATATAAATGCGGTGGAAAGCAATTTTACAGAATTGTTCATGATACTTCGCAAGAAAGTGACGGAAGAAATATTCCAACAAATGGATATTGAACATACAGAGTGTAAAGAATGTGGCAACAAGATGAGAAGTAAGGGGAAAAAACACAGAAAGATAAAGGGTTTAGTGGACTACGATATACAGGTCAGAGTGTTTTATCGTGACAAGTGTGACCGTTATGAAAAACCATTAGATAAGATAATCGGCAATACGGGACAAATCACATTAGAGGTTAAAGAAGCGATGGTGTTGTTAGGTCAGCGGATACCATTTGAAGAAGCGGGTTCTTACATTAAAAAGCTATTAAAGGTAGAGATAAGTCATGAAAGCATACAGGAATTGGTGGAGGGTACAGGTGAAAAGGTATCAAAAGAGGAAATGGAAATAGTAGTAAACGAAATAAATGGCAATGGATATGTGAAAGATTGGAAAGACGGTGAACGAGTACGTCTATCCCTCTCCCTCAGCCCCCTATCCTTCAAGGGGACCTGGAGCAGCAGAAGCAGAGTTGCCCCTTTCTTTCTTCTTCTTCCGGCTTCCTATCCCCACTCCAGCCGCCGTCTCTTTCTGTGATGGATGTACTTCTCCGCCGACAGAGCCGCGACGCACCCGTTTGCTGCGGATACTACGACCTGCCTGACCTCGACACAGGTTACATCACCGGCGGCAAATACACCCTCGATGTTGGTCTCCATCATCCGGTTGGTTATGACGCACTCTTCGTCGCTGATGTCCACGACAAAGTCCAGGAAATCCACGATTGGTCTGTTGCCATGAAGATACATAAAAATGCCATCCGTGGGTATAACCATCTCAGCTTTATCGCCTTTGTTTTCGAGCACGATGGCCTCTACAACATCCGAGCCACGTATCTCAACCACCCTCATGTTTAAATGTATCGTGATGTTATTCTCAGACAACGTGGGATGCCTTTGCAACTCTGCATTGTTTGTGGGCGCAATGAAATTAACCCTGTCTGCAAACCTGGCCAACACGGAAGCCTCTTTGATCGCCTCCTCCGACTCCCCGACAAGACAGACCACCTTGCCACGATAGAAGGCCGCATCACAGACCGCACAGTAACTAACCCCCCTGCCGAGGAAATCCTTTTCCCCCTTTACCGAAGGTTTTCTCCCCATAGCGCCGGTGGCAACAATGACCGCCCTTGTCGAATAATTACCGTCCATCGCATAGACTTCCTTGATATCAGCGTTGAACTTTACCCCTATCACGAGCGTCTCCACGTACTGTGCACCAAAGGCTATGGCCTGTTGCCTGAATAAATCGAGCAGTTGCGGACCGGTCATCGGCTCTAGGACGCCAGGATAGTTCTCTATCTTGTTCGATGAGGCAAGTGCCCCAGCCAACGGCGACTTATCCAGGACAATGGTCTTCATACCCATCCTGGCCGCATACTGCGCCGCTGACAGACCGGCTGGGCCACCACCTATAATCACAATGTCGTATACATTTTGTTCATCCATAACGTTAAACCTCTGTTTAAAAAAAAATACTGTAACTTGAGCCTCTTGCAAAACTCCTAAATTTTAATGATATTTTAGCCCTCCCTATGATAAAATAAATCTCCTAAAAACATCTTAAATCATAAGGAGAGCATATGTTAATAGAGAGTATATCATGGCTATTAGGAAAAGTGCAACGACTATTGTTCCCAGAGCTTGAAGAGATTTGTACCGACCCCATAACTGAAAAGCAAAAGCATTTAATTACAATCCTGGAGATAGCTCAAATAGAAAAGTATATGGGGTGGGTAGATAATCAATGTAAAGGGCGTAAACTTAAAGAAAGAGATGCTATTGGCAGGGCATTTGTGGCTAAAGCCGTCTATAATTATCCTACAACGAGTCTGCTGATAGAATCTCTAAAGACAATGCCAAACCTGAGGACAATAAGCGGATTTGCTAAA
>NZ_JMFO01000034.1 GCF_000714715.1 Candidatus Magnetobacterium casense
CACGTGAGAATGTTGATTCTGATGGTATATCTTGATTTTAGCAAATCCACATATCTTTCTCAGATTTGGCATCGTTTTTAGTAGATTCTATCAAAAGACTTGTCGTAGGGTAATTATAGACAACTTTGGCTACAAACGCTCTGCCAATTGCATACCTCTCCTTGAGTTTACGACCTATGCATTGACTGTCTACCCACCACATATGTCTTTCTATCTGAACTATCTCCAGGATTGTAACTAACTGCTTTTGTTTCTTGGTTATTGAATCGGTAAGTATTTCTTCCAACTCTGGGAACAGTACCCGTTGTATATTTCCTGCTAACCATGATATACTCTCTAATAACATTATGTTCTCCTTTTAATCTATTATATTTAGGTGTTATATTATAGCACAAAGAGAACTAAAAAAGGTTTAGTTTAGGAGTTTTGCAAAAGGCTCTAATTTCAAGTTTAAATGAAATAGCATGCGTAGATGAAGAAATAGGAGGTGTAATAATTACGAGAGTGGTAAAACCAGCAGGTATAGCCGAAAGAGTTTTAGAAAAACTTGGCATACAAATTCTTGAAGTGTTAGGCTCTGTTTGTGCGAATAGTTTTTAAGTAAATCAACATAGAATGTTGATTATAAAGGCTTTATGGGGACACCTCGAACTCTACAATCTGGAACTTCCGCTCAAAGATGGATTACTCATCACGTGGTATCCCAGGCAGTTGGCAGATAAAGGCGGTCGTTGACTTTGATGGCGATGGCAAGGCCGACCTGCTCTGGCAGGACATCACCTCTGGCGACGTTGCCATGTGGCTGATGGATGGGGTTAAGATAGTTGGCGGCGGTCTTGTGAGTCACGGGATGCCCAACGTCTGGCATATCATCTCCGTGGCTGATTACGACGGCAACGGCAAGGCCGACATCTTCTGGAAGAACACCGGCAATGGCGACGTGTATGCGTGGTTCATGGACGGCGTGTCTATATCCGACAAGGGTTACGTTGTGATAGGTATGCCCCCGGAATGGCAGGCTAAATAGTGGCAGGCTAAGTAAGTGACTAAGTAAAGAAAGGCAACAATCGGGGGGAGGGTTATACCTCCTCCTGACGCTCCAGGGGGTGAGCCACCCCTCCCCTTGCGGGGGAGGTCTGAGGAGGGCCAAGAGCGTCCTATAGCGACAAGAAGCGGAGCCGCCCTCCTTCTTTTCTTCTGTTGTTATAGCTACTTATACTCTTCTGCTTAAAGGATAAGGCTGTAGATTGTACTACCCGCTCCCGTTGGTTGCTAAACCTACGTTGAGTAACCCAATGTTAGTGTTTGAATACGCGCTGGGCGGTGAAGGCCATTGTTACCTGTGGATTTGCCTCGTTGCAGGCCATAATGGACTCGAAGTCCCTGTCTGAGCCACCTGCATGGACGATTGCCCTGACGCCCTGCCGGATACCCACATCCACACCATCACGAAACGGGAAAAAGGCATCCGATATCATCGTAGAGCCAATCAGGCCGGCCTTGTCCCGTGCCGTTTCGGCCTCCAGCTCATCAAGCCCCTCACGACTGCGCTTACCCGCCTCAACCTCAAGGACGTAATCGTTGTAACCGATCCCGTACCTCTTAAAGCAGAGCGCATCCTTGTACTTGGCATAAGCCTTAAAGACGGCAATTTCGGCCACCCCAACGCGGTCCTGCTCACCCGTACCAATGCCCACGGTGACGCCGTCCTTGACGTAGATGACGGAATTGGACGTTACACCCATCTCCACGTGCCAACCAAAGAGCATGTCCTCGTATTCGGCCTCGGTAGGCTCACGCTCTATGACGTATCGGGTGCCCTTGTACGTGGCACTGGCAAGCGTAAAGTCCTCCTTTGAGCGTATTCGGTTGAGTTGTGATTGCTGGATTATCAGCCCTCCGTCGTTTAATGACTTGAAGTCAACGAATCTTAAGTCCCTGTACCTGGCAAGGTCATCTATGCGTTTGAGGCGGATTATGCGCAGGTTCTTGCGTGTGGCCAGGATATCAACCGTCTCCGGCTCAAACTCCGGAGCTGCCACCACCTCCAGGTAATTGGTTGCAATCAACCCTGCCGTATCCTTGTCCAGCGGACGATTGAGGGCCAGACAACCTCCAAAGGCCGCTATACGATCGGCCATGTTGGCACGATCATAGGCCTCTGCAATGGTCGCACCATAGGCAACGGCGCAGGGGTTGTTGTGTTTCATGATGGCGGCGGCGGGTCTGTTCATCAGGTACTTCAGTATATTGAGGGCGTTGTCAAGATCGGTGAAGTTTGTCTTGCCCGGGTGCTTGCCTGCCTGTAGCATCTCTTCTTCGCTGATGGCGCTTACCAGGCCGTTGCCAGGGCTGATGTACTGGCAGCCGGCGATGCTCAGATTGCCGCTGACAAGGCCGTAGAGTGCGGCCTGCTGGTCGGGATTTTCTCCGTAGCGAAGTCCCTTTTCTATTAATTCGCCGCTCTTGTCATCCGGTATCTTCCAGGTGCGCTTTTGGTACTTCAGTTGAGTTTCACCAATGGTTATAGTCAACTCAGGTGGAAAATCATCATCCATGATCGTCCTGTACATCCGTTTAATGTCAGTCATGCGTGTACCCCCGTTTCGTATTTATTTCGTTTTAACAACATTGCCCCCACTTTCAACCCCAGGTGTCTGGCCACGACATCGCACTTTGCCTGGAAGAGGAAGAATATGTCCTTGTCGTTGCCACAAAGGGTTTCGTAGTTGCCCTGTCCCTTGCTTATGATAAAACTATGTGTATTAAATCTGGCAAGAAAATCACTGCTGCACAGCGTCGTTATCGTGCCCACGGCATCGGAGCCGTTATCTATGACCTTGCACACGGCATCCAGGCCAACGTCTCCGGCATCCTGCATGGTTACATCGTTTATTACCGGAAACCCCTTGACCACGGCAGTGACATCCTTGCCCATCCCGCCCAGGACCTCGATAAGGAGCTTGTCAAAGACTATCTCCCCGGCATTGTCCAGGAGATAGAGCAACTCGGCCCCCTTGCCGTGATTATCAATTGTGAGGGCCTGCTTAAATGCCTCGTAGTCGTCCACTTCGATCCTGTGCTCAAGCGCCCGCTGGATCGTCCCCTCGATATCGACGTTTGTAAAGATGCCAAAGTCTATGATGTTTCCAGCAATAGCCAGCCTCGTGGCCATCCACAGGGGGTCGTAATGCCCAAAGACCTGCGCCCTGAGCCGGGGATAGAGTTCTAAGGCTATTGCGTTATAGCGTGCCTTGAGTTCCTTGTAGGGGTCCTCGCCGGTGAGTTCCCTTATCATTCTGTAGATAAACGTTGTTGCATATGCCGGGGGTTGGCTGACATCGGCACCCTCCATCTCCTGCAGGACGGCCCTGATCACGTCGAGCTTATTGGCCTCTGCCATGTTCACGTTACCGAGGGTCAGGACGGCCTGCCTGGCAAAGCAGGGGAAACACTCTATCTGTGTCTTCATAGTGACTGCTTTGTGCCCCTGAGATACTCCGCTATTGCAGTGTCGTAGGATGCCGTATGCGCAAAGGCCTTCTCTGCCAGAGCCATACGCATATCGAGGCTTACGAGGCCATTGTTGTGCTTCATCTGTGCTATGATATCGTTGTAGGAGCCGGGGTCAACCACCACAATGACATCCTGAAAGCTCTTGGCCGCTGCCCTGATCATGGCCGGTCCGCCGATGTCTATGTTTTCGATGGCATCCTGCATGGTAACACCTGGACGTTTTATCGTTTCCCGGAAGGGGTACAGGTTTACCACAACCATGTCAATGCGGTTGATGCCATGTCTCTGGATGGTGTCCATATCCGTAGCGTTGTCGCGTCTGGCCAGTATTCCGCCGTAGACCTTTGGATGAAGCGTCTTGACCCTGCCATCCATTATCTCAGGGAAACCTGTGTAGTCGGATACCTCGACCACGTCTATCCCGCTCTGACGCAGGGTCTTGGCTGTCCCACCCGTGGAGAGTATGTTGACCCCCAACGTCCTTAGTTCCCTGGCCAGCTCCACTACGCCGCTCTTGTCCGATACGCTTATGAGTGCGTTCAGCACCTTCGTGTTCTTATTTCCGTCTGATGTCATGTTTTATAGCCTCCTTATAATGTAAAAAACTGTAATGTCTGCGTGAAATTGTATAGAAAATTGTATCCTCTAAAAAAAGCATGGTAAAAGGTTTCGCAGAAGGGGGTCAAGGGTGTTAATTATCACAAGAAGATACATATTTTAGTCATTTATTATCAATAAGAAGATACACTAAAAGATGTCTGAACCACGATTTAACGGTCTGGCGACTGTAAGGAGCGATTTGATTATCGGGGATTATCAGGATTTTGTTAAAAAGGTCTTATCCCTTTTTCCTGTAAATCCTCTAATCTGCCCTGCGACCGTAGGAAGCAAAGTAATCAATCCCTGGTTCAGACAATCCCCGTGTTTACTTAAATATGACATTGTCAAACTATATACACCGTATGGATTTCAGTGCTCCGACAAGTTCCTCCACCTGATGTTCCGGTGTCCCCTGGAGCATCATTCGGTTCTTTTTGATCTCTGGCGCAAATATGTTTCTGACCTGCGTGGGGGAGCCATCAACTCCCACATCCCCGGGTGAGACTCCGATATCGGTGTGGTTGAGCTTCTTTATTTCGAGTTTTTTCGCCCGCATCTTGCCTTTAAGAGAGGGCATCCGTGGCTGATTCAACTCCCTGACAACGGTAATCAATGCCGGCAGTGAGACCTCAACTACATCGTAGCCATCATCCATCAATCGGCGCACCGTAATGTTGTCGTTGTTTAAGGAGACAAACTTGCTAACATATGCAACGTGCGGGATGTTTAAGAACTCCGCAATGGCGGGTCCCACCTGGGCAGTATCGCCATCGATGGCCTGTTTGCCACAGATAATCAGGTCGTAGCCTATTTTTTTGATCGCCGCACTGAGGGCACAAGCCGTTGCCCACGTGTCCGAACCGGCAAATACCCTGTCGGTCAACAATACGGCCTCATCCGCACCCATTGCTACGGCATCCCTGAGGGCTGTTTCTGCCTGCGGCGGCCCCATCGTCAGTACAGCTACCGAAGCATCCTCCATTTCTTTTATGGCGAGGGCTGCCTCAATGGCGTGCAGGTCGTAGGGGTTAATTATACTTGGTACGCCGTCGCGGATGAGGGTATTGGTCCGGGGGTTTATCCTGACCTCGGCGGCATCTGGCACCTGCTTTATACATGCAACGATCTTCATTTCTTGCTACCCTGTCTGGTTGATTCTTTTATGAGGTTTTGACATATGACGTTTCTCTGGATTTGGTTAGTGCCCTCATATATCTGTAATATCTTTGCATCACGCATCATTTTTTCAACGGGATAGTCCCGCATGTAGCCCGAACCACCCATTACCTGAAGAGCGTCGGTGGTAACCTTCATAGCCATATCTGTGGCAAAGGTCTTTGCCATGGCCGAGTCCTTTGTGATGTCCTTGGCGCCGCTGTCCATGTATCGTGCAACGCTGTAGACGAGCGCCCTGGCTGCCTCTATGGAGATAGCCATATCGGCAAGCATGTGCTGGATAGCCTGAAAGCTGATTATAGGCTTTTCAAACTGCACCCTGTTTCGGGCAAAGTTGACGGCTTCCTCAAGTGCCCCTTGCGCTACGCCAACACCTTGGGCGCCAACCCCAACCCTCGACTGGTCAAGCGTCTTCATGGCCACAATAAAGCCCATCCCCTCTCGGCTGATGAGGTTTTCCTTTGGCAGGCGACAGTTGTTAAAGACCAGTTCGCAGGTGACAGAGGCACGTATACCCATCTTTTTTTCCTTCTTGCCGTAGGTAAAGCCTTCCATGCCATCCTCAACTACAAAGGCAGAGGCCCCGCGTGCCCCCTTTGACCTGTCCGTCATGGCAATGATCGTGTATATTCCGGCTACCGAGCCGTTGGTGATCCACTGTTTGGTGCCGTTTAATATATAGTCGTCGCCATCTTTTACGGCGGTTGTCTGTATACCTGCGGCATCCGATCCGGCATTGGCCTCCGTCAGGCCAAAGGCTACGAGTTTTCTGCCTGAGGCGATATCGGGCAGGTATTTTTCTTTCTGCTGCTGTGTGCCAAACAAGAGCAGGGGAAAGGTGCCAAGGGCATTGGCCGCATAGCTGGTGGAGACACCCAGACATGCCCGGCTGAGTTCCTCTACCGCTATGCACAACTCCATGGCCCCCTTGCCCAACCCCCCAAACTCCTCAGGGATAATCAGTCCACACAGGTCAGACTGCGCAAGAACCTTGATTATTTCATGGGGGAACTCCTCCCTCTCATCCAGCTCCGCCCTGACTGGTACAACCTTACTTTCTGCGATCTGACGGACAAGGTCCTTGACCATCTGCTGTTCTTCGTTAAAAAAATAATCCATATAAAAAAAACCTCCCTTTTATATAGGGAATATTAACATTTAACACTTGAATTTTGCAAACATCCAAGAAAGGTATCCTCTTAAAAAAGTATGGTAAAATGGTGTCAAGGGGACTTTTTCGCACCCGCCCCTGCCACAAACCGCCCCTTTCTTCTCTCCTCTTCTTTATTCTTTTCTATGGGTTTGCCATTTTTTTGAGTTCTTTGAGGCGGGTGACTTCACCGAGGGCGATGAGGGTGTCCCCGGGCATTATGAATGTGTTGTGCGTGGGATTGAATGTCATTTTCCCGCCCTGACGCTTTATGGCAACGATTATTATACGCAGATTCCTGCCTATCCCCGAGTCGCTTATCACGCGGTCTGCCAACTCCGAACCCTCCGCCACAATGACCTCCTCCATCTGCAACTCGATGTTGCCGCTCATGGTGGCAAACTCCAGGAAATCCACAACGGCAGGCTTTAAGATCGTGTGGGCAATCTTCAAACCACCGATGTGATATGGGGCAATGACCCTGTCCGCACCTGCCCTGAGGAGCTTCTTTTCACTGCTATCCTCGGCAGCACGAGCCACGATCTTTATCGTGGGATTCAGGACACGGGCACTGAGTACCACAAACAGGTTCTGGGCATCCGAGGACAACACAGACACCAACCCCCTGGCCCTGTCTATGCCGGCCTCATTGAGTATTTCATCGAGGGTGGCATCGCCGTTGATAAACAGCATCTCCTCCTTCATGCGCTCATCCTCCTCTGACTGGTCTATCACAACAAAGGGGATACCGTTGGCCTTAAGTTCCTTGCAGATAATCCTGCCCATTCTGCCATAACCGCAAATTATGTAGTGGTCTTTTATTTCCTGTATGCGTTTTTTCAATTTCCTCCTCCCAAGCACCTCCTGCAACTCACCCTCCAGGAGCACCCTCAATCCCACGTTTACCGAATAGGCAAGAAGGCCAACACCAAAGAAAATAAGCACTATCGTAAACCCCCTGCCATGTGCAGACAACGGATGTACCTCCTGAAAACCAATCGTTGCAAGCGTTATGATTACCATATAGAAGGCGTCAAACGTGCTCCATCCCTCAATTAAAACAAACCCCAACGTACCCAGGCACAGGATCAACACTATCAACACCAGCGACAATATCATCCGACCTCTGAGGTCGCTTGTACTAAACAATAAGTCCTCTTACCATCTTGATGAACCTGTCCCTGTGGGTACCTGCCCAAAACACCTTGCCGCACATATAGCACCTGGTAAACTCATCGTTGGTGTAGTAGACGTACTGAGGCACCTCGTTTACGATGTCTGTTTTTTCAACCCTGCAAAGGCCCCCGTTACACGACGTGCACCTGCCTTGCGCTGTAAGAGACAGGCCCCCGGCAAAACTCCGGCTTAACTCCCGCAACTGACTACCCGTATCGTTGGCCCTCAACAGGACATAATTGGCCAGGTGATGCTCATTAACAAGCGCCCTGTCCCTTGTCAACAGACACCTGCCCTCAGCCCTGGCCAACCTGACCAGTTCGCTGTCCTTTATATCTCTCATGTAGAGCGTATCGATGCCGAGCATTCTCAGCCATCGTGCAAGTCTTCCAAGCATGGCGTCGGCTATGAAGCGTTGTTGACAGGCGTTGCTCACGTTAAAAGGGGAATACCCTCCCCCGGCCCCCTCCCATAAAGGAGGGGTATTCTGTTGGGAGGGCAATAGCTCTATCTGTTACTATATCTGTGTTTTGCTGCGTGTTGAACAATGCCTCATGTCAGACGCCGGCTTCTTCTTGCACAGGTGGTTGTTCCTGCTGTTCAGGGTCAGACTCATGTTGGTCAGGGGTTAAGTCAAGTGCCGGCATCTGCTCTGGAGTGTAGTAGTTTTCACGTCTTACGTGGGTGTTTTTAAACCTCTCCATGCCTGTGCCGCATGGGATGATCTTGCCCATGATGACGTTTTCCTTAAGCCCCTTGAGGTCGTCAACAAGCCCCGCCAGTGCGGCATCGGTCAATACACGTGTTGTCTCCTGGAAGGAGGCCGCCGAAACCCAACTGTATGTGGTCAACGATGCCTTGGTGATGCCCAACAGAAGCGGTTTGCCTATTGCCGGCCTGCCACCATTGGCCATGACAAGGGCGTTGTGCTCCTGGAACTGAATCCTGTCTACCTGTTCACCGATCATCAGTTCCGTATTGCCTGCGTCCTCGATCCTGACCTTTCTCATCATCTGCCTGATAATGATCTCTATGTGCTTGTCGTTGATGGCAACACCCTGCAGACGATAGACCTTCTGCACTTCGTCAACGAGGTAGCGCTGAAGCTCCGTTGGCCCCAGGATGTCGAGGATATCGTGGGGGTTGACGGCACCATCCATCAGTGCCTCACCGGCCCGTACCCAGTCGCCCTCGTGTACGGTTACGTGTTTGCCCTTGGGGACGGTGTATTCTTTTACCACATCGCCGCCCTTGACCTTCACCACCCTGGAACCCTTCAGCGTGGAAACAAACTCTACCACACCATCGATTTCGGAGACAAGGGTTGGTTCTTTGGGTTTTCTGGCCTCAAACAGCTCCGCCACACGTGGCAGACCGCCCGTGATGTCCTTTGTCTTTATGGTCTCACGCGGTATCTTGGCCAGGATGTCACCGGGGGCAACTATGTCATTGCGCTCCACGAGCACGTTGGCCCCCGCAGGTAACATGTACCGGGCAGGGATGTGGCTCGATGGCAACTTCAGGGTTGATTTGCCGTGTTCGTCCTTTATCGATATTCTGGGTCTGAGGTTGAGATGTGGCGGGAAGTCCACGATCAACTTATGTGACAGACCCGTGATTTCGTCAAGCTGCTCCTTGACCGATACGCCATCTTCTATGTCACCCCATGCCACCCTGCCACCTACTTCCGTAAGGATTGGGGTTGAGTATGGGTCCCACTCGGCTATCTTCTGGCCTACGACGACCTTGTCGCCCTCCTTGACCAGGAGCTTGGCCCCATAGACGAGGTTGTGCTTTTCCCTCTCACGACCATTGTCATCGACAACGGCCAGGAAGGCATTACGGTTCATGACAACCAGCAAGCCCTCACGGTTGGTGACGTAGTTGAGATCGACAAACTTTATGTTACCGCCGTGCTTGGAGGCAAGGACTGCCTGCTCGATGATCTTTGTAGCCGCCCCACCGATGTGAAACGTCCTCATGGTCAACTGCGTGCCAGGCTCTCCGATGGACTGGGCGGCTATGATACCCACGGCCTCGCCCATTTCGATCTTGTCGTTTCTGGCAAGGTCTCTGCCATAGCAGTTGGCGCAGATGCCAAAGCGCGTCTGGCAGGTCAGCACGGAACGTATCTTTACCCTGTCAACGCCGGCGTCAACTATCTTGTTGACGTTTTCGTCGTTGAGTTCCGTGTCCTTGAGCATGATGACTTCACCGGTGAGGGGGTCTTTTATGTCCTCTGCCGTGAGTCGTCCCATGAGACGTTCCTCAAGGGGCTGGATGATCTCTCCACCTTCGATGAGGGCCGTGATGAGTATACCGTCATCCGTGCCGCAGTCAACCTCGGTGATAATCACGTCCTGGGCAACATCGACGAGTCTCCTGGTCAGATACCCGGAGTTGGCCGTCTTGAGGGCCGTATCGGCAAGCCCCTTGCGTGCCCCGTGTGTTGAGGTAAAGTACTGAAGCGGAGAGAGGCCCTCACGGAAGTTCGCCGTTATTGGGGTTTCGATGATCTCACCGGAGGGCTTTGCCATCAATCCCCTCATGCCGGCCAACTGTCTTATCTGGGCAGCCGAACCCCTTGCTCCGGAGTCGGCCATCATAAAGACGCTGTTAAAGGCACGACTCTTTTCTATGTCTTCGGGGGTGAGGTCTTTGCCATCTTCGGCACCGAGTTCGGCCATCATGACCTCGGCCACCTTTTCCGTGACGTTTGCCCAGATGTCTATGACCTTGTTGTAGCGTTCACCGTTGGTTATTAGGCCGTCGGCATACTGTTTGTAGACCTCCATGACCTCTTTTTCGGCCTCTTTGAGGATTTCGGCCTTCTTGGAAGGGATGTGCATGTCCGATATACAGATGGATATGCCCGAACGTGTGGCAAACTCAAACCCCATACGCTTGAGGTTGTCGAGGAACTCCACGGTCTTGCGTCTGCCGGCGTACTTGTGGGAGTAGTCGATAACCTTCTGTATTTCTTTCTTGGTGAGCAGCCTGTTTACCTCTGTAAACGGCACATTCTTTGGCACCACCTCATAGAACAAGACCCTGCCAACGGTGGTGTTTACGTGTTGGCCATTGAGGAGCACCTTTATCTTTGTGTGTTCGAGTACCTTTTTGTTGTCGTATGCGATGCGCACCTCATCCATGGATGAAAACACCTTGCCCTCGCCTATAAGGCCTTCTTTTTCCTTGGTCAGGTAGTACAGGCCAAGGACCATGTCCTGTGTGGGCAGCACGATAGGCTTTCCACTTGCGGGTGAGAGGAGATTGTTGATGGACATCATCAGCACGCGTGCCTCCACCTGTGCCTCTATTGACAGAGGTATGTGTACGGCCATCTGGTCGCCATCAAAGTCGGCGTTGTATGCGGTACAAACCAGGGGGTGCAGTTTGATGGCCTTGCCCTCGATGAGCATGGGGTCAAAGGCCTGGATGCCCAGACGGTGCAGCGTTGGGGCACGGTTTAACAACACCGGATGCTCCTTGATGACCTCCTCGAGGGCATCCCAGACCTCGGGGCGCTCCATTTCGACAAACTTCTTTGCCTGTTTGATGGTTGTGACGTAGCCTTTTTCCTCGAGCTTGTTAAAGATAAACGGCTTAAACAGTTCAAGGGCCATCTGTTTTGGTATACCGCACTGGTGCAGCTTCAGTTCCGGCCCGACCACGATGACGGAACGCCCGGAGTAGTCCACACGTTTGCCCAGGAGGTTTTGTCTGAAGCGACCCTGTTTTCCCTTGATCATGTCGCTGAGGGATTTGAGCGAACGCTTTGTGGAGCTTTTGGGTACCTTGGCACCCTTGGTATTGTCAAAGAGGGCGTCGATGGCCTCCTGGAGCATCCTCTTTTCGTTTTTGATGATAACGCTTGGGGCCTTCAGCTCAAGCAGACGTCTGAGTCTGTTGTTGCGGTTGATGACCCTGCGGTAGAGGTCGTTAAGATCGGAGGTGGCAAAGCGTCCTCCCTGCAACGGTACCAGGGGACGGAGGTCGGGGGGCAGCACGGGGATAACGTCGAGGATCATCCACTCGGGCTTGTTACCGGAGAACTTGAATGCCTCAACGATCTTGAGCCTTTTGGTCAGTTTCTTTTTGATCCCGATAGAGTTGGCCTCGTTTATGCGTGTTTTGAGATCGACGCTGAGGGTTTCAACATCAACCTTGCGCAGAAGTTCCCTGATGGCCTCGGCCCCCATGCCGGCCTTAAACCTGGTGCCGAACTCGTTGGTATACTTTTTGTATTCTTCGTCGCTGAGTATCTGTCTTTCTTTCAGCGTGGTGTCCTGTGGGTCAATGACCACGTAACTCTCAAAGTAGAGGACTTTTTCGAGGTTTTTCATGGTCATATCCAGGAGCATTCCGATTCTGCTTGGGACGCCCTTGAGGAACCAGATGTGTGCCACGGGGGTGCACAGTTCTATGTGTGCGAGGCGCTCACGTCTGACCTTGGATTGAATGACCTCTACGCCGCACTTGTCACAGACCACGCCGCGATGTTTCATGCGTTTGTACTTGCCGCAGATGCACTCCCAGTCCTTGACGGGGCCAAAAATCTTTGCGCAGAACAGGCCATCCTTTTCAGGTTTGAAGGTACGGTAGTTGATAGTTTCGGGTTTTTTGACTTCGCCAAACGACCACTCACGGATTTTATCCGGAGATGCCAGGCGTATGCGTATGGCCTCAAAGTCCTTTGGATTTCTGGGCTTCTGATATAGACTGTAGATGTTTTCGGGTGTTTTATCTTGCAGTTCTTTTGAGCCGAGCGGACCCTTTCTTTCCAAGAGTTCTACGTCGAGGCAAAGGCTCTGCAGCTCCTTTATCAGGACGTGGAAGGACTCGGGCACACCGGGTTCGAGTGTGGCATCGCCCTTGACGATAGCCTCGTACATCTTTGCTCTGCCGGAGACGTCATCGCTCTTGACGGTGAGGAACTCCTGAAGGGAGTATGAAGCGCCATAGGCCTCAAGTGCCCACACCTCCATCTCACCCAGGCGCTGACCACCAAACTGTGCCTTGCCTCCCAGGGGTTGCTGTGTCACCAGGGAGTAGGGACCGATGGAGCGTGCATGGAGCTTGTCCTCGACCAGGTGATGCAGTTTGAGCATGTACATGTATCCTACGGTGACGGGTCGTTCAAATGGTTCACCGGTTCTGCCATCATAGAGGATGGTCTGTCCGTTTTCGTTCATGCCGGCCCTTGTAAGCATTTCGCGCAGTTCGGTCTCCTGCACGCCCTCAAAGACGGGGGCTGCCACGTGGAATCCCAGGGCCTTTGCCGCCCATCCCAGGTGTGTTTCAAGTATCTGACCGACGTTCATACGTGATGGCACGCCCAAGGGGTTTAACACGATATCCAGGGGGGTACCGTCGGGCAGGTATGGCATGTCTTCCCAGGGGATGACCATTGCCACGACACCCTTGTTACCGTGTCGGCCGGCCATCTTGTCGCCAACCTGTATTTTGCGCTTCATGGCAATGTAGACCTTGATCAGTTTGTTGACACCGGGGGGCAGTTCGTCGCCCTTTTTGAGGCGCTCTATGCGTTCGTCGTACTTTAACTGTAGTTGTCTGATGTACTCCCTGGTGGTCTTGACAAAGTCGTCTATACGCATCAGAACTGTCTCTTCCTCTATCTTGATGCGACCGATCATCTTTTCTGTGATAACCTCCAGGGCGTCGCCTTCCAGGACGGTGCCGGCGTCATAGAGCAACTCTTTCGTCTTTGGGTCTTTGAGGTCTTCGGCAAGGGTCTTGCCGTTGAGTTCTTCTCTTATCTTGTTGTTTAGTTCTCGTGCTACGATGCGGGTTTCTTCTTCGAAGTCGCGTTGTAGTTTTCTGATTTCGTCGTCTTCGAGGCTTTTTGCCCTGTTGTCTTTTTTGATGCCCTTTCGCGTAAAGACCTTTACGTTGACCACGGTGCCCTTGACACCCGGGGGGACGTAGAGGCAGCTTTCCTTGACCTCTTCGGCCTTTTCGCCGAATATGGCACGCAGTAGTTTTTCTTCGGGGGTTAACTGTGTTTCGCCCTTTGGTGTGATCTTGCCCACGAGTATATCGCCCGGCTGGACTTCGGCACCGACATAGATGACGCCACTGTCATCGAGGTCGGACAGTGCATCTTCGCCAACGTTTGGGATATCTCGTGTGATCTCCTCCGGGCCGAGCTTGGTGTCTCTGGCCTCTACCTCAAATTCCTCTATGTGTATGGATGTAAAGACGTCATCCTTGACGAGTCGTTCGTTGAGTAGTATGGCGTCTTCGAAGTTGTATCCGCCCCAGGGCATAAAGGCTACCAGGACGTTGCGTCCCAGGGCCAGCTCACCGGACTCGGTTGAGGAGCCATCACTGATGACATCACCGGCCTCCACAACGTCCCCCACTGTGACCAGTGGGCGTTGATTTATGCAGGTAGCCTGATTGGAACGGGCAAACTTTACCAGGTTATATATATCCACGCCGCAGTCGTTGGTTCTTACGACTATGCGGTTAGCATCAATGCTTTCGACGGCACCGGAGCGTTTTGCGATTTTAATGGCGCCGGAGTCTCGTGCTGCGGCAAACTCCATGCCAGTGCCCACGATTGGGGCTTCGGTCTGGATCAGAGGCACGGCCTGTCTCTGCATATTGGAGCCCATCAGAGCCCTGTTGGCGTCATCGTTTTCCAGAAACGGGATCAGCGAAGCCGATACACCTACGATCTGCTTGGGAGAGACGTCCATGTACTGGATGTCATCGCGGACGAATATTTTTATATCTCCGCCCAGTCTGGCCGATATGGCGTCTCCTGCGAGGTAGCCGTTTTCGTCGATCCTGGATGTTGCCTCAGCTATGACGTACTTTTCTCCTTCGATTGCAGAGAGATAGTGGATTTCGTCTGAGACCTTGCCGGCATCGACCTTTCTGTATGGGGCTTCCATGAAGCCGTACTCGTTGACCCTGGCATAGGTGGCCAGGGAGGTGATGAGTCCGATGTTTGGGCCTTCGGGGGTTTCTATGGGGCATATTCTGCCATAGTGGGTGGGGTGTACGTCACGCACCTCAAAGCCCACACGTTCTCTGGTCAGACCGCCGGGGCCGAGGGCTGAGAGCCTGCGCTTGTGTGTGATCTCCGACAGGGGGTTGGTCTGGTCCATGAACTGGCTCAACTGACTGGAACCGAAGAACTCCTTGACTGCCGCCATGACGGGTTTTGCGTTGATTATGTCGTGGGGCATCAGGTCGTTTATTTCGGTTATCATCATTTTTTCTTTTATGGCACGTTCCATTCTCACCAAACCGATTCGGAACTGGTTTTCGAGGAGTTCGCCGACACTTCTGACCCTTCGGTTTCCGAGGTGGTCGATGTCGTCCACCTCACCCTGTCCGGTGCGCAGAGCCAGGAGGTACTTTATAATTTCTATGAGGTCTGAGGCGGTCAGGACGGTTTTGTCCATTGCCTCGTTGAGTCCCAGTCTTTTGTTGACCTTCAGGCGGCCTACGGGTGAGAGGTCGTAGCGTCGTTCGTCAAAGAACAGGCCGTCAAAGAGCACCCTGGCTGCCTCGATAGTTGGTGGTTCGCCGGGGCGGAGTTTTTTGTATATCTCCAGGAGGGCATCTTCCTTGGTGGATATCTTGTCCATCAGGAGGGTGTCCCGCAGCGATGACAGGTACTTGACGTTATCGATGAAGAGCAGGCCGAGTTTACTGATTCTCATCAGGAGTATCTTTTCAAAGACCACTTCGGAAATCAGTTCGTTTCCCTCGACGATGATTTCGCCGGTTTCGGGGTCTACGATGTCGTGGAGGCTGATGCGGTTGACGATTTCTTCTCTGGGGATGGGGATTTCATCCACTCCGGCCTTCAGCAGACGATTTAGGGCAGCCTTGGTTATTTTGACTCCCTCCTTGACGATGATTTCTTTGGTTTTTTGGTCGGTGATAGGCGTATTTGTCTTTGTGCCGGTGAGGATTGGGGAGACCTTGCGTGTGAGCTTGTCTCTGTCGTGTATGGTGATTTCCTCTACGGGATAAAATATCTTAAGGAGGTCTTCGTTGGAGTACCCCAGTGCCTTGAGGACGATAGTAGCAGGCAGTTTTTTGCGTCTGTCTATTCTGACGTAGAGGATGTCCTTTGAATCGAATTCGAAGTCCAGCCACGACCCCCTTGATGGTATTACGCGGGCCGTGTAGAGCAGTCTGCCGCTTGTGTGTGTTTTTGTCTTGTCGGTATTAAAGAATACTCCCGGGGAGCGATGCAACTGGCTAACGATGACGCGCTCGATACCGTTTATGATAAAGGAGCCTGTTTCGCTCATCAGTGGGATTTCGCCGATATAGACCTCTTCTTCTCTTGATTCTCTGAGTTTCTTTTTTCCGTCTTCACTGGCATTCCACAGGTTGAGTTTTACTTTTATCTTGATGGGTGCCGAGTAAGTCAGTCCCTTATCGATGCACTCACGCTCACGGTACTTGGACTCCAGCATGTTGTATCCCATGTACTCGATGGAGGCCATTTCGTTGTAGTCGATTATCGGGAATACGCTACGGAAGGCCCCCTCCAGACCGACGTTTTTACGTTTATCCACGGGGGAGTCTGCCTGCAAAAAGAGCGCATAAGACTGTCTCTGTATTTCAATTAAATAGGGTATCTCTCCTTTCCTTTTAACCTTACCAAGATTGATCCTCTCTCTTAATGCCCTTGCCATGTTACTCCTTACAGTCGTATATAAATTGTCTAAGTCCCCCTTTGTTGGAGACCGCTAAGTCTCCTTTGCGTGGAGACCGCCTTTCATGGTTGTTAAGGACATGTGTGGTTGCTATTTTATATCTACCTTGGCTCCCTGTTCTTCGAGTTTAGCCTTGATGTTTTCGGCTTCTTCTTTGGACACGCCGGTTTTGACTTCTTTTGGGGCACCATCGACGAGTTCTTTGGCTTCTTTGAGGCCGAGTCCGGTCAGCTCTCTGACCACCTTGATGACCTGGATTTTCTTGTCACCTATGGCGGAGAGGATGGCGTCGAAGCTGGTTTTTTCTTCTACCGGTGCTGCCTCTGCCGCTGCCTGTGGCATGGCGGCCATTGCCACGGGTGCTGCTGCCGAAACACCGTATCTCTCCTCAAATGCCTTGATAAATTCTGACATCTGCAGGATCGTCATGTTGTCGAAGTACTGAAATATCTGTTCCCTTGATAGTTCGCTCATTGTGTTGCCTCCTTGTATTTGGCTTGTTTGATTTATTTATCTTGTTTAAATCTCTGACAGAATCAGACTGTTGCCGTTTTTTTACTGTGTTTGTTCTCCGGCTTCTTTTTCCTTTTTTTCCTTGAGAGCGTTGAGTGCGTGTCCTATGCGGCTGACCGTTGCACCCAACAGGCGAGCCATTTGACTTGTTGGTGCCTGGAAGCATCCGGCGATTTGGGACAGCAGCACCTCTTTTGGTGGCAGGTCTGCAATGGTTTTCATCTCCTTGGCATCGAACAGACGCCCCTCCACGCACCCGTAGAGCACCTGGAGTTTGTCGTTGGTCTTGGAGAACTCGAACACCTTTTTGGCCGTCAGGGATGCGTCGTCATACCCTATAGTCATCCCTATGGGGCCGGTCAGCACGTCTTTGATCACGGCCAGGGGGGTATCCGTTGCGGCTATCTTGGCTAGGGTGTTTTTGACCACTTTGTACTCCAGATTGGATTGCCTAAACAGCACTCTCATGGCAGCCATTTCGGCATTGGTCATTCCCTTGTAGTTGGTCAGGACGACGGCCCTGGACTTCAGGAATCGCTCTTTAAGGCTTGCTACAATGTCTTCTTTGCCCTTCTTGTTCATTTTCATCGTGTTGTTGTCTCCATTGTGGTTGTTATTTTGCACCTGTTACAGACATTGGCTGTCTCTTGCGATATTGAGGCAGGTTCCTACACCATGGAAAGAGTGGATACCTGTGAGGGGCATTGCTTTGACTTTAGTTTTGCTTAACATTATGCGTTGATATCACACCGGTCATAGCTATTGGGGCTGTTGCCGGAGGGATATGTCACAATCTTTCAAGTTTCGATTTCAAGTCTCAGCAGGCCGACCTCTGGTCGTTTACTCTATCGCTGTACCTGCAGTCTGCGACTGTCACGTCTTGGTCAGACTTCACATTACGGATTCGTTTATCAGTTCGTTATACCCTCGTTACCGTTACAGAGCTGATATCGATTCTGAGACCTGGTCCCATGGTGGAGGAGAGGGTCAGTTTTTTGAGATACCTGCCTTTGCTTGCGGATGGTTTAGCCCTTATGATGGAGTCTATGGCTGTTTTGGCGTTATCGATCAGTTTTTCTGCGGGGAACGATAATTTTCCTATACGCATGTGTACGATGCCGGCCTTTTCCACCTTGTAATCGACCTTGCCGGCCTTGATTTCGTTGATGGCCTTTGTTATGTCAAAGGTCACGGTACCGGTTTTTGGGTTAGGCATCAGGCCGCGGGGGCCGAGTATCTTACCGAGTTTTCCGACCATACCCATGAGGTCCGGGGTTGCGACGGCCTTATCGAAGTCGAGCCATCCCTTTTGTATCTTTTCGACCAGGTCTTCTGCCCCGATGAAGTCGGCGCCTGCGTCGCGGGCCTCTTTTTCTTTTTCGCCCTTTGCAAAGACCAGCACTCTGACTATTTTACCGGTGCCATGAGGCAGGACTACGAAACCTCGTACCATCTGGTCTGATTTTCTTGGGTCTACGCCCAGGTTTACGGCTATATCCACCGTTTCGTCGAACTTCACAAAGTGTTTCTCCTGCAGCACCTGTATGGCCTCTTGCAGGGAGTACTCCTTTGCCCTGGCAGCGTCCACACCGGCCTTGTCCATTCGCTCTTTTGCTTTTGTTTCCAGGTCGGCCTTTACTGCCTCATATTTTTTGCCCATCACCGTCTCCTTCTCGTTGTATCTGTGTGTGTGATTAATTAACTATGTCTATGCCCATACTTCTTGCCGTTCCGCTGATTATGCCCATGGCGTGTTCTACGTCGTAGGCGTTGAGGTCCGGCATTTTTTCCTGTGCTATATCTCTGAGCTGTGCCTGTGTGATCTGCCCTACCTTGTCTTTGTTTGGCACGTTGGAGCCTTTTATTACGCCTGCTGTCTTTTTCAAGAGCTGGGAGGCCGGGGGGGTTTTCAGGATAAAGGTAAAGCTGCGGTCCTTGTAGATCGTTATAACTACTGGCACAATGGTATCGCCCATAGGCTGGGTCTTGGCGTTAAACTGTTTGCAGAACTCCATGATGTTTATACCGTGGGGGCCGAGGGCAGGGCCGATTGGTGGTGCAGGGTTTGCTTTACCCGCCGTTATCTGTATTTTTACTACCGTTGTTATTTCTTTTTTTGCCACGAACGTCTCCTTGCAATCTAATGTCTTTATTATCTCTTATCGTTACTCTGTATATGGGGTGTTATTTTCCTGCCGATAACGGGTTTATACTTTTTCCACCTGATAGAAGCTTAATTCCACGGGGGTTTGTCTGCCAAAGATACTCACCATGACCTTTAATCGTCCGTGGTCGATATCGACCTCATCGACGTAGCCGTTGAAGTTGGAGAAGGGGCCGTCGGTTATGCGGAGGTTTTCGCCTTTTTCGAACTGCATTTTTACTTCTTGTCCGAGGCTTTTTTCCTGTTGTTGCAGGATCAGGTCCATTTCTTCTTCGGGCAGGGACACCGGAGACATGCCACCGACAAAGCCCGTCACACGTGGTACGTTGTTTACCAGGTGCCACGTCTCATCGTCAAGTTCCATTTCCACCATTATGTAGCCGGGATAGAATTTTTTATCGCTTTCTTTCTTTTTACCACGTTTCAGTTCTACCACTCGTTCTGTGGGGATCAGTATTCTGCCTATTCTGTGTCCTATGCCTTGTTTTTGCACCTTGTCTTCGATTCCGAGTTTGACTTTTTCTTCATAGCCCGAATACGTGTGCACCACATACCATTTTTTTTCCGTTGTCATATCTATCGTCTCTACTTGATCAGCTTACTCACCAGCTTGGACAACCCCAGGTCTACAAAACCCAGAAACATCGAAACTACAAATGAAAATATCACCACCACCCAAGTTGAACCTATCAGCTCCTCTTTACTTGGATAGACTACTTTTTTCGATTCAAGCGTTACTTCTTTTAAAAATGCCTTTATTTTTTCAACCATGCTACACCCTTCGTCTTCACTATATATATTTCTCCTGATATTACGGAATCACTACATGTTTCTCTGGCATCATCTGTTGCTAATTGCCTCAGCCAACCTCGCCTCAGCCAACCTCACCATGTCCATCTTTGGTCCACCGCTTTGGCCGACCGTTGGCAGGCCAGGAGGGATTTGAACCCCCATCACTCGGATTTGGAGTCCGACGCTCTGCCGTTAGAGCTACTGGCCTATATTACACTTGCTTATATGCTACTGTACAACCAGCAAATTTGTCAAGCCCACAACTTACCCTTGAAGGCGCTTCATGTTGCCTTTACCAAGGGGTGGGTTAGGCTTTTGTCTCCTTGTGCTCAGTGTGCTTACGGTCGTACCTGCAGAATTTTTTCAGGGTCAGCTTTCCCGTTGTATTTTTCTTGTTTTTTCGTGTTGAGTAATTCTTACGTTTGCACACGCTGCACTGAAGCAATATGATATCTCTCATTTAACACCTACTCCAATATTTCCGTAACGACTCCGGCCCCTACGGTTCTGCCGCCTTCTCTTATGGCAAATCGCAGTCCATTCTCCATGGCTATTGGAGATATCAGCTCTACCGCCACATTTATATTATCGCCGGGCATGATCATCTCGACGCCTTCAGGCAGCTCTACGACGCCGGTGACGTCCGTTGTCCTGAAGTAGAACTGTGGTCTGTAACCCTTAAAGAACGGGGTATGGCGTCCGCCCTCTTCCTTTGTCAGCACGTAGGCCTCTGCCCTGAACTTCGTGTGAGGCGTTATGCTACCTGGTTTGGCCAACACCTGGCCCCTTTCGACCTCGTCCTTGCCAACACCGCGCAAAAGCGTTCCTATGTTATCACCGGCTCGTCCCTCATCGAGGAGCTTTCTGAACATCTCCACTCCGGTGACGACCGACTTTCTGGTTGCACTTATGCCGACGATCTCTATTTCTTCACCGACCTTGACTATGCCGCGCTCAACCCTGCCAGTGACGACCGTGCCACGTCCGCTGATGGAGAACACGTCTTCGATGGGCATCAGAAACGGCTTATCCAGTGCCCTCTGTGGTTCGGGTATGTAGGCGTCCACTGCGTCCATCAGGTCGTGGATGCACTTGTACTCGGCTGCGGCGTTATCGGTGCTGGCACTCTCAAGCGCCTTGAGGCCGCTGCCCTTGACTATGGGGATATCGTCGCCGGGAAACTGATACTTACTGAGCAACTCTCTGACCTCAAGCTCGACCAGGTCTAAGAGTTCGGGGTCGTCCACCATATCGACCTTGTTCATAAACACCACTATATATGGCACACCCACCTGTCTGGCCAACAGGATGTGTTCCCTCGTCTGAGGCATCGGGCCATCAGCCGCACTCACCACAAGGATGGCACCATCCATCTGAGCCGCTCCGGTTATCATATTTTTGACGTAGTCGGCGTGTCCGGGGCAATCGACGTGTGCGTAGTGTCGTTTACCTGTTTCGTACTCCACGTGTGCCGTGGCTATTGTAATACCCCTGGCTTTTTCTTCAGGGGCGTTGTCTATCTGGTCGTATGCCGTAAATTTGGCCTGGCCCTTGATTGCGAGCACCTTGGTTATTGCTGCCGTCAGTGTTGTCTTGCCATGGTCCACGTGTCCAATCGTGCCTATGTTCACGTGCGGTTTTGTTCTTTCAAACTTGGCCTTTGCCATCTAAAAAAAACCTCCTTTGTATTAATAAGGATCACTCCTTACAGTAGCTGGGGTGGAGCCCATGACCGGAATTGAACCGGTGACCTCATCCTTACCAAGGATGTGCTCTGCCGACTGAGCTACATGGGCACTGTGTCCATCTCTTGCTCTCTGTCCCTACCTGTAGAACTCGTCCGGGACTGTGTACTAAGCGGGAAACGGGATTCGAACCCGCGACCCTCAGCTTGGAAGGCTGACGCTCTACCACTGAGCTACTCCCGCGCCACACCGGGCACACCGTTTTCCCGGGGTACACCGCTCTACGCCCCGAAATTAAGTGGAGAGGGGAGGATTCGAACCTCCGTAGGCTGAGCCAACGGGTTTACAGCCCGTCCCCTTTGGCCACTCGGGTACCTCTCCTGATAGTACAGCGCCATCATCAATGAACGTTGCCGTATCATCACATGAAAGTTAATTATATTATGGATCGTATGCGGTTGTCAACAGTTTTTTTTGAGGTCTGAGATTTTATGCTAATTACCATACTTAAGCTATGCTTTTGCGTAACATGAATGAGTTAAATAAAAAAAACCGTGAACAAAAATGGTTCCTTATCTGCAAGAGCCACTTTTAAGCATCCTGGATTCCTGGCTTGACCACATATGCGTCAACTTTTTGCTGTTATGATTTACCAACGGCAGCCATGGTTTCGATGTTTTTGCGCAGCCACAGCAGGAGTACCATGCCCGGGATGGCGGTCAGGGCGGTTATCAGAAAGAAGTTGGCCCACCCTACGGCCTCAACAACTATCCCCGATGTGGGGGCAACCAGTATCCTCCCCATTGCGGCCAGGGACGACAACAACGCATACTGGGTGGCGCTGTAACGCTGATGACACAACGTCATAAGAAATGCCACAAACGAGGCCGTACCCATCCCGCCGGTGAGATTTTCAACGGCCACGGTTACAATCAACATAGCGTAGCTCTTGCCGGTGTAGGCCAAGGTCATAAACAAGAGGTTTGACACCCCCTGCAGTATCCCAAACAGCAGTAACGACCTGAACAGCCCAAGTCTGATCATCAGCGTGCCGCCAAACATGGCCCCGACAACCGTGGAGACCAACCCCAGGCCCTTGTTGATGGTACCCACGTCGGTTGCCGAAAACCCCATGCCCTTTAACAGAAATGCGGTGCTGAGTGAGCCAGCGTAGGCATCGCTTAACTTGTACATGACGATAAACAGCAGTATCTTTATGGCCGAGTCCCTGGTGAAGTAGTCTTTTAATGGTCCCCACACTGCTTCCTGGAGGTTCTGGGGCGGTTTCACGGCGTTCTGTGGCTCCGGGGCAAAGATGACCGCGATTATCCCTGCTGCCATCACTGCTGCCATCAACAGATAGGTTGCCCGCCAGCCGATGTGGTCTGAGATTACCAGAGCCAATGCCCCGGAGGTCAACATCGCTATGCGATAGCCGGTGATAAAGACGCCTGTCCCCAGGCCACGCTCCTGCGGGTGCAGGATATCGGTTCTGTAGGCATCTGCGACTATGTCCAGGGAGGCCGATGCCGCAGTTACCACCAGGGCAACCACTGCCATTAACACCGGACTGCTGCGCGGGGATATCACGGCCATCAGTGCGATACTCAGCATCAGTGCAATCTGCATCAGGAGCATCCACCCCCGACGTCTGCCCAAGTAGGGTGGCACTAGGTGGTCCATCAGCGGAGACCACAGAAACTTAACCGTGTAGGGCAGTCCGACAAGCGCAAACAACCCAATCGTGCGGATGTCCACCCCGCAGCTTGTCATCAGCGCCTGGAGCGTGCTGCCGGTGAGCGCCAGGGGCAGCCCCGATGCAAACCCTATCGGCAACAGCATCGCTATCCGTCGGCTACCCAGCACGCTAGCGTAAGATGGTGATTTCATTCTGTGTTTCTCAGGGGGGCTATTCTAAATTTGCTATAAACACAGTAGTCCTGCTTTTGCAACAGTCAGATTATGAGTAATTGAATTTTGCTTATAATATCGCGGGTAACCTCTTCTGGAAGTCTGCAGATATAATCTGCGTGCCGTGCCTGCCAGTCAAGGCTTTTTATTTGATCTGCCAACACCGCTCCTTTGACAACCTCTGTACCACTGATGACCACCTCAAAAGGGTACCCCTTTGTCTGGTTTGTAATGGGACAGAATAACGCTAACTCGGCTTTCTCATTATATACCTTTGGAGATATGACGAACGCCGGACGCCGTCCAGCCTGCTCATGACCAAGCCTTGGATCAAATGAAAGCCACACACAATCCCCACGGTCAGGGATGTAATTGCCTTTTACCATATCTCCTTTCCCACAGGATACCCACCGTCTGACTCCTCGTGTCGGTTGTCTTGCGTTATGTTGCTTACAAGTTCCTCAAGGGTATAACGATTATGCACTGGCGTAAGGGTGATCTTGCCGTCACGCTCTGTTATCTCCAACTGAGTACCATTGGATATGTTAAGGCTCTTTGCTATTACTCCCGGAATCCTTACACCCAAACTGTTTCCCCATTTTTGGATAGTTGTAAACATCTATGCCTCCTGTTTTATACAGTGTGCAGATATTATTTTACCTTATTGCTGAAATGGAAATCAAACGAAATATGCCAAGTTGCTGTTACAAACACCTTGCTACTTGGTCTCTCTGCCCGTTGCTGCAACAAAGGCGCCCCACGACTGCATTGCGCGTGCAACGACGGCCTGTTTCTTCAGACTCTTGTCCCTGATGTGTTTATCCAGAGGGGGCAGGAGGCCAAAATTTATGTTTGAGGGCTGAAAGCTGCCGCCCTTGGCGGGGATTGTGATGTAGTCAAGCAGGGCGCCACAGGCAGTATCACCGGGAGGCTCAACCTGCGGCAGACCGAGGATGTTGCGTGCGGCAAATATCCCGGCCAACAGCCCCATTGCCGTGGACTCAAGGTACCCCTCAACACCGGTCAACTGTCCCGCAACATAGATGGCACCATCGACCTGTGGCGACCTCAGACGCAGCCCCCTGTCAAGGTACAACGGGGAGTTGATAAACGTGTTGCGATGAATGGAGCCATATCTCAGGAACTCCGCCCCCTGCAGGCCGGGGATCAACCGAAAGACCCTCTGCTGCTGTGACTGCCTCAGACGCGTCTGAAAGCCGACCATGTTAAAGGCCGAACGTTGGGCGTTCTCCGCCCTGAGCTGTACCACGGCGTGCATCATCGCCCCGGTCACCGGATGCGGCAGCCCCACCGGACGCAGGGGGCCAAATCTCAAGGTATCCCTGCCCCTGAGCGCCATCACCTCAACGGGCATACAACCCTCAAAGACCTTGACATCTTCAAAGTCCCTGGCGGCAATGCTATCGGCCTCCCTCAGGGCGTCGTAAAACCGGTTGTAGGCCGCCTCATCCATCGGGCAATTAAGGTAATCGTCACCGCCCTTGCCGTAGCGTGAGCTGTAGTATGCGATGTCGTAGTCAATGGTGTCGGCGTCTATGATCGGGGCTATGGCGTCGTAGAAGTACAGGGAGCTTTCGCCGGTAACCTTGCCCAGCGCCGCAGCCAGGGCATCCGAGGTTAGTGGTCCGGTGGCTATGACAGCCGGTGGGGCGGGCAGTTGCGTAACCTCCCCGGTGACTATCTTTACACGCGGGTGATTTCTGAGCTTGTTGGTTATGTAGGCGGCAAATTCATCCCTGTTGACAGCCAGGGCACTGCCTGCCGGTATGGCAGTGGCTCGTGCTGCCTCCATTATGAGGGAGTTGGCCATCGTAAGTTCCGCCTTAAGCAGGCCGTGGGCAGTGTCGGCAAGGTCAGAGCGCAGGGAGTTGGAACACACAAGTTCTCCCAAGAGGCCGCTCTTGTGTGCCGGGGTCAGCCTGGCCGGTCTCATCTCATGGATGGTGACATCCACGCCACAGCGTGCCGCCTGGTACGCCGCCTCAGACCCTGCAAGCCCGCCTCCTATGATGGTTAGCTCTGACACGTGTATATATCATAGCACAAAGAAACCAAAGAATGGACGACGTTTGTTATCAGGACAATTGCATTAAGCAGAAGAGTATAAGTAGCTATAACAACAGAAGATAAAGAAGGAGGGCGGCTCCTTTCTTTCTTGTATGCAGGCAATTTTTGATACCCGAAAAAACTCGAATCCGATCAGTATATACATTTTGTGTCAACTTACCAAATCATCTGTTCAGCTCTATATTATTATTCAAACACATACCTATCAGTTCTGTCAACCACGGCAATAGCATTAACTTGATTAATGTCAGTAGATAATGCTTGACAACGTTGTTATAAAGTATTATACTAAAGAATAAGTAAAGATATTGAAAAGAGGTAACCATGGCAACGGATATAAAAAACTACTACAGCACACTAGAAGTGGACAAGTCGGCCACTCAGGAAGAGATAAAGAAGGCCTACCGCAAACTGGCCAGAAAGTACCACCCTGACCTCAACCCCGGAAGTCCGTGGGCAGAGGCAAAGTTCAAGGAGATAAACGAGGCCTACGACACCTTGGGAGACCCAAAAAAGCGTGCCGAGTATGACAACCCTGTGAGGTCGGCCTTTGCCTCAGACTCAGGTTTTGATGGCTTTGCGGATCGACGCTATACAAACAACTTCGATCTGAACAATTTTGGCGACCTGTTCTCTGAGTTCTTTAACCTTGGTTCAAGGCCAGGCGCTGGTCGTACCAGTACCGCCGGCAGTGCCAAGGGCAAGGACGTGGTTGCTGAGTTGACCCTGACACTGCAAGAGGCCTATGAAGGCGTCACAAAGGCGATGAACATAAGGCGCGACATCCAGTGCAAGCAGTGCTATGGCTCCGGTAGAAGGTCATCCAAGACATGCACGACCTGTAATGGCACCGGTGTGGTACCAACAACGGAAACAATGAAGGTAAAGATACCCGCGGGGGTTGACACCGGCTCTAAGGTGAGGCTCAAGAACAAGGCCGACAACGGAGGCTACAGCGGCAAGACAGGGGACATCGTCATAGACATAACGGTGACTTCGCATGAGGTTTTTACCCGCAAGGGCAATGACCTGCACGCCGCCATACCGGTAACCTTCCCTGAGGCAGTCTTAGGTGCCAGGATAGAGGTTCCGTCGCTGGATGGCTCATCCATAATGACCCTCCCAGAGGGCACACACAGCGGCAAGGTATTCAAGCTCAAGGGCAAGGGGATGCCTGCCCCAAGTGGCGACAAGGGCGACTTATATATTGAGATACGGATTGTTGTCCCCGTTGGCCTCGGTCCCATAGAGAAGGACACGATAAGGAGACTTGGCAATCTCTATACCGATGACCCACGAAAAGGGATGGTGAGAGGGTAGTATGGTCAAAAAGGACAAGGATCAGCCTTTGTACGTCATCAGCGTGGTTGCTGAGATGCTGGGGGTTCATCCACAGACTCTGAGGCTCTACGAGCGCGAGGGGTTTGTATGTCCCAAGCGCTACAACAGGCAACGTAAGTACTCGGAGGAGGACATAGAGAGGCTCGACATGATTATCCAACTGACCAGGGACCTAGGCGTCAACAAGGCCGGTGTGGAGATAATACTGCGCATGAGGGGGATCATTGATGCCCTTAACACGCAACTGGAAGACGTCCTGCCATATCTCGAGGAAGAAACCCGTGAGGATGTCAGGTCGCGCCTGATGAGGATTTTCAAGGAGACCGTATGAAGATAGAAAAGTTGACAATAAAGAGTCAGGAGGCCATGCGCGAGGCTCAGATGATTGCCGAGCGTAAGGGAAATCAGGAGATGCAGCCTGAACATCTGATTGCTGCGCTGTTGGCTGATGGCAATGGAACAGTTATACAAATACTGAAGAAACTCGGGGTCAATACAAATGCCCTGAGAAAGGATGTCGAAAAGGAGATCGACAAGTTCCCTTCGGTGGTTGGTGCTACGGCTATGGCACAGATGTATCTCTCTGCGGCGATCAGGGATTGCCTGGAGGAGGCATTTAAGCAGGCCGGTTACCTGGGGGATGAGTACGTCAGCGTGGAGCTGCTGATGCTTGGCGTGATAATCAAGGGAGGTGGACGTCTCCTTGATCGCTACAATATCACCAGGGATACGTTTATGAAGGCCATGCAGGATGTTCGAGGCAGTCAGAACGTCACTGATCAGACCCCCGAGGACAAGTTCCAGGCGCTTAAAAAGTACAGTCGCGACCTTACCGACCTTGCACGCAAGGGTAAACTCGACCCCGTCATTGGCAGGGACGAGGAGATCAGGCGCGTAATACAGGTACTTGCGCGCAGGACCAAAAACAATCCGGTCATCATTGGTGAGCCGGGTGTGGGCAAGACGGCCATAGCCGAGGGCCTTGCACAGCGCATCATCGACAGTGACGTGCCGGAATCGCTCAAGAACAAGCGGGTCATTGCCCTCGACCTTGGATTCCTCCTGGCGGGGACCAAGTTCAGGGGTGAGTTTGAGGAGCGGATCAAGGCCGTAATCAAGGAGATAGAGGCCGCACAGGGCAATATCATCCTGTTCATAGACGAGCTGCATACCCTTGTGGGAGCTGGTGCGGCAGAGGGGGCGATGGATGCCTCAAACATGCTCAAGCCCTCACTGGCAAGGGGCGAGCTGAGGTGTGTGGGCGCCACGACCCTCAATGAATACAGGAAGTACATCGAAAAAGACGCAGCGCTGGAGAGGCGTTTCCAGCCTGTTTACATAAAAGAACCGGGCGTTGAAGACACCATCTCCATACTGAGGGGATTAAAAGAGCGTTATGAAATACATCACGGGATCAAGTTCAAGGATTCGGCCTTGATAGCGGCGGCTACGTTGTCGCACCGGTACATAACCGACCGGTTTTTGCCGGATAAGGCCATTGATCTCATTGACGAGGCTGCGGCACGCCTGAGGATGGCCATTGACAGTATGCCAGTGGAGATTGATGAGATGCAGCGTAGGTTGCGGCAACTGGAGATCGAGCGGCAGGCCCTACTCAAGGACACTTCGGCGGAGGCGGAGGCACAGCGGCAGAAGATAGAGAAGGAGATGACTGAGTTATCCGAGGGGCATTCCCTGCTAATGGTGCGTTGGAAGGGCGAGAAGGAGTTGATTGCCAACATCCGCAAGATAAATGAGGACATCGAAGCCACCAGGACTGAGTCCGAAAATGCCGAACGTCAGGGGCTTCTGGGCAAGGCTGCGGAGTTGAGATACGGCAGGCTAATTGAGTTAAACAGGGCGCTGGAGGCTGAGAATCAGAAGCTCAAAATCATGCAGGTCAACGGCAAGATGTTGACCGAGGCCGTAACTGAGGAGGACATTGCCAGTGTGGTGGCAAAGTGGACTGGCATTCCGGTTTCAAAGATGCTTGAGACCGAAATAGACAAGCTCCTGCAGATGGAGGACCGTTTGAGGTTGCGAGTAATAGGTCAGAATGAGGCCATTGAGAAGGTTTCAAATGCCATCAGGCGGGCGCGGGCGGGTATACAGGACCCCAATCGTCCGATCGGGTCGTTCATGTTTCTGGGGCCCACTGGTGTGGGCAAGACCGAACTGGCCAAGGCGTTGGCGGAGTTTCTCTTTGATGATGAGGCTGCCCTGTTGCGCATTGACATGTCGGAGTACCAGGAGAAGCACACGGTATCGCGGTTGATAGGTTCTCCGCCCGGTTACGTCGGATACGACGAGGGAGGACAGCTTACGGAGGCGGTTAGGCGGCGGCCATACTCGGTCATACTCTTTGACGAGGTGGAGAAGGCACACCCGGAGGTCTTTAACGTAATGCTGCAGCTCCTCGATGACGGTCGTCTCACGGACGGGCATGGCAGGACGGTGGATTTCAGGAACTCGGTGATTGTCATGACCTCAAACATAGGCAGTGAGTATATTCAGGAGTTTTTGCAGGACCGTCATCGTGTGCATGAGGCCTATCAGCAGGGTGTGAGTGCCGGCACGATGGCCAACAAGGTGATGGAGGCGTTGCGGGGGTTTTTCAGACCGGAGTTTCTCAACCGTGTGGATGATATAATAATCTTCAATGCGTTGAGCAAGGACCTCTTAAAACGCATAGTTGACATACAGTTGTACCGGATGCGCAAGTATCTCAAGGGCAAGCAGATAGACATCCTGTTGACCGACCGTGTCAAGGAGGTGATTGCGGAGTCCGGGTACGACCCCGTTTATGGTGCCAGGCCGTTGCGTCGTGTGCTTCAGAGTGAGATACTGAATCCTCTGGCGCTGAAGATACTGGATGGCTCAATTGCTCAGGGCGACACCGTCAGGGTAGATTACGAGCGCGCCGCGATGGTGTTCTCAAAGGTAGAAATGGCAGTTGGTGAGTAGGAAGGAGAGAAGAAGGGAAAAACAAAGCCAAAGAAAGAGCCTCCATTGTCAAATAGTAATGAAACATGCTATCGTATTATAGATGAGCAGGATTGCAATACTAAATGCCGGTGGACAATACTGTCACCTGATCGCACGAAAGATCAGGGAGCTGGGCGTATTTACGGAGATAACGGATTTCAACACCCCCCCCGACAGACTCGAAAACGTTAGCGGGATAGTGCTCTCCGGTGGTCCGCAGAGTGTGTATATACCGGAGAGCCCGCGTGTGGCCGAGGGACTGTTTGACCTCGGCGTACCGATCCTGGGGCTGTGCTACGGGCACCAACTCATAGCCCACCTGCTCGGTGGCAAGGTGCATGGCAGCGAGGGCGGTGAGTACGGGATTGCAGTCATCAAGATATTAAACAACGACAGCCTGTTTAAGGGGCTGGACGATACCCAGACGGTGTGGATGAGTCACGGCGACTCGGTTGAGCAGTTGCCCGAGGGCTTTGAGGTGCTGGCCTCCAGCGATACCTGCAGCGTGGCAGCCATGGCACACCCGCAACGGCACATCTATGGTCTGCAGTTTCACCCCGAGGTCGTCCATACACCCCGCGGGCAGGATATCATCAGGAACTTTGTCTTTAACGTCTGCAAGGTTACCACAACAGACTGGCGCCCCAAAGACCAGATCGATACCCTCATCGGCAACATAAGGGATAAGGCCAAGGGCAGAAAGGTCATCTTTCTTGTCAGTGGTGGGGTTGATTCCACTGTGGCCTTTTACCTGTGTGTGAGGGCACTCGGCAAGGAACACGTAAGGGGCATATACATAGACACAGGGCTTATGCGCAAAAACGAAACGCTCAACATTATCAGCGACTTCAAGGGCATTGGCGCCGATAACATAGACGTCGTTGACGCCAGCAATAAGTTCATAGATGCCATCGGTCAGGAGTGTAACCCCGAGCGCAAGAGGGAGATCATCGGCAGGATGTTCATCGAGGTAGAGGATGACCTGCTCAACAAGATCGAATCATCAGACAATCACTGGATACTGGGACAGGGCACCATATATCCCGATACGATAGAGTCCGGTTGCAGCACCAATGCCTCCAGGATAAAGACACACCACAATCGGGTCGATAAGATACTGAAGCTCATAAGCGAGGACAAGGTGGTGGAGCCGTTGACCGACTTTTACAAGGACGAGGTGCGGCTGTTGGCGGGTGCATTGGGGCTGCCACAACATATGATTATGCGGGACCCGTTTCCGGGGCCGGGATTAGCCGTGCGTTGTATTTGCTCGACGGAGAACAAGCCCGTATATCAGAGTGGGGAGTTGGCTGTCGTGTTGTCACGGTATGGGCTGAGTGGCTTCATCGCTCCGGCAAAGACGGTAGGGGTTCAGGGCGATTCGCGCAGCTACAAGGACATTGCAATACTGTACGGTGACAACATTACCGTACCACACCTGGAGGGCGTAGCAAGCGCCATTGTAAACGGCATCAGCGGTATAAATCGTGTTGCGTATGTCGTCAAAGGCCGCAGCGAAATCAGGCCGGAACAATTAGGCATCCACCCGGCCTATCTCACCCACGGGCGCGTGGAGCTCCTGCGGGAGGCCGATTACATTGTCAGGACGTTTACGGTCAAATACAAGAGGCAATTGCCCGACATCTGGCAGTTTCCGGTGGTTATCTTTCCCCTTGGCTACGATGACGCCTCAGGCAGGGAGACCATAGTTCTGCGACCGGTGCTCTCAACCGACGGTATGACCGCACGGTTTGCACAGATCGATAGGGCACTGCTGGAAGCCCTTGCGGTGGATATCCTACGCTTGGAAGGAATTGCGATGGTACTGTACGACATAACCAACAAACCCCCCGGTACTATCGAATGGGAATAGGTTGGCAATGTCACATTTCCAGAACAACATAGAGAAGTCCTTATGGAATGTTGCTGACCAGCTTAACGCAAATTCAGGATTAAAGTCATCAGAATATGCCGTCCCTGTGCTCGGTCTCATATTTCTCAGGTATGCCGATCATAAGTTTACGGAAGTTGAGGAGGAGCTTAGAAAACAGAAGGTATCAAGTAGGCGTGTAATCTAAAAGATTGACTATCAAGCAAAGGGGGTTCTTTATCTTCCGGAGACCTCGCGTTTCTCTCATTTGCTAAATCTCCCCGAGGGTGAGAACATCGGAAAAGCCGTCAACAATGCAATGAAGGCCATAGAGGTTGACAACGAGGCACTTAAGGATGTGCTTCCAAAGTCGTATAATCGTCTCGGAAATGATGTCCTTGTTACCCTGCTTAAAAGGTTCTCGGATATTCCCATGGACATTGACCGTGACCCTGCCATGTACCTTGTGGTTCTTTGACAAGGGGAAAAAAAAGACAGACCGCAAGGATAAAGTTTTGTTCATAGATGCTCGCAATATTTATAATCAGGTTGATCGTGCGCACAGAGATTTCCTGCCTGAACAGATTGAGTTCATCTCAAATATCGTGAGGCTTTACAGGGGCAAGGCCATTGAAACAGATGCAGGCAGTGAGGTGCTTACAAAAGAGCACTTCCCCAAAGGTGTGTATCAGGATATTGATGGTCTGTGCAAGGTTGAAACAATTGATAAGATCAAGGAACATGGATATTCACTTAACCCCGGACGATATGTTGGGGTTACAGAGAAGCCCGAAGACGATTTTGACTTCTATGAAAGACTTGAGGAACTCAATGAGGAACTTGAGCAGCTCAATGACGAAGCTAGGAAGCTTGAGGAACAAATCGGGGAGAATGTTGCACGATTACGTATGCCGCTATTTAAAGTCGAGGGTACTATGACAAGTGAAAGTCCTAAGTGAAATGCTTAATAGTTGCCATAAAACAAAGATACATGAGTTATGCGACATCACATCCAGCAAAAGGATATACGCAAGAGATTATCAATCTGAGGGTATTCCATTTTATCGTGGAAAGGAAATTATTGCAAAACAAGCTGGAAAAACAGATGTTTCCACGAAACTGTTTATTTCTGAAAAAAAATATGCTGAAATTAAAGACCAGTTTGGAGCACCAGAAAATGGTGATTTGCTTTTGACTTCCGTTGGAACACTTGGTGTACCCTATGTTGTAAAAAATGGAGAGCTGTTTTACTTCAAGGATGGGAATTTAACATGGTTTAGACATTTCAGAAACCTTGATAGTGGTTTTCTTTATTACTGGTTGCTATCTCCACCAGGGAAAGCCGAATTAAAAAAATGCACTATAGGCTCATCTCAATCAGCGTTTACTATTGTTTTACTTGGCTCTTTCTCAAAGTGAGTGGGTAATGGTACAATGAGGGTAAAACATGTAAGGAGAATAGAGTTATGGAAATGTTGGAGAATTTATTTGAGCAAGCACTAAATATACAGTTACCGTGGAAGGTAACATCTATAGATTTCAAGAAAGTGGAAAAGGTGATAGATATACATATTGATTTTACAAGAGGTAGTATATTCAAGTGTAGTAAGTGTGGAAACAATTCTAAAGCTTATGACACAACTGAAAAGAAATGGCGACATCTTAATTTTTTTGAATATGAGAGTTATATAATAGCAAGAGTACCAAGGACTGATTGTAATGAATGTGGAGTTTTACAGATAGAAATACCTTGGGCTCGTAGTGGTGCTGATTTTACATATTTATTTGATTCTCTAATGATGA
>NZ_JMFO01000035.1 GCF_000714715.1 Candidatus Magnetobacterium casense
TTCTGTATGGTATATCTTGTATTTTAGCAAATCCACATATCTTTCTCAGATTTGGCATCGTTTTTAGAGATTCTATCAAAAGACTTGTCGTAGGGTAATTATAGACAACTTTGGCTACAAACGCTCTGCCAATTGCATACCTCTCCTTGAGTTTACGACCTATGCATTGACTGTCTACCCACCACATATGTCTTTCTATCTGAACTATCTCCAGGATTGTAACTAACTGCTTTTGTTTCTTGGTTATTGGATCGGTAAGTATTTCTTCCAACTCTGGGAACAGTACCCGTTGTATATTTCCTGCTAACCATGATATACTCTCTAATAACATTATGTTCTCCTTTTAATCTATTATATTTAGGTGTTATATTATAGCACAAAGAGAACTAAAAAAGGTTTAGTTTAGGAGTTTTGCAAGAGGCTCTCTATATCCAATATTTTTTGAGCATAAGATTTGACGGCGTTCTCACCATCTCTAATAAAGATACCATCCTTATAATGATATAGTGTATTACCGCAATTTAAAAAATAGAAATCCTTTAATATTTCATCTCCTAACAATTTAGGCTTAAATTTACCAACTACGATATATTCACTTGGATTAAATAATGCATTGTCAAATGTAAATACCCAATCTTTTGTTCCACTAATATATGATAATATGTATTCCCTAATCTCTTCTAAAGACTTACCCTGCTCCGTTAAAAGTTCCACGACATCGCTTATATCTTTTGCATCTGGAATATTAACTATTTTAATCGACCTGGCGATATGGTGCAAATTAGTTGCAACTATTCGACCGTGGCGTTCGCCGGGTATATCTTGGTCTGGTAAGATTACTACATCTTTATCTTTGAAATATTTATTAAGTTCTTTTGTCCACCCATTTGCACCAAACGTATTTGTTGTTGCTATAAAACCTAATTTAATCAAAGTATTTGCATCTTTTTCTCCTTCGACCTTAAAAACTAACTGAGATGAAATAATATTGGGTAAGTTATAAGGAATTCTTTTAACATCGTGCATATTATACTCATAACATTTTTTCTTTGAATTATACCTCCTACATTTGAATGGTTTAGGATCATTATCAAACTTTACTGAGTTAGGACGCAATCTGAGTATCTCAAAAGCTACAGAATTATCAATATCTCTGTAGGCATATATTTCTAATATATCTTCATCAGAAATCTCATCTCTATTGTATTCTTTTCTAATTATAGGATAGTTCTTTGTTAGATAATCCTTCGCTTCTTTAACATCACTGCACTTCTTGCTGAAAACGAGTAAATTTTCAGGCTTGCCCTTTTCCCCACAAACAAAACAGTTAAAATTACCTGTTTCAGTATGTATTGATAATGATGGATGTTCATCAATCCCTGACTTATGTTTTTCTGGATTTATACTACATCTACGTTTAACCCATTCATTTTTTAAATCATCACCGTCGTTGTATTCTTTTCTAATAAAATTTATAACATCGAAATAATTTTTTTGAGCCATTTTTTAATCCCTTATTTAAAAGGAATTGGAGGGAAATATATTGCGTGGTTTATTTTCTAAAAAAGTATTTATTATAACAGCATATATTTCCCAGTGCGGGGTATCTCCAATCCCGCACCCAAACCCTTTTCTATTGTATTTTTCTATTTTTTTAATGATTAAAAATCATCTTTATTTATTTATAGCATCTATTTTTCCAATAAAATTATATCAAGTCATATCTATACTCCTTTCTATTGATTTAATAATCTATAATAATTACTATTGAGTGTTATTTATGAGTTTCTCATAAAGATCTATCACCTCTGGATATGGCGTTTTTATATGATAAATCCCAGTTTTACAGATATATTCGTAATCAATCAACCCACGCCGGTATAGCTTTTTTATAAAATGAATCGGCAGAAGAGGGTTGTCTATGGATAACTTTGATAATTCCAGTACGGAGATATCCCGCCAGTTGGCCTTAATTAGTCCTGTGGTAAGTAGTTCTATTTGCCTTTTTCTATTTATTAATCTTAAATTATGTTCAAATATCATATTTTAGTTACCTCTTTAATTTTCAGATAGTTAAAAACTATTTTTTTGTAACAACACATATTTTTATTTTATTAGGTTATCTATAATACCTCCATTATTTTTCAAGTCAAAGCCTAATGCCCTAATCCTTATTAAAGCAGATAAGGTTAAACGTAGTTTAGAAGCCTCAAGCTTTAAATGCTTTATATCCTCTTCGTTAAGTCGTATTGATATTATTTTCATTTGTACTCCTTTTATAATAATTTTAGTTGTATTTGTCATACCTTATATAAATACAAAATACCCTATATTTTTTAATCAACTATTTTTTCACCTCAAATCTTTTTAAGTATACCAAAATAGAAAACAGCTTGTCAAGTTTTTTATTATTTATTTTTATAAAAGCCCTCATCTCCCAATATTCGCACATCTCTTAAAGCGAGAGTAACAGTTTGGATGTCTATGATCGCTTTGAAGAGGTTATAATCCCCTTAATCAAATTGCTCGCCTCAATTATAATCAGCATACCAAGGGGATTTTTTATAGATGCACCCTGATATGAGAGAAGATGCCTTCGTAGAACTGCTTTTAAGAGGTTTTTTAGCATCACTATAGGTATAAGTACCCCTAAAAAACAGACCTCTTATAACTAATCCTATGCAATATTCTGTATAGAGTGGCTTGGTACCAATGTCTACAAGCAACTATTAACTGGACAGATACTACCAATGTATACTTACTAATCTACTTCGGGGCAATTGATAGGAGGTCGGGTTGTTCAGTCTCTCCTATAACCTCTATGTAGACGCCAGGTAATAAATTATACCTTACCATATCAATCCTATACAAGATGCTTATCCCATTTAGCTCTAACCTAGTCCGGTAAAAAACAGGGCTATATTGCACAGCCCTATGTGTCTTGTATAACAGAGGGTTAAATTGGCTGGCTAATATATAGAAGGCGAGGGGATCGTAATCCCCTCTCAAGCGGAGGCGGTAATCATAATTTATTATAGACCTGTTGGATGTATTTATGCAACTGGATCAAATGAAATAGTATTTGACAAAGTTATATATTAAAGTTTATAATTTCTCTTAACAATATTGTATGGTGTTTATTTTAAAGCTACAATTACTTAAACCTTTATTAGAAGGGGATTTAACGGGGAGGTAATATGCGATTATAGATACTGAACTATTATTTAGCAACGCCGATTGATAACACACGTGCAGTATTTTTATTGCACAAAATACTTAAATTAAAATACGTAGCGACCTGGTGAATGTTCCGGCCTACCGAAAGGCTAGGAATATGGACACAAAATGCTTGACTATCGCCGATCTAACATGCTACCTTGGGTCCCAGGTAGATGTAAAGATGAAAGGGACAATACGACCTATTTCACGACAGAGCAAGTGCCCAAAATGCGGAAAAGAGTTTATCCACATCAATAAACTCGGCTATGGATGCGTATCCTGTCAAATCACCCCAACGAGGTTCTTTATTGATCTGTTCTGGAAGGGGAAACGATTACGAATTGGCTCTGATAGACAAGGGCAACCACTCGATACATACAGCAGGGCCTACACACTCCTGAATAAGATACAGTACGAAATCGAAAATCAAGCCTTCGAGCCGTCGCTTTATGTCATCTCCGATTACACCCAATTCTATTTCGAGGTACAGATCGCGAAGTTTCTTAAGGAGAAAGAAATTGAGGAAGAAAAGGGTAATATCGCTATCTCGTATCTTGCTATATTAAAGAGATATGCCCAAAATTACTACCTCTCCTTCTTCAAAGGTAAAGACGTAAGAGAAATTAGGACTGTAACAATCAGAGAATTCTACAACCAATTACCTAGACAGAGTGAAAAAACGATAAAAAACATTATGGATGCACTAAAACACTTCTTTAACATCTTGCTTCGAGATGAAATCATCGCTAAAGTCCCTATTTTCCCAAGTCTCACAGTTTCTGAGAGATCACCGGCGTGGACTACTGCCGAGAATCAATTAAAGCTTCTCAAAGCGATTCCAGATGAACACAGAGCAATCTTTACCTTTACCCTACTACAAGGAGTACGGCCATCAGAATCAAGAGCACTAAAGTGGAAGGATGTTGATTTTGAAAAGGGAATGGTAGTAATCAGAAGAACCTTTTCTGATGCTAAAATAGTAGAAAGAACCAAAGGCAAAAATGTAAAGCCAAGGTTATTGCATCCATACGTTGTTGAAGCATTGCAGTCTCTTCAAAGGGGTTTACCGGAGGCATTTGTATTCCTAAACCCGCACACGAATAAGCATTATTCAAGAACACGTTTGAAGGATATTTTTATGATAGCCAGAAGGAAAACAGGGATAGATATTTCTATCTATGAGGCGGGACGCCATTCTGTGGCTACAAATGCTATCTTAGCTGGTGTGAGCATAATGGTAATAAGAGATTACTTAGGACATGCCGATGCCAAGACAACAGAAAAATATACACATCTCGATGTAATAGCACAAAAACAGATATTTGAAAAGGCTGAGGTTATAAAAATGGGTAAATCCTAAGAAAAGCGCACTAACCAACTACTAAAATACTCATCTACATTGCTTTAAAGCCAGTTAGTATTGCTTCTATCCTCTATCTTCCTTGCAATAGGGGATAGAAGTGCTATCAAGAAATCACCCCTGACCATTAGTCTGAGGGGATATTTTTGTCTACCGAGGAACCATATCGGCGAGGATAAAATTCCCTCTCTCAACCTAGTGGACCTATCGCTAAAAATGAACCGTCAACAAAAACCGTCAACGGACCGTCAACAGGGGTATTTTTGGGTGTTGTAAATCCTTGAAATAAGCTGGTCTAAAGATGGCGGTGCAGGGATTTGAACCCCGGACACTGCGGATATGAGCCGCATGCTCTGACCGACTGAGCTACACCGCCATTACTAAATCTATTATAACATATCTTTCAAAGCAATACCAGTCTCCTCATACGAATATTTATTAATATGCCAACTGCCAGGAAATTCGTCACTATAGATGTACCCCCGTAGCTCATAAGAGGTATCGGTACCCCCACTACCGGCATCACACCGATGACCATCCCGATGTTGATCAGGAAATACAGAAACAACATAAACGTGATCCCAATGGCCACATAACTTGCAAAGTCGTCCTTTGCCTTAATGGCGGTGTCAATCCCACGCAGGAACAGCAACAGGTAGAGTAAAAATATCACCAGGCTGCCGGCAAACCCCCACTCCTCGGCAAAGACCGAAAAGATGAAGTCCGTATGTTTTTCGGGCAGAAACTTCAATGGCCCCTGTGTCCCCTTCAAATAGCCCCGGCCAACGATCATACCAGAGCCTATGGTGATCTTGGACTGCTCTATCTGATAACCAATTCCCCTGGGGTCTCGCGATGGATCGACAAAGGCCACGATCCTGTTTTTTTGATAGTCCTTGAGGTTATTCCATATGGGCTTGCCCAACAGCGGGGCCAACAGTACCACGGCAACCACAAGGGTGGTGACAATACGCTTCTCTATCTTCTTGGACAACGCCATAAAGAAATACGTTGCCAACAAGATCAATCCAGTTCCCAGATGTGGTTGCTTTATGATTAAGGTGAAAGGAATGAGGGCAAATATGACCGTCGAAACGATAAAAGTCCACTTTGTAAGCTGCCCCTTGACCGAACTCATATACTTGCCTATCGCAATAATGAGGATCACCCTGAATAACTCCGAAGGCTGAAAACTAAATATCCCCAGATCAAACCACCGCTGGGCTCCTAAACCACTCCTACCCACCATTAAGACCAGTACCAACATCAAAAGGCCAAAGATATACAGGACATAGGCAAAGTTCTTTAACCACACATAATCATACAGGACCATCGCAAAGAGACACACCAGACCTATCGCAATCCATAAGAGCTGCTTGAGGTAGTAGTTGGGCTGCAGGGAGGACAGTATCGGTCGGGTGGCACTGTATACGGTCAACACCCCGGTAAGACTGATAATCAGCAGCAACAACAGCGTGTACCAGTCAAAGAGCTTGAGATACTTTCTGTTAATCCGCGGCAGAGGCATAAGACAATGTGGCTATAACGATGGCGTGTAGCCGTTTTTTTTGATATAGGTCTCTATGACGCCCTTGGCAACGGGAGCCGCAGCACTGCCGCCATGCCCACCGTGCTCGACAATGATGGCCAGGGCGATGGTGGGATTTTCATAGGGAGCAAATGCTATAAACCAGGCGTGGTCTCTGAAGTCCTCCTTTTGATGTTCGCTCTTCACTCTGCCCTTTATGACTTGTGCCGTACCGGTCTTTCCGGCTATACCGACAATGGAACTTCTGGTGGCAGAGCCGGTGCCTCCTGGCTCATTTACAACACCATAGAGTGCCCGCTTGACCTCGGCAAAGTGTTCCGGACTTATATCAAGCCGACTCAGGGCAACAGGGGGGGAAGCCTCCTTAAGGATCGAAATGGGGTATTTTATCCCGTTGTTGGCGATCATGGAGGTCATAATTGCCGCCTGCATTGGCGTTACAGAAACAAACCCCTGTCCGATAGAGGAGATAAACGTCTCTCCCAGGAACCAGGGCTTTCCAAGCTGCTTTTTTTTCCACGCCACAGATGGCATCACACCCTCCCTTTCGAGGGAGCCGGCAATACCCAGGTTGGTCCTCTGTGTCAGTCCAAAACCCTTGGCATACTTGGCAATCCGGTCTATGCCAAGGCGCTTGCCGGCCTCGTAGAAGTACATGTCACAGGACTCCACCAACGCCCTGTGCAGCGCAACGTGTCCATGTCGCTTCCAACAACCAAACGACCAACTGCCATATTCCAGCGCACCGTCACAAAAAAGATCAAACTCCGGGGACAAGACCCCCTCCTGCAAAGCCGCTATTGCCACCAGCGGTTTAAATATCGACCCCGGAGGATAGGCACTCTGCATCGCCCGATTGAGTAACGGAGTCTGCTTGTCCTTGTTCAGTAGGGCCCACTTATCCGAATCTATGCCCATGACAAAGTCATTTGGATCAAAAGAGGGAAGACTGACGAGGGCCAGCACCTCACCAGTGTTTGGCGCTATGGCCACAAGCGCGCCAGTCCTCCCATTGAACAACTCCTCGGCGATACTTTGTAGTTCTATGTCAATGCTCAGAGTAATGTCGCTTCCCATCTCCGGCTTGATGTATTCCAGAACCTTCAGTTGTCTGCCGAGTGCGTCAACCTCTATTATCTGTTTACCGGGTATACCCCTTAGTTTCTTATCATACAGCATCTCCACCCCCCACTGTCCGACGAAGGTATCGGGGGTAATGTCTTCGCTGTAGTCATCCTGCAATTGCGCCTTCGTAGGCTTGCCCAGATAACCAATTATGTGTGAACCAACGCTGCCGTAGACATAGTTGCGCGTCAGACTGGTCTCCACGATTACACCCGGGAAGTCTGACCTTCTGGCCTCTATGCGCTGGACGTCCTGAAAGCTAAGACCTTCCTTGAGCACCAGCGTGTTAAAGACCGCCTTATCTTCCTTCTTTAGCCGTTGCTGCAACCTTGCCTCATCCATCTCCAGCAAGGCGGCAAGGGCCTTGGTGTTCAGCCCCTTTGTACCGGGCATCACGGAGGCATAGAAGTATGGTTTGTTTGTTGCAAGTGCAACACCGCTGCGGTCATAGATGGTTCCGCGCGGAGCAGGCAGCATCACCACACGCACACGGTTAGAATCCGCCGCATCCCTGTAGTCGCTGCCCTTGAGTATCTGCATATAGTACAGCCTCAGAGTCAACAACGTAAATATACCTATTACAGCATATGTTACCACGGTCGTGAATCTTATAAAATACTCTCTGTTTATCTGCATCACGCCTGCTCCTCACTTTCGTCCCTGTCAAACAGAAAGTAGGCCATTATGCTGTTTGTAATGGCCTGAAACGATATCAAACTGAAGGCCACCACAGGCTGCGTTGGCCTGGCGTCAAAAAGTGACAAGGACGTATACACTATGACGGCATCGATTATCGTAAAGAAAAAACAAAGAATCGCACTTAACATCGAGGCAAGGTTGAATATCCCCGTCTTGAAGAAATGCGTCAAAAAAACTACTGTGACCTTTGAGAGTATATTAGGCCCTATCAGCCTCATCGATATGCTGTCAAGTATCAGTCCTACCACAAAGGCCCAGAGAAACGTCCTCGATATGTTCCACTTAACCCCAAGGTAGAATACTACAAGGAGTGTAAAATTAAACCGGTACTCAAAAAAATAATTCTCATCAACGACTATGGCAGACATCACAAGGAGCAGCCACAACGCCTTGTCCTTAATGGCCCGTAATTGCATCGTCTGTCCTGTCAATTATCATTACCTCATCAACCTTAAAAGGGGTGGCACAGAGTGCAACTTCAATGTTGAGAAACATACCCGTTTGCGACCTCTCCACCGAGCTTACACTACCCACGGGTATGCCTGGTGGGTATATGGCATCGTAGCCGGAGGTAATCAAGACATCTCCTTCCTTTATGGTCTCATCCTGCGGTATGTATTTTAATGTACACAGACTCTGCCCTGTGCCGGAGACAACACCCTCCAGACGGCTTGTCTGCACCTTCACTGCCACCGACGAATGTACGTCCGTTATCAGCAAAACCGTGGAGTGGTGCTTGTCAACCTGCATCACCTTGCCAATGAGACACTTTGAAGACCTCACCGCCATGTCCTTCTTTATCCCCTGTAGTGCCCCCTTGTTAATGAGCATTGTTTGTGACCAGGCGCTGGGGTTTTTACCTATCACCCTGGCCGTGGCGACATAGCCGGGGGTGACGTCCTTGAGGTCAAACAACTGCCTCAGTCTGTTATTTTCCTGTACCTGTTCCTTGAATGCCTCCTGTCGCAGCAGCAACGTCTGCAGCTCTTGCCTGAGGCGTACATTTTCCTGTTTCACAACTATCATTGTAACAAACGGCCCTTTAATCTTTTTGACTATGTTGTACATGGCCTCATTTAGGTATTGCACGGGATATCTCAGATAAAAGAGTGGCCTTACAGGGCCACTGATGCTTTGGTAAGACATCAGCACTGTGACAAGAAATATATATAGAAATAGTAAAGCGACTTTTTTTTACCATCAGGTAACGGCAACTCTCCTGAGCAACGACAGGTCCTCCAGCATCTTGCCAACACCCATGACAACAGCCGTCAACGGCGTCTCCGGCACAATGACCGGTAATCCGGTTTCCTTGATGATCAGAGAGTCAAGCCCACGCAGCAGCGCACCGCCACCGGCAAGCACGATGCCGTTGTCCACTATATCGGAGGCCAGTTCGGGAGGTGTGTTTTCCAGGGCCACCTTTATCGTGCTCACTATTATACTTACCGGATCGCTCAGTGTCTCTCTTATTTCGTTTTCCCTGATGGTGACCGTCTTGGGGATACCTGATATGAGGTCTCTACCATTAACGTCTATGGTGATTTCCTCTCCATTTATCTTGTAGGCTGAACCGATCTCTATTTTTATTTGTTCGGCTGTCCTATCGCCTATCATGAAGTTGTATCTTTCCTTGACGTGTACGATTATCTTTTCGTCCATCTTATCGCCGCCAACCTTGACAGTCTTGCTGTAAACGATGCCGTCCATCGAAATAACGGCTACATCGGTAGTGCCCCCTCCGATGTCTACAATCATGTTGCCGTAGGGTTCGTCGATGGGTAGTCCAACGCCCACTGCCGCTGCCATTGTTTCGGCAATGAGGTAGACCTCACGTGCCCCGGAGGCCTCTGCTGCCTCCTTCACCGCACGCTGCTCCACGAGCGTAATCGTCGATGGCACACCTATTATCACACGAGGAGAGACAAAGCTCTTGCGATTGTGCGCCTTCTTTATAAAGTACTTGAGCATCTCACCGGCGGCATTGAAGTCTGCTATAACGCCGTCCTTCATTGGTCGGATTGTCATAATATTGGCCGGGGTCTTGCCCAGCATCCTCTTGGCCTCTGCCCCCACTGCCACCACCTTCTTGTTGTCCTGTCTCATGACCACCACCGAAGGCTCATCACAGACAATGCCCTTGCCCTTTGCATATACCAGTGTATTGGCTGTCCCCAGATCTATCGCCAGATCATTGGAGAACAATCCCAAAAACTTGCTAAACAGCATCCTACCTCCTTAACCCTCACAGTTGATCTGTCACAAACATTGCATCATGCTTCTTCATCTATGTCCTTGTTCTTGCCGGCAGCTTTTACACGCGGTAAGAATTTTATGTTCACAACAATAGTCATTTACAAAATAGTAACAAATAGGTGTATAATATTGCAAGTAACCCGAAGGTATGATAAACTATATGATTGTGGGTATAGGCGGATTTTTTGGTGCCATTGCCCGTTACATGCTGGCTGGCTGGTTTATTCAGCGCTACAGCAGGGGATTTCCCGTAGGCACGTTTGTTATTAACGTCAGCGGCAGCTTCCTGATTGGTCTTTTGATGGCACTCTTTGCGGAGCGACTGTTTGTAAATCCGCAATGGAGAATGCTCCTTGTCACAGGTTTCCTGGGGGCATACACCACCTTTTCGACCTTTGAGCATGAAACCGGTGTGCTTGTCAGTGACGGGAAGTTCGTCCTTGCGGTGTTAAACGTGATAGGCAGTGTCATAGCAGGCTTTATTGCACTGAGGATGGGCGAGGCAATGGCAAGGCTGCACTAAAAATTTTTCTCTAAATCCTTTTATACATGGCCAAAAAGAATCAGACATGTCTCTATACTTAATAGACGGTACCGCCAATATATACAGGGCGTTTTTTGCGATACGCAATCTGAGCAACTCGAGGGGATTTCCGACAAATGCCATATACGGCTTTGTCAACATGCTCTTTAAACTAATAAAGGACAGGGATGCCGCTGCCATAGCCGTGGCCTTTGACAGCGCACAGCCAACGCAACGACACAGGCTTTACCCCGCATACAAGGCCCAACGCCCCCATCCCCCCGATGAACTGATAGCACAACTGGCACCCATCAGGGATATCCTGCAGGCGTTGGATGTCAAGACCTTCGCAATCCCGGGCGTTGAGGCCGATGACATCTTGGCCACCGTTGCCAAAAGGGTTGCCTCTGAGGGGGCTGACGTCTACATTGTCTCCTCGGACAAGGACCTCCTGCAGGTGCTGGAGCCTCGCATACGGATATATGACCCGGTCAAGGACGTTGAACTCGACGTGCAACACGTAATCCGGCGTTTTGGTTTGCCACCGGGCAGGGTAACGGAGGTCATGGCGTTGACCGGGGATGCCTCCGATAACATCCCGGGGGTCAAGGGCGTTGGAGAAAAAACGGCCGTTGAACTCCTGCGACAGTTCAGCTCCCTCGATGAACTTATCAACAATCCCTCAAAGATTGCCAACAAACGCATCCGAAACCTTGTCCTCGAAAACGTTGACAACATCAGGTTGAGCAAACAGCTCGTGACAATCGACACAGACCTGCCAATGGAGGTAGACGTTGACGACCTGTTTGCAGAGCGAAAGCCCAACCGCATCAGGCTGATGGCACTTTTTACCGAGTACGGGTTTGCGTCCTTTATGAGATTCATCCCACCCGCAGAGGCTTTAACTGAATCAAAGACTGATATTGAGATAGTTACCGGTACAGAGGGCATGGGTTCGCTTGAGGTCTCGACGCTACAACTTGTCTCCTTGAGGGTCGCCACGGACTCTGCCAACAACCCCGCTGCAATAGCCCTGGCAGTCGATGGTAAGACCGGATATTACGCTGAATACACGGATGACAACATGCAATTGAGGGATGTCCTGAATCCACTGTTGAGCGATGTGCCAAAGGTCGGCCATGACATCAAGGGCGTTCTACATGTCCTTGCCCGCATAGGAATCAAGACGGTGGGCTATCTCTATGACACGATGATAGCATCTTATCTGCTCAATCCCAACAGGGAAGCACACCGGTTCGTCGATATATTGACCGAATATCTGGCCTACGATCACGGAACAGGCCTCAACCCGGTCCGCACCCTGGCTGAGGAGGCCGTTGTCAACCTCAGACTCAGGGAGGTGCTCTTTGAGAGGCTTGGGGAGGCCGGTTTGCTAGGTCTCTACGACGAAATTGAGATGCCCCTGGTCTACGTCCTCAGGGATATGGAGGCCAACGGCATAAAGCTCGATACAACGTTGATAAGTGACCTGTCAACCCAGGTCGGGCAACAGATGGCAAGCATCGAGCGTCGGATTTACATGCTGGCAGGGGAGGAGTTTAATATCAACTCGCCCAAGCAGCTCAGTGAGGTATTGTTTACGAGGCTCAAATTGCCGACACAGAGAAAGACAAAAACCGGTTATTCCACAGACAATGCCGTCCTGGAGGCCCTGGCACTCAGGCACGAACTACCCGCAGAGATAATCGAATTCAGGGCACTTGCCAAGCTCAAACACACCTACCTGGATACCCTTGCAACCTACGTAAACCCCGCCACCGGCAGGCTTCATACGACCTTTAATCAAACCACTACGGCCACCGGCAGGTTGAGCAGTTCGGAGCCAAACCTCCAGAACATCCCCGTTTCGGGTCACTGGGGGCAGCAGCTCAGGGGTGCCTTTGTGGCCGAAGCCGGGAACTGTCTGTTGAGTGCCGATTATTCGCAGATCGAGCTGCGAGTCCTTGCGCACCTCAGTGGCGATGTCTCACTCGTGGAGGCATTTGTTGCGGGCGAGGACGTCCACGACAGAACAGCGCGGGAGGTCTTTAACGTCCAGGGAGGTGCGGTGACTGCCGATATGCGCCGCATTGCAAAGACGATCAACTTTGGCATAATCTATGGCATGTCCCCCCATGGACTTTCCGATGCACTCAAGATATCTCACGAGGACTCCAGGCGATACATAGACGCCTTTTTTCAGCGGCACGACGGCGTTAGATCGTATATCGACAGGGTTATCGAAGGGACCAGGCGACGTGGGTTTGCGGAGACACTCAAGGGCAGGAGGCGGCCAATCTTTGATCTGAACAGCAGCAACCACAATCGTCGCACGCAGGCCGAGCGTCTTGCCATCAACACCCTCGTGCAGGGGTCCGCCGCAGACATAATCAAGGTGGCTATGGTAAACGTCTACAGTGCCCTTGTGGCAAGCGGACTCAGTGCCAGGATGCTTCTTCAGGTACACGACGAGCTGCTCTTTGAGGTGCCCGAGGCTGAGGTTGACACAACAAAGGCGCTTGTCGTACAGCAGATGGAGGCAGTCGTGGCGTTATCCGTCCCGCTGAAGGTCGATGTCGGGGTCGGCCCCAACTGGGCAGAGGCCCATCGGTAGGGAAGACAAGTAACTGTCCATAATTAACTTGAACAATTAGGTGCTATAGCATAGTTCCATTCACCATGAAATGAAGCCTTAGAAAGAGCCAAATTTGAACTCAGTGATATATTGTATCAGCAGTACAGAAAAGATTTCGGGAGTAAGCGTAATTTATGGGATCACATGCGGGTTTTAATTATCACAATAATTTTTCCTGATTGGGAGACGTTCTTCAGTTATCTTTTAAAACCTCCTGGCATTCACGCTGATAGCGTGTTAAACTCTTGATATTTCTCTTTTTTTACCTGATTCAAAAACAGGGCGGCAGTGGTGCGCTTTTTTTAATGAAAGCTATCATATAGATGTAATCATGTTTTCTTGACGTCTTCAGGGTTTAGGGCGAACTCCTTGAGCTTTTGCTGGAGACGTTGACGACTTATGTCCAGGAGCCTGGCGGCCATTGATATGTTACCGTTGCAGTGACTGAGAGCCGAAGTCAGGAGCAACTTTTCGTATTCGTACAGGGCAGTTTTCAGGGGCTTTTGTGGTAGTTTTGAAGGCACCTGCAGAGTCACCCCCCTGGTAATGGAGGCAGGCAGGTCTGCGGGGGTTATTTGGCTGCCATGCGTAAAGGTGACGGCGTATTCGAGTGCGTTTTCCAGTTCCCTGATATTTCCGGGGTAGTCGTACTGCATCAACACCTCTATGGTTTCCGGGGCGATGTCCGTTACCTTTTTGTTGGCGGTCAACCCGGAGGCATATTTCTTCATAAAGTGGTACGCCAACAGCGGGACGTCCTGGCGCCTCTGCCTCAGTGGCGGGATTTCAATCGTTATGACGTTGAGACGGTAAAAGAGGTCTTTTCTGAAGACGCCTTCGGCAATGGCCTTTTCCAGGTTGCGATTTGAGGCCGATACTATCCGCGCATTCATCCTGGAGGCAGAGGCGTGACCGACCTTGTAGTACTCCCCCTCCTGGAGCACCCGCAGTAGTTTGGCCTGAAACTCCGTCGTGGTCTCACCGATTTCGTCCAGAAACAATGTTCCGCCGGAGGCCATTTCGATAAACCCCATCTTGTCCTTGATCGCTCCGGTAAAGGCACCCTTTACATGCCCAAACAACTCCGACTCTATGAGTTCCCTGGAAAACGCCGCACAGTTTACGGCAACAAAGCGATTGTCGCACCGCTGTGAGTTAAAGTGTATGGCCCTGGCTACCAGCTCCTTGCCCGTGCCCGATTCACCGGTAATCAGCACGGGGCTGTCACCCTGGGCTGTCTGCCGGATTATCTTAAATACCTCCTGCATCCGCGGACTGCGCCCCACCATACTCTCAAACGACACCGGGACATCCGGCAGCGATAACGAAAAGGAGTCCTGTAGTTGTTGGCGCAGGAGGTCTACCTGTTGCGTGAGGGCTATCTTTTCCATAACACGCTTGAGCGTGATCCGGACTTTTTCAATTGACAGGGGTTTGGTCAGATAATCATAGGCGCCGCTTTTTATGGCCTCCACCGCCGTCTCTATGGTGGCGTAACCGGTGATGACGACGATCTCCGCCACCGGCAGTCGCTTCCTCGCAAAGGCTACGACCTCCAGACCGTTTATATCTGGCAACTTGAGGTCTGTGAATATGACGTCGTAGTTGTTTTCGCCTATGAGGGCGATGGCCTGTGTGCCCGTGTGTGCGATACTGACGCTGTGGGCATCCTTGTCAAAGAGCATTTGCAGGGAACGGCAGAGACCAAGGTCGTCATCAACTAAGATTATATCTGCCATCGCTGCCTTCTTTTCCGCTCCAGGGGGTGAGGCACCCTTGCCATAAAAGTTGCACATGGCCCCCCCTCAGCTCCTCCACCAGTGCCCGTGACCACGTAGCTCTCAATCCTGAATCTATATACAAACTCTTGTCCATACCCTATGATTATACTACAAATTGGTAACACCATAATAGTTCAACTTCCAGGGCTATACTTATTCGGATTCGAGTTTTTTGGGATATCAAAATTGCCTGAATAGTATCCTCTTTATATTTCATGGTGACTAATGCTTTTTAAGAGGATGCTTTTTAGATGGAACCTTTATGCTATAATAGTAAATATGAGTGTCATGAGGTTGAGCGTTTAAGCAGAATTAAGCTCATAGGTCAAAAAATAAAAAAACGCAGGGCCGAGAGGCCCCGTTATCTTGGACGGGTTGAGATAAATGGAATTAAAGGTATATTTAGATGAAAAAAAGAGAATAGTTGAGAACTTCCTGCTGGAATACTTCAACGACAGTATCCAGCCGGTTGTTTTGGATGATGCGATGAAGTATTCGGTCTTTGCCGGTGGCAAGAGGTTACGTCCGGTGTTGTGCATGGCGGCATATGAGGCATGTGGCGGTGACGGGCAGGATATACTACCGCAGGCAGGGGCACTGGAGTTGATACATACCTACTCACTGATACACGATGACCTCCCGGCCATGGACGATGACGACCTCCGGCGCGGTAAACCGACCAATCACAAGGTATATGGCGAGGCCATTGCCATACTGGCGGGGGATGGCTTGTTGACGGAGGCCTTTGGCATGTTTAGCCACAGCACTAAGGTTTCTGAGAGTGCCTTGCTTGCCGCCATCAGGGAGCTTTCTGCTGCTGCGGGACTCTATGGCATGGTGGCGGGTCAGGCTATGGATATAATTTCAGAGGGTAAGGTTCCGCAGATAGACACCCTTGAGTTTATACATCGCAATAAGACGGCTGCCCTGATTAGGGCATCTCTGATTATTGGGGGTATACTTTCAGAGGCCGATGAGCAAACACTTCAGGCACTTAAGCGTTATGGTGAAGGCATTGGATTGGCCTTTCAGGTGGTTGATGATATCCTGGATGTTACCGGCACCACCGAGGAACTAGGGAAAACAAAGGGGGCTGACAACTCCAGAGACAAAATGACTTATCCGGCGTTATACGGCATAGAGCGTTCCAAAATCATCGCCGAAGACCTCATTGCTACCGCACTGGATGCAATACAACCGATGGGTGAAAAAGCCTTCTGGCTCAAAGAAATAGCAATATATCTCACAAAAAGGACCAACTAGGCAACATAAAATCAACGATCAAAACGGAAGGGACGAAACAATAACTTATGCGATTAAATGAGATAAAAACCCCGGCAAGCATCAAGCGCCTCTGCATCGAGGAACTTAAGGACCTGGCGCAGGAGATTCGGGAAGTGATCATCAAACAGGTCTCCTTAACCGGAGGGCATCTGGCTTCAAACCTGGGCGTGATCGAGTTGACCCTGACGCTGCACTATGTGTTCAACTCCCCTATAGACAAGATCATCTGGGACGTCGGACACCAGAGCTATCCACATAAGCTCTTAACGGGCAGACTCGACAGATTCCCCACACTCAGACAGTACGGAGGCCTGTCGGGATTTCCCAAGAGGGAGGAAAGTCCGCATGACCCCTATGGGACCGGGCACAGTTCGACATCGATTTCGGCTGCACTGGGGATTGTGGAGGGCAGAGAGCGCCTGGGCAGGGTCTTTAAGGTTATAGCGGTCATTGGCGATGGCGCCATGACGGGTGGGCTGGCCTTTGAGGGACTCAATCACGCCGGACACCTCAAAAAAGACATGATCGTTGTGCTCAATGACAATGAGATGTCGATATCCAAAAACGTGGGTGCCCTCTCCTCGTATCTGACCAGGATAATGACGTGCAACATATACAAGAAATTTAAAAAGGAAACAAAGAGCTTCATCGAGTTTATCCCCAAGGTCGGAGAGCACGTCTCGCGGATCGCACAGAAGACCGAGGACACGCTTAAGTACTTCATCCTACCCGGGATGTTATTTGAAGAGCTTGGCTTTACGTATATAGGCCCAATAGACGGTCACGATTTAGGGAAACTGATCGATGCCTTTGAGTGTATCAAGGACTCTGCAGGTCCAACACTGGTGCATATAATAACCAGAAAGGGTAAGGGGTATGAGTTCTCCGAGCGTTACCCGTGTACCTTTCATGGGGTTGGCCCCTTTGAGCCTGACACTGGCCAGTCCAAGAAGTGCCAGGCACTCCCTTCTTTTAGCGAATTATTTGGTCAGGCCATGGTGGAGCTTGCCGAACGAGACCCAAGGGTCATAGCAATAACGGCCGCCATGACCGAAGGAACGGGGCTAGAGACCTTTGCCAAACGCTTCCCTGAAAGATTCTATGACGTGGGCATAGCCGAACCTCATGCTGTGGCCTTTGCAGCGGGGTTATCGGTGCAGGGTCTGAGGCCGGTAGTGGCTGTGTATTCAACCTTTCTTCAGAGGGCATATGATGAAATTGTGCATGACGTGTGTCTCCAGAAGCTGCCCGTAATCTTCGCGATAGACAGGGCCGGTATAGTGGGAGAGGATGGCCCAACGCACCAGGGACTGTTTGATATCTCCTATCTGAGACATGTGCCAAACCTGAGCATAATGGCACCTAAAAACGGCTTTGAATTAACAGAAATGCTCAAACTCGTCATAAATCAAGGTCTCCCTGCTGCCGTTAGATTTTCCAGGGATAGTGTAGGCGAGGATATGGAGGAGTTCTGCTTACCCGTGCAGTATGGCAAGGCTGAGGTGATCATGGAAGGTAAGGACATAGCCTTTCTGGCAATCGGTCAATGCGTCTTAAGCGCCTTTCTGGCAGCAAAGACTCTCAGGGCAGAGGGCATTGAGCCAGAGGTTGTAAACATGAGATTTATAAAGCCCCTTGATCACGAATTCCTTTTATCTCTATTTAAGCGCATAAAGTGTGTCATAACGATAGAAGAAAACGTAATAGCCGGAGGTTTTGGCAGTGCTATCCTTGAGTATTTAAACTCGGCAGGCATAACAGATGTAACGGTAAAAATCATAGGCATTCCTGATGTGTTTGTAGAGCACGGGCGACAGGATATCTTACGTCACATTTATGAACTCGATGCCGATGGCATATGTAAGGCTGCAACCACGCTATTGCAGCAGAGGCAGAATGTATGAGAAAATCACAAAAAATCCTATATATCTGCCATTACACCGATGGATATGTTGTCACCCCTTATAAGAAATTATTAAAGGCAACATAAAAATAGTTTGACAATCCTGCATCTGTCATGTATAATTAACATGTATGCGCCACTAGCTCAACGGCAGAGCAGCGGACTCTTAATCCGTTGGTTGAAGGTTCAAATCCTTCGTGGCGCATCTACAATATCCAGCGATTAAGCCAATCCCCAAAGTATCACCGGGTATCATACGGTATCACAGGGTGTCAAAATTGCTCGCATATTGCGAACAGTAGATGCAAGAATGCGTGCAAATAGCTAGCACCCCTGGCCGACGGAGACCGTTGTTTTCCCTCGTGCAAACACCTGACGCGCTGCACCCAAAAAGCACCCACCGATCAAATAGCGACTAAATAAGCAAACCGGCGTGGAATCGGCAAAGACGTTGAGCATCCTACCACATGCAAGGGTAGCTACTAAATAAGCTACATTTTATTGAGGTGTGATATAGAAAGATAAGCGATAGGTTCAGATAGAATTAGGTTCTGTCCACAAATAACATGTACATATTATGAGGCACTATTGGTGCAATTGGTTGTGCCATTTCAGACAAAAGCTACTCTTGAATGAAACTTCATTGTATAAGCATCAGTGCCAGGCTCGCATCTTTGGGTTAAAAATGTGCCAAGTTCATGGTTTTTTAGGTAGTCCTGTAGAGGTAGTGATACTATCCTTTGATGGTTTTTCCTAATCAGGCATTTAATGCTGTTTTTAAAGATGGATTCCCATTTTCGTGGGAATGACAGGGAATGGCTTTTTTAGCTCGTCTATGTCATTCCTGCGTAAGCAGGAATCCAGAAGTGCAAAGGGCAGGTGATGTTCATTTTCATGGACTATTGAATAATGAGGGTTTAGTCTACATGCATCACTACCTCTACAGGACTACCAAAAAATTATGACACAATTAGGAGCAGATGACAAATACTACCCTGTAATGCTAAATTAAAAGCAATAAAAAATAGATGGACACAAAGATTCACAACATAAGGATCGAGCATTATTAGGATCAAGGGGGCTTCTTCGTGCCCGGGGCGGGTGCGACCCGCTGCGACAAGATTGCGGCTCGCCCCACCCCTTGCAGGGGAGGTCTGAGGAGGGGGTGGGGCACCCCGGACACAAGACGCCCTCCTTCTTTCCCTTTTTTTTCGTATGAAGATACTGAAGGTCAGACTAAAGAACCTGAATTCGCTGATGGGACAGTGGGTGATCGACTTTACACACCCTGCGTATGCCAACAGCGGGATATTTGTGATTACCGGGCCGACGGGTGCGGGCAAGACCACCATCCTTGATGCCATATGTCTGGCGCTCTACGGACGAACGCCTCGCCTGGGCAAGGTCACAAAGGGGGCCAACGAAATCATGTCTCGCCAGGGGGCCGAGTGCATGGCTGAAGTGGTGTTTGAGACTCAGGAGGGCACCTTTATGTGTCACTGGAGCCAACATCGGGCACGCATGAAATACGATGGCGAACTCCAGTCCCCAAGGCATGAGATATCCGATGCCAAAACCGGAAGACTCATCGAAACCAAACTCAGAGACGTTGCAGGACAAATAGAAAAAAAAACCGGCATGGACTTTGACCGTTTCACGCGCTCCATGCTCCTGGCACAGGGTGGATTTGCAGCCTTCTTGCAGGCACCGCCCGATGAACGTTCCCCCATCCTGGAACAGATTACCGGCACGGAGATATACAGTCGGATATCAATGACCGTCCACGAGCGTTGGCAGACAGAGCGCGACAAGCTCAGAGACCTCAAGGCAACACAAGCCGGCATACAACTGATGAGCAACGACGAAGCGCAACAGTTGCACATCGCCCTTGAACAGACACAGACAGTTGCACACGACCTCAGCTCACACATTGAGACGCTGCGCGGGGCACTGACCTGGCTTGAGGGCATATCTGCGTTGCAGGGAGAATTGACAACGCTTGAGCAACAGTGGCAACTGCTGATGCAACGACAACAGGTGTTTGAACCGGAACTGATGCGCCTGGACAGGGCCATGAGGGCGTTGTCCGTGCAAGGCGACTACGTCAAGACCGTTGCGTTGTTGCAGGAGTACAACAAGCTGAAGAAAGACCTCGATGACGCCCTCTCAAACTTGCCGTTGCAGGAGACCGCACTGAACGCATCACTGCAACAGAGAGAGACCGCCCAGGAGAGACTCCAACAGGCCCGCTCTGCGCAAATGGCCCAAGCGGAGGTCATCAAGACGGTCCGGGAGTTGGACACCAGAATTGTTGACAAGCGCACCTTGATGGATGCCTCGACTAAGGCCATCACGGAGGTGCAGCGACAACAACAGATATGTAGCAAGCGCATTACGCAGGGGCAGGAGTCACTGAAGAAGTCTCAGGTCGCACTGCAGGAGATCGAAAACTACCTCTCCGACCACGCCACCGATGCCAGACTGGTTGAAGACCTTGCAGGGATCAAAAAAACATTTGAGACCATACGCCACCTCCATGCAGCAAACGACAAGGCCACTGAGGCACACGCACGGACATCCGGGGAGAGGGATGCGGCTATAACCGAGTGTTCAACGGCAGAGACCAGATACGAAACCTCACGCGATGCCCTCTCTGTTGCGCAACAACAACACAGCCAGTTGACGGAGGCCGTCAATCAACTTCTTGGTGGACGTGAGACAGGCCAATGGCGCCTTGAACTCGATACCCTCAGACAGCGCAAGACCCTCATAGAGCAAACGGCACTGGTGCTGACACGCATCAACGCAGCAACCAAGACGCTGGAGGAACTAAGGAGGCATCACGACACCCTGAAGACGCAACTATCACGGCTTGTTGGTGAGATTGAGGTAAAGAGCGTCGAGCAGGTGCGCCTCCAGCAGGAGGTCAATCACCTGGAGCGTGAGGTGATGCTGTTGAGCCGCATCCATGACCTTGAGGCCGAACGCAAGCGCCTTGAAGATGGCAAGCCCTGCCCCCTGTGTGGTGCAACCGAGCACCCCTATGCCCGCGGCAACGTTCCGGCAATCGATGAGGTTCAGTCAGCTCAGACCCTTGCCCGGGAGGCGTTAAAGGACGTCTCTGCCTTGCTTACAGACATTCGGGTGAGGCGTGCCGGGACGGAGAAAGATATCAGTCAGGTCATGCGTGACTCCGACAAGGAGAGTGCGGCACTGAGGGCTGATCAAGGGCAGTGTTCTGCGGCCTTTGTCGGTCTTGGGATTGAGTCTGCATCCGGTCTGGAGGCTCAGATGGTCATCACGCAACGCTCAATTGATGAGACCTCCGCTATTATAAAGGACGTCGAGCAGAAGGAAAAGCAGCAGAAGGCATTGCAGAAGAAGCTGGATGCCGCACGCACGTCCTTTAACGAAGCCGACAAGGCCCTTCAGCAGACCCGACACAGACACCAGATGGCAGAGCGTGACCTCAAACGCCTGGAGGTTGAGTGTGCAACGCTGGCCGAGCAGTTGTCTGTTGCCTGCAACGGGGCACTTACGGATGTAACCGCATACGGCATAACGGAGGTTTCCGTCAGGGTACTCAAGACAATCGAGGAGACCCTCACACGCAGGCGCGATACGTGGCAGGTCAAGCAGGCCAAACGGGAGGCCATCCAGAGGGACATTACAACCATAAACGCCGACCTGGAGACCCAACGAACGCTTGTTGTGAAACTCGACGAGGAGTTGCAGGTGCGTGGCGTGCAACACAATGAACTGGCAGTGCAGATAGAGCAATTAAGTGCTCAACGTTCTGCCCTCTACGGGATAAAGGTGCCCGATGAAGAGGAGAAGCGTTACGCAGAGGCGGTTGCAGAGGCTGAGAGGTCACTGGAGCAGGCCAGGCAGTTGCACGGTGGTGCGCAGGAGGCCGTCAACACGCTAAAGGCACGTATAGCCTCCCTGGGGGATGCCATCGGGGGACGCACGGAGGAGTTGACCGTAGCTCAACAGGGGTTGAGGCAGCGTCTGGTTCAGGCGGGGTTTGTCGATGAACAGGACTACCAGGCTGCCTGCATGACCGACCAGCAGCGGCAGCAGTTGTCACAGCGCAAGGAATCCCTGCAGAGGGAACAGACCGAGCTTGAAACCCGCCGCAGGGACAAGGACACTGCGTTAAGCGTTGAGCGGGACAAGGCCATAACCGATCAATCGCACGATGTCTTGCAGGAAGAGGCATTACAGTGCCAGGTGCATCTTAAGGAGGCACAGCAGAAGCTGGGTGGCATCCGTCAACAGCTCCTTGAAGATGAGGTAAGGCAGACCAGATACAAAGAACACCTGGCGGTTATAGAGTCCCAGCAGAGGGAGTTTTTGCGGTGGGATGCCCTTCATGATTTGATTGGTTCAGCCGATGGTAAGAAGTATCGCAACTTTGTGCAGGGGCTGACCTTTGAGGTCATGGTGTCGCACGCCAACAGTCAGTTGCAGAATATGACAGACCGCTACCTGCTTGTGCGCAGCGACGTCCAACCCCTCGAACTCAACGTCATCGACAGTTATCAGGGGGGCGAGGTGCGTTCGACGAAGAATCTCTCCGGCGGAGAGGGGTTTATCGTGAGTCTGGCTCTGGCCCTGGGGTTGTCGGGTATGGCAAGCCGCAACGTGCGGATAGACTCGCTCTTTCTCGATGAAGGGTTCGGTACGCTTGATGAGGATGCCCTCGAAACTGCCATCGAGACGTTGGCACAGTTGCAGCAGGAGGGAAAGGTCATTGGCATTATATCACACGTGGCGGTACTCAAAGAACGTTTCAGCACCCAGGTACAGGTTATCCCCAGGTCAGGAGGCCGAAGCACCATCAACGGCCCCGGGTGCAGCAGGGCATAGGCACAGCAATTGCGTGCATGGTTATATCGTATCTTATATTTCATGGTGACTATACTTTAAGGCAAGAAAGAAAGGGCGGCTCCGCCCCCCTTCCAGAACCCCCCGCAAGGGGAGGGGTGAGGCACCCCGGCCACGAAGAAGTCCCCTTGACCCCATTTTTTTTAAGAGGATACGTTATATCTTACCATTTGATACCGAGGTCTGGTACGATGGTTGACAGCAGCTTGAAGTTGTCGGTCAGCAGGAGCATCCCAAATAGGATCAAGACAACGCCGCTTACCCTCACTATCGTGGGCATATGCCTGAGCAGTTTCCTCGAAAACGACAGGAAGGTGTTCAGGGCCAGGGCAGAGGCAACAAATGGTATGCCCAGACCAATTGAGTAAACGGCAAGGAGCTTTAGCCCATAGGTCGCCGAAGCAGTTGAATCGGTAGCGTTGACGTTTGCCGAGTACAGGAGGATGGTACCCAGGATTGGACCGATGCAGGGTGTCCATCCGGCAGCAAAGGCCATACCGACAAAGTACGTCCCTAGCAGATTGGCCGGTTTATTGCTAATGTGCAACTTCTTCTCTCTCTGCAGGAAGTCCATCTTAAGGAATCCCGCTATAAATAACCCAAACAAGATAACGACAACCCCGCCCAATATCCGTATCCACTTCTGATGTTCCAGGAAGAAGCTGCCCACCAACGACGACGACGCCCCCAGCGCCATGAATATTGAACTAAACCCGGCAACAAACACCAGTGAATTCGTCAACGTGGTAACGAGGACATGTCGCTTGCCCAGGCGTGCGGCTACACCGTCGTGATTGTCCGTGAGGGTCTCAAATGTAAGGCCGGTGATAAAGGACAGATAACTGGGGAAGATCGGCAACACACACGGCGAAACAAAAGAAAACACGCCAGCCACAAAGGCAAGCGGATATGATATCTCAGTCGTCACGGATTAGTTCCTGTCTCTAATCGCTTCTGGCGCAGTCAGCCATGCCGCCCTTTATCTTTTCCACAGCGTGGGGGATTACGTTCAACACAACGTTGAGGTTCTCTCTCACGGCCTTGGGAGAGCCGGGGAGGTTGACTATGAGGGTCGCACCACGCACGCCAGCTACACCACGTGAGAGCATCGAGCGTCTGGTGAACTTCATTCCCTCTGCCCTGATCTGTTCGGCTATGCCGGGGATTTCCCGATCAATGACGTCGAGAGTGGCCTGTGGGGTTACGTCCCTGGGGGACAAGCCCGTGCCACCGTTGGTTATGATGAGGTCTACGGTATCTGCGAGTCTGATCAGGGTCTGCCGGATGATTTCCCGCTCATCGGGTACGATCTCACAGTGAAGCACCTCACAGCCAATCCCCCTGAGGAGCTCAACTGCTACGGGACCGCTTTCGTCAACCCTCTGTCCGCTTGCACCCTTATCACTGACCGTAACAACCGCCGCCGTTATCTTAGTTGGGTTCATGACTTGAGTTCATGTATCTCTATTGAGGCACCCGGCAAGAGCGTTCCACCCTTGAGGATACGGACAAATATCCCCTCCTCAGGCATGACGCACTGTCCTGCCTGGTAGAATATTTCGCACTTACTGTGACACTCCTTGCCGATCTGCGTGACCTCTGCCTCTATGGAGTCGCCAATACTCATCAGGGTGCCAATGGGGAGCGTCTTTAGTTCGATGCCCTCGGTGGTGATGTTTTCGGCAAAATCACCGCATGTGACGTCAAGCCCCACATCCTGCATCTTTTTGATACTCTCAATGCCAAGCAGGCTGACCTGCCTGTGCCACTTACCGGAGGCATGGGCATCTCCTTCGATGCCATAGTTCTCAAGCAGACTAGCCAACTTTACAGGCTTCTTCCTCTGACCCGTCTTTTCGCTCGTGTTGATCGATATTACCTTACCTGTCTTGTTTACCATAAAATTTAGTATAGCATAAACCTTCTGGCAAAAAAAAGAGACCCGTCACGACAGATTTCGATTGAATAAAAAGCCCTATTGTCCTGGCTGTATGGGGAGCGTTATGGTAAAGGTGGCCCCCTGTCCGCAGACACTGTCAACGCTGATCTGCCCCCCGTGTAGCTCAACCATCTTTCTGGCAATGGCCAACCCCATGCCTCTGCCCCCGGTGTCCTTTCTGGTGGTGAAGAAGGGGTCAAATACGTGTGGCAAGTCTTGGGGAGTAATACCCATACCCGTGTCTCCGACGGCAATGACAATGTGGTTGTTGTTGCTGCTGCCCCTGATGTCCACGTTGCCCCCGGGCGGAGTCGCTTGAAAGGCGTTTGACAGGACGTTGACCAACGCCTGGTGCATAAAAGTCCGGTCTAAGGCAACCACCTCGGGTAACCCATCCAACGACGACGTCAGACATATTGCCTTGCCGGCGTTGTGTCGCAACACTATGTCGGTGACTTCGTCCACAAGCTCACGGACGTTGACCTCTGCAAGATTTAATGGCTGCTTGCGTGCAAAATCCGTGAGTCTGTGGATTATCTCCTGGGCACGCATGACCTCCTTGAGCATAAACGAAATCATCTCCCGTGTCTCATCTTTGGTTGCATCCTCCCGCAATAGCCCCAGGAAGACCGATATCGAGGTCAGGGGATTGCTTACCTCGTGGGCGATTTCGGAGGCAAGCAGCTTGATGGCGGCCACGTTGCGGCTCTGCAGGAGTTCTTCCTGCCTGCTTACAAGTTCGGCATTTGTGGCCTTGAGTTCGTCGAGGGTCTCATGCAGTCTGTCTCTTGACTCTCTGATGGTTCGCACGGTGCTGTTGTATGCCTCCACCAGGGATAACATCTCATTTGGGGCATCAATATCAAAGATTTTCTTATATTCGCCCCCGGCCAGCTTTGTCAGCGACGTTTCGACCCGCTTGACGGAATGTATAATCCTCCGTGAAAGCAGGTACCACACCACAACCGTAACCACGAGGATCAGCAAACTTGAGAGTACAAACGACCTCTTAAGCGCACCAAGCCCCCTGTCAACGTGCTCTCTGTCGGCTCCGGCAAGGGTCACCCCCGCATAGATTGCATCCACGGCGTGAAGCTGCTTAAACATAAACCATGCCGCCATCACTCCCGGAACCAAAAGGCTCAGAAGAATACTATGCCACAGCTTTAAGCCCACCTACATGCACCCTCCCCTGCATGTGTCCTAAGTACCTGCCTCAGCCGTTAGCCTGTTTGATCAGGTGCCGTTGCGTTTGTTCGTCCTGGAATTGCCCCTTGTCTTGTTGAAAGGCCGCTATTGCCTCGTACTCGGCAGGCTTCATGCAAGGACGCAGAAAGGGCAGGGCATCGTCAAACTCGATTATGTAGTGCAGCTCAAGGGCTGCCGGATATAGCAAGGGGTCAGGTTCGTTGATGAAATCCAATCCCTTTCGAGGATTTTGCTTGTTGCGATTGAGGATATAGAATATTTTGTTACATTGCAGATTTATGCCTTGTCGTTGTGCCTCCCTCATCACCAACAGACGCGCCATTATCTTGCTCTCGATGTCAGTGGCCATGTCATCTACAATGCCAACGGTGCAGTTTTGAGTAAGGCGTGCCTCCACGAGGCCCTTTTGCCCGTAACTTCCGGCTAACTCATCGTAGTTCTGAAGCAACTGAAGTGCCTCTGTCGATGTTCGTGCCTTTTTGGGCAGCGGCCTGGTAAAGCCAATTGCCTGGGGCTTGTTGTGCTGCGTAAACATGGCAACCGCTATACCGCCCACCAACGGAATCCCCGCCATCTCTATCCCGATAAGGAGGTCTACGTCATGCTGTGCGATCATGTCGGCCATCGCACGACAGAGGTTGTAAAACAGCCTGGGGGAACTGCCCACGTGTCTCATGTTAAAAAACCAGGGCGACCAGATGCCACTCTTTAACCACCAGCCCCCAACCCTGTTCTTTGCCTCTACAGCATTCCAGAGGGTCTGAAGGTAGCCCTCTTTGTACAGGTCAATAATCAGGTCCCTCGACCACTGTTGTTTATCCGGCAATTGTGTATAGTCTCCTTTCAGGGTTACAGGCTGTTTTGTTTTGCAAAGATATCCTGCAGGGTGTGCTTGACGCTTTCGCAGAAGTCATCAAGAGGCAGGTCGTTAGGGTCTTCGCCGAAGGGGTCTTCTATCTCAATGCCGATCTCCTCGATACCGATAAAGGCATAGGCGATAGAGACGTCAATTAGTATAGTCCACCACCCGAAGGTGCCCACCAACGCAAGCGGTATCGTCAGGCAAAATACGTACACAAACCTCTTGAGATGCAACGCATACGCCAATGGGATTGGTGTTGACCGTATCCGTTCGCAGTTGGCAAGGGAGTTCGCTAAATCCACAAGATTAGCGTTGAGTATGGTCAGGTGTGATTGGTGGAGGATGCCCAGTTTCAGACACATGTATAGGGTCTTCTTTATCATTGCAATTAAGTTTGCGGGTATATTAAACGATTTTTCCAGGATTGCAATTTCACTGTTAGTCAGGAACGACTTCAGCTCTTCAAAGTCCCTTTGCTCTCTCAGCTTTTGTTTGACCAGGATTGGAAAGGCGGTAAGCAGCTTAAACAGTCTCTGCTTGAGCTTTAGAGACTCCGTATGGTCAGAGGATATGTAGGCGATTGAGTCTATTGCAATGTTCTGCGTAGAGTTCATAATGCTGCCCCACATCCGCCTGCCTTCCCAGTATCGCTCATAAGCGGTGTTAGTCCTGAATACCAGCATCAGTCCCAACGCCACACCGACAACAGACCACGGGATAACCGGAGTGTTTATCTTTACGATATAAAAGTGTGCAGCCGCTATAATTGCAGACACTGCCGCAAACATGCCCAGCCGCGGCAGCATACTCTGTAATACCGATCCCCTCATGGCTAAGAGCAGCTTTAGCCAATCCTTATTGTCATACTGTATCATACCTTCACCCCATAGATAATATACACTGAGTGTTCAGGTTAAGTCAAGCATCCCGACCCGAAGGGGTGCATAAAAAAGTAGTGGCGCACCACCCCACGGAAAGAAAAGGGGAGGTGTTCTGTCTATATGCCAGGGGGGGCGGAGCCGCCCCCTTCTTTACTTTTCTTAGGGGTGAAGTGTTACCAAATATCTAATGAGCCAGTGCGGTCTTGGACCTTCTTCTTTTGTATCGTGGGGTCAGATCGGCTCCGGCGAGGATTCTGTGAGTCTGCTGGGCACCGGAGTCTTGTCCTGCCTCTGTGAGGGAACGACCCGGGTTGTAATACCTGGTGATCGTACCTTCATAGTTTCGCAACAACACCTCATCTTCGGATGCCGATAACAGATAGAATGGCTGCAACGGCACCTTTCCTCCACCTCCGGGGGCGTCCACCACAAAGCTGGGGATGCAAAGCCCTCCGGTATGGCCGCGCATCATCTCGATGATCTCTATGCCCTTCCAGACGCTTGTCCTGAAGTGCTCGGCCCCACTGACGGGGTCACACTGAAACAGGTAGTAGGGTCTGACCATGATCCGCTGCAGGGCATGACAAAGCTCCTTCATCACCTCCACGGAGTCGTTGACCCCACGCAGCAGGACGGATTGATTGGACACAGGAATGCCAGCCCTGAGTATCTTGTCACATGCCTCAATGGAAGCAGGGGTCAGTTCGGCGGGGTGATTGAACTGAGTGTTGAGCCACAGGGGTCTGTGCCTGGCAAGCATTTTCACCAGGCCATCCGTAATCCCCATGGGCAACACCACGGGCAACCTTGTACCGATCCGGACCACCTCCAGGCGCGGAACTGTCCTGAGTTCTCCCAGGAACCAATCCAGCAATTGCAAGTTCATTGTCAGCGGGTCACCACCCGATACAATCACCTCCCTGATGCCAACCTCGCCGCGTATGTAGTCAATCATTGCGGAAAGCTCTTCACGACTCCTGAAGGATTCCCCTTCAAGCCACATCCGCTTGCGTGTACAATGGCGACAGTACATGGCACACCGGTTGGTCACTACGGCAAGGGCACGGTCGGGATACCTGTGCACAAGGCCAGGCACCTGCATGTCCTCGCCCTCCTCAAGGGGGTCGCTGTGGCCAACACGCTGAAAGTCAAGCTCGCTGAGGTCTGGTATACTTTGCTTTCTTATCGGGTCGTCGGGGTTTGCAAAGTCTATCAGAGACAGATAATAGGGGGTGATACGGTAGTGAAACCTACGGGTCAACTCTTCGTATCTCAAGACTTCATGAGGGCTTAGGTTGAGCAGTTGCCGGAGGGCCTGCATTGACCTTAAGCTGTTTGATTGTTGCCATCTCCAGTCGTTCCATTGCCTGGTTGTCACATCAGGCCAGAATCGCCGGAGAATTCCTTGCGCTGGAGGTTCTTCCTCCTTTAATAGACAATCCTTTTCCATTGTACCCCTGAAAGATTTGTTATAGACCTTCAGAATGAAGGCCTCAGATGTTTTATATTGTTGGTTATTATCACGATAAATCACACAAAAAACTACTTGTTACCATTACAATCGTTTGAAAAATGCAAATTTCGCTGACAGATGCAAATGTCGGAACATACCCCCACCCCGGCCTGTGCATTGCAGCGTATGCCCATGGAAGCTTCAGGTTAAAAAAAAATCTGTCGCTATCCAAAGTCAAGTTTGCTTATCAGGTCAGTGATACCCCCAACCTCTCTTGTTATCCTTTGGGACAAATGTTTTGTCGGCCAACCGTGTAACCTTGCTGTCTCTTTCATCTGAGTTTTATTATACCTTTTTGGCTATCGAAATATCATCAAAAAATTTTCTGACCCGCGATGCAATTGCAAGGCAGGCCGTCAGCCCCGGGGACTCAATCCCCACGAGGTTGATAAATCCCTCTAGTCCCCTGTTGGTCTCGTGGTGTATGAGGAAGTCCTTTACGCCCTCGCCTTTTATCTTTGGTCTGACTCCGGCCATATCTGCAACGAGTGCGTCCTTGTCTATGCCCCTGATGATCTTGCATGCGCCTTCGTAGAAGCGGTCCTTTTTGGAAGCATCAACGGTGTAATCTATGTCATCAACGTACTCGGTATCCGGTCCAAAGCGCAGTCGTCCTGCCATATCAAGGGTGGCGTGAACCCCCAGGCCCTTTAAGTTCTTCTCCGGCACCGGGTATATGAGCCTTTCAACAGGTGAACGCCTGGCATAAAAAAAATACGACCCCTTACAGTAGTGCAGCCGATACTCCGCCGGATCAACTGCGATACCAATCATGGCAGCAATCTGGTCCGAGTACAATCCCGCAGCATTGATGACAACACCAGACAAAAACCTGTAGCCCTCACTCCGTATGCCAACCACGTAACCATTGGTCTGTCGTTCAATGGAGACGACTTCCTCGTTAAAAGAGAACGTCACCCCCTGCCCCTGTGCCACGGTCCAGAGGCGTTTCATCAGGCCATGTGAGTCGATGATACCGGTGTTTGGACTAAACAGCGCACGGACGGCATTGACGTTGGCCTCCATCCTGGCAACCTCATCCGCCTCCAGGATGGTCAGGTCGCTGACGCCGTTGTGTCTGCCACGCCGGTAGAGTTCCTCCAGGGGGGATAGCTCGGATTCATCTGTTGCGACGATCAGTTTGCCGATGCGCCGATGTGCGATTGAGTGTTGCTGGCAGTAGTGGTAGAGCAGGTCAGCACCCTCTACGCACAACGTCCCCTTCAGGGAGGCTGTGGGGTAGTATATCCCCGAGTGTATGACCTCACTGTTGCGGCTGCTTATCTCACGCCCAAAGTCATCATTGCGCTCAATGACCAGGATGTCGTCGAACTTCCCCGACAGCTCCGCGGCTATCGCAAGCCCTATGACACCGGCTCCGATGATAGTAATATTTACCCTGTCCATATACAATAATAATATACCACAGACGGCATAAAAAGTGGATAAAAAATACTTTCTGTAAAAAGTATTCTCTTAAAAAAAGCAGGGTAAAAATTTCTTTCACGGTTAAAACGGAAGTTCCAGAAATACATGCGGGAATTTTTTGTAGATTAGCCATACATGAGATTATATAGTATTTACAAGCATGATTGTTTGTGCGAATATACATAAAAAATATGCTTGACATTTATTTAATAATATGGTATTATGAAAATATATGTTTGTGCGTATATACAGAAAGGTGGTTAAGGGCAAGGTCTATAAGACTGCTTATCTCGCAGAAGGTAAGAGGATCGGCAAAAAGATTGTCGTTACACACTTGTTAAATATTTCTCATTTGCCAGAGGAACAAATTCAGTCTTTGAATATTGCACTGAAAGCCCACAAAGCAGGTAAACAGATAGTATCAGTTGACTCATTACAATCCCAACATTATG
>NZ_JMFO01000036.1 GCF_000714715.1 Candidatus Magnetobacterium casense
AACATTWTSCMAGAKGCTCAAAACACTTCTCATTACTGCTGATTGCGGGGGCAGTAATGGCTATCGTGTCCGTTTGTGGAAGGTTGCACTCCAACGTTTTGCAAACGAAACAGGTTTAAACATATCGGTTTGTCACTTTCCACCGGGAACCAGCAAATGGAATAAAATAGAACATAGAATGTTCTGCCATATAAGCATGAACTGGCGTGGTAAGCCTTTGACAAGCCATGAGATAATCGTAAATCTAATAGGTAGCACCACAACAAATAAGGGTTTAAAGATCAAGGCAGAACTGGATACAACTGCTTACTCAAAGGGAATTAAGGTGTCTGATGAAGAATTTGACAAAGTTAATTTAACTAAGGCTTCATTTCATGGTGAATGGAATTATACTATAGCACCTAATTGTTCAAGTTAATTATGGACAGTTACTTAGGGGTTTTCCATTGTGCCTCAAGCGTCTTTACAAACTTCTCCAAATAAGCGTCAAGCTGAGTATCCGAAAGAGGCGTTATGTACAAGGAACGGAAGCCTTTCTCATCAGGGCGGTTAGTTAGAGGAAATCAAACTCTTGCCTGAGTCTGTTTTCAACATCAGTCCTGTCAAATGGCATCAGCCACTCCAAGGGATGGTGCATGAGGGCGATCTTAACATCGCAGTCTTTTATATTCTCCAAGGCACGATCAACCTGCCTCTCACAAACAAGGAGCTTTCCTTTGTCTACGTCACCACCGTAGGCCAACAACGCAGAGTTCAAGCAACCAATACCAAGTTTGACACCGTTTATGGTTAGCTGATATAAAGAAAACAGGTTGTTTGATTCTATCATATGTAATTTGTCGGATTTGTCTTTAAACGCTATAAAATTACGCAACGTTTCAAAATATTTGTCTTTGTTTAATTTTAACTTGGTATCGAAAAACTTGTTAAGTTTCGTAGTGGTCGTATAAGTTACCCTTATGCCATTACCCACATCCTCTTCCCACTCATCCTTGTCAATATCATGATTGCCGGGGACAAAAAAGAACCGGTCATTGGATAATCCCAATTTCCCCATCAAAGGCTTGATAAATTCACTCTCAGCAAGACCAAACTCATCCGCGTTGCTGCCTGCGTTGACAAGGTCGCCTGTGAACACGACAATATCAGGCTCGACGGATTCCCCGCGCAACTTCACCAGATCGGCATAAAGCGCCTTCAGGATAATTCTAATGTCCCTAAGATGCTTACTCTCCATGTGTAAATCCGATACATGCAGTATCGTTACCTCAGACATCCCACAACCTCCACTATCAATAGTAATGCTCCAAAGAAGCATTGACACACTACCTCTCAATTATAACACAACTGCGGTAGGGCAGAGCAAGGGGTCGCTGGTGGGGCACTCCGGCCACAAAGAGGCCCCTTGCTTTTTTTTGGAACCGTGCTATATTATGTCATATGATTTTTTTACAGCAAGAAAAATACTCCCTTTATGCTATGCAAAGTATGCTATAATGTCTGTACAGATATTTTACCATACTTGTGCTACGCTTTTGCGTAATATGAGTTATATTAAAATGACACGGGTTTTTTCAGGCATGATAATTGAGTGTGAAATAATGGGGTCAAGGAGACTTCTTCGTGGCCAGGGCGTCTCGCCCCTCCCCTTGCAGGGGGGCTGAAGGGGGACGTAGCCGCTCCTTTCTTTTCTTTCTTTTATGTTGGCAATTTTGATGCCCGAAAAAACTCGAATCCGATCTGTATAATCTAATGAATAAGGAGGAAATAGTGACAATGAGTTTTGTAAAAGCCTTAAAAAAAAGTGCAACAGTAGTGTTAGCAGCACTTGTCCTTTTATCAATGATTGGATGTGGCAGCGTTACGGTTGGCGGCGGTGGTGATACCCCCGGTGATACCACCAGCACAACCCTCAATGCCGTTGCCTATGGCAATAACATATACGTATCTGTTGGCAACAGTGGAGCAATTGCGACCTCTTCGGATGGTGATACGTGGACTGCACAGAAGTCCGGCACAACGAAGGACCTCCGTGCAATCGTAAATGCCTCCGGGGTGTTTGTGGCCGTGGGCGACTCCGGGACGATGCTGACCTCTTCGGATGGCAAAACGTGGACTGCCGTCTCCATCAGCAGCACCTATGACCTCAAGGCCGTTGCCTACGTCAATGGGAAGTTTATGGCCGTGGGTAAGGGGGGCATTGTGCTGACCTCATCGGATGCAAAAACGTGGTCAAGCGTTACCTCTGTCACGACGGAGACCCTTTATGGGGTTGCCTATGGTGCCACAAAGTATGTTGTAGTTGGCTCATCGGGTGCCATACTTACCTCCACGGACGGGCAGAGTTGGGCCAAGGAGTCATCGGGCGTATCCGCTACCCTGTATGGCATATACTACACAGGCAGTAACTTCGTAGTCGTTGGCGATAGCGGCAAGATACTGAACTCTTATGACGCCGACTCATGGACTGTCTCCACATCAAACGTAACGACCACCCTGCGCAGCGTGACCTATGGCAACTCACTACTGATTGCCGTGGGTGATTCCGGTGCCATAGTTACCTCCACGGATGCAAAGACGTGGTCAAAGCGAACATCCGGTAACACAAAGGCACTCTATGGCATAACGTATGGCTCTACACGCTTTGTAGCCGTGGGCGCAGAAGGAACCAAGATAAAATCCACCGATGGGATCAACTGGGACAGCTCCACCACCACAGCCTCTTACTACGCTATAACCTACGGCAAGGACTCCTTTATCGCCGTTGGCAATGCCGGGGCTATCCGCACAACCTCCAACGGTCAATCCTGGAGCGACAAAAAATCAGGCACAACCTATGACCTGTTAGGCATAGCATACGGGAAAAACTCCTTCGTAGCCGTTGGCAAGAGCGGTACCATACTGAGGTCTACCGACAACGGCAACTCATGGACTACGCTAACGTCACCAACAACCTCTGCCCTCAATGCCATAACCTGGGGCAACAACGTCTTTGCAACCGTCGGTGATGCAGGAACGATACTGATTTCAACGGACGATGGCGAAACCTGGAAAAACGCAACTTCTGCCTTTACGCAAAACCTCTATGGTATTACCTACGGAGGGAATTCCTTTATTGCCGTTGGTACCGCCGGCACGATCCTGACCTCGGCAGATGCAACGTCATGGTCTGCACCCTACTCCGGCGTCTCACGCGACCTCACAGCGATAACCTATGGCTCAGGGAGGTTTGTCGCCACAGGAAGCAGCGGGGTTATCCTCGCCTCACTCAACGGTGCTGCCTGGGCTACGCAGGTCTCCGGTACCACTGCGGGACTTAATGGAATCGTCTATGGTGCAAATACGTTTGTGGCCGCAGGAGATACCGGAACGGTTGTCTACTCTGTCGATGCCCTGACATGGAGCACAACAACATCGTCAACCACTGCCAGACTCAAGGCCATCGCATACGGCAACAGTACCTTCGTGATCCCCATTGACGACAAGACAACTCTTACATCCTCCGATGGCATTAAATGGAAGTAGTAAGCACGTGCTCATAAATTAACTCATAGCAGATTTCGATTGGACTAATAGACTGATCATGTATTATTATATAGAGCCTCTTGCAAATCTCAAATCAAGCAATTATAGTGCCCCCAAAATATCATTTAATATCAGCCACTTACAAAATGAGCTTTTTGCTATATTTTACATAACATGTACTTTTGCAAGAGGCTCATATAGACAGGCTTTTTAAGTTTATAGAAAGAGGTGGGAATATGAAAACGGTGGATGTTGTAGATTCTCAGGCGTGGTTTTGGACTGAGGAAGTTCAAGAGCGTTTAAGGAAGGCTGAAGAAAATTACAGTTCCGGTAATTTTAAGAGTTACACCAATGTTGAAGAACTAATAACAGACCTTCGTGGTAATAATAACGATAGAGCCTGAAATATTTCCTCAATACAGGAGCCTTCCAGAGATCGTGCATAGGAAATTTGACAAGCAGATACGTCTACTATCAAAAAAACCCAAGACACCCTTCCTTGCAGATTCATAAGATACAAGGTTCCGATTATTGGGAATTCGGTAGTCCTGTAGAGGTAGTGATACTATCCTTTGATGGTTTTTCCTAATCAGGCATTTAATGCTGTTTTTAAAGATGGATTCCCACTTTCGTGGGAATGACATGAACTATTTAATAATGAGGGTTTAGTCTACATGCATCACTACTTCTGCAGGACTACCTGAAAAGGTTTGTAAACAGAAAGGTCTGTCTCTTAGGAAAGGTATCCATATGGCTTTAGCTTTGTTAATTGAGCTGATTGAAGGAGAGGGAAATGAGCGCCAACTATCAGGCTGCGATGATTAATGGGAGGACACGCTATGAGCAACGGACTGTCTGTAAAGCATTATACGTGGTTTCCACGATAACCGGACATTTCTATTTTGCTAAAAAGCGGACATTTCTATTTTGCTGTGACACTTTGGGAATCCTTAGTTGTTATTTTTATGGGCTATATTGTACAATGAAGGCTATAGTGATATCGGAAGACAACAAAGGCCTGGTAAAAGGGTGGCTCATCCTGGGGGTTGCAAGCCTTCTGTTTGCGGGTGTGCTGGCGGGACTACTGGTAGTGTCACGAACGCCGTATGTGCAGAACGTGATCCCGTGGTTGGATTTCTTCCACACTGCCCTGGTGGTGCATGTGGACCTGTCGGTGTTGATATGGTTTGTGGCCTTTGCCGGTGTGCTGTGGAGCATGTATGGCAGTAGTGCGCTGGTAATGCCTGGGTATGCTGCTCTGGGGATTGCAGGTGCAGGAACACTTGTTATTGCTGCATCACCTTTTGTTGGCGCCAGAAATCCACTGATGAACAACTATATCCCGGTCCTTGACGACCCGATTTTTCTGATTGGCCTGGGGATTTTCTTTGCCGGATTCGCTCTACTGGTGGTGCGCAGCGTCATTACGCTGCCTCTGCTGAGGACCTTGACAGCGGAGGATGCAGAAGCCCGGTTTGGTCTCAGCAGTGCGGCTGTAGTGGCCGTCGTTGCTATTGTCTGCTTCATTCTTTCGATGCGCAGCATCCCGCCCGGCACCAAGGGGTTGACTTACTATGAACTGGCCTTCTGGGCCGGAGGACACATACTTCAATTCATGCACACGATGCTGATGCTCGTGGTATGGTTTCTCCTTGCCAAGGCAATCATGCCGGGATTTGAGGTCAATCGACGGTTGGCGATAGGGGTGTTTGGCATTATACTTATTGTTGCCGTGTGTTCGCCGGTTCTTTTTACAATATACACCACAGAGTCGCAGGCCCACCGCGATATATTCACCGAGCTGATGGAGTATGGGGTTGGAACCTCGGTTGTGGTCAGCGCCGCCCTGATCGTCATGGCGATTGCAAGCAAGTACAAGGCCCCTCAGACAAGTCACCTGCTGGCAGCCCTGATAAGCTCCCTCTCACTGTTTGCAGCCGGAGGAATAATCGGATTCTTAATCGAAGGTGTCAACGTAATCATTCCGGCACACTATCACGGGGTCATCGTTGGCGTAACGCTGGCATACATGGGGTTTACCTACTACCTGCTGCCACGCATTGGATACGGTGAACCGTCCTACAGGCTTGCACGACTTCAGGCTTACGTCTACGGCAGCGGACAGTTTTTGCACATCACGGGATTGGCCCTGGCAGGTGGCTACGGCGTGCAACGCAAGGTGGCAGGGGCCGCTCAGGGATTGGATTCGGCCAAAAAGTTACTCAGCATGGGATTGATGGGCATCGGGGGAATGATTGCGGTCATCGGAGGGGTCCTGTTTCTAGTCGTAACCATATCCGCAATCAGGGGCAAGAGGTAGCAAGGGCAATGCTTTTAGCTTTATTTTAGAGCTGAAAGCGCAAGGGTATCGCAAAAAATAAAGGAGAAGATATTATGTCAATATTGCCGGATTTGTTAAAACCAATTGAGGTCAAACTCGATGAAATATTGCTTGACCCTAATAATCCACGCTTTGCAGAGTTAGGGCAAGAGAGCGAGCCGATTCATGAATATCGATTTAATGAGCCAAGGATACAAAAAGACGCATATGATCGAATGAAAAAACGGATATTTGATGTCAGCGAACTTCGTGATACCATAAAGACGCTTGGTTTTTTACCAATGGACAGAATTGTTGTAAGGCTATGCAGAATATTAAGTATAGACGGAAAGAAATTTTACATAGTAGTTGAAGGAAATAGGAGGATTGCAGCGTTAAAATGGTTGATTGATCTTCATGACTCAGGTAAGGAGACATTTTCCGAAGAACAACTTGATAACTTCACAAATCTCAAGGTATTACTCTTAGATGAAAATGCGCCTGATAATTCTAAATGGATACTACCAGGGTTGAGACATGTCTCTGGTATTAAAGAATGGGGAGCATATCAAAAAGCCAGAGCCGTATATGAACTCAGAGAGGCAGGTTATTCATCTAAAGATTCAGCACAAAGTCTTGGTCTGTCAACAAAAAGTGCAAATCTAATGTGGAGGGCATATTTAGCGCTTGAACAAATGAAGAGTGATGATGAATATGGAGAATATGCAGAACCCAAAAAATACAGTTATTTTGAGGAAATATTTAAACGTCCAAACTTACGTGATTGGTTAGGATGGGATGATGATCAAAAAAAATTCGTAAATTCCAATAGACTCATAGAGTTGTATAGTTGGATTGTAGACGAAAAGAATGAAGACGGAGATATATCTGAAGCAAAAATACCTATGGCTATTAATCTTCGTGAGCTTAGCAAATTTATTGATGATGAAAATGTACTAAATATTTTCAGAGGTCCTGGAGGTTCATTGATCAAGGCCCTTGCAAAATATGAAGTTGAGCATCCCCAAGACTGGCATCCAATTATTTCTAAATGTGAGTCTGTACTGACAGGATTTACACCGGATGTTTTACGCAAATTCACGAAAGAAGATATCTCATTGATTAAAAAACTACAACACCGCGTTGAACAGGTGTTTGCAGATCATGAGACCCTTACGAGGTTCGAGCATGCCAAAATTGAAACAGTTGCCTGATCCACAACCACATACAATAGCATCTTGGATATTGTGTGAGGCCGATAACACTGAATTTAAACTTATAGACGATGTTACAATAAAGATTATAGCCTCTCATCTCACAAATAAAACACAGACAGAGCTGGAAGATATTGAAGAACAACACCGTGATAAAGTCATTCAAAGCCTTAAGGATATCCATGCAGAAAACCTAATAGATGGTATACAACCTATATTCGAAATTATTGAAGAAGGTAACTCTACATATATAAAAGTTTTTCCTCAGAATGAGGTAAAATTGTTGTTAAAGCAATTAACAGATATAACACCTGAGCAATTCGAAAGGTTTTGTGTTCATCTTTTAGAGACTATTGGTGCTAAACCTGTTAAGCATAACGGTGGTAAGGATGATGGTGGCGTCGATTTTGTAGGGCATAACATACCAGTAGGGGCTAATCTTATTAATGCTCCAACTAATTCAAAAGTTATCGTTATTGGACAGGCTAAGACTAACAAGGTAACGGAGACGGAGATAAGAAAATTCGTTGGTGGTGCAATCAGAGAGATACACGAAAAAAAAAGCAATATTGGTGCTCTAACACCTGTCATATATGCTTTTTGGACGACTTCTGATTTTCATACTTCTGCCATACGATATGCAAGGGCATTGGGGATATGGTATTTAAACGGATTAGGATTAGCTCAACTTTCTTATAACGTAGGGATTAAAAGGATACCGACGTTATAATACTTATCTGTTGAACTATATCCAGCATGTATACCGCCTACCTGCAGCGCCTTAGCGAGGCCGGCCTCCTTAGAACGATAGCAGACCGCAACTGTCCCCAGGGCAGGACTATCCTCAGAGGCGGCGCTCAACTGCTCAACTTTGCCTCAAACGACTACCTGGGGCTTGCCGCCGGCAACGTAATCACAGGGGAGGCAAGGAGGGCGATGGCAGACTTTGGCCTTGGTGCGGGGGCATCGAGGCTGTTGTCTGGTGGCTGCACCCTGCACGGGGAGCTTGAACGCAAGGTTGCGGCCTTTAAGGGTACCGAGGCAGCGCTGGTCTTTAACTCCGGTTACACGGCAAATGTGAGCGCAATCCCGGCCCTTGCCACCAAAGAGGGCGCCATCTTCAGCGACGAACTCAACCACGCAAGCATCGTTGACGGCTGCCGGTTAAGCGGTGCGGAGAGATTCGTCTACAGACACGGGAGCCTGTCACACCTGGCAGAGCTGTTGCAAGCCTCAACCAGGACACCGAAACTCGTCATCACGGAATCCGTCTTCAGCATGGATGGCGACGTCGCCGATATCGGGGGCATATGCGAACTGTGCAAGGCGCACAACGCCCTGCTATACGTAGACGACGCCCACGCAACCGGCGTCCTGGCAGGGGGCAGGGGGTCGCTGGCATACTTTAATATCCCGCTGGATGACAACATCATCCAGATGGGGACGTTTTCAAAGGCCCTGGGCAGCATGGGTGGCTTTATTGCCGCCTCCGGGACAATCATCGAATATCTGGTCAACAGTGCTAGGGGGCTTATATACTCCACTGCACTACCGGCTCCGGTCGTTGCGGCATCACTGGCGGCCATCGACTACGTGCAGGGCAATCCCGATGTCGTAGCCACCCTGCACGCAAACATAGCCAACTGCAAGAGACTGCTCCAGTTGCTGGGGATACACGTCCACGATGCCCCGACGGCCATTGTCCCGATATACGTCGAAACCGTTGCGGATGCCCTGCGCATATCCGGACAGTTGACAGCAAGGGGGATATATGCCCCGGCCATACGACCTCCAACGGTGAAACAACCTCGCATTCGAATATCCCTTTCGGCGTTGCACAGCGACGAGGACATCAAACACCTGAGCGCATCCCTGGCGGAGGTCATTGGATGTCCGTAGCGCTCGTGACGGGGGCATCGGGGGGGTTTGGCAGAGAGGTCGTCCGACACCTGTTGATGGCCGGCTACGACGTCGTGGCACACTACAACAGCGCTGATGAAGACGCCCTCATGAGCGAATTTACCGCCTACAGTGGCAGTGTCTTTTGCCTCAGGGCCGACCTGCGTAACAAGGACGATATCACCCGGATGGTTGGCCGTATCGGCGAGCGCTATGACAGTCTCAGCGCCGTGGTCAATGCCGCCGGTATCACCAGGGACTCGCTCCTGCTTAAATGTTCCATGGAGGACTGGGACGACGTCATCGGCGTAAACCTCAGTGGCACATATCACGTGATCAAGGCAACCCTGCCGTTGCTGATAAGCTCAGGCGACGCTCACGTGATAAACGTATCATCCATCTCCGGCGTCAAGGGGGGTGTCGGGCAGTGTGCCTACAGCGCCTCAAAGGCGGCCCTGTTGGGACTGACGTATGCCCTGGCCAGAGAGCTTGCCGAGATCAACATCCGGGTCAATGCACTCCTGCCGGGGTACATGGAAACGTCAATGGGACTGGCCAACCCTCGGGCCATCCAGGTGGCCAAGCAGCAGAGCCCGTTGCACTGTCTGTCATCGGTGCAGGAGGCGGCGGCATTTATATGCTGGATGCTGAAAAGCCGGCGGATAACCGGGCAGGTCTTTACGCTGGATAGCAGGATACTATGAGTTTTTTTATGCATCAAAAGATTGACAAGGATTTATTTTTTTTAGTAATATAGTCACACATTATATAAAATTGCCGGGGGAACATAATTACAGGCATATAAAATCAAGGAGGCTTTAGCATGAGAATATCGACGATGGTCAACCTTATGGTGTCGGTATTGTTTGTTTTTTCGTTATTAGGCAGTGGTTCTGTCTTTATTCAGACAAAAGATACGGCAAGTGATAGCAAACTGGTTACAGAAGTTGGTATAATCAGGAGCAGGGCAATGAGGGTGTTTAGCCTCGAACTGCTGAAACAACATGCAGAGTCCGAAGAACTTATAGCGAAACAGGACAGTTCATTCAGGCTATGTCTTGATGGAGATAAGGCGGTAGGCATCTCACCCATAGACAATGAAGGCGTCAGGGCAGTCATAAAGGAGTTGGAAACCATGTGGGGAAATATTAAGCCAAAAATCACTCGGGCACGCCAGGATATCACTCTCTATGAACCCCTTAATAACGACTTTGATACCTTCTATGAGTTGTCGAGGAAATCGGTAGAGGCTATAGATAGCCATACGCTGAAAAACGTGAGGGCATTAAAGATGGTTCAGCTTGTAGTTTTTGCGGTAAACATGATGTTAATATTTGGCATATGGTTATTTGCCAGGAAAAAGATCGTCAATCCCATGAGAATGCTCATCGGCATTGTCGATACAATAGTGTCAAAAAACATAAAGGTGGATATCGATTACGACAGCAAAGACTCGGTGGGTCAACTGGTCAGGGACATGAACAAGATGATAGATTTTCTCAACGAGGTGGTAAACGGCACGATGTGGTCTATAAACAACGTGGTCAATACAATGGACTCCGTGAAAAAGAAGTCGTCTCAATCCTGTTCGTTTGCCGGCAATCAGTACGATCAATAGGTCAACATATCTGCCGCCGCTGAACAGATGAACAAGACGATAACGGATATATCCAAGAACGCCTCCATTGCCTCCGAAACATCAACGAAGGTGTTGGTGATGGCCGAGGAGGGCAAGACAATGACTGAAAAGGCCATCGAAACTGTAAACATGGTTTATACGTCAAATATGGACCTTGCCTCTATGATAAACAGGCTAAATACGAGTGCTCAGGAGATTGGCGATATCGTAACGGTGATAAACGATATTGCCGATCAGACAAACCTGCTGGCCCTCAACGCTGCCATAGAGGCTGCCAGGGCAGGGGAGCAGGGCAGGGGTTTTGCCGTCGTTGCCGATGAGGTCAGAAAGCTGGCCGAAAGGACGTTAAAGGCAACCACGGAGATATCTGCAAAGATACGCTCCGTGCAAGATGAGTCCTCCCACACTTATTCCTCCATGGAGGCGTCTTCTGCTAAGGTTACTATGGCCTCGGAGTTGATAACAAACATGGGCAAGTCTTTGTTTACCATTGTCGATGCCATCAATGAGTCGAAGGAACAGATAACCTATATAGCATCGGCAGTTGAGCAACAGGCCATATCCTCCGAGGAGGTGGCAAAGAACATCGAAATCACCCGCAATGAGTCCCAGGCAATGCAGCAGTTGGCCAACGACATCACGCAGGAGGTAAACAGGATGATTGCAACCGCCGAGGAGTTGAGGGCCTATACGTCAGGGTTTAAGACAAAGGGCGGTGATTTGCTCCTGCTAGAACTGGCAAAGACAGACCACCGTCTGTGGGTCAACAAGGTCTCTTATCACATCTCAGGTGGTGACAGACTCGACAGCACAAAGCTGGCAGACCATACGATGTGTCGTCTTGGAAAGTGGTACTACACCGACGGCAAGAAGTGCTGTGAGACCTTTGAGGCCTTCAGGTCAATCGAGGAACCGCACAGAAAGCTCCATGCCCTGGGAAAGGAGATCGTCATTACTTACGACAAGGGAGAAGTGCAGAGGGCACAACAGATGTTTCATGACCTGGAAAATATATCCGTTATGATAATCAACAACCTCGAGGGAGTACGGCAGATGTTGGGCGGCACAGTGAAACTCCTTGGCAAGTGACAGCCATTCAACAGCGCAGTGGAGTTGAAAGCGCAGGATTATCGTTTTTTTTATGGAGGTTTGACGGCAACATGAGTGGATTTGGCAGTTATTATGATGGTTGGTTCTATTCGAAGATAATTGATCCGGCAACGGAAGATATACGACAAGCAATCGGCGGCTTTATTGAAGACGACTCCTCGGTAATAGACATAGGCTGTGGGACGGGAAAACTCGCCTTTGAGCTGTCCCGACGGTGTAGACGCGTAGTCGGTGCAGACCTGTCACCACGTATGATCAATTTTGCCAACAGGCAAAAGCTAAGACACAAGGCATCAAATGTTGACTTCATACATGCGGATGCGGCTGATGCCTTAAACATTGAGCAGCAATTTGATTATGCCGTGATGTCCTTTGTCCTTCATAGTGTAACATTAAAGGAAGAAATCGCTATCATAAATAATCTCAGAGATATTACGAGATACTTTATTTTTGCTGATTATGCCGTCCCGCAGCCCAAAAGTGCAATAGGGCTTATAGCCTTCCTGGCTGAATTTGCAGCGGGCGGTAAACACTTCAAGTCATACAGAGCATTCATGCGCAATAACGGCCTGGACAATTTAACGGAGCAATGTGGTCTGTCCGTCAAGGGGCAAATAACGGATAAGACAGCGGCATATAAAGTACTCCTGGCAGAGAGTCGTCAGGCGTAACGCCATTACCCTTAAACGTGCAGTTGGAGGGTTGCCACAACTGGGGCGTGGTCTGAGGGGGGGCGACGTTTTCTGCTCCAGAGGTCTGTATCCACCTCCCTGAGGGCTGGCATTAATGCCCCTGTGATGCAGACATAGTCTATGCGTACCCCCTGATTTTTCCAGAATGCCCCTCCTGCGTAGTCCCACTGGGTGAACTGTTGCCGTTGGGGATAGAGATACCGGAAGGCGTCTGTGAAGCCAAGCCCAAGCACCTCATCAAAGGCCACTCGTTCCTCCGGCATGGCTATGACGGCATCGTCAAAGGCATCGGGGTCAAAGACGTCTATATCTGCACGGGCAACGTTGAAGTCTCCGACCATAACGATGCCCTCTGTGGTGTTACGCTCTTGCGTCAGATAGGCAAGCAGCCTCTTGTACCAGCCTATTTTGTAGTTGAACTTCTCACTGCCGCGCACATCGCCATGAGGCGCATAGATGTTTATGACCCTGACACCGGCAATCGTGGCCGCTATGACCCGACTCTGTGTATCCCACTCATAATCGCCAAATCCATTTCTGACGTCGCTGACGTCGTGCCTGCTGCAAATGGCCACGCCGTTGTAGGCCTTCTGACCAAAGACCTCGCAGTGATATCCCAGGGCCTGAAACTCGGCAAAGGGAAACCCTGTCTCCAACGTCTTTATCTCCTGCAGGCATAGGACGTCTATATCCGTTGCACCGTCTGCCCCCCGCACTGCAAGCCATTGCAACAGCAAGGCAAGACGCGCCCTGACAGAGTTGACGTTAAACGTACATACATTCATCTCCGTAGCTAATGTAACACACCACAGGGCAAAATCACAATGGAACTCGCAGGCTGGTCAAACGAGGCTGGTTTTATGAAAACCGAATAGTTCTTTCCGGGGTGATTGCAATCTCTATAATACGCATCATGATTTCTTTTTGGTTCTGCGGTCTTCTATGGAACAGATTCCTTATAATATGGAATACATTCCACACACCAGTCCGACGCAAAAAATCCAACCTCTGTGTTTTAGCCACTTTTTGCACATAAAAGTCATGGCATGAATCTTGAGATATAAATGCCGTCGAGGTTAAAAAGTATGAGAATACGCATTGTCCTGTACAATAAGATTGCAGATGCCGGCATCCCGATTAACTATAATCACTTTCTGGCAGCAACAATCTACAGAATCCTGAGAGAACAAGCTCGAGGCTCTTGCAACTTGTCCCTTGACAGGGTAAGGCAGGGTGCCCGTATGCACTTGAGGATGTTTACATTTTCGCACCTGAATTTTGAAACCTACCGCATAGAGCAAGAAAAGATCAGCTTTGACGAGGGCTATATCCAGTGGTACATATCATCGCCGGTAGCTGAGTTCCTCCTGATAATCGCTCAACGCATTGCCAAATGCAAGGAGTTGCTTATTGCCGGTGTGAGATTTGACATTGAAAAGGTTGAAGTCTTAAAGGAGGTGGACTTCTCTGATGAAATGAGCTTCACTGCCCTGTCCCCCATCACCGTAACGCACAGCAAAAAAAACAGGCATGTTTCACGCTACCTGCGATATACCGAAAAAGGCTTTGCCGAAGCCGTCAGGGAAAACCTCATAAAGAAATACATACTCATACACAACGCTATGCCAAAAGACAACAGCCTGGTATTCACATTTGACCAGGATTATTTAACAAAAAAGGCCGGTAAAATACAAAAAAAGATAAGCTTCCTCAACATGGAAGTCATAGGCTTTGTCGCCCCATCCAAGGTCAAGGGCAGCCCCGAACTCATCAGGGTCGGCTACGATGCAGGCTTTGGCGAAAAGGGAAACCTGGGCTTTGGCATGGTAAAGATAATCAGGAAAGAGCCATAAAAAAAACGCCTGACCTTTCCCTACAGGCGACCTTGGACAACGCCTCTACGTAATCATTGCATGTAACTGGTCAAGACTGGTAATTGTATCCACCCCCTCAACGGTCAATGAATGCTTTTCGTTGAGCAGAAATATCGGTCGTGCCCCAACGGCCTGCGCAACAAGCATATCGGTATTTGAATCACCCACAAAGAACGACCTCTTCAGATCGATTCCGTGCTCTGCACGCGCCTTGTACAGCATCCCGGGGGAGGGCTTTCTGCAAGGACAGTGACTGTCGGGATGGTGCGGACAGTGGTAGAAGTCGTCAAAGCCATAGTTGTCGCAAAATGTTCGGTTCACCGCCTCTGCAAACTCCTTCTTTATAAGTCCGCGGGCAATCCCGGATTGATTCGATATGCCAATCATCATGTAGCCCTTTGACTTAAGCCTTCCGAGATATTCCGTCTCCGGGTAGACGTTGAAGTCCTCAAACCTGCTCAGGTAGTGGGCGTCCCTGCAGAGGGTGCCGTCTCTGTCGAAGAACACCGCCCGTTTATCAGGCAGGAGTGCCCTGACCTCTGCCAGGACCTCATCGGGGGTAATATCGGTCATGCACTTGATGTCCGTCTTTTTGCACGTCCGCTTAAAGCACGGCGAGCACGGCAACTTTTTCCTTATGACGGAACTTCTGAAGCCAAAGTGCAGGTCTCCTGAGCACTGCGGCGGACCGGTGATGTCCGGGTCGGTTGAACCGAAGATAGCCACAATGGGTGTGCCCACGCTGTAGGCAACGTGCATGGGGCCGGAGTCGTTTGTCACCAGGAGATCACACTCCGATATGCAGGCGGCCAGTTGTCGCAGTGTCGTTTCGCCACAGAGGTTGAGGAATGTTTCGGAGGTCAACAACTCCGCCCCCGAAGCAGCCAGGTCATCCGTTATATGTTGCGCTAGCCACAACTCTTCACCGGAACCAAAGAGCACCACACTGCCACCAATCTGCTCTATGACCCCTCTGACGACACCGGCAAAGTGAGCCGTCGGCCATCGCTTGGCCGAACCATAGGAGGCACCAGGGTTGATGCCAATGATCGGGTGTCGCAGGGCAGAGAGGGTCTGCCGTCCCTGGAGTCGTTCCTCGTGCAGGAGGTATGTCCAGGGCAGGCTGTATGGGGCGTCAACGCCAAGACGCTCCAGTATATGGAGGTAGTATCTGATCTGGTGCAATCGCAGGGTTTCGGCCTTGACGGGGATGCCCTTTGTCAGCAAAAATCCCCTGGCGTCCCGGTCATAGCCGACCCTCTCGCGGATACCGGCAAGGAAGGCTATGATGGCAGCATCAAAGGCGTTTTGCAACAGTATGGCAAACGTGTACTTGTCTGCCTTCAGGGCATTGGCCAGCTTGACCCTGCCCAAGATGTCTCTGTGACTGTCCTTGTACTCGATCAGGGTGTGTACGTTTGGGTCTTTGCTAAACAGCGGCAGAACCCTGCTGTTGACCAGGAGGGCTACCTCGTAGTCAACAAAGGCATCACTCAACGCCTTGATTGCGGGCATGGTCATAATCGCGTCACCTATCCAGTTGACGCCTCTTATCAATATCTTACAGGACACTGTGACATTATGACATAACAGCACGACATAATAAAAGGGGGGTAGGGCAATCGCATTTGACCGGAATAAAAAAAGAAAGAGGGACTTGGTAGCACGGTAGCACCACAATCAACCGTGGTTGTCAGGATTTAAGCCACATTTATTTTTTCGTAGCATGGCATTGTTACTGTGCTTAAGCGATGTGACCACGCCGGAATGGAGTGCTACCGTTTTAGCCCTGCCCACTTTTTTTTCATAGTTGCAGCACGGCTATGGGATATGCTATTGTAAATGTAGAAGATTATGAAGGGATAATGATAGCGATGCCAATTTTATTGGAATCAAGGGTTGACAACTTAGAGATGCTCATGGCAGAGGTGATAGAGCTTTGCAGGGAGTTGAAAATCGAGGCAAGAGAGCTGAAGCTTGAGGCAAGAGAGCTGAAGATTGAGGCAGCGGAGCGAGATCGAAGGTTCGAGGAGTACATTCGACAGGAGAAGGAAGAACGGGCGGAGCGAGATCGGAGGTTCGAGGAGTGGCTTAAAAAGGATAAAGAAGAACAGGCGGAGCGAGATCGGAAGTTCGAGGAGTGGCTTAAAAAGGATAAGGAAGAACAGGCGGAGCGAGATCGGAGGTTTGAGGAGTACATTCGGCAGGAGAAGGAAGAACGGGCGGAGCGAGATCGGAAGTTCGAGGAGTGGCTTAAAAAGGATAAGGAAGAACGAGAGCAACAACGTAAGGCGTTCGAGCGGCAAATGAATAAAACAAGCGCTGATAATGCCCAATTGCTTGGCACTCTTGTTGAGAACATAATAGCTCCTGGAGCAAAACCCTTGATAAGGCAATATTTTAAATGTGAACCTCTTGATTTTCGTGTAAGGGCCAGTAAACAAGGAGGCGCTAATAACTGTGAGGTTGACATCTTGATCATCTCTACGGACAGTGCCTTCATGATAGAGGTAAAATCCAAGCCTGACGGCCGGGATGTAAAGAAGATACTCGCCAAGGCAGAAATACTGCCTACCTTTTTCAGCGACTGCGTCGGGAAACAAATAATCCCTATGCTGGCAAGTACTTTTGTTGATGATAACATCATTGCATATGCAACAAGGAAGGGGCTGCATGTTGTCGCATACAGACAGTGGGAGTACCTGGACATCCTCAATTTCGATGCCATAAACGAAAAGAACAAAGACACACGGTAGTACCACAATCAACAGTGGTTGCCGGGATTTAAGTCACTTTTATACCTTCATCATATGCCACGTTACTGTGCCCGAACAATGTACCCACGTTTAAAACGGAGTGTTACCATTTGCTGTGGCAACTCTTGAAAGACAGGTTGACAAAAATTCTGCTATAGTGTTACACTGCTGTATGAATAAATACAACAGAGAGAGCGTTATAGGGCAGTTTTCAGGGGTGCTTCCTGCGCTCACAAGTCACAAGTCACAAGTCACAAGTCACAAGTCACAAGTCACAAGTCACAAGTCACAAGTCACAAGTCACAAGTCACAAGTCACAAGTCACAAGTCACAAGTCACAAGTCACAAGTCACAAGTCACAAGTCACAACTAAGTCTACTTCTTCCATCTTATTTTGTCAATAGATATCTTTTCGTTTTCCGCTTTTCACCGTACCTTTTAAGCTACATAGGGAAGGCCAAATCTCCAGAGATACCGTTGCACAACAATGCAACGGAGCTGGAAGCAATGTTTCAGGTAAGGGATGTGAGTTTACAAACAAAGACAGATGAAGACGCAAAGACAAAGGGACATGTAATAGCTGATAATGCCCCTTACAATAGGTCTATTGCAAGAGGCTCATACTAAATAAAAATCAAATTTTGGAGGTAGCAATGTATTGTAGAAGCTGTGCTAAAGCAATTAACGAAAATGCTGTAATATGTGTAGGCTGTGGTGTTTCGGTAGGTAAAGGAAATAATTTCTGCAATCAATGTGGTAAAGAAACAAATTCTTTAGCAGAAATATGCGTTCATTGTGGAATCAGACTAGCGAACACAGGTGCAAAATCGAACACAGGTGCAAAATCAAAAATGGTTGCAGGTTTTTTGGGTTTGTTTCTTGGCGCTTTTGGTATTCATCGGTTTTATATGGGATATACAAATATAGGTGTCATACAAGTTATAGTTACTATAGTCACATTTGGTGCCGGTGCTCTTTGGGGTTTTACAGAGGGTATCTTGATTTTTACCGGCACAATAAACAAAGACGCAAATGGAATACCTTTAGTTGATTAATGATACTGAGAAATTCGGCACCCTTCAAAAATCGGTTAACACTGTGGTCAATCCATGGCTGGAGAGGTATCTTGTATCTCAACAACGGGTGCATAAATTTTTGGTGGCGAGGCAAAATATCTAACTCCTTGCAAATCGGCATATAGCCTGTAAGAAGCGACCGCAGGGAGCGTGGGGTCAAGGGGGCCGTGGCTCCCTTGTGGGTGGGTCTGAGGGAGAACAAAGCCTTCCCTTCTTTCTCTGTAGTGCACGCAATTGAAGCACTCTGCAAGTTTGGTTAGAGGTGTTAAATAGGGCGGGGGCCACCGTATAAAGCAGCAAACCTCCCTATTAAAAATAAAAATCATGCCATCACTACCTCTGCAGGACTACCAGCTCCTGGAGCAAAACCCTTGATAAGGCAATATTTTAAATGTAAACCTCTTTATTTTCGTGTAAGGGCCAGTAAACAAGGAGGCGCTAATAACTGTGAGGTTGACATCTTGATCATATCTACGGACAATGCCTTCATGATAGAGGTAAAATCCAAGCCTGATGGCCGGGATGTAAAGAAGATACTCGCCAAGGCAGAGATACTGCCTACCTTTTTCAGCGACTGCGTTGGGAAACAAATAATCCCTATGCTGGCAAGCACTTTTGTTGATGATAACATCATTGCATATGCAACAAGGAAGGGGCTGCATGTTGTCGCATACAGACAGTGGGAGTACCTGGACATCCTTAATTTCGATGCCATAAACGAAAAAAAACATAGATAAAGACACTTCCCTACCTATAGACACAAGCAGTTAGGCAGGGCTTATGGAACTCTTCGTTAGGTTGAACACACAATCAGGGAAACCCTTGACCCCTTCCTGCACAACCTTGATCTTTAAACATAAAGACTTTAAAACATCTGACAATATGCTAAAATAAGATTGTAGTGATTTTTAGGATACGCATGACTTATGACAGAGAATATTTGGAGGTCATCATGAGCATAGACAACGAATTAAGCAGGCTTGGCATAGAGCTTCCGCAGGCGCCGAAACCATTGGGGTCCTACGTCCCATGTGTGCAGGTGGGCAACCTGCTCTTTATCAGCGGGATACTACCCCTGTGGGAGGGCAAACTCCTGGCAGAGGGCAGAGTTGACCTTGATGTCAGTGTTGAGGCGGCAAGGGAGGCGGCAAGACAGACCGTCATAAACGCACTGTCGGTGATACGCGGCTACCTCGGTGGCCTTGACACCCTCAGGCGGTGTATACGGTTGACCGGTTATGTCAGCAGTACCCCGGGGTTTTTCAGACAACCTGATGTGTTAAATGCAGCAAGCGACCTTTTGTATGAGCTTATGGGTGAGCGTGGGCGACACACGAGGGTGGCAGTGGGCGTTGAGGTGTTGCCTTTAAACTCCCCCATTGAGGTAGAGTTTATCTTTGAGGTAGGGGCGTAGATGGCAAGACCGATCATTGCCATAGTGGGACGACAGAACGTGGGTAAGTCCACGCTCTTTAACAAGATAGTAGGGCGTCGCAGGGCCATCGTGGAGGACTTCCCCGGGGTAACGCGTGACAGGCTCTACGAAGACGCCCGGTGGGAAGGGACTGAGTTCACCGTCATTGACACCGGCGGCATAGTCATCGGCAGCGACGACGAGTTGATCGACCAGGTGCGCCAACACGCCATCGAGGGCATAGAGGAGGCCGACCTGGTGATACACCTGCTTGATGGCAAGGATGGCCTCACCCCCTTGGACCATGAGCTTACCGAAACCCTTCGCAAGTTTGACAAGACCGTCCTGCGTGTGGTCAACAAGATAGACACGCCGCGGGCAATGGAGCGGTTGTATGACTTCTTTGGCATAGGGGATGCGCTTGTGCCCGTATCGGCTGAGAGCGGACTGGGCTTTGATGACCTGATGGATGAGTGTGTGAGGTTGCTCAGTGCCAGTGCGAGGGCGCAGACGCCAGCGGTTGCAGAGAAAGAGGCTGCCGTTGCAAAGGTCGCCATCGTGGGCAGACCCAATGCCGGAAAATCCACGCTGATAAACGCCCTGATAGGCAAACAGCGGATGATCGTTGACGCCGTGGCAGGAACAACGAGAGATGCCGTGGATTGCCCCTGCACGTACTATGGCAGGAGGTACACGCTCATAGACACGGCAGGGATGCGCAGAAAGGGTAAGGTTGTTGTTGACGTGGAGCGGTTTTCGGTCTCGCGCACACTCAGGGGCATTGAACGGGCGGATGTCGTGGTGCTGCTCATAGACGCCGTCGAAGGAATCGTGGAGCAGGACAAGAAAATCATAAACTTTGTAGACAGAACCGGCAAGGGGCTTATCATACTCCTCAACAAGTGGGACCTGATACAGGACCCCGAACCGGTGTTTAAGATATACATGGATGAGATGGAGCGAGAGCTTGGTTTTGCCTCATACGCCCCGGTGGTGACCACGTCGGGGTTGAACAGGAAGCGCATCACAAAGATATTCCCCTTGATAGACGAGGTAGTATCTGAGCGTCAGTACCGTTTCAGCACAGGTCTCTTAAATCGCCTGGCAGGGCAGATAAACAGCACCCTGTCTTCGCACAGGGGCAGACAGACGCGCGTGTTGTACATGACGCAGGTGGGGATAGAGCCGCCTCAGTTTGCCATATTTGCCAACTATCCGGAGGCCATAAAGCAAAACCACGTGCGATACATTGAAAGTATCATCAGGGAGCAACACCCCTTTAAGGGTACACCGGTGCGGGTGTTTATCAAAAAACGAACAAGATAAGAGAGGAAACACAGATGGAAAAACTGAAAGTAATCTTTCACGTCAACGAACCGGAGAAGTGGGAGGTAGCCCTTGGCAACGTCACCAATCTGCTCAGGGATGTCAGTCCGGATAAGGTTGAGGTCAGGGTGCTGGCCAACGGGCCCTCCATATCGGCCTTTGCGGATGAGGCCAGGTTGTCTGCGATGCAGGGGCTGGCTGAGGCCGGGGTAAAGTTTCTGGCCTGCCGCAATTCGCTGAACAAGCTTGGGTGTGCCGGTGATGTGTGCATAAACCCTGAGAATCTGCCACCATACATAGAGGTTGTACCCGCCGGCATCACAGAGCTGATCAAGAGACAGGCCGAAGGGTTTGCATACGTTAAGCCGTGAAAGAAAAGTAAACAACGGGGAGGACTCTACCCTCCCCTCAAACTCTCTGTTTGCAAGGGCACCGGTTCTCCTTTATGTCAAGTTACCTAAATATCTCTGTGTATCAGTTCCACGGTTAGGTTGTTGTGTTTGACGAACTCCACAAATTGTTCGGCTATTGTTGGTGCCCGATGCCGTCCGCCTGTGCACCCTACCGCTATGGTCAGCGTGGTCTTGCCTTCTTTGATGTACCTGGGTATGAGGAAGTTAAGGAGGTCTTTCATCTTTGCGAGATACTCCACAGTGTCCTGACTGTTAAGGACAAAAGCCCTGACGGGTTCATCCTTGCCGGTAAGGGGTCTGAGATCATCGACAAAGTGTGGATTTGGCAGAAACCGGACGTCCAGAAGCATGTCCACGTGCTGCGGTATGCCGTACTTGAACCCGAAGGAGAGCACCGTCAGACGCATCGCATTTGAGACAAGTCCGCCAAAGTTCGCCGCAACGAAGTGCCGCAACTGATGCGGTGAATAGTACGACGTATCGGTTATCACGTCTGCGGCATCGCGCAGGGGCTTCAGGAGGGATGCTTCCAGTTCAATGGCCTTGTTTATGTCACCATGAGCCAGTTGCATCAACGGATGTGGCCTGCGCGTCTCCTTGTACCGTCGAAGCAGGATATCCGTCTCTGCCTCAAGAAACACCACGCTTAGGTTGAACATCTGTCGCAATTTGAGGATTATCCCGTCAATGCCTCTGAGGAAGTCCTTTTCCCTGATGTCTATCCCTATGGCAATCCTGGTTGTCTCCTCGTTGGCAGTGGTAATCGTAAGGAACTCGTCAATCAGGGATGAGGGCAGGTTGTCTACACAGAAGTAGTCATTGTCCTCCAGCGTTCTGAGCATCACGGTCTTGCCGGCACCGGATAGCCCGGAGACGATTATCACACAGGGTTTGGGATTCATAACATATCCGTGAGTTTATTTCACCGGCTCTATGAGACCGTAGTCGCCATCTTTTCTGCGGTAGATAACGTTGATATCACCGGTCTGCTGGTTTGTAAAGACGTAGAAATCCTTGTCAATGAGGTCCATCTGCATGGCGGCCTCCTCAGGGGGCATGGGCTTCATGTCAAAGCTCTTGCGTTTGATTATATTGCCCGGTTCTCCGACGGGTTTTGTCAGCTCGGAGAGGTTTGCATCCTTGGTTGTGCCCTTGCGCTTGGATTCGAGTTTTTCCTTGTGTTTTTTTATCTGCCGATCTAGCTTCTCTATGACATCGTCAATGGAGGAGTACATCTCTGCCGTAATTGACTCGGCCTGTATGAGCATGCCATTTGACCTTATGAGCACTTCGGCCTTGTGACTGAGTTTCTCCACCGAAAGGGTCACCGATGCCTCGGAATCGCTAGTCAGTATACGTTCAAATTTCTTTATCTTGCTATGTGCATAGTCCCTGATTGCCGTTGTGACCTCTATGTTTCTTCCATATACCGTAATATTCATAACACCTCCATGTTGGTTTTTAATATCGATTCTCTTGTCCTCTGTTGCCTTATAGCCACGGTTGTTAATCCGTTATCTTTCTTTGTGTGTGTGATGGGATTCTCAGTTCCTCCCTGTACTTTGCCAGAGTTCTCCTGGCAATTTTGATATTCTGACTCTTGAACATCTCCACTATTTTGATGTCCGTCAAGGGGTTTCTCCTGTCTTCCTCGGATATGATTTTCTTAATGAGTTCCTTGACCGATGTGGATGAGACATCACCATCTTGGCTGCTGAGTGAACTACTGAAAAAATACCTGAATGGAAAGACCCCATGGCCGCACGAAAGGTACTTGTTCGACGTCACACGACTGATGTTACTTTCGTGCATACCGATATCCTCGGCTATGACCTTGAGGTTGAGGGGTTTGAGGGATTGTACGCCACGTTCAAAGAAGTCCGTCTGGAACTTCAGAACGCTTTCTGTTACTCTGTAGATGGTCTTGTTTCTTTCATCGAGGCTCTTCATAAGCCAGAGTGCAGACTTGTACTTGTCCAGCATGAACTGCTTGTCCTCCTTGTCGAGGGCCTTTTTGTTTTGCAACAGTTCCCTGTACATGCTGCTTATGCGTATCCTTGGTATGTGTTCGTCGTTGAGTATTATCCTGTAAAAATCGCCAACCTTATCGATAAAGACATCGGGGACGACGTAGGCTATCTGTGAATTGGAGTAATTTCTGCCCGGCTTTGGTTCCAGTCGCTCAATGACCCTGACGGCGGCAATGACCTCCTCCACGCCCACCATGTACTGTCGTGCGATGGCATGGTACTTCTTTTTTTCGAGGTCAACGAGGTTGTTGCAGACCATACTCTCTGCAATGGTGCCCTCCAGGCCCAAAAACCGCAACTGAATCAACAAACACTCCTGCAGGTCCCTGGCACCCACCCCGTGGGGATCAAAGGACTGCACCAGGGCGATGGCCTTCTGCACCTTGGCGGCACTGACGTTGAGCAACGCAACAAGCTCCTTGACCGTGGCACACAGGTAGCCGTTTTCATCTATATTGCCGATGACCATTTCGGCCAGCTCACGCAACTCATCGGAGGCATTACAGAACCGCAACTGCCACTTGAGGTGATCGGTGAGATCAGAGGTCGTGGTTAAGAACGTCTCAAATCCAGGTTTTTCGACCATCCCGCTGTTGAAGTATCCGAGGTCTCTACCATCGCTGCTGCGTTCCTCAAAGTAGTCGTCCACCGAAAACGTGGTCAGAGTATCCGTTGTTATTTCGGATTCTACGCTGTCGTTGGTGGTTGCGGCCTCGACAACCTGTTCCTCGCCCTGCATGACCTCCTCTTGATGTTCTTCCAGAAACGGGTTTTCGGTCATCTCCTGGTTGATGGCCTGAGTCAGCTCCAGTTGTGGTAGTTGCAGGAGTTTGATAGCCAACTGGAGTTGCGGGGTCAGGACGAGCTTTTGAGTCAGTCTGGCTTCTAATCTGGTTTCCAGTGCCATTATCGCGTAAACTCCACGAAGAAGAGCTTGCCGTTAAGCGTCATACGGCTGCCCCTTAAGGTGCCCCCGGTATTGGAGGTCCGTGTTTGTATGTTAAAGTCCCACATCACGTTATCAGATTTTATCCCATAATCCTTGTTTAAAGCTATCACCTCAGCATCGAGGTTGCCCCCCAACGTCGTAGAGACCATCCGGGGCGTTGACCGCAAAACCCACGTCGGTGAGCTTGTCCGCCATCACAGGCATTTTAGCCTTTTTGGGGGTGTTCTGTCAAATGCACCGTTCCCACTGTGGAGCGCTGCACCGTTACAACACCAAAGGGTAGTGTCGAACCCTTCAAAAACAATACCATGCAAGCCCTGGTCATGTTTAATTTTATCACGAATGGAAAGTATTGGCAATCATTAATATTACAGGAGGGAAAGAAAAGTGGGATACCACTCCTGTCAAGCGTGGTCACATCGCTCAAGCACAGCAGCAACGCCTACTATGAAGATATAAAAGTGGCTTAAATATTGGCAACCACGGTGGTTCAGACATTTTTAGTTGCAAAAATTGTAAGCGGGCTTCGTTCCGGCTGCCCCTGGTGGCCGATAAGAGTGTTTGTGTTCGGTTATCGCTTAGGCATGTAATCCTTTTTGCAAAGAAGGACGTGATGTAAAGGTGACGTTTATCTCTACATCCTCGTCGAGTTTGCCAAGTATTGTAATCATTCTGTCGAGCGTAAAGTGCTGGAGCCGCGCATTTCGGATGCGTGAAAACTCCGAATGTGACACACCTGTTAGCCTTTCGGCTTCGCGTGTGGATAGCCCACGTTCATCAAGCGTTTTTATAATCTTTGCTGCAAGAATAGCTCGGGCTTGCTCAACATCAGCGTTGGGGTGGCCAAAGTCACGGAACACGTTACCGCTACCGCGTATCAATTCAAAATCGTCGTTCATTGTAGAGCCTCCTTCAATCGTTTTAAGCGTTCACGGATAAGGTCAACCTCCATTTGCGGCGTTTTAATGTCTGTCTTTGATTTTTTCTGAAAGGCGTGGATCACCCAAATGTCCACGCCGATCTTTACGGCATAAAGGACACGAAAGGCTTCGCCTCGATGTTTAATCGCTATTTCAAAAACACCGCCGTCAACACCTTTGAATGGCTTGGTATTATCCGGTTTGCTGCCTTCGGCGGCTATCGTAAGCGCTCTCAACATGCCGACCTGCACGTCGTCTGGAAATTCCTCGAACTCTTTACGAGCCGCTCTTATCCATGAAATTAGTCGTGTGTCTTTCATTGCTATATGTTGACATATTTATCACCATTTTGCAATCTCTTTTTTTAGCCCCCCGACCTTCATAGTTTTGCCTAATGTTCGCCCTATTTGGCAGGCCGGAAAGCGGCGTCAATGCTGAAATAAGGTTTTGGACATGAGAATTACTGCGACAAACAGCGATAACTTGTGTTTCAGCTTTATGTGCTGATATACTATGACATGATGGCGGTAAACAGATGTACTTGACCGGGCGTGTTGCAGGAGGCTAAAATATGAATGTCTTATCCAGACTCAAAACCCTCATGACAAAGGCAAGAGTCAATGAACGCGCAATCTCACAACTATACACGGCATTCTCACTTCAGCCACGACACCGCGCCCTTGACCCTCAATCTCTATGGCGGTTCCACGAGGCAATCACTGCAAGTCCAGCCATCGGAGATGCCCTGCTGGAGGCCGCCACCGGCACGGACAACACCGGCCTGCTCCTGGCTGCCGCTGAGACCTGCATCGTAGGAGCTAAATATGACAGGGCCATTGACATGCTCGAACACGCACGGCGCCTCCAACCACAAGACCTCCGCATCACGGACTCGATATTCAGGGCAAGACACTATAAAACAACCGGTACCCCCACCAAGCCAGGCCATGAGCTGGCGGCTTATTTCTGTTTCTTTCCGTTTGTGTACCTGAGCCTTACACGAGGGGGTGGTTGCTACTGCTGTTGTTCCAGTTGGCTACCGACATCAATTGGCAACGCCTACTACAACGACTTTAACGCTGTTTGGAACTCTCCCGCCATAGAGGCCATAAGGGCGGGCATTATAGATGGTTCGTTTGCGTTCTGTGACAAGATGTCTTGCTACATGATAATGTTAAGACTACTGCCTGCCAGAGATTCGCTTACTGCCTACATTAATGACAAGGTTCAATCCCTTGCCCCTGACATCAGAGAACACATACGTTGCACCGCCTCGGAGATACCGGCTATGGGGACGGTTATGCCCGTGAGACCATTTTTCATAAACCTCGCCAACGACCCCGTCTGTAACCTCTCCTGCCCATCCTGCCGACAAGACAAGATAATCCCCGATACCGCCGAACTCCGCCAGATAGAAGAGGCAACCGACAACGTGGTCATCCCGCTGCTGAAAACGGCGGCAGTGGTTGAACTAAGCGGTGCAGGCGACCCCTTTGCCGGCAGGTCGTCCATGAGACTTCTGACTGCAATCAACAACAACGACTTTCCGGCCCTGAAGCTCGTCCTGATGACCAACGGCAACCTCCTGACCCCTGAACTCTGGCAACGTTTCAGAAACCTCGAAGGCCGGGTTGCAAGCATCAACATCTCCATCGACGCCGCAACGCAACACACATACAGCCTCCTGCGCAGGGGCGGCGATTTTAACACCGTCATAGCAAACGCACGCTTTGCAGGCCAACTCTACGGCCAGGGCAGGATCGGAAACCTCAAACTGTGCTACGTCATACAGAAGGAAAACTTTACGGAGATGAAGGACTTTATCGCCCTGGCACGGAAAATCGGGGCATCCCAGGTACACTTCCAGAACCTGGCCAACTTCACATTCACACAACAACAGTATGCCGACAAGGCCGTACACCTGCCCACTCACCCACTGCACGCACAACTAATGGAAATCATCAAAGACCCTGTATTTGACGACCATATGGTCATCCTGGAGGCCAGGGGATAGCAAACAATAGGATTGACACAGAGCGTTTTTTTTGTTAGAATAATCATCAATAGGGTTTATAAAAAAAGGAGGATTTTATGAAAAGAGTTAGTAATAAGCATGTCAGTCAGAGACGGTTGTTTATTGTGTTTCTGTTGGTGTTTACGTGCCTGTCGTTAGTCATTGTAAGCCATGACGTGGTCTTTGCGGCAGCCCTCAACCCTGCACCACCTGCAAGCACAGTAAGGCTTGTCTTTGTACACCACTCCGTAGGGCAGTACTGGCTTACCAACAGCAATATAGACACGGCTCATAACGGTGGACTGGGTACGGCGCTACGTGACAACAACTACTTCGTCAGCGACACAAACTATGGCTGGGGACCAGGAGCCATCGGTGATCGCACGGACATCGGCAACTGGTGGGAGTGGTTTCGCGGCTCTCAAAGCAGCACCTTCATGACTGCCCTGTACAGCCTCTCTGAGCAGAACTCCGAGTATGACCGGCTTACGACTACTCCTGCCGGTGAAAACGAAATTGTCATGTTCAAGTCGTGCTTTACCAACTCCATACTCACCGGAAGCACAAGCGACCCCGTACCTGCAATAAGCAATAATCCTCTGGCCGGTCAGGGCGTTGATTCCGGCTACATGACGATTGCTAATGCCAAGGGGATATATATCGACATCCTGGAGTATTTCAGGACACGTCAGGACAAGCTCTTTGTTGTGATCACTGCCCCGCCGCAGATCGACCCCACATATGCCGCCGCCACCAGGGCATTTAACAAGTGGCTGGTCAACGATTGGCTTACGGGCTATCCCTATCACAACGTAGCCGTCTTTGACTTCTACAACGTCCTGACGACCAACGGAGGCAGCGCCAACACAAACGACCTCAACTCCGCAAGCGGCAATCACCACAGGTGGTACAACAATGCCATTGAGCACAAGACAGACGGCGACAATGACGCAGACCCCAACGTCCTGGAGTATCCAAGCGATGACGACCATCCCTCCCAGGCCGGTAACCTCAAGGCCACGGCTGAGTTTGTCCCCCTGCTGAACATCTACTACAACTGCTGGAAAAACACCGGCGGATGCCCCGGTGGTACGACCCCGACACCCACTCCCACGCCAACATCAACGCCTACGCCGACTCCCACGCCTACGCCAACTCACCAGGGTACACGGGCAGACTTCAACGGCGACGGTAACAGCGACATCCTCTGGCAAGACACCTCCACAGGGCAGGTGGTCATCTGGTTGATGAACGGTGCAGCAATATCCGGTGTTGGTTCTCCTGCCACGGTTTCAGACCCGAGCTGGCTGATAAAGGACGTGGGCGACTTTGACGGCAACGGCAAGAGCGATATCCTCTGGCACAACAACACCACCGGCGATGTGGTCATCTGGACGATGAATGGCGCCACGATAGCAAGCGCCGGATTGCCCGCCATAGTGTCAGACCCCAACTGGCATATAAAACACGTGGGCGACTTCAATGGCGACGGCAAAACCGATATCCTCTGGTACAACACCGGTGCAGGTTACGTGGCTATCTGGTTGATGAACGGTGGCGTCATTGCCGGTGGCGGTATCCCTGCCATTGTCGGCGACTTCAACTGGCAGATTCAGACCGTTGGGGACTTCAATGGCGATGGCAATACGGACATCCTCTGGCAGAACACCTCCACGGGTCAATTAATCGTCTGGCTGATGAATGCTACCACCATAGGCAGTCAGGGTTCTCCGGGGAGTGTGCCCACTGAGTGGAAGATAATTGACACCGGAGATTTTGACGGCAATCACACCGATGACATTCTGTGGCAGAACAGCTCTACCGGACAGGTGGTTGTCTGGTTTATGAACGGCTCAACGGCAGCGAGCTACGGGTTGGTGGGCACGGTTACAGCGCCATGGCTGCTTAAAGGCATCCGTGACTTCAACGGTGATGCCAGGGCCGATATCCTGTGGCAGAACAGTTCCACCGGGCAGGTGGCCATCTGGCTTATGAACAGCACCACAATTGCAGGCGGCGGTATCCCTGCTGCCATAATGCCACCGTGGGAGATAAAGTATTAGCCCCAACCACCATATAGCAAGTAAGACAAGGGTAAGAAGGCACACAAACAAAGAGAAAGAAGGGGGCGGCTCTGCTTCTTGGCGCTCCAGGTCGCATCTGGCCCCCTTCAGAACCCCCCGCAAGGGGAGGGGTGAGGCACCCCGGCCAGAAAGAAGTCCCCTTGACCCCTTCCTGCGAAACCTTTTACCATATAAATATTATGAGACGTTATGGAGGTTAAATGCTTATGAGTATAGATAAAAAGGTTCTTATACGAGAATTTGTAAAGGCGATAGAAGAGAAAAATGCAGCTATTTTTGCCGGAGCCGGACTGTCAATACCGGCAGGTTTTGTAGATTGGAAGGGTTTACTACGCCCAATTGCAGATGAGATTAAACTTGATGTAGAAAAAGAGTGTGACCTGGTTGCAGTAGCTCAGTATTGTATTAATAATAGATGTGGAAACAGAGGTTTTATCAATCAAATGCTGATTGAGGAATTTACCAAAAAAGTATCTGTTACTAAAAATCATAATATACTTTCAAAACTTCCAATTGATACCTACTGGACTACTAATTATGATAAGCTGATTGAAAAAGTCCTTGAAGAAAATGGAAAGACAGTTGATGTTAAAATCACTCAGGATAATTTGGCAACCAATAAACCAAAACGTGATGCTATTGTATACAAAATGCACGGTGATGTCGATCAAATTGCAGATGCTGTTATCTCTAAGGATGATTATGACGTATATAACCTGAAAAGGCAATTATTTACTACAACACTTCAAGGCGACTTAGTTTCAAAGACTTTTTTGTTTGTAGGCATCAGCTTTGATGACCCTAATATTGATTATATAGTATCCTCTTTAAAAAGCATGGTAGAGGGTTAGCAGAAAAATAATTATTGCAAAATAGTTCAAGAAGTGATAGACTGTTATATATGAATCAAAGAACAATAGAATCAAAGATGGAGGGACTAAACATCGATATGGAGAAAGTAGATGTTGAAGTCAAAAATGGCATTTATTTGCTCTATAACCTTATAGAGGATATATCCTCTACCAACAGAGACCTCCAAGTTGAAAATCAGAAGTTAAGGGATGAGATCAATCGATTAAAAGGGGAGCAGGGAAAGCCTGATGTTAAACCGAAAAACAATGGCAATAAAGAAGGCAACAATGACATTTCATCTGAGAAAGAGCGTAATGATGATAAAGAGAAGGATAAGAACAAAAGGAATAGAGAGCCAAAAATAGGAAAGATTAA
>NZ_JMFO01000037.1 GCF_000714715.1 Candidatus Magnetobacterium casense
GCTAAAACACTTCTCATTACTGCTGATTGCGGGGGCAGTAATGGCTATCGTGTCCGTTTGTGGAAGGTTGCACTCCAACGTTTTGCAAACGAAACAGGTTTAAACATATCGGTTTGTCACTTTCCACCGGGAACCAGCAAATGGAATAAAATAGAACATAGAATGTTCTGCCATATAAGCATGAACTGGCGTGGTAAGCCTTTGACAAGCCATGAGATAATCGTAAATCTAATAGGTAGCACCACAACAAATAAGGGTTTAAAGATCAAGGCAGAACTGGATACAACTGCTTACTCAAAGGGAATTAAGGTGTCTGATGAAGAATTTGACAAAGTTAATTTAACTAAGGCTTCATTTCATGGTGAATGGAATTATACTATAGCACCTAATTGTTCAAGTTAATTATGGACAGTTACTTAGTTCAACAACTACAATTTTTTCTAATGCGATTGCCCTGATGCAGATGATGTAAATGCCCTCCTCACTGTAGATAATATGGTATAATGAAGTACGGAGGTATAGTATGAATGACACGTTAATATTTGACACACACGCATACGTAAAAAAACTAAAGGCCGTGGGGTTTACGGAAGAACAGGCCGAAGTACAGGCAGAGGCTATGTCAGACCTGATAGAAGAAGGATTAGCCACAAAGCGGGACTTGAAAGAACTTGAAGTTGCCCTTAAAAGGGACTTGAAAGAACTTGAAGTTGCCCTTAAAAGGGATATGAAAGACCTTGAAGTTGTCCTTAAAAGGGATATGAAAGACCTTGAAGTTGCCCTTAAAAAGGACATGGACTTGCTTAGACGCGACATGAAAGAACTTGAACTTCGACTGTCTGTCCGATTAGGTACTATCATGGCTGCGGGGATTGCAGCCATAGCCGTGTTAATGAAGCTGTTTCCACACTGAGTAATTTCGTTCCCTTCTGGGGCCGTCATCGCAAGACGGCCTTTTCCATTTCCACCGCTGAAACCGGCGTTGTTGCCTGCCCAGTCACCACCACTTCTGCTATAATATTGACGGTCAATCAACTTACAACAGAAAGGAGGTGAGGACATGGAGAAGGCCGAGCTATTGCTTACGCTGGCGAAAGACTTAATTATCGCAGGCAAAACAGGGCTTCACGGAGCAAGGCCAGATCGATCTGTCACGAATCTGTGCAGACTTGGCGACACGAGATTGCCACGTGCTGGTGTCAAACAGCAATACGGACTTCATTCGGCAACTGTGGGGGCAGTACGGGTGTTTCGACATCCACGAGGTAGAAGCCCCCCGTCAATTAACTGCAATGGCAACGGGCGGGGTAAGGTTGAAGTAAACGTCACTGGATTTTCCGTACCGCCATCGGTTAGACTATCGGCAGGGTGATGACACCCTGAGATTAATGGGCAAATACTTATGATGCTGGAACACTTTAAACAACTTATCGCACTGCGCATAGGGCTGCAGATGGATGACATGAGACTGTTGGAGAAAACAATTGCCGCCCGAATTCACTCCCTGGGGCTGGCCAATCTCCACCAGTACTATAACATGCTTGAGTCCGATTCCAGGCAGAGCGCCGGCGAATGGCAACACCTGGCGGAATCGCTGACGACGGGGGAGAGTTACTTCTTCAGGGACCGCGGACAGTTTGAGATACTGCGCACGCACATCTTCCCCGAGCTTATCAGGCGAAAGGAGGGGCAAAAGACCATCCGCATCTGGAGCGCCGGGTGTGCCACGGGGGAGGAGACATACTCCATTGCCATTGAGCTGTTTGAGCTGATGCCACAGGTCAGACACTTCACCACCACCATCATAGGCACCGATATCAACCCCAGGGCCATTGAACGTGCAAGGGTCGGCATATACAACGACTGGTCTTTCAGAATGGTCGAACCGGAAATAAAACGCCGCTATTTCATCAAAAAACATGACGGCTGGCACCTCGACTCACAAATCAGGAGCATGGTCTCCTTCCAGGTTGGAAACCTGGTAAAGGACGTCTATCCTCATCACAGCACCGATATCTGCGATATAGACCTCATCGTTTGCAGGAACGTCTTCATATACTTTGACAAGGACACCGTGGCCTCGATCATCAGGAAGTTCGCCGATACGCTCACCGAAAACGGCTACCTGATAACCGGACATGCCGAACTGTACACGGTTGCCCTGGGTTCATTAAAGTCCTTCATACATCCGGCGTCGATAATCTACCAGAAGGTGGCAAGTCCCATTGAAGAAGAAAAACCTCACAGGTATTACACTACCACTCCCCCCCACCTCCGCCGCCTGCAATGATCTATGAAAAACCACTCAGCATCCCGACCTCTGACACACGCCTGCCTAAACCCCTCCATGTTCAACCCTCTGTTGCCGCTGCTTTTGCTGCTGCTGCCGCCCCACCCACCGCTGAATCTCTCCTGGCCGGCGCCACAGACTTGTACAGGAAAGGCAACTACAACGCCGCCATACAAAGCGCAAACACCGTTCTGAAGACTGAACCGACCAACCTCGCAGCCATTGTCTTTATGGCAAGGACGTATGCCAACATGGGCGACTACAGCCAGGCTACGATGTGGTGTGAAAAGGCCGTAAACATCAACCCCCTGGAGGTGACACCCTACTTTGTACTAGCGCAGATCGCCGAAAACACTGGCCAACTACAGAGGACCGGGGAGCTGTTTCAGAAGATCATGTACATAGACCCTTCGTTTGTCCCGGCCTACATAGAGCTTGGTGCCTTGTATGAGCGCCAGAACGACCCCCTAAAGGCTAACAACATGCGCAGGTCGGCCATTGAAATCCTCAGAGAGCTGCCCTCAGATAAGGTCATCGAACCCTACGACGACTACACGGTGGCAGAGTTGCTTGCATACGTGTCAAAACTTGTTAAACTATAGAGCCTACGCATAAACTCAATTTTTTACTTCCGTTATAAGAATAACACCTCCCCCTTTTTCGATATTGCACTATTATAGCGCGTTTGTATTGCATGCAATCCAAAGAAAGAAAGGGGCGGCTCTGTTTATCGCATAGTGATATTTAAGCATTTTGGCAATATGTATTGCAACAGGTCTTATTTCGTATAGATTTTCAGATGAGGCAATTCTATATGTTGACAAAGCAGGTTGTCATGTTGTATCATCATTGCGGTGATTTGGTCAAATACACGGATGGTAATGGTAGTATCCTGAAAAGACATGAATACATGAAAAACATACTTGCAGTGATGCTTATAGTAGTATCTTTTGGTGTTGTAAAGCCACAATGCCTCAACATAAGCGTTAAGGGTGCGGGCAGTTTGCTTGCCACGCTCGATGTATGTTCTAACGATAGCCTTGACCTGGTGTCTGATAATTATGTTGACTCTTTCTGTGAAGGGATATTCTCATCAGAGATACTTGAAGATGTAGCTTCGTATTTTCCATCAGATAGACATGGATATAAGTTTATACAGTCCTCCATAAGCGACAAACCTCCACGGCAATATAGCTTCCTCGTTTAACTTACGGCTATAAATCTACTTTACGAAATAAGGAGGTCTTATTGATTATGTATAAACCTGCAAGACGGTTTGTATCCGTTGTTGGTTTGTTTATGCCGGGAGCGGCTTTATGTGTTATGATGGTTTTGCTTGCGATGGGGGTGTTATGTGTCCTGCCGCAGACGGCAATGGCCTCGGAGAGTACAACGAAGAGCAAGGAAACAACAGCCGACGACGCCTCATCACCCAAGACAGATACTCACGGGATATACGGTCTTGAAGAGGTAGTCGTCACTGCCCCTGTCAGTGTTGAACCTCTGACTGTAACAACCAATCCAAAGGCGCCTCACCAGCCGGTCCCTGCCCATGATGGTGCCGAGTATCTCAAGGGCATATCCGGTTTTTCCATTATCCGCAAGGGAGGCACCGATGGGGACCCGGTGTTTCGCGGTATGTCGGGGTCAAGGCTGAATATACTCCTGGATGGTCAACAGATATTTGGCGGGTGTGGTGGACGCATGGACCCGCCCACTGCGTATGTCTTTCCGGAATCATACGACATTATCACCGTTGTTAAAGGGCCGCAATCGGTTCTTAACGGTCCTGGGAGTTCCGCCGGAGCTGTTCTGTTTGAGAGGAATATAGAACGTTTTAAGACACCCGGTATTACCTTTAATGGCAGTCTGACATTTGGAAGTTTCAGTCGCAACGACCAGGTAGGTGACTTGCGTGTCGGTTACGAAAAAGGCTATGGACAGATTATAGCCACCCGAACCGACTCGGACGACTATGAAGACGGAGACGGCAACCTGGTTCATTCCTTCTACACGCGCTGGAGCACGAGCGCCGCAGTTGGCTGGACACCCAACGATGAAACCCTCCTTGAGCTATCTGCCATTAAGAGCGATGGCAGGGCAGCCTATGCCGACCGCACAATGGATGGCTCAAAGTTTGACCGTGAAAACGTTGCCCTGAAGTTTATCAGGAAAGATATCTCCCCTGTGTGGAAGAAGCTCGATGCCATGCTCTACTACAACTACGTTGACCATGTCATGGATAACTACAAGCTTCGTTCTAACACAACTGGTAAGTATTCCGTCAATAATCCGGACCGTGAAACTATGGGAGGGCATATCAAGTCAACACTAACGCTTGGAGCCATGACCGACCTCGTTGTTGGGGCAGATGCAAAGCGTGATACCCATACCTTCCGCGGCGCCATGGAACAAAAAAGCGCCAACGCAGCCAACGTAATGTATGAGTCCAAACCCAGGGATGAGGATATGCGCTTTAATCAGTACGGCGTTTTTGGCGAGCTTACGCAAAACCTTGATAGTGACAAAAAGGTCATTGGCGGCCTGCGTCTGGATATCCACGAGGCCCTGGACAGCCGCAAATGTGTTGCAAGCACTATGTGTCCCGGTAATCCCAACAACACCAAAGGTATGTGGGACAGAGATGCCTTACCCAGTGGTTTCATACGCTATGAAGGAGAGATCGGCAGTGGTTCTGGTGTGTGGTATGCCGGCGTAGGTCATGCCGAACGTTTCGCGGATTTTTGGGAGAGATCGAGATATGATGCCGACACAACCTCTACAGCTACCGGTAAAAGCGCATTTTTGAGCATCAACCCCGAAAAGACGACACAACTGGACGTGGGCCTGCACTGGAGAGCCGGCAAACTGTCTGGATCAATTGCCGGTTTTGCCGGTAAGATAAACGACTACATCCTGATACGTTGGTCGCCATCCCCTGCCGTCACACGTAATGTAGATGCCACAGTGTTGGGTGGAGAGAGTGACATCACGTATAAGATATCCAATACCTGGCAGGTCACAGGTGCCCTGGCATACGTATACGGCGAAAACGATACCGACAACAAGCCACTGGCCCAGCAACCACCGTTGGAGTTTAAGTTGAGCGGTCAATACGACAACAAGGTCGTTTCCTTTGGTGCCCTGTGGCGACTTGTTACCACACAGAAGCGTTACGATATCGGATCGGGCGGCATCGTTACCAATGGGATGGATATTGGTCCTACGGCGGGTTTTGGCGTGCTTTCGCTAAACGCCGGTTGGCGTCCGACAAAGATAACGCAGTTGACCGTCGGTGTGGACAACGTGTTTGACCAATACTTTGCAGAACACCTATCCAAGAGCTATGCAGCCGTTGGCGGATACCTGACCCCCACAAACGTTCGCATCTACGAGCCAGGGCGCATGTTCTGGGTGAAATTCAACATCGTCTATCTCTAAAACACATAAGGGGGCAGCGTTGCCCCCTTTCTTTTACCGGGTAGTCCTGCAGTGATAGTGATAGTGCCATCCCCCTCCCTTTATGGAGGGATTAGGGGAGGATGTAGGGCGGGGGAGAGTTCTCCTGGTTTGTATTTATCTCATCGAAGTTGAGTATGTCGAGGTACTCCCATTGTCTGTATGCAACGACATAGAGGCCTTGTATGGTCGCAAATCTGGTAATTTCATCCTCAACGACGACACTGGCAAGCATGGGGATTATCTGTCTGCCTTTGCACTCGTCAAAAAAGATCGGCAGTGTTTCTACCTTGGCCAGTATCTTAGTGACATCTCGTTCATCTGGTTTGGATTTTACCTCTATAACAAAGACCCTGTCCTGACATGTGAGCATTATATCAACCTCACAATTCTTGCCTCCTATTCTTTTATTGTATCTCAGACAAAAAGAGGTAGGATCGCATTTAAAGTATTGTTTTATCAGGGCAATCGCACCAGGCGCTATTATATCCTCAACTAGAGTACCCATTTGTTTGGCAATTTCAGCCCTTTGCTGTCGGGATCCTTTCGCTATCTCCGCCATCTCTTTACGAAAGGCCTCATGATCCTCTTTGTCCTTCCGATCGCGCTCTTCTTGCCTGCGGTCGCGCTCGGCAGCCTCACGTTTAATCTCCGCTACCTCTTCCTTGTACTTCCGGTCGCTCTCTTCTTGTCTGCGGTCGCGTTCTTCTTTTTCTTCCTTGTACTTCCGGTCGCGCTCGGCGGCCTCACGCTTGATCTCGGCAGCCTCGAGCTTCAGCTCCCTGCAAACCTCGTAAAACTCCGCCCTGGCAACCTCTAACCTGTCAACCCGTGATTCCAATAACATCTGCATCGCTTTTACCTCTCTGTACTTTTATATCCCTCTCTGCCACTACGATAACATATCTGACGCCCGTTTGACAACTGGCACAAAGCCCCCCGTCCCCTTGACAGATATCCCGCCGCTAATGTTAGCATATAAATATGGATACCATGACACAAACGCATAGCGATACACTTACAGAACCTTCTCTGTATGAAACAGATTTCTATCAATGGGCGTTTCATAATGCCGATCTGTTGCGGCAGGGCAGGTTTGCAGAGATAGACCTGGAGAATATAATAGAGGAGCTGGAGGGCATGGCCAGGAATAACAAAAGAGAGCTATTGAGTCGATTAAAGGTGTTAATAATGCACCTGCTAAAATGGCAGTACCAACCAAAACTGCGTAGTGGAAGTTGGAGTGCAACAATAGCTACTCAAAGAACGGATATTGGTTTTTTACTTGAGGACAATCCAAGCCTGAAATATAATATAGAATTCGTTATAGCTAAAGGATTTATAGCAGCTAAGGAAGAATTTGAAGAGGAGACAGGCATTAGCGCCAGGGTATTGCCTGAGACTTGCCCATATACCTTTAAACAATTAATGGATCGTGGTTTCCGACCCGAATAGTCCTCTATCCCAAAAAAAAATTTCATAGGGGGGTTGACATTTGTATCTGCCCTCGTTATACAATAGCGTATGAGAAGATGCGAGACATATAATTTGTGTCGTCAGGTGTCTGGCATCCCTCTTGCGCGCACGCATATAATACATCTTTAATAGCTTCCCTAAAAGAAAGCAAACAAGTTAACGGCTTGTCTATACCCTATACCGCCGAGGAGGGAGGTGCTGCGTATGGATAAGTAGCGGGCCATTTTCATTTGGGTAGCACCACAATCAACCGTGGATAGCAGGATTTAAGCCATTTCTGTACCCACATAATATGGCATTGTATGATTAACCAATGTGTCCACGTTTGAATGGAGTGCTACCCCTTTTCTTTCTCTTGCTATTTAATTGTGGCTCCGGGTGCTATCTCCTTGTCTGGCGTTAGTAGCGACATCGCTGTATCGTCCGAGGCTGCCAGTAGCATTCCCTGGGACTCGATCCCCATCAGTTTGGCCGGTTTGAGGTTGCACACCACCGCAACGCTCCTGCCAACAACAGTTTCGCAACTGTAGTGCTTGCCAATGCCCGCCACCACCTGACGCATCTCCCCCGTGTCTACCTGAAGGCGCAGCAGCTTCGATGAACCCTTCACCTTTTCGGCGGATACCACCCTGCCAACCTTGAGCTTTACCTTCGCAAAGTCCTCGATGCCGATAAGTTCACCGACGGCAACAACATTATCAGCGGGTTTGACCTCTGCCACTACCGCCTCTGTCGCTACGACCTCTACAGCCTTCTCTATCCTCGGAAACAACTGCGGCAGTTCAGACACCGCCCTGTCATGACCAAGCCCACCCCACTTAGCATACTCTACCTCAGATAGTTTCACATCCCGAATGTCCTTATGCATTAACGCTCCGTAGAGCTTCTCACACATCTGAGGCATAAACGGATACAGATACACGCTGACAAACCTCAATCCCTCCAGGCAGTTATAAATAACACTGGCCAGCTTGTCGGCATACTTGGGGTCCTTTGCCAGTACCCAGGGTTTTTCGGTGTCTATGTACTTGTTCAAAAAGCCTGTAAGCTCCCATATTGCATTGAGCGCCTTTTGATACGCAAGCTCCTTTAAGGAGTCCTCTATGATAACACGGGTTCCTGCCGCCAAGTTTTCAAGCCCTTCGTCTGGTATCTTTGGCTGTGGAATAACGCCTTTAAAATACCTCTGGAGCATGGAGAAAGTCCTGTTGACCAGGTTACCCAGGTCGTTTGCCAGGTCGCTGTTTATGCGCCCAATGAGTGCGGCCTCCGAAAAATCGCCATCCAGTCCAAAGGTCACCTCCCTGACGAGAAAATACCTGAAGGCATCCGCTCCGTAGCGGTCAATGACATCAAAGGGGTCTACGACGTTGCCTAGGGACTTGGACATCTTCTTGCCCTCCTGAGTCCACCAGCCATGAGCAAAGATGTGCCCTGGCAGCGGCATATCAAGGGCCATGAGCATGGTTGACCAGAAGACCGAATGCGTGGTCAGGATGTCCTTGCCAATGAGGTGCCAGGTCGCCGGCCACCACTGCCCTGACGTAGGAGGGGCAAGGTAGAGCGTTGCCGAGTAGTAGTTCATCAGGGCGTCAAACCACACGTAGGTCACAAAGTCCTCGTCAAAGGGCATGGGCACACCACAGGAGAGCCTCTTCTTTGGACGCGAGATGCACAGGTCACCCAAAGGAGCGCTTTTGAGAAATCCCAGGACCTCGTTGCGCCTGCTCTGTGGCTGTATAAACCCAGGCGTGTCTTCGATGTACCTCACCAACCTGTCGTGATACTTCGACATCAGAAAGAAGTAGTTCTCTTCCTCGATCCTGTCAATGGCCCTGCCGCAGTCGGGACAGTTGCCATCGGAGACCTCCTTGTCCGTCCAGAAACGCTCGTCGTGGGTGCAGTAAAAACCGCTGTACTGACGCTTTTCGATTTCGCCCTTGTCGTAGAGCTTTTGGAGCATGTCCTGGACAACCCGGATGTGCTGCTGGTCTGTTGTTCTGATGAATGCGTCGTTTGTAACGTTTAACTTTACCCAGAGGTTTTTGAAGTTCTCACAGAGGACATCCGCATGTTCCTTTGGAGTACGACCAACCAGGCATGAGGCCTTCTCCACCTTCTGTCCGTGCTCGTCGGTGCCGGTGAGGAAAAACACCTCCCTGCCCATCAGGCGGTTAAACCGCGCCAGGATGTCCGCCGCCACCGTGGTGTAGGCATGGCCTATGTGTGGGACGTCGTTGACGTAGTATATGGGGGTTGTTACGTATAGGTTTTCTTTCATATTCGAGTAAGCCTCCGGTTATTCAGTCTTCTTTTTTGGCTTGTGTCTTTTTGGTCGCCACTTCTTTTTTGGCTGCTGCTGTTGCTGCCCTTCGTCTTTAGGGGCATCGGTGCGCTCCGATGCAGGGGATGCAGGTGCGGTTATCGTGGTGCCTGCAGCATCGGGTTTCTTTCCGGCTTGCTGTGTGCCCTCTGTCGTGGCGGCGGATGGCTTTTTGTGACGTCTTCTGCGAGGGGGTCTCTTGCCGTCACGTTTTTGCTCACCGTCCGGCTTCGATGTCCCCGCCTCACCCCCGCACGTGTCACAGGGACCACACCTGTCTGCCTCTGTGGAGGTCAGTTGCCGCTGCCGGGCCTCTATGGACTCGGCCAGACGCTCAAAGGGCAGGTACTCATCCTCGGTATCAAGCTCCTCCAGGATTGGCGAGTCCTCCGTAAGCTCAACCACCTCCGCCGGTGAACTGCCATCATCCACCTCAAAGCCCAGACAACACATCAACCGGCCACACAGCCCCGATAACTTGCCGGGGTTGAGTACGAGGTCCTGCCTCTTGGCCATCCGAATGGAGATCGGCGCAAAATTCGACAGAAACGTCCTGCAACAGACCTCCCGACCGCATATCCCCAGCCCCCCTATATACTTCGTCTCATCCCTGACCCCGATCTGACGCATCTCTATGCGCGTCTTAAAGCGTGAGGCCAGGTCCTTGACAAGTTCCCGGAAGTCAATCCTGCCCTCGGCCGTAAAGTAAAACACTATCCGCTTCCTGTCCAACGTTACCTCAGTGTTGATCAGCTTCATGATCAACCCCCTGGACACCACCCGTTCCTGGCAAAACGCCTTGGCCTCTTGCTCAAGCTCGTCGTTTTCCTGCTTTATCCGGAAGTCATCCTCCGTCGTTAAGCGCATCACCCGCTTCAGCTCCTTGTCGTAGCTCTCAACGCTGTTGACATCCGTGACGACATTGCCGATGGTCAGCCCAAAACTCGATTCCACGATGACGGAATTGCCCTTCTTAATCTGCAACACATCGGGATTGGTTACCTCAAAATGGTAAATCTTCCCGCACTTCTTAAATCTTATTCCAACAATATCTGGCATATTCTAACCTTTTTCTCTCTCCGACAACATAAAGTGCATCATCCCCCTGTCCCCCTGCTCGTACCGGCACCCGGATGGCGTTTAGCAAAGGCGTTTTCCAACATCGCCTGCACGTAATTGCTCACAATGGACTTGTTTATGTTAAAGATAAAATAGTTCATAAGTCCCAAAATCCTTTCGTAGAGTTCCACGAGAGTCCCGGGGGCAACGTTCTTGCCCAGGTCCCTCAACTCCTGTCTCTTGTCGCTGTTTATCAGCACGGCGCTATCGGGTTCGACCTTGAGGGTCATCATGTCCCTGATAAAGACAAGGGCTGACTCAAACCATTGTGTCATCTCCTCTTTTTCCTTCCACGGTGTAACCTTCTCCCCGGTAAGCAGTGCCTTGAATGTGGCCATGTCCCTGTTGCGTCTGTCTATAACCTCATCGGAGAGCATAGGGCCGATGCTGCCCATTGACAGCCTCAGGTGTGTCTCTGCAATATCCCTACCCATTGAGCCGACTACCGCCCTGGCAGCCTTCAACGAAAGCGGTGTAAAGTTTATGAGCACGCACCGGGAACGGATCGTATCAATCAGGCTCTCCTCAAAGGCACTGAGCAGGATTATGACGCTGCCTGCGGGTGGCTCCTCAAGGGTCTTGAGGAACGCGTTGGCCGCTGCTGCATTTAGCTTGTCTGCGTCATCCACAATCAATACCTTCGACCGCCACTCTATTGGCGTCAGGGACAGGAAGTCTTCGAGTTCCCTGATCTTTTCGATCTTGATCATGCCCTCTTCGGCTGCTATAACCCTCATATCGGGGTGTGTCAGGGCATCCACCTTGTGACAGGAGAGGCATCGGTTGCAGGCGTCATCACGCCCCGGGGTGTCGTCCATGCAGTGTATGGCCTTGGCAAAAGACAGGGCAGCGAGCCTCTTGCCCGTCTGGGCCGGACCACTGAAGAGGTATGCCGAGGCTATCCTGTCCAGCCTCACCATCCCGCGTAAGACCCTTATCGCACGCTCGTGCCCAAGTATGGCGCCCAGGGATACAACCATGGCTGCTATTTACCTGTCCGCAATATAAAAATATCCGTGAACATCATTGCCCTGTTTAGTGATCATAACTCATTTATCTTTAAGGATTCAAGTATGCCAATTGTAAGTTCTCAAAAAGTTGTTGCGCTTCTTCATTTTTTCTTCAACTTGTTATGTTTAACTATAAACATAGCAGGCCTTGACATTGTCAGGGTACAGTAAAAAAAACAAAGGAGGATACTATGAAAAAGTATCAGGTGTTAGTTGCAGCATTGATGGTAACTTTGGTAACGGTTATTCAGGTCTATGCCATGGGTATGGGTGGCGGTACAGGTATGGGCGGTAGTGATAACTTTGGTATGATGAATGGCATGTCGGCATCCGCCGTTGTTGGCGGTGATGGCACTGCCTATCTGGTAACTTACAGGACTGGTGCGGCATCTGGCATGGGCAGTGGCACGTTTGAATCCACACTGACTGCCATAACCTCCGCCGGGCAAAAATCATCTGTTAAACTAACCGGCTATGTCTCGCGGCCTGTTTTGTCACCTGATGGTGGACTCCTGGTTGCGTCTACATCGATGCCGGATATGTCTCAGTACAACATGATGGGCTATTACAATACATCGGGCACATCAAAATCAACCGTGTATGCCGTACAGTTGCCGCTGACACAAGACTCAAAACCACTGGCTATCTCCCTTGACGGTAACTTTGCATCTGTCCCGGTCTTTGCCGGCGACAAGATTTACGTTACGACAACAGATTTCGGTGGTTCGATGATGGGCGGAGGATATACAAATCCACAACAAGGTAAATCATACCTGTATATAATCAACCTCGATGGAACAATTGCCTCTAAAGTAGAGATTTAAAGATAGCGCAAAGATGGGGTCAAGTCGGACAAAGATTAACAGCGTGATAGGTTTGCTGCGTTAGCGGTAAATATCAGGTAGACATTCCAACGGTTAGAGAGTCGATTTGCCTCTACCCGTTGTTTTTTTCTATCGCGCAAGCCTATCTATAATCATAGCCATGATAGTCTCCGTGAGTTCCTGGGGAGGGGCCGCCCCTTGCAGCGTCACAACCCGCTGAGGCTCCATAGCTGCAATCTCCAGGAATCCGACTCTGACCCTTTCATAAAAATCAAGCGCCTCTGACTCCATCCTGTCGGTCTTGTTAAGAGCGGCGGTTCTTCTGACTCCCTCTGCGGCATCGATATCCAGCAGGAAGGTTATATCCGGCGCTATATTGGTCGTAAGCCGCCGGAGGGTCTCTATCAGCGACAGATCAATCCCCCTGCCAAAACCCTGATAGGCAATGGTTGAATCCGTGAATCTGTCAACCAGGACTATTTTTTTCCTGCTCAGCGCGGGCCTTATGACCTCTTCGATGTGCTGAACCCTCTGGGCGTTAAACAACAGCAGCTCGGTCAATGGTGCCATGTTGTCGAGGCACACATCGAGGAGCAATTGCCTGATGCGTGCCCCGGTCCGCGTCGCACCCGGCTCAAATGTAGTTACGCACTCATGCCCGCTCTGCGCCAACCTCCGCGATACGGCATGTACCTGCGTAGACTTGCCACAGCCATCTATGCCCTCAAAGGATACAAGCATGGTCGATTAATCACCCGTCCGCAATGTAAAAAAATATCCGTGAACATCGCTGCCCTGTTTACAGATCATAACTCATTTACTTGTAAGGATTCAAGTATGCTATCAGGGCAATCGCATCCGACCGTAAGAAAAAGAAAGGGGCGGCTCCGCTTCTTTTTCGCTCCAGGTCGCACCTGGCCCCTTCAGAACCCCCTTGACCCCATCCCGCGTAGCCTTGATTTTTAAACACAAGCTAAATTATCAACAATTCATAAAATTCTCAAATGCAATTCGCCTCCTTGACAACCCCTTCCCGATATGCTATCCTATAAGCCATGATTTTGTTAACTTGCCTGACAGGAGGTTCGCAGTGAAAACTAAAGGGTTTCCAGCAGTATTAGACTCTCTGAGTCCAATAAGAGAGTTTGTAACGGAAGAGGCCAAAGAAGTTGGTCTGGATAAAAAAAAGACGTATAACCTGGCCCTTGCAATTGACGAAATAGCCGCAAACGTAATCAACTACGGCTATATAGAAAGCGGCCTTGAGGGAGTTATTGATTTTGAGGTACAGAGCAGTGACAACCAGCTCATGGTGTTTATGTATGACGACTCGGAACCGTTTGACCCCTTTCAGCGCGAAAAAATAGAGGAAGAAACCCTGCAAAAACCCCTCGAAGACAGACCCATCGGCGGACTCGGAATATTCCTGGCAATAAATGGTGTCGATGAGGTCAAATATAATCGGATAGACAACCGAAACAGGTACACATTTGTCGTCACGATTAATTAGGGCAAGGGTTGTTTTAGGAAAATGGATGGCATAGAAAGCACTGATACAGTCCAGATAAGCAAGGGGATAATCTCACGTTTGTCCAATGATGACATACTTTCAGGTATTGACAAGCGTGATATGGCATACCTCTTACCACATGTGATAACACATCGGTTTTCAAGCGGGCAGAGCATTTATAATGCCGGAGATATGGCAGATAATCTTTATATCCTGACAAGCGGCAAGGTTAAGGTTACCTATGATAACTTCGACGTTATAGTCGGCGAGGGAGAGAAGATCGGTATAGAAAGCTGTACGGCTCTGATGAAGTATTTGTCAACGGCGGTCGCATTCACCGATGTAACGGTATTAATGATCCACAGGGAGAAGTTGTATCCGGTACTGGCTAAGAACATGGAGGTCAAGGGGAAGTTTTTCTCTCTTCTGGTAGACGCTATACGCTGTAAAAATGAGACGCAAAGCGGCGACTCAATGGAAGTAGGGTTTGCAGAGACAAAGGTACAAAAGCCCAAAGATACAGGGAAATCGAATCTGTTAAAGGCAACAGGTTGGGTATGTATATGTCTGTTTTCACCATTGGCCATGTTTCTGGGTCACAAGTACGGGCTTGACATAAATGCCTTTCTGTTTATGGGGATATTAACGGCCACAATTGGCATGTGGGTATTCAAGCTGGTGGATGAGTTTGTGCCGGGTATATTTGCCGCTTTGGCGACGCTGTGTCTGGGGATAGCGCCACCCGAGGTCATACTGTCGGGGTTTGTGTCGGAGGGGTTTTTCATGGCCATGAGTGTCCTTGGGCTGGGGGCGGTGATCATCACCTCCGGGTTGAGCTACCGGATCATCTTGCTGATGATGTTGGTACTGCCAAAGACGCAGTTTGGTCTCAATGTCGGCATGATGTTTATGGGTAGCGTGCTTACGCCTATTATTCCCACAGCAAACGGGAGGATTGCCCTCTTAAGCCCTTTTTATAACGATATTATCGAAACCACCCACATGCAACGCAAAAACAAGGCCGCCACGCAACTTGCCACCTCAACCTTTGCGGGAGCCACACTGTTTTCAGCCATATTTCTTACCAGTAAGTCCGTCAACTTTGTCGTCCTGGGTATGATGCCCCTGCAGGTGCAGGAGCAATTTCAATGGATGTCGTGGTTTTTTACGGCCTCGGTAACCGGTCTCATTATCCTAATCCTGTATTATATAGCTCTGCGCCTCATGTACAAAAACAATGAAGAGGTAATTGTGTCAAAGGGTCAGGTAAGAAAACAGATTGATCTGCTTGGCAGGTTGGCCTTTAAGGAGTGGGCCACATTAGTAGGATTGGCTATCTTCATTTTGGGGATCCTCACCTATTCACTGCATAAGATACAGCCTCCGTGGCTGGCCATGTCTATTCTGTATGCGCTGTTGATATTTGGCACGCTTTCAAAGAAAGAGTTCAAGGAAAAGATAGACTGGCCGTTTCTGATCTACCTGGCCACCGTTGTTGGTATAATAAGCACCATGAAGAGCGTTGGCCTTGACTCTGTTATCGCCGGAAAGCTGACGGGGCTGTTTTACTACATGCGCTATGACTTTAATCTCTTTATCCTGATACTCAGTGCGATTATATTTATTATGCGTCTGGCCATCCCGATAAATGCAGTGATTGTCCTTGTGGCGGCAGTCTTTATGCCTCTGGCCGACCTGGCAGGTGTCAACTCATGGGTGCTGGGATTTATCATCCTGGTGCTTGGTGAAATGTGGGTGTTCCCTTATCAATGCTCTTACTACATGCAGTTTCAGGAGATGAGCCTTAGCAAGGGGATGTATGATGAGAAGTCCTTCCTGAAATTTAACATGCTCGTCAACGTGATTAAGATTATAGCGATATACGCAACCATACCTTACTGGAAAATGGCAGGACTGCTGTGAAAAAACACATTGTAAACATCTTTCTCATTTTCTTTGTTGTTGAGGTTGGATTGATGCTCTTGTATTTCAATCTCAGCAAACCGCGTCTGTTGATCCTGCACAGTTATGACACGAATTACTCATGGGTTCGTGATGTCAATACGGGGATAAACCGGGTGATTAAAAACAAGTCGCACTACTTTGTCAGGTGGCACTATCTTGACACCAAGCGCCATCCCTGGCCTGCGTACAAGGCAAACGCCGGCCTCATTGCCAGGAAAATGATTGACAAATGGCAACCGGATGTTATAATCGCCTCCGATGACGATGCCCAGGCCTATGTCACCAAGCATTACATCAATGACCCAAAAATCAAGATTGTCTTTACCGGCGTCAATAATGATTTAAAAACCTACGGCTTTGATAAGGCCAACAACGTCACCGGCGTGCTTGAGCGTCTCCCCCTGACTGCACTCACCGACGGTCTCCTGACCTTCACCCACAGACATAGCAACAGAGATGTAAACCGCAATCCGCTAAAGGTCTTCTTCGTCGGGGATAAGTCCGAAACCGTCGTGGGAGATGAGCGCTGGTTCAGAAACTTCAACTGGTCACCCATCGTTGTCGTGGGGACGAAGCTGGTGGATTCCCTGCCTGATTGGCAGAAGGCCGTTAGAGAGGCTTCCAGATCAGCCGACTATATCATTACCTCAAACTACAGAAAGGTATCACGCACCCCTGGCAGCAGCGAACTCGTTACACCAAAGGAGCTGATTACGGCCACCGTTAAGGAGTCAACGATACCGGTAATCGGGACAAATGCCTTTTTTGCCGAAGACGGCGGCATGTTGGCCATAGCCACGTCCCCGTTTGAACAGGGCGAAGTAGCCGCCAAGATGGCCGTTGAGATACTTGACAACAAGAAAATCCCAAAGGATATCCCCGTTGTCAACAGCTCAAAATGCGTGATCGCCATGAATGCCACTATCCTCAAGGAAAGAAAGTTTGACGTGCCCCCGGTATACGAATCAAGCGCCATGGCAAACAACCTCTATATTAAATGAACGGCTGTCGTGAGAAAGAAAAGGCAAGAAAGGGGCGGCTCCGCTTCTTTTTCGCTCCAGGTCGCACCTGGCCCCTTCAGAACCCCCTGCAAGGGAGCAAGGCCCCCTTGACCCCATTAAAAATTAATTAAGATAAAGGTAGGTAGTTGATGATGACGAGAAAGATATTGGTTGTATTTTTTATATTTTGGTGTATGTCGGGTATTTGTTCGTATGTTGAGGGGGCAGGTAATGAACCGGAGAAGAAGTATGTCCTGGTGCTGAATTCTTACTCAAAGGGGTATGAGTGGACAGACAAGGAACAGAGCGGAATTGAGTCCGTGTTGACACCAAAGGAGGGGGTTATCCTCATGGTTGAGTACATGGATACAAAGAGGGTGAATACGCCAGAGCACTTTAGCTTGTTTAAGGATTTATTGATAAATAAGCTCAGACATGCCAGGATAAAGATAGACCTTGTTATCTGTACGGATAATGACGCACTTAATTTTATGAAGCAATACAGGGATGAGATACTACCCAACACCCCTGTGGTCTTTTGCGGCGCCAACAACTTCGATCCTGCACAAATGGGAGGATTTAAGCTATACACAGGAGTAAATGAGAAAACTGATATAGCCGCTAACGTAGAACTAATATTAAAGGTACACCCCAAAACCACCCAGATACACATAATAAGCGATACAACCACCACGGGTAAGTTATACAGGACTGAATTCGACGCTACGGCGCCGCGTTTTAAGGACAAGGTAAAGTTTGTCTTTTATGATAACGTCTCAATATCCGAGTTGAAAAATACGTTGTCAAAGTTAGGCGGCGACAGTGTTGTGCTTTATTTGTCATTTTTTGAGGATAATACGGGCAAGTTGTTTACACCGTCGGAGTCGCTGCCTGAGATCACGGGGGCCTCTGCCGTGCCGGTCTATGGGGTGGTGGATTATATGATGGGCTACGGGATAGTTGGCGGCCTGTTGATAAGTGGTATTGAGCAGGGTGTAACCGCGGGGAAATTGGCTATCAGTGTGCTCAGAAGCAAAGCCCCTGGCGTTATGCCGGATGTTGTAACGAAAAGCCCTCATGTCCTGGAATTTGACTACAGGGCGCTTCAGAGGTTTGATATCGACGTTGCAGACCTGCCCAAAAACGCCGTTATCAAGTATGAGCCTGAGACGTTCTACTATAAATACAAGCGAATTATCTGGAGTTTTATTGCCGTCTTAATGATCCTCAACGTGTATATAGCAGTCCTGATGATCAACATCAAGCGGCGCATACGGGCAGAGAAGGGACTGCAAAACATCCTTGCGGCGTGTGCATCGTTTTTTGAGTTCAAGTCCACGGATGACTTCGTCGTCAGGATCAAGAAGCTGTTAGGTTCGTTGGTAAATATCAGGGAAAATGTCCTGTTCTTTAAGAACACCCATGACAGTGTTGGCGATGTGCTCAATGACCTGGTCTTTGTCCAGGCAGATGGCAACATGAATGTCAGGCAAATGGCAGAGGTCAAAGACACAATAGGTATAAAGGTTACCAGTATGCTTAAGGATGCGCTTGCCCAAAAAAAGAATACCTACATCAAAGACGCCTGTATACTCTATTTCGCCAACAAGAGTATCCCGGCCAATACAATATTCATTGAGGGCAGGAAGCGATTTGATAATCTCGATAAGAACATCCTGGAGATGTTTACCTCCAATCTGGGCCTGACCTTTGACAACTTTGAAAAACAAAAGCTCGAGGAATCCCTGACCTTTGCCGGTCAGATACAGATGAACATGTTGTCCAAGAACAGCGAGGAATTCTCAAAGACCTACGGCATAGACCTCCATGCCTTTATCACCCCTGCCAAGGTCGTAGGCGGTGACTTCTATGACTACTTCCGCATAGACGACGACCACCTCTGCCTTGTGATGGCCGATGTTGCCGACAAGGGTATGCCGGCAGCATTGTTTATGGCGGTTGCAAAGACGCTCATACGGGCAATCGCAGCAGGCAATCCCAACGTTACTGATATTCTGTACAAGGTCAACAACGAACTGGCTAAAGATAACGAGGACGCCATGTTTGTAACCCTCTTCATGGTCATCTTAAACTATAAAACGGGCGAGATGTCCTTCTCCAACGCCGGTCATAACCCACCCTACCTCCTGGCAGACGGGAAGATACAGCCGATAGGCACAAAGGATGTTGGTATAGTACTTGGCATCATGCCGGAGGCCGTTTACAGCGTTGAGACCATACAGTTATCCAATGGGGATGGCGTGTTTCTGTATACCGACGGCATTGTCGAGGCCATGAATATTACCCACGAGTTGTTTGGTGAGCACAGGCTTGAAAAACGACTCGCCTCCTGCGTCAATATGTCGGCCAGGATGTTGGTTGACATCGTCCTCAGCGACGTAACCAAATTTACCGAAGGTGCTCCACAGTCCGATGACATCACCGTGATGTCCGTATTTTATAAGAACCAGCAACATACATGAAGACAAACATATGGCAGCCTCCGCGATTACGAGCAGGCGCCCACACGGGAGAAGAAGAGCGACACGCAACATGGTTTGAGCTGTTTTATGACCTCATCTTTGTGGTAGTCGTTGCGCAACTGGCGGACTTTTTAAAACGCCATTTATCCTTTGACGGATTTGTGCAATACATCTTTTTGTTCATACCGGTTTGGTGGTCATGGGTGGGGGCGACCTTTTACGCAACGCGCTTTGATACCGACGATCTCGGACACCGGATGCTCACCATCTTGCAGATGTTTGCCGTAATGGCACTGGCTGTCAGCGTCTCCAACGGCTTTGGTAAATCCTCCGTGGCCTTTGCCCTGAGCTATGTGGCAGTGCGCACCGTGCTCATGATTCAGTACATCAGGGCCATGTACTACGTCAAAGAGGCCGGAGCATTGATCAAGGGCTATATGCTAGGATTTTCCATCGCTGCGGCCATATGGCTTATCTCCGTCTTCGTGCCGGCCCCGTACAGGTTTATACTATGGGGCATGGCAATCATCGCAGACTACGCAACCCCCCTGATCCTGGGCAAGGTGCAGGTCGAGTTTCCACCACATCTTATGCACCTGCCAGAGCGCTTTGGTTTGTTCATCATAATAGTCCTCGGAGAATCGATATCGGGGGTGGTGCGCGGCATATACACCCTGAACTGGACACCTGCATCTCTGGCCACCGCCATAATGGGCCTGAGCATCGTCATCAGCCTATGGCTTATGTACTTCGAAAACCCAGACAGCACCGATATGTGGGATAAGCTACAAGAACGACTCTTTCATGCCTACAACCTTTGGATATACTCACACCTGCCTCTGGCCATATTTATCACAGCAAGTGCCGTGGGCGTCGAGCTGATAATCTCCAGTTCCATAACACCAGAACTGTCAGACATTATACGATGGATATTCTGTGGTTCCGTTACCTGTTGCCTGCTCACCTTGTGGACAGTCCGTTTTGCCTCTACCACAATCGTCAGCAAAACCAAGCGGGACCCCGATATCCTGAGACTAATCACAGCCCTGGCCATCCTCCTGTTGGCCTTTGCAGGCAAACAGCTCTCACACCTTGCCATCATTGCCATCGTTGCAGTCATGTGCCTGGTGGTAGTAGTCGTAGACCTGTATAAACAAAGTTCGTGACACCCCTGCCAGCGCCGCGGCCCCTGCCAGGGGTTTTTTACCGGAACGGGGCTGTTACTGAAAAGAGTGCTCCTTTTCTATCTCTTCCAGTTTTTCCCGTTTCTCCTTACACTCTACGCACATCGTTGCATATGGCAGCACCTTTAGACGCGCCTCGTTTATAGGCGATCCACAATCTTCACACACCCCATAGGAGCCATTCTTGATCTTTCTCAGCGCCTCGTCTATCTTGTTGAGCTTTATCTTGTGGTGATGCAGCTTCTGCAAGATAATCTCTCCGGCAATGTCTACCACAGACCAGTCGCCATCATCAAGGGCGGCCTCAACGAGCTGCTTTTCCTCACCCCTGGTGAAGTTGGATATCTCCATCTTGGCCTCCTTCAGGAGCAGTTGACGCTCATGCAAGAGGACCTTCTTGACACCGTTGAGCCTGACCTCTTCCGGGGTGGGCACTATGGCGTCGGTATCCTCTCTTCTGTCGTAATCGTCGTCGTTTATGTCGGAGTTTGCGTTGTTTATCACCACTACTGTTGTCCCCCTTTCGTGTTGCCGTCCTGTGCGTTGACTACCTCCGGGGTGTTTGCCACCTCCGGGGTGCCCTCTTTATGTAGCTCGACAATGCTCTTGACCTTGATACCGGCGCCCTTTAACGCCTTCTGGATATCGGGCAGCTTGGCATCCTCCACCTTAAGCATAAAGTTTATCTGCAACGTCATACCTCCATTATCTCTTTGTCTTTGTGCGCAAGCACCTCGTCCACCGTTTTTATAAATGCGTCGGTTAGCTTCTGCACCTCTGCCTGAGACTTCTTCGTATCATCTTCGCTTACGTGTTCGTCTTTTTCGAGTTTTTTAAGTTCGTCGTTTATCTCGCGCCGGATATTTCTTATGGCGATCTTTGCCTCTTCGGCCTTTTTCTTTGTCACCTTGACCAGTTGTTTCCTACGCTCCCCGGTCAACGGCGGGATGGGTATACGCACCATTTTGCCGTCGTTCATTGGGGTGAGGCCGAGGTCTGATTTCAGGATCGCCTTTTCTATGTTTGGTATGATCTTCTGTTCCCATGGATGTATTGTTATCGTCTGCGGGTCTGGAAGCCCCAGGGTCGCTATCTGGTTTACAGGCATGTGGCTTCCGTGATAATCCACCGTGATTGAATCGAGCAGCGCAAGCGATGCCCTGCCCGTGCGTATCGATGCAAACTCCTTCTTGAGAAACTCTATCACGCCATTCATCCTGGAGTTTAGTTTCTGCTGAAGCTCCTTATTCATTCTGCATGTCCTCCTACTAAAGAACCTACCTTTTTCCCCAACACCGCATCCTTGATGGCTCCCTTGTTTTTCAGGTTAAAGATCATGATCGGGAGGTTGTTGTCCATACACAGGGTGATGGCCGTGGAGTCCATGACGGTCAGGCCACGGGTTAGAACCTCCTTATACGTGATAGAGTCAAAGCGCAGGGCGTTTGGGTTTTTTACGGGGTCGTCGCTGTATATGCCATCGACCTTGGTTGCCTTAAAGATGACGTCGGCATCTATCTCCATGGCGCGCAGGGCGGCGGCCGTATCCGTGGTAAAGTATGGATTGCCCGTGCCTGCGGCAAAGATGACCACGCGACCCTTTTCCAGATGCCTGATGGCCTTGCGCCTGATATAGGGTTCAGCCAGCGCCCTCATTTCGATGGCCGATTGTACCCGCGTGGGGACGTCTATTTTTTCGAGGGAGTTTTGCAAGGCCAGGGCGTTAATGACCGTGGCAAGCATCCCCATGTAGTCTGCCGTTGCCCTGTCTATGCCCTTGATGGATGCCCCCACTCCCCTGAATATGTTGCCTCCGCCTATGACTATGGCCATGTTGACGCCAAGTTCGTAGACGGCCTTGATCTCGTCTGCGGCGTAGAGCACCATATCAGGCGATATGCCATAGCTCTCACTGCCCATGAGGGCCTCGCCGCTTAACTTGATCAGCACTCTCTTGTATTTCGGTGTATCCATTGCCAGCTCTGTGCTACTGGGTGGCCGCGGCTGCGTCAACGTCGCCACAACCGGGAGCTGCCGCTTCGTTCTGGAGCGTCTCACCCACCTGGTAGCGCACAAAACGTCTGACCAGGATGTTTTCACCGACCTTGGCTATCTTGCTTGATATTATGTCCTGTATGGTCAGTTTGCCTTCGGTGTCCTTTACAAATATCTGTTTGACCAGACACGTGTCGGCGTAGAACTTGTCCAATTTGCCCTCCACGATCTTGTCCACTATGTTGGCCGGTTTGCCAACCACCTGTGCCCTGTATATGTCCTTTTCTCGCTCTACGACCTGTTCGGGTACTTCGGTGGGATTTATGTAGGATGGATTGGCAGCGGCTATGTGCATGGCGATGTCCTTGGCCAGTTCCCTGAAGTCGTCCGTTTTGGCGACAAAGTCAGTTTCGCAATTTAGCTCAAGCATCACGCCGATCTTGTCCATGTGGATGTAAGAAAAGATCACGCCCTGGGAGGCCTTTTTCCCCGAGCGTTTGGCTGCCGAGGCAAGCCCCTTTTTACGGAGCAGGTCCATTGCCTTGTTGAAATCCCCGTCGGTCTCCGTCAGGGCCTTCTTGCACTCCATCATGCCAACGCCGGTTTGTTCCCTTAGCTCCTTTACCATACTGGCTGAGATGCTCATTACGCTACTACCTCCTCTTGTCTTTCTTCTGCTTCTTCCATAGCCTTTTTCTCTTCTATCTGTGAATCCTGGACGTTATCGTCCATTTTCTTGTTGAGCACGGCCCTGCCCTCCAGGATGGCGTCGGCCACCTTGGAGGTGACGAGTTTTACTGCCCGTATGGCGTCATCGTTGCCGGGGATAACGTAGTCTATGTTATCGGGGTCGCAGTTGGTATCGACAATGGCTATGATTGGGATGGAGAGTTTTTTGGCCTCCATAATGGCGATATTCTCCCGGCGCGGGTCTACGACAAAGAGAGCAGATGGCAGTACGCGCATGTCCTTGATACCGCCGAGATTCTTCTGCAACTTTGTGCGCTCCTTCTCAAGGGCCGAGACCTCCTTTTTGGGCAGCACTTCGTAGGTGCCATCGGCCTTCATGGCCTCGATCTTCTTGAGCTTTTCGATGCTCTTTTTGATGGTTGTGAAGTTTGTCAGCATACCACCCAGCCAACGCTGGTTGACGTAGAAGGCGCCGGCCCTCTGTGCCTCTTCGGCTATGGAGTCCTGTGCCTGCTTTTTGGTTCCCACAAACAGCATATCCGCACCCGATGTTGCCATGTCTCTGATGTACATGTAGGCGTCCTCTATGCCTTTTACCGTCTTTTGCAGATCGATTATGTATATCCCGTTTCTTTCGCCAAAGATATATCTCTTCATCTTTGGGTTCCATCTCTTGATCTGATGTCCAAAGTGTACTCCGGACTCGAGCAATTCCTTCATCGAAACAACCATACTAAAAAAGTCCTCCTTTTCGGTTTAGCCTCCGCTTTCTCTGCCCCCCGTCTGGCGTGTGTGCCAAGTGTCGAGCGCCTGGTGTCGAGCGCCGGGTGCCGGGGAGACCGAATTTGACGAGCCGGTTGTTATACACCGGCCATGCCATAAGCGTGCGTATTTCGATAAGTGTAGCACAACCATGTTGTCTTTTGCAAGAGGCTCTGAGGTTTATTATAATTTCGTATAGATTTTAGATGAGGCAATTCGTCCTATTGACGACTACTCACACAATACGTTAAACTACAAACATGGAAAACAAGCTGCTATTATCGGTGAAAGAGACTAAGGACGGAAACTAAGCCGTGGATGTTAAGGGATTTTATGAGCGTTCAAGAAACAGTACATACAGATAAAGCTCTTTATAATGCTGATTTTTACAAGTGGACAATTCACAGTGCTGAATTGTTAAGGGATGGCAGGTTTAGCGAAATAGATGTAGAAAACATTGCAGAGGAAATAGAGAGTATGGGTAGAAGTGAAAGAAGAGAGTTACTTAACCGACTGTCTGTATTAATAATGCACTTACTTAAGCTGCAATATCACCAAAGAAGGCGTTCTAAAAGTTGGTTCAAGACGATAGACACTCAAAGAATGGATTTTCGCCTGTTGCTTGAAGAAAGCCCAAGTTTAAAGCATGAAATTGGATTGGTTATAGATAAGGCGTATGAAAGAGCAAACCTGCTATTTGAGAAAGAGACAAGGATTAATAAAGATATACTACCTGGCACTTGCCCTTATACCTTTGAACAAATAATCAATGATAGCTTTTTGCCTTGTGATATGGTGGCCGGTAAGTAACAGGCCTCTCCTGAAATATGATTTCCATAACAAGCCGACAGTTCTATAATGGTAAAAAGTTGTTATCAATTAACTGATTAAATGTATAAGGACAGGTCTCAGGCAGTTCTGTTTGACTAAATCTTGTTTCTTTTTGAAACATTACTATCGCCTTTTCGTAGGCTTCATTTATAATTGTTTCTACGATATGCTTTAGACTTGGACTATCTTTCAGTACAAACTTAATCTCTACCCTCTGGATGCTTATTGTTGATTTCCAACTTTCAGAGCGTTTATCAGGTTGATATTGCCATTTAAGCAGGTGCATTATCAGGACGGCCAGCCTGTTACGTAATTCCTTCTTTTCGCTCTTACCCAAGCTCTCTATCTCCTCTGCTATGCTTTCTATATCCAGTTCACCAAATCTGCCTTGTCTCAATAGTTCAGCGGTTTTTAGTGACCACTTATAGAAATCGCTTGCATATAAAAACTCATCTTTTGAGGCGTCAAAGTCTGGCTCTAATGTCTGTGTTTCCATCCTAAAGCAATTAAACAAAATTTAAAAATGCGTGGAATTCTTCGTAAGGTATTTTTAAACCCCAATCCGTTATGCTGTTTAATCTCCATGCCCCACCAGGTAATAGCTTGCCACCTCTGGTTTCAAACGATACATTAACAACATGCTTACCACTATCTTTTACAACTTTTACTGCTGGAACATAATCCTGATCTCCAGAAACAATAACTGCTATATCATAAATATCTCTTAGCATTATCATATCTGTTGCCAGTTTTACGTCCACAGTTTTCTCTTCTCCAAGCTCCCCATTGAATAGATTGTACTTAATTGCTCCGGATTTTCTAAATTCAATGAACTTATGTTTAGCAGATATACCGTTTTGAAGTGTTGACCACCCGCGAGCCCTCTTTAACATTTCTTGCTGTTTCTTTTTTAAGTTTTCGACAATCTTTTTCATTTCATCTGTAATGGCTTTACCTGACAGGTTCTCTAATTTATTTCTTAAATTTTCTTCTTTTATAAGAATGTTTTTTAATTTATCCGGGTATACATCTGCATCAGGGAACTTATATGGATAGAAATCGATTTCTTCAATAACGTACCAATATGTTCTTATTATTTTTCCATCATTATCGACTTTTTTTACCAAGCTATCGAAAAATCGCTCCCACTCAGCTTTTTGTGGAAGATAATCGTTCTGGTTAAACTCTGCTGTAAATAAATCTACAATAGAATTTCTGGTAGTCCTGTAGAGGTAGTGATACTATCCTTTGATGGTTTTTCCTAATCAGGCATTTAATGCTGTTTTTAAAGATGGATTCCCATTTTCGTGGGAATGACAGGGAATGGCTTTTTTAGCTCGTCTATGTCATTCCTGCGTAAGCAGGAATCCAGAAGTGCAAAGGGCAGGTGATGTTCATTTTCATGGACTATTGAATAATGAGGGTTTAGTCTACATGCATCACTACCTCTACAGGACTACCGAATTTCTAAAGTTTTCTCCATCAACAAAAATGCAAACTCTTTGACTCATCCAACACCTCAAAAAATGAAAAGGCGAGAGGCACGCAACCTCTCGCAGGTTATCTCAGGACTTAGGACGCACCTAAGTCTAATAAATAGCAATACATTAGACTTATAGTGTACATGGAAAACATATAAATGTCAAGTAAAAAAATTTTTATTTGACTTTTGACTATTGACAATATCTTTATCATAATGTTAGCAATATGATATGCTTTATTGGAAAGCTAAAAAGTGCAAAAGTATAGTAATTACACACTGAGTTATGTTAGCTTTATAATTAAATGTTTTTAAAAAAGGAGGTATAAAAATGGGGCACACAGATAAATAACGGAGCATAAATGTTTAGAACATTAGGGTTAAGAATACGGGGTCAAGGGGACTTATTCGTGCCCGGGGTGGCTCACCACTCCCCTTGCAGGGGGGATTCTGAAGGGGGGGGCGGAGGGGGTGAGGCACCCCTGCCGTAAACCGCTCCCCTTCTTTCTCTTTATCTTTGTTAGTAGATACCCCAGTCGCTTGGGACGCCCTGATCGGCATAACCTCCGGAGTTGATAGTCGTACCGTCCATGAACCAGATGTATACGTCGCCGGTTGAACCGTCCTGCCAAAGCATGTCGTTCATGCCATCGCCGTTGTAATCTCCGACCGACTTCACGGCCCAGGTATCACCGCCGGAACCACGCACCGATCCACCCATCGACTGACCGGCACCGCCTTTGGGTTTAACGAAATCGCCACCCTTGATCTTTATGCCGTCCATTAGCCATACGTATATCTTGCCGGTATCGACGTCCTGGAGGTGTACGTCGCTCTTGCCGTCGCCATCGTAGTCGGCGATTGACCTGATCTGCCACTGATGCGGTATCCCCTTGGCCACAAAGCCGCTGCTTCCCTGTATCTTGACACCGTCCATGAGCCACGCGTAGACGTCACCGGTGTCCTTGCTCTGCCAGAGGATGTCGGTCTTGCCGTCGCCGTTAAAATCGCCAACGCCCCTGACCTCCCAGTCGGCGGGAACGCCCTTGACTATGAAGTCCCTGGACTTTATCTTGACGCCATCGAGGAGCCAGACAACTACGTCGTTGGTGCTTGTGTTTTGCCAGAGGACGTCGTTTCTGCAATCGCCGTTAAAGTCGCCGATTGCCTTTATCTGCCACTCAGAGGTCATGCTACGGTAGACGTAGTCCCCGCTGTTTGGTTTTGTGCCGTCCATGAGCCAGACATAGACGTCGCCGGTGTCCGTATTCTGCCAGATGATATCGGCCTTGCCGTCGCCGTTAAAGTCATCCGACGCTATAACCCTCCAGTTCTTTGGCACCCCGTTGGCCGCAAAGGCCGCGGACTTCTTTGAGGCACCGTTCATCAGCCAGATTGCCACGTCGCCATTGTTTGAGTTCTGCCATAGGATGTCGCTCTTGCCGTCACCGTCAAAGTCCTTCTTCGTCCTCTTGCATACACCGTTAAACTCGGCGGTAATGCTTCTTGTTGCCGTCATGTTCACCGTACACTGATTGCCGATGTTTACGTCGCACCCCGTCCAGCCGCTAAACATTGAAGAGTTATCAGTCACAGCCGTGACTATCACCTGTGTGTTAAGCGCATACAGGGCGGAACCGATGTTACCGCTCCAGTTGAGGCTGCCCGTTGACGTTGTTATAGTGCCATCACCGGTGCCCTGTTTTGTGACTGTCAACGTTACCGGCGTTGGTGTCGGGGTTGGAGTTGGGGTTACTGTTGGCGTAGGCGTTGGTGTTGCCGATGGAGTAGGAGTCGGCGTCGGCGTTACAGTAGGTGTAGGAGTTGGTGTTGGTGTTGCCGTCACCGTGGGAGTGGGCGTTGCCGTTGGAGTAGGTGTTGGTGTAGGTGTTACCGTGGGTGTGGGAGTCGGTGTCGCTGTGGGTGTAGGAGTTGGCGTCGGTGTAGACGTAGGTGTTGGGGTGGGCGTTGGTGTTGCTGTCGGTGAAACGTCCCAATAGCCCGTATCCCACGTCATGCCGTCCCACGTGCTGATCGCCCATGTCGATGACGCCATCAGCAGCCCTATCATTAGTGTTAAGACAATTCTTCTCATCCTGTCGCCTCCATCATTTCATTTGGTTTGATTTTCAAGCGACTTCACCCTGTCCGATAACTCAGCTATGGTCTTCTGCTGCTCCTGGACTATCTTCGTAAGCAGTGCGACCATGTCCATTGGGCTTAGACCCTTGCGGTCTTTTGTGGCCACTATGTCTGGGACGTCCTCTGCAATAAAGCCGATGTGGTGATCCGTTTTGTCGGTCTTGTAATTGAAGGTTACGGGCTTGAGGTAGTTTAATGCCAACATTGCATCATTGCTGGAAAGCTCCTCGATGTTTTCCTTATACTCACGGCTTGAGGCGTTTGTCCATACACCGCCGGTGGTTACGTAGGCACCGCTGCCCATTTGAAGAGGATGGGAGGGCGTTACTGTGCCTATGCCTAAATACCCAGAGTCCGGCCTAGAACTTACACCAAGAAGACGCATCAATTCTTGTCCATTAGTATCCATCCACATCCAAGCTCCTTCATTGGTAGTGAAATACATATTTGAGCCATATCCGTTTGCTCTAATATCAAACCAGGCGGAATGCTCAGGAAAACCAATATAAACATCACCAGTACTTGGTTCTCCATTGCTAACTTGAATTACACCTTTAGTTGTTGAACTTCCAATATGTAGAAGGCTTTGCGGATTACTCTCTCCAATCCCCACATTCCCCCCGCCATAATACAAATTACTCCCAGACTTATCCCAACTCCGCTCCCCCAGGTAGGTGAAGTTGGCGTTTGGACTTGGCGACCGTCCCCGACGTGAACACGTTTGGCACCGACCCCGCGTATGCCGACAACGTCAGAAACAGCAACGCAACAATCGCTACGTTTACCCCAACTACTTTCTTTAAACCTGTGTTACTAAACCTCATCTTAGTACCTCCGAACTGTGTTTAATTTGCACGCAAAATGCGTGAGTGCCCTTTGATTGCTACTTCGCTGATGAAAAAGGCCGGACAATATGCAACAATGACGTTGATAAGTGGTAGTCCAATTAGACGCAAAAAATACCGTGAAAAAGAAAAAATCTGGGGGTCTTAAATATTAAGGTTGCTGAAGGTGCGCTAGAGAGAGAGAGAGAGAGCAAGACATGCACCAAAACTGGGATATCCTGACATATCAGGCTGAAAATAATCTCTCAAACGCATAAAAAAAACCTCCTTCTTCACATTCTTTGCGATCATCGCAGAATCGCATTTAAACCTGTAGCTGCGGCAGACGTTGTTCAACGGCAAGCTCAAGCGTTACCCTGCAGGTACAATCTCAACTGGGCTACTGACGTGGACCTCTTGATAAGCGCCCTGAATTCATCAAGTTTATCGACCTTATCAATGCCCCTGAGCACATCCATAAGCTCCAGTCCCTCCGGACCATACTTGATTTCAAGCATCCCTTCTATCCCTTTGAGTTCGCCTTTGAGTTCGCCTTCTAAAATGCCTTCCTGTCTGCCTTCCAGCTTGCCTTCCTGTCTGCCTTTGAGTTCACCCTTTGTAAAGATATCCTTAAAGAACTCGTATTCATCCAAATCAATTGTTATCGGCATGTTCAGTACCTCCTGTTTTACCTTGGCGGCCAGATTTCTTAATCCGGCAAGATATAGAAATTTCCTTATATAATTCTCCCTTTTTCTGGGTTGTAACCGGTAGAGTTTAGCAAGAATCCTCTTTATCATAACATCGGCATCGTCGAACCTGCACAGAATAGCCAATATGATATCATCAGGGTCATCACTGTCAATGAGTTGGTTGCCATCAAGAGTACGGGCGTCTATCAATTCGTAGGAATACTTTATTCGTTTAAACTTCATACTGCTTTTCATGTTTAACGGCTTATTGCCGATATACAAGACAATCTGTAACGGTAACTTCTTGTACTGGTTGTAGATGAACCCGGAATAGAGATACATACGCCCC
>NZ_JMFO01000038.1 GCF_000714715.1 Candidatus Magnetobacterium casense
CTGAAGAAGTAGCAAAGGTATTAGACGAGGAGTTTGACAGAATATTCTGGCAACAGACAGGATATAGGGAGTTGGATGAGAGGATATTGAAGACATTTGCAAAAAAAGAGGAAATGCTAAAGGTACTGAAATACCCACAGATACCGTTGCACAATAATGGTACAGAACTGGAAGCAAGAGTTCAGGTAAGGTTACGAGATGTGAGTTTACAGACAAAAACAGACGAAGGTACAAAGGCAAAGGATACTTTTTTATCAGTTATCAGAACTGCTAAAAAGTTGGGAGTGAATGCCTATAAATACATATCGGATAGGATAAGCAGACAATTTAAAATGACAGCCTTATCTGATATCATCAGAAGTAAAACAGAAGGATTGTCTCCAGGGTAAAAAAGTGTTTACCTTGAAATTTAAAGAGGATACTTAAAATCTTTGATTTTCAAGATGCTCAAACCATTACTTTTAATTTAGATAATTATAGAGATTCACATCACTACAGCCGAAGCATTAATGAGTACATCATAGATTCAATTGCAAAAGACAAGCACCTAGTATCTGAAGACAACATCGAACAAAAATTAAACAATCTAAGACAGCAAGTTCAGGAAAAGTTTCCATACGAAACACTAAATAAATAGATTTGGATGTCTTGGTTATATAAGCGACATCAGGTATCGCTCATAGCTCAGTGCGACCTTGTCCCATGTGTAGTCGCTCACCCATACCCTGCCCTTGCTGCCCATTTCTTCGCTCTGCCCCTGACTGAGCAGTTGTGCCATTGCCACCGTCAACGCACCGGTATCCTCCGACCTGAAGGACACCCCGGCCCCACACTGAACCGCATAACTCAACTCCGGTATGTCACTGACAACAACGGCCTTTGCGCCGGCCAGCGCCTCAAGGACAACAATGTTCTGCGTCTCATACCGTGACGGAGCTACCACAAAGAGGGCATCCCTGAGCAGGGAGGTCTTCCGTTGACCATCGACCCACCCCGTGCAGTGGATGTTCTTGCGCACCGCTGCTGGCAGTGTATCAAGCAGCGCATTAAACCTGCCTGTGTCGCGCCCGGTACCGGCGATAATTAATCTGACCCCGGGGAATATCTTGCAAAACCCCGCATAGCCATTAAGCAGGACGTCCAGCCCCTTGTGGTGGATATCAATGCGACCGAGGTAGAGTATGTAATCGGAGCACCCGGGAGTTACCTCCAACAGTCCCTCCGATATGCCGTTGGAGATGACCGTTGCATTGCAGTTGCCTCTGAGGCTGTACCTGGCCATGGCTGCGTCGGAGACAAATATCAGGTTCCTGTAGGCAGGCACCCTGTGTCTCTCCATGAGGTAAAGCGGGGCAGCGTAAAATACGCTGTACTTGTCGAAATACTGTCTGCCCGTGTAGCCCTGCACCTGGAGCGCCAACGGTCTGCCACGGTAGGAGTCCAGAAACGTCGGCAGCGCCGGTGAGAACTCCTCCACGATGACGTCGTAGTCCCTGCCATGCCGCCTGACAAACAGCGAGGCATAACAGGCATAGCCCAAGAGTGCCTTTAGAAAACTCTTCGATTTAAGCCCCACAAAGACATGCCTCAACCCATCCGTCTCCGTTTCTTTTGGTGCATTGGGGTAACTCCTGCACAACAGGGTGATGTCATGGCGTCCCTTGAGGCGGTCATAGATTTCGTAGGCCCTCCGCCCCACCCCGCCGATCCCAAAGTAGTCACCGCTGCTCTCATACAACAGGTGCAGTATCTTCATGACGAAAAGAAGAAAGGCAAAGACCTGCGGCACAGGGGGACTGGTGGTTTATTCAAAGGCACTTTTTGCATGCGGTATAGATATCCTGGGCAGTTTTCATCCACGTAAACGTCTTGACGTGTTGCAGGCCCCTTTCAACGAGTGATTGACGTAGTTCTTTGTCCCGAATGAGGTTTAGGATATGGGTGGCCAGTGCCGTCACCTCCGTGGGGTTAAAGAGCAGCCCCGCCTGACCAACGACCTCCGGCAGGGAGCCGCCGTTTGAGGATATCACGGGCGTGCCACAGGCCATCGCTTCCAGGATGTTCAGCCCAAACCCCTCAAACAACGACGGATGCACCAGCATGTCGGCATACGAATAAAACAACGGGATATCCTCTCTGTCTACGTAGCTCTTGTACACTATCCGGTCGTCCTTGGGTAGCGGCTTGGTTGCAAGGTCCTTCTTGCCAACGATGACAAGCGTGTGCGGCACCCGGTTCTTGATCAGCATAAAGGCGTCCGTGAGGGTTGAGACATTCTTGTAGGGAAACAGCGAGCCAACAAACAAAATGTAGGGAGGTTTCAGGTCATGCCGTTTGAGGAAGTCCTCCCGCAGCTCTACCGGCATTGGTTTAAACAGACTGGAGTCATATCCATAGGGTACGACGCCCACGAGGTCCTCCTGCAGGCCTGCTGTCTTTATGACCTCGGCCCTGACAAAGTTCGATGGCGTTAACACCCTGTATCCGAGGTTCTTTAGCCTCCACAGGGAAAACCTGAAGTACTTGCTCGCCACTCCAAACTGCTCAGGAAAGTACAACGGATGCAGGTCGTGGACCATTACAAGCGTTGGCAGTATGTAGGTCAGTGGAAACTCCATGATTGGGCACAAGAGTACGTCCACTGCCGCTACCCGTAACTTATGACGCAGGATGGTATTGTCAAAGACCGCCCTGCCTATGTTGTGAATCAGATTCAAGGAACCCCTTATGGGTTGGGGCGTATGCTGCATCTGTGCCTCATCAACCCCGTCTATCTTGACGGAGGAAAAGACCGTTGTCTCCTTATCCAGTGCGCACAGTTGTCGTGCCACCTCCCTGGTAAAGATACCCACCCCGGTTGGTTTGGTATTTAGAAATGATGCGTTTATTCCTATTTTCACTGTTCCCTCATTATCCGCTGATTATTACACTCAAATAAGGTCATACATGGCATCTTGTTCAGAGTATCCTTTCAGGAATTCTGTTACGGCAATCTCTCCCCATGTATCCGTCTCTTCACTCAGCAAGAGAACAACCCTTACTTTCGATACATGATTTAATCTGTCTCTGATAGCATCGGGCAACGACAGATGACCATCAGGTAGAACATCTGCGTAGTATTCATATGTTTTCATTGTTTCCTCATTATCTGCTGCTCACCTGAGATACCCCTCTATCAGGATATCACAGCCGGTTCTCCTGACTGTCATATCTTTAATGGCGTATGGCTCATTGACTGCCCTGAATGTCTTGCTTGCAACCGGAGAGAGCGACCCCTTGCCCCCAACGATCTTGGGTGCGACAAAAAACATCACCTTGTCCACGATGCCTGCCTCAATGGCATATCCGGTCAGCGAGGCGCCGCCTTCCACCAGAACCGACATCACGCCGGTCTTACCCAGCTCTGCCATCAACCACCTCATGTCCAGTTCCCCATCATAGCGGATGTATCGCAGGGCATCGGTCTTGTAGGTGTCGTGATTTTTGGTAACGATGACTGTATCAGGTGGTGTCTTGAGCACCTCAAAGTCCTCGGGGATATCCATGTTCGGGTCTATGATCACACGCATGGGGCTGCGCACGCCCCTTATGGAGGGCTTGAATCCGGGATTGTCCGCCTTGACCGTCCCCACCGCCGACAGCACGGCATCGACACTGGCCCTCACTCGGTGGACTACCTTGCGTGAGGCCTCACAGGTTATCCACTTTGAGTGACCATCTGGGGTGGCGATCTTACCATCGAGCGTCATGGCCACCTTCAGGACAACAAACGGCATACCCGTGGTGATGTGTTTTATGTAGGCCTCGTTGAGGCGCTCTGCCTTGTCCTGCATTACGCCCAATTGCGTGGCAATTCCGGCATTGTTGAGGGCCTCGATCCCATTACCGGCAACGGCGGGGTTGGGGTCCTGCATGGCAATGACAACCTCCCTGACACCAGCCCTGATAATGGCATCAGTACATGGAGGGGTGCGTTTAGACCTATGACAGCACGGCTCAAGGGTCACAAACAGCGTGGCATCACGGGCATCCTGTCCCACCTGTTCCAGCACGAGTGCCTCGGCATGAGGGGTACCAGCCCTCCTGTGGTAGTCCGCTGCCAACACCTTATCGCCCTTGTACAGCAGCGCACCGACCATAGGATTAGGGCTCGTATGCCCCTCAGCCTTCCTGGCAAGGGACAGGCACCTCTTCATCAGTTCTGTCTTAAGTTCGTCGTTCAATCCAAGTCTGTCTCCTGGTTACATTATACAATTATTGCTACATAAAATTCTCTAATGCGATTGCCCTGCGTCTATTCCCCGGTGGTGTACTTTTGTCTGATGTACTCCTGTGTCATGGCGATAACATCTTCCCCTACGATAGTCCTGTATTTATTGATGATATGGCTGGTGGCATTTTTAAAGGCATCGGTCTGTTGTTCGTTGAGGTATATGACGTTAACGCCTGCCTCTTTCATGGCCTTGATGTAGTCCTCTTCCTGCCTGGCGACCAGCTCTCTTTCAAACGATGTCAACTCCATTGCCGTTGTTATGAGCACTTGCACGATATCGTCGGGCAGGCGTTCCAGTACATTTTTGCTAAAGCAAAACACGTAGGCCCGATATCCGTGATTGCTCATTGTCAGATGTGATGCAACCTCATAGAGCTTGAGGGCGTACAAGTCGGCAACGGAGTTCTCCTGGGCATCTATCGCCCTGCTCTTTAGTGCCTCATATGACTTGTACACGTCCGTGGGGACGGGTTGTGCACCAAAGGCAGTGAACTGCTCCGCTGCGATGTTGTTGTTTTTCACGCGCACCTTCATACCGTCGAAGTCCTTTGGGGAGAGCACAGGTCTGGTTGCGATAAATTGCTTAAAGCCGTTGCCCCAAAACGCCACACCTATAAGCCCCGCCTTGCCAAGTCCCTCCAGCAGCAGCCTGCCAACTCTGCCATCCAGCATTGCATAGGCATCCTCAATGTGTGGAAACAAAAACGGGATATCTGCGTACTGCAGCGCAGGATGTACCATGCTCAGTTTGGTCGTCGGAGAGAGCAAGATATCCAGTTGGCCATCTAAGGCCATTGAGATCATTGCGTAGTCGTCGCCCAGTTGTTGGATGGTGGCTATGTTGATCTTTACGCTCCCGTTGGTCTTGTCCCTGACGGTATCGACAAATTTCTGTGCGGCGATGCCAATGGCGCTCCCAGGTGGCATGTTATGGGCAAGGCTCAACTCATAGACCTTCGCCTCCTTGGCCTTGACACTCTTAGAGCCGGACTTAACAGAGGGATAGAAGTAAAACACCCCCCCCAAAGCAATAAATAAAACGATGGCGGCAACAATCACGTACCGTCTGTTGCTAGCCTTGGCAACGTTATCCTGCATACACGGTTTCTTGCAATACGGATTAAAACGTCTTGGTCAACTCTGTGAGGTAGTCCTTTAACATGTCGGCAAATTCGGGGCGCTTTAACGAAAGGCTTATTGTGGCCTGCAGGAAGCCAAACTTATCACCGGCATCGTAACGCCTGCCTTTAAAGAGGTATCCGTAGATTGGTCGCTTTGCCAGCAGCAGACTAAGGGCGTCGGTCAACTGGTACTCGCCGCCGGAGCCGGGTTGGATGGTCTCCAGCACGCCAAAGATATCGTTGGTCAGTATGTACCTGCCGATGACTGCGTAGTTGGAAGGGGCTTCTTCGATCCTGGGTTTTTCCACGAGCCGGTTAATCCGTATTACGTTGTCGCCAATATCCTCACCGGCAATGATGCCGTACTTGGAGACGTCGCTGTCGGGTACCTGCTGAAGGGCAATCACGGGGGAACGATACTTGGCATATAGCTTTATCATGTCGCATAACAGGGTATCATCGGGGTCTATGATGTCGTCACCCAACAGCACGGCAAATGCCTCGTCATTGACATAGGGCTTTGAGCACAGGATCGCATGTCCAAGTCCAAGGGGTTTGCTCTGTCTGATGAAGGCAAAGCTCAGATTGCTGTGCTGATTGATCTCATCCAGGAGGCTATGCAGGCCCTTTTGACGGAGCAACTCATCAAGCTCAAAGGAGTAATCAAAGTGGTCTTCTATTGCCCTCTTGTTCTTACCTGTGATGATGATAAACTCGTCTATACCATACCTCTCGCACTCCTCTACCGAGTACTGGATCAGAGGTTTATCAACAATGGGGAGCATCTCCTTGGGCGACGCCTTGGTGACAGGCAGGAATCTTGTCCCCAATCCAGCCGCCGGCAATATAGCCTTCTTTATCACAGAAACAGTATAGCAGATAACTTCATAAGTTGTAAACTGTTTTTTTGTTCGTTCAAGAATTTTCTTGCCGTAAAACCTCCATGTCATTACAGACACAACACCTAATGCACAAAAATATCTCACAGCACAGTTGCCAAGCGATCATGAAACATGCTATCGTATATGTATCAGGCATAGAGGGAGGTATACAATGCAGATGATGCTGGAATCACGGGTGGACAGGCTGGAGAACCTCATGGCGGAGGTGATAGAGCTTCATAAGGACTTGGCTATGCGGTTTGAGGAACGCGAGCGAAGAGATGCAGAACGCGAGCGAAGAGATGCAGAACGCGAGCGAAGAGATGCAGAACGCGACCGAAGAGATGCAGAACGCGACCGAAGAGATGCAGAACGCGACCGAAGGAATGAGGAACGCGAGCTAAGGAATGAGGAGCAGGCTCGAAAGGATAAGGAAGAATGGAGGAAAGAATGGAAAGAAGAACGTAAAGAACTGGAGAAGCAGATCAATAAATCAATTGCAGAGAATTCTAAACTACTCGGTGTTCTCGTTGAAAACATAATAGCACCTGGAGCGAAGCCTTTGGTAAGGCAATATTTCAAATGTGAACCTATTGACTTTCGTGTAAGAGCCATGAAAAGGAAAGGGGCGAATAACTGCGAGGTTGACGTCCTGGTCATCTGTGAGGACAAGGCATTTATGATAGAGGTCAAGTCCAAACCTGATGGCCGTGATGTAAAGAAAATACTGGACAAGGCAGAGACCCTGCCTGCCTTTTTCAGCGATTGTGTTGATAAACAAGTAATCCCGATGCTGGCAAGCACATTTGTTGATGACAATATCATAACCTTTGCAACGAGAAAAGGACTATACGTTGTTGCATACAGGCAATGGGAATACCTGGACATCCTGAATTTCGATGCGCTAAATAAAAAAGACACCTCTGCCTGAGCTAAATACTTAAATAGCCAGGCAGCCCCATTTGCCTGATGTACTCACTCGCCCCATCTTCTATCCGTCATATAATCACAACACGTTATAGAGACAATGGCACTGCCCCTATGATGCACTAAGGCGTGCTATCAACTCGCTGCTCAGGCGTTCCGGCTTGAGACTCCTGCCCACGCAGGCGAGCTTTACCTTTGAGGCGGCGATCAATGCTTCAGTGTCCTTTTTGACTATCCGGTGTTTAAAAATGATTGAGGCAAAGCTGACCTCATGTATTTCCGAGTGGATGGATATGATATCGGCGTATCTGGCGGGGCTGTGATAGCGGATATCCACGTGAACGACCACAAACTGCAACCCCTCCTGCATCAGGGTCGTCAGGGCAATGCCGCGTTGCTGTAGGAACTCTGTCCGTGCGCGCTCAAGGTAGCCCAAGTACTTGCCGTAGTACACGACCCCGCCACAGTCGGTATCCTCGTAGTAGACCTTTATGTCTAAGGTGTCAGGCATGGGTGGTTGTGTGCTCAGTACGGCATTGGGGATTTGCCTAACAGCCTCAGAACGTCGTTATACACGGCAAAGACCATCAGGAGCAACAAAAAGGCAAGCCCCACCTTCTGCGTCACTGCCATTGCCTGAACGCTTAAGGGTTTTTTCCTGATCCCCTCAATTGCCAGATACACTATGTGACCTCCGTCCAGTATGGGGATCGGGAACAGATTAAACACCCCGAGGTTAATGCTGATAACGGCCATAAATGTCACGAACTGTAGAAACCCCGATGTTGCCTGTTTACCCGCCAACTGAAAGATCATTATAGGGCCACCGATGGTATCGGCAGGTACCACCCGCTGTATCAACTTAACGACCGACAGGAGAGTCAGTGCGATGACATCCCAGGTCCTGGCAAAGCCCTGATAGATACCCTGAAACAGTCCGTAGCGTTCGATTTCGGAATCCCCGCTTGGCTTAATGCCTACCAAACCGACCTGTATGTCCTGTCCAAAGATATCCTTGGTGGTCTCTCTCTTTGGCGTGATGTGGATGACGATGTCCTCCGTGTCCCTGTGTATGGAGACGGCCAGCGACTTGCCGGCGCTGTCGTGTATTATCCCGGTCAACTTGTCCCAGTGTTTGAGTGGTTCTCCGTCTATGGCGGTTACTATATCGCCCTTCATCATACCGGCTGCCCGGGCCGGAGAATCCGGCAGCACTTCGCCTATGACGGCCTTCAGCTTTGGTATGCCTGTCATCAGCACTATGCAAAACAGCAATGCCGCAAAGAGCAGGTTAAAAACCGACCCTGCACTGACCACCAAAAATCGCTTAAACACCGACTGTGCCGCAAACGAACGCTCCGGTTCCTCCAGCTCCGTGGAATCCGGCTCCTGGTCTTCGCCGTGCATCTTCACAAACCCGCCTATGGGAAAGGCCGACAACTGATACGTGGTCTCTCCGTACTTGCGGCTGATAATAGCCGGTCCAAGCCCAAGGGAAAACTTCAGCACCTTTATCCCCACCAGTTTGGCAAAGATAAAGTGCCCCAATTCGTGAACAAAAATCAATATCCCTATTAACAATATTGCATACACCGCCGTCATTTTTTTACCTCCCTTGTAATCTCCGCTACGGTTGACCGTGCCCACCTGTCCACTTCAAAGATGGTATCGAGGTCGTCGCACCGGACGCTCTTGTGTTTTGACATCACTTCGTTTATAATTGCCGGTATCTGGTTGAACCGTATTGCTCCGGCCAGAAACAGTGCTACCACCGCTTCGTTTGCTGCATTTAGTGCTGCGGGCATCGTCCCACCCTCCCTCAGGGCATCGCAGGCATAGGACAGACACGGGAAGGTTGCCCGGTCGGGGGGATAAAAGGTCAGCGAACGAATCTCCTCAAGGCGGCAGCGGTTTATCGCCCCCGGTATCCTCTCCGGATAGGACATGGCATAGGCTATTGGCCCCCGCATATCGGGCAGCGACAATTGCGCCAGCATCGCCCCGTCGTTAAACTCCACCATGGAGTGTACGATGCTCTGGGGATGCACGAGGACGTCTATGCGGTCGTGGCTGAAGCCAAACAGATGGTGTGCCTCTATGACCTCCAGGCCTTTGTTCATGAGCGTTGCCGAGTCTACGGTTATTTTGCTGCCCATGGACCAACTGGGGTGTTTGAGGGCGTCTTCGGCGGAGACGTCTTCGAGCTCCAGGGTGGTCTTTCCAAAGAACGGCCCCCCCGATGCCGTCAGGATCAGCCTTCTGACGTCGTTGACGTTGTAGCCCTCCAGACATTGGAATATTGCGCTGTGTTCGCTGTCAACGGGTAAGAGTTTGACGTTGTGTCGCTTTACCTCGGCCATGACGATGTCGCCGGCCATAACGAGGGTTTCCTTGTTGGCCAGACCGATGTGTTTACCAGCCCTGATGGCCGCAAGGGTTGGCCTTAACCCCGATGAACCCACTATGGCAGAGATCACAAACTCCGCATTCGAGTATGCGGCAACCTCGCAACACCCCTCCTCTCCGGAGAGCACATGCACAGAGCCTGCATCTGGCGTCTGCGCAGCCCACCGGGAGAGTGTCTGCGCTGCGTCGTGTTGCGCAACGGCCACGACCTCCGGCCTGAACTCCAGTATCTGTTGCCTGAGCGTCTCTACACTCCGGTTGGCCGTTAGCCCGACGACATTGAACCGGTCCCGGTGCTTGTCAATGAACGATAGCGCACTCTTGCCTATCGAACCCGTCGAGCCTAATATCGATATATGCTTCAATTCATCTCCTGAAAAAACAGAAAAAAAGAAGGAGGGCGGCTCCGCCCCCTCCTCAGACCTCCCCTGCAAGGGGTCACGAACCCCTTGACCCCATTATGTGCTAGTCTTATCATTTACTACTATACTTTCTACTATTATAACTTAGCTTTTATTTTAACATTTGGATAAGGGCGTTATCAAGTTGCTTTTTCTAAGGCTTGTCAAATCCCTGTCATACATGGTAATCTAAGGTGTGGAAACGATTGGTAAGGAGCTTCTTAACGGCACGGACATAAGCCGGATTATATCCAGGATAGCTCATGAGATTATTGAGCGAAACAGGGGATGTACGGGGTTGTGCATCGTTGGTATCCAGCAGGGGGGAGTGCATCTTGCTGGCAGGATCGCCGAAAAAATACGCTCCATCGAAAATGTGGACGTGCCCTCGGCATCGCTGGATATATCGTTTTACAGGGATGACCTTGGCATCAGAAAGACTCAGCCGGTGGTGCGAAAAACACACATGCCCGTTGACATCAACGGCAAGACCATCATCCTGGTTGACGACGTGATCTACACCGGACGCACGGTGAGGGCGGCCATGGATGCCCTGATGGATTTTGGCAGACCCGCACAGATACAACTGGTAGTGCTGATAGACAGGGGACACAGGGAGCTGCCAATCAGGCCGGACTACGTAGGAAAAAACGTGCCCACCTCAAAGTCCGAAGACATCAGGGTCTTCCTTGAGGGACGTGACCAGCAGGACAAGGTCTGCATCCAAAGCGCCTAAAAGGATATTGATAAAATGGGGTCAAGGGGACTTCTTCGTGCCCGGGGTGGCTCACCCCTCCCCTTGCAGGGGGTTCTGGAGCCGCCCCTTCTTTTTCTTTATTTTAGGGGGTGAACAATTACACCGACGAGACTATTGGCTGCCGTGGCTGCCGTGATTATCTTTAGTTGCGGCAACGGCAGTGACAGAAGGAATGATGTTGGCGGGGGTGTGAATCGTGGCATCATTGCGATAGGTGGTGGTGATGAGGACGTCGCATACTGTGCCCATAGAGTTGCTGATGGCGGATTTGTCGTTGGCGGATCGACGTACTCCTTTGGTGCCGGCAGCAAGGACATTATCATTGTGAGGCTTACCCCATCCGGCGTCCTTCAATGGGCGTACACCTATGGCGGGGGGGAGATTGACAACCTGCAGTCATGCCTTGAACTCGGCGACGGTGGATTTGTTGCGGCAGGGTACACGAGTTCCTTTGGCGTTGGAGCCAGTGATGCGTGGGTGTTGCGACTCAACGACGATGGCTCCATACGGTGGAACAAGACGTTTGGCGGCACCGGTGTCGATTACGCAAAGGCCATACGGGCAATCGAAAACGGCGGGTTTATTGTTGCCGGTTACACGGGGTCTTTTGGTAGCGGGACAGACGACATCTGGCTGTTGAGGCTTGACACCAATGGCAACGTACTCTGGCAAAAGACCTATGGAAGCAGCAGCATCGAAAACACCTATGCCATTGAGGAGGTCCCGGAGGGGGGTGGATTCATCGTTGCAGGTCAGACCAATGCACCGGATGGCAGTCAAAGGGGCATCATTCTCCTGAGGCTTGACGCCGATGGCAATCCCCGGTGGCAGAGGGGCATCAAGGGGACTGATTCGATTGGGGCGTACTCTGTCAAGGCCGTTGCAGAGGGCGGGTTTATCGTCTCCGGCTATCACATCGCCCCAACCAGTACGGCCATTGCCGTCATCAGGACGGATGCGGAGGGGCAAATCCTCTGGCAATACGCCTATGGTGGTGTCGGCGGGGGAGATGACAGGTCTTATGCCGTCAACATTGCTGCCGATGGCGGTTTTGTTGTTTCGGGTACTACGACGTCTTTTGGTGGTCTCTCCGGTTCTGCACTGTGGCTTCTGGGGCTTGCCCCCAATGGCGCTGTATGGTGGCAGTATGCCTACGGCGGGGACTACGGTGCCTGGGGCAGTGCTTTTACGTTGGATATTGGCACGGGCAACGGTTCAGGTAGTAGCCTTGTCGTCGGTGGGGCTATAAAAATCAAAGGCTCAACAGACATGCTCATTGCACTCGTGCCGGGCGATGGCAACATCGCAGGTCTTGCCGTAAAGACCGATGCCGTTGTCTCCACCATCCACACAGAGAGCATCACGGCAATCACAACGGTTACAACAACGCACGGTATTACAACAGATGCGGCGGTTACACCCCTCAGATGCACTCCCAGGGTTGATATGCTTGGCATCCGCGGTTAAGGTTGTCAAAGTCTTTTTTAAACTGCCTGCTCCTGGCAATTATCATGAGTTAAGGTCTTTTATAAGGTCCTCCACGCATTCAAAGCTTTTTACATCGCCTTTTTTATAATCCTCCAGGGCCTCCTTTATCCTTTCTTTTCCTGTAATTGATAGTTCTTCTTCTGCAACCGGAAACTCTCTAAAGCTCTTAGGCAAAGTAACTTGTCCATGTTTTATCATCTTAACAAAAGGCATATATCCTCCTTACCATTGTCTGTTATTTAAAGAGTTTACGTATCCTCTTTATATTTCATGGTAACTATACTGTTACGCATCCTGGATTCTTGGTCAAGTCAGGAATGACACAATTGGAAAACGTCTATTACTGTCATTCCCGCGAAAGCGGGAATCCATGCCTTTGAACCATAAAATAAAGCTTACCATGCTTTTCTTAGAGGATACGAATTTACCTCTATTGTTACCATGCTTACACCGTATCACAGCGCATCAGCGTTATAGTAAACTCCGCTCCACCGTCAACGTTTCTGACCGTCAGACCTCCGCCCATGTTGGTTTCGATGATCGTCTTTGACATGTACAGACCAATCCCTGTGCCATCTGACCCCTTTGTGGTGAAGTACGGCTCAAATATCCTGCCAATTACCTCTGCCGGGATACCGCCGCCATTGTCCCTGATTACGATTACGATCCGAGTGCCGAATTCATCACTGGCTATTTTCAGTTCAATCAGGCCATCGCTTGTGGCTCCCCTGGCGATAATTGCGTCCTTTGAGTTGTTGAGGATGTTGAGTATCACCTGCTTGAACTCATTGGGATATCCATCCGTCACGAGGCCCGTGGGATGTTCAACCTGCAGGTTGATTGTTATGTTGTTCTTGTTAAATACCGGTTTAAACATCGAAATTAAGTCCTCTATGGCAGTTTTCACGTCAAAGCTGACCTTTTGCTTTGACGGCTTGAAGAAGTTCCTGAAGTCATCTATCGTTTTGCCCATGAAATTGACCTGAGCCATTGCTGAAGCAACCGTGTCGTTTATATATTGCTCGTCAATCTCCCCAAACTTCCAGGCGTCTTTTAAGTCCTGTACGATTATCCCTACCGAGTTTAGCGGCTGCTTCCACTGGTGGGCGATTACGCCTATCATCTCCCCCATGGAGGCCATCTTGGATTGCTGGATCAGCATCTGCTCTTGCATCTGCCGCTTTGTGACCTCTTCTGTTGCACGCGATTCAAGAGTCAGGTTTAGCTCTCTCAGCTCCGATTCCAGCCGTTTACGCTCTGTTATATCTCTGATGAATGAAAACATTACATTATCACTTTTAATGAAATTGACACTTGCATCGATATCAATAATGCTGCCATCTTTGCATCTGTGTTTGGTTTCAAAATGGTCCCAGCCGCTTTCCTTTATTTTCATGATACGCCTTTGTGTGTCTTCCGGTGACTCTATTACTTCAAGATCATTTATTCTCATTTGCAATAACTCTTCCTGACTATATCCGCTTATATTACAATATGCTTCGTTTACAAACACCAGCCTTTTTTCAAAATCCACTATCCAGAAGCCGTCAACAGAGGTGGTTAAAATTGTCCTGTACCGCTCTTCGGATAGCCTCAGTTGCTTTGCAACAGCCTCTGTAGCTCTTTGCTGGTACTCAATGTTTGTCAGCATATCGTTAAATGTCTGAACCAGTGTTTGTAAGTCTCCGGAGACGTTGACAGGGACGCGTGCACTCAAGTCGCCATCTTTGATACTCTCAGCCGCCTTGATAAGTTCCACTACTGGCCCTGACACCTTTAGCGATATCAAATACGTAATCGCTATAAGCATGAACAATCCCAGTACCATTACCCATATCGCAGAGACAACCGAACTCATCACCGGGGCCATCAACTCTGCCTTGTCAACCTTGAATACCATGCCAATGCCTATCTCCGGCGTGACGAGTATATGCCTGAATGCTGCCAGCACTAACTCACCCCGATAATCGATAGCCTCAATCAAACCCTCATTGCCACGTGCGGCCAGTCTGGCAGGGGCAGCGTCAATCCGATACTCCAGCACATTGGCAGCAGGAAGATGCTTCAGGGGTGTAAGCGTTCTTGCGCCCTTATCCACGAGTACCACCTCGGCGGTTTTACCTAACCCGGAACCGGCATAAAGGACGGACGAAAAGACATGTTGAACATTGGCATGCATGTACAGTACAAATCCGCTGCCAATACAGGGAACATCGGCTTCTGCGCAAGTATTTACAGGGTGGGATATGACAAGATTAATGCCGCTGCCATGGGCTGATTTTATCAGAGTCAACAAGTCTCGCTCGCCTTGCCCTTTTATATGGGCATGACTGCCAACATCGCCTGCGTTGGTCGATACAATGATAGTGCCGGATGCTGCATCGGTGATGTATATCTCTTCATATTGGCCATAATGAGCGGCTTGTAGCTTATCAAGGTATGATACCAGTTCCCTGTACTCGGCCTCCCCGTTGAGGCTTTCGATAAGGGTATTGGGGGCGCCGGGGGTAAGCCTGTATCCTTGTATCTTTGTAAGCAGTATCTCCAGTCTGTTCTTGACATAAAATGATTCGGCCACTATCTCTGCATCCACCCTGCGCTCCCAAATCCATTTCTCCACCTGCTGCTTTTTCAACTCTGCAAAGGACTCCAGGTTGTCCTCCATTTGACGGAGGCTATTGTTATAAATACCATCAACGCTTGTATATGGGACACCAAACAGACATATATATAATGAGCTGACTACGGATATTATTATCAGTACGCCAAAGGAAAGAAAAATCCTCCGGTTAAAGCCAAAACGAAAGATATCCGTGATTCTTAAAAAGAGATTCCTTGTCATAATCCGACCTTACCTGTCGTAGCGGTACTCGTTGAGCTTATATTTCAGGGGATTATTTACGATCCTCCTGATGATATCCGGTTGGAAATTTTTGTACACTACATCCATTGATACCTCAGATGGTATGAATCCTATCGATTTGAGAAAATCGAACTCTTCGCTCATCATGCCGTGTTGCGCAAAATTACCCATTGGCAGCCTTGGGTCTGTATTCATGCCTGGCAAGTCCTTTAAGGCAATGGCGGCTATCTGCTCAGGCGTTAACGGCGAAAGTTTGCCGCTGAATGATTTCTGTCTGTCCAGTGCCCATCTCGCCGCAGTTAGCAGGTTTTGTTCACTTCTCTTTAGCCACCTCAATGCCCTCAGCTCGGAGGCAACTATGGCCTCTGCGGCATCGGGGTGTGAGGCATAGAAATCCTTCCCGAAGTACAGAAACCCCGAACTTACCTTGCTGTATATCACATCAGAGCCGGGCAATGTAACCAGGGCCTCCGTAACCGTGGGTTCCCAGGCGGCAAAGGCATCTATCTTGTGCGCCCTGAGTGCGGCAACCATATCTGTTACTTCCATTTTGACAAGACGGACGTTTTTGGGTATATTGCCCCCTATGGACATGGCGCTGAGGAGGGTGTAGTGGGCGTTTGAGCCAAAGGCGTAACCTATCCTGGCCCCGCTTAAGTCCTTTATCCTCATGTGCTTCTTTGTAACAACCGAAGTGAAACCATACTGCATCAGCGACGCTACGACCACCTTATCGGTAGAGGTTGCCACAATGGCAGGCATATCGCCTCCTACGCCCACCTGGAGGTCGCCTCGCAGGAGGAAATAATTTACGTCACGCCCTTTGGAAAATGGAAAGAACCTGATCTCCATGCCGAGGTCTTTTAGCATATCGTAGAGTACGGCATCACATCTCATGACCTCCGTGATTATGTTTGTCGGCAGGTACATGGGCTGAATGCCTACGTTTATGACGTTTTTGCCATTGCCGAACTCGTACTTCGAATACCGTGGATCGGCAGGTGGTTCAGCCGAAGTATAAGCAACTCCCAGTGAACAAGCCACAACCGTCAATAGCACCACAACTGCCGCCATAACGTTGTCTTTATGTGCAGATAGTCTCATCTTTCCGCTCCGAAGAGTAGTATAACATATCAGACATTTTTTATCACGACCAAGTGATATTTTATATTTGACACGGTGCAAGAACATCACTGGGTAAGAGTTAAGCAGGTTTTTCAAAATCGGCACTCCAGGCTATGTGTAAGGTTGCACGGAACTCACTGACCATTAAACTCTCTATTATGTTATATTTTTTCCTACACAGTCTCCGCACAAATTCAGGCTTCGACGTATTATAGCGCGTTTCGATTGCATGCAATACAAAGAAAGAAAGGGGCGGCTCCGCTTCTTTTTCGCTCCAGGACGCTCCTGGCCCCTTCAGAACCCCCTGCAAGGGGTGGGGCGAGCCGCCCCGGGCACGAAGAAGCCCCCTTGACCCAAATTATGTTTATCCGACGATGGCGGCGAACTCTTCCTGGGTGATAAACGGCGACTGTGCACGTTCAAGGCCGCTGCCACGTTGACAGAGCATGTCGCCGTAGCCACGCAAGACCTCTGCGCCGGTTACATCCAAAACGATCTGTGAGTTCTTTGAGGTTGTAACCTTCAGGCAAACCTTTAACGGCAGGTTGGCCTTTATAAGCCCCGTGACGATTTTGGCATCCGGTCGCTGTGTGGCCAGTACGAGATGAATCCCGCAGGCACGCCCCTTCGCCGCAAGCCGTACCACGAGGGTCTCAAACTGCCGCTGCTGCTCCTTGGTGGCTGACAGGACTATGTCGCCAAACTCATCCATCACTATGACGTAACATGGCAGGTCATCACCCGCTGCCTTTGCAAGCAAACCGTATCGCTCATCCATCTCATCCACCGCCCTCTGGAGACAGTCAATGGTTGTATCGATGTCGTGGATTATCGGTTCAGTCAGATAGGCGCTGTTTGACATATCGCAATCTTTGGAGGCAAACGTCACCTGCTTGGGATCGACGATGGTAAACCTGAGCGTCTGAGGCGTATTCCTCTTGATCAGCGATGCCACTATAGACCGCAAAAACTCACTCTTGCCACTGCCCGTGCTGCCGGCTACAAGAATATGACAGTGCAGCGGATCGGACAGGTCGGCAACCAGTACCTGATTGTCCACGCCTATGCCCACAGGAAATGCCACAGCACTGGTGTTGACCACATACTCCGGCCTCCGGAGCACATCCGCCCACAGGACGGTGTCGGGTCTGTCCTTGAGGATGTCGATTGTGACAAACCCCTCAGCCGGCTCAATCAGCGGGGACTGCTTCAGCGACAGTTGCACCTTCAGGTCTGCAGCACGACTGATGAGCGATGCAACCTTCACCCCTGTCCCAGGCCCTACCTTGTATCGAACCAACTGCGGGGCTTCCTGCTTGCCAATTACCTCGACGTTGAGTTTGAAGTTTGCATAACACTTTTGTATGGCATCGGAGAAGTTCTTGATCTCAGGGGTGTCATTCGGCTCATCGTGCGTGTGCGCCCGCTTGTCAGGCGACAGTCTCTGTTGAGCAACCAGGTCGTGAAGAACCGGTTCAACCAGCTCGTTGAAGATATCTTCAAGTTCCTTTGATGTAACATCAACCGTCTGGAGTTCGGGCAGGTAGTACTCCAGAGATGCGTGAAACTTAAGCCCCGGTTTTGCGATGGCCAACAGCCTGGCGTAGATGGCCAGTTGCAGGATGTCATGTCTGAAATTTGCGCCCTTTGACAGCTTATAGTCAACCACCTCAAGGCCATAGTCCGGGTGAGAACGCACGGCATCCATACGACCCGAAATCAGCACGGCACCTCTGCCAACCTCAAAACGAACCCTGCTCAGGGCATACTCCTGCGTGAGAAAAACGTCGCTCCAGGACTTAAACGTTGCAGTCCTTGTGCGTAGTTGCAGGAGCCGACGGCAGAATGCCTTCAGGGCCTTACCTAAGTGGTAGGCCGACTCTATGTGCTTGTCCTTATCTATGATGTCGTCGAGGTGCCTCTTGGCAAAGCGATCGTAAAGCTCATGCCAGAGGATTGTTTCGTCTTTGAGGTGTGCAGTCTTATTAGCGGTAAGCCAGTCCACGAGCTTCTCTGCTATCTGGTGGAATTTATTTCCATAGACAGGGAACTCCCCCGGTGGAGGTGGCGCTGTACTGCCAAGACACCTGGTTACAAGTTCCGTTACGCTTATTGATTTGGTTGCCATCGCAGTAACACCATGTTGGGATTATTTGTGACCGTGATTTGCGGTATCTGCCGACAGACCTCCAGGCATCTCTCTCTTGAGGGGCCGGGTGGGAGCTTGCTGACAAGTTCGTCTAAGTGCATGAATCTTGCTTTTTCAACAATGTCTCTGATTTGTCCTTCCAGGCCATCCTCTGATAAGGGTTTACCGGATTCCGGTTTAGGCTGCGGCGTTGGTGGTGGAGCAACCTCAATTGGCGCTAGTACGATGTCCCAGAAGCGTTGTAGGGTCTTTCTGACAAAGGCATCGTCGAGCATCTCATCAGGTGTAAATGCAATGTCGCCTGCTATAGCCTCGCTGTATAAGCCATATGCGGCGTACAGCTCGATAATCATCGGGTCTTTGTTGGGATGCTGCAAGTGTAAGATGTGCAGACACTCCCTTTTGGCCGCCTCTATCAGCGGACCGATTCTTAGCCATCCGGGACCGGGAATTGGAGATAACTCATGCGTTCTAATCATCACTACCTTTGTGTTGCGATTTTTCTGATAAAGCATTTGTGCTCTTTTCGCAATCGCCTGCCAACGGGCTACGTTTGAGCCATCCTCAAAACCAAAGTAGATGAGTCGCCCGTTTAACTTCCATAGCACGGTGAAATAACCTCTGTCGTCTTTAAGCTTGTCGATTGCAAGTCCCGATATTCCTCGTGCAGCCTTGCAGACCAGCCAGTTAAGTATGCCATCGTCAAAGACAAGCAGCTTTGGTTGCGATTTTCTCGTTTCAATAACCGCTTTGTACAGAACCTCTATGGTAACTTTTGGCGGCGGTTCGACAAAGATATCCTCAAAGCGATCCTTGCATTCATGTATAAAAGACCGTGCTCCTACCTCTGGCGTCTGTTGGAATATGTCAGTTAGCCATTTGCCATCGCCAATAAATCTTTCCTTATCCGAATCATTTAGACCTTCCACCCTAAACCTCATTGCAATAAGTTCTGATGCCTGTTGCTTATTTATCCCTTTCAGTTCGAGTGTTTCGATTCTATTCTGGTAGGCCGATCTCAAATGCTCTCTTATAATACCCCACGGATGCTGGTTTGCTGTAATCATAGTCATCTGGTTATAACATTCGTCAGCCAGAACCTGTATGACCGAACCCAAGGCGTTTATGAGGTCTTTATCCTTGTCTACAATATAATTTTCAGTCTGATCAAAGCAAAAGACAAATGGCCGATAAAATGTGGCAAGCATACACAGGTCTAATATTCTTTCTTTACTAAGGGCATTCCTTTCACCGCTGGACATATCACTATTGGGTATATCTCCTTTCCTTATTCCTAACCGTTGTGCTTCTTCAATGTCTATGCCTTCACCGCTTAACCAGGCCAGACAAGCATCTGTAAGATTGTTATCAGCAGGTAGATAGGCATATGTAAACAAGACTCTAAACCAACTGCTTGCTGATATAGCATTTAAAACAATCCCATTTTTTTTGAGTTCATTAATAAATATTTTCTCAAGGCCATCAATATTTTTTTGAACAAATGTAAGCATTTTCTTTGCAGCTCTGAATTCTAAGATATTTTTGTTATGTAAAAAATCCAAAATAGCCTTTTTGGTTGTTGTACGTATTTTTCCACTATTGATCCCACTCTCTATCAGATTCACTAAAATGCCATGTGCAAACGCCTCAAGTTGCGTATAAGATTCAAATTTTAAATCGAGGTTATCATTATACTTTAATTCCTGGATAGTCCTGCGTAGGATGCTCTTCCAACATGTTGCTGAATCCACAAAAGGTGTCAGATAAACAAGGGTTGCACGCCGGCTTAATTTGCTAAACAGACGTCCGATTAGATGAGATTTACCATAACCAGGGGTAGGTGATAACACAAGTTGGGCCTTTAGTGGTTGTTTTACAGCAGATGTGTTTTTGGATGTTTCAAGTTTAAGTATCAGTTCGTTTAATATATCGTCATTAAGGCTTACGCTCTCTGGAGTAGGGCGTGGCCTGGAGACTATGTCATTGTCAAATGGATTGATTGCCATGTCTACACACCTCAATATTTATTTCTCTATAAGAACAAGCAAGTACGGTTTTCCAGAAATATAAATAGCCCCGGAACGAGATTTATCTCCAGCATCTGACGGCTCACCCTGAGTTAGCACAGCCTTTCCCTGCCGACTCTCTTGCAGTAGAAACGCCTCCAACTGCTCCTGTGATACAGAGAGTTCTTCACGCAAATCCGCAATCTCCACATTTGAAAATCCACAACGCTCCTTAACCCTTTCATACGCCTCTAAGACCCGCTCCCTTGTCAACGCCGCAGGGGTGGTACCAGTATCTGCCGCAGAAGCACCACGCCTCACCCTCAGCCCTTCGCTCAATAACCAGGTAAAGGCCAACCTCACCTGAATGACGGTTGCCCCCTTTACACCCTTTTGGATGTCCTTTATCTGTTTTTCGCTAAACGGTAAAATAACCCCCTTGTCAATAAATAGCTTCTCAATAAACTCACACGTCTTGTCAACAAAATTAAACTCCCTTAACACATACAAGGTTTTATTCGTTTTTCCTTCGTATAATTTTAGATTCACTACCTCTTTCTTGTCTTCAAGGCCATTGAGAGCCTGAGCCTTAGATGTACCCTTAGCACCTACCCCAAGCCCACTCTTGCTAACACCCCTGACCCCTGCTTCACGAAGTTTAGCCAAGATTTCTTTTTGATATACCAGTAGCTTATGTTCTACCATATGCCTTCCACCTCGCCTGCTTTTTCATATACCCTATATTAAAAACCTTCAAAAAAGTCAACCATTTTTTGCCCTACCCCAATTACGATTTTTATGACGGCATATCACTGTTGACAATCCCCAAATGCCTTGTTTATAATTGCTCTTAGAGTTGGAGTGAATGGACAAAAATTTCTATATAAACTTAGGATTAAGCATTATGGGGTCAAGGGGACTGGTCCCCTTGCAGGGGGGGTCTGAGGGGGGGGCAGCGCCGCCCCCCTTCTTTCTTCTGCCTTTTCTTCTTCTTCTTGTAGTTATGCTGCCAGGGGGTACAGAGGCAGCGGTGAGGGTGTCGGGCGTGACGGTGTCGGGGTTGCAATCGGTGAGCGAGGAGGAGTTCCTGTACATGTTTGGCCTCAACGTCGGGGACGAAATCAGTACCGACAGGATCAGCGCCGGCATACGGAGGGCCTTTCTCAAGGGCACCTTTGAAGATATCAAGGTCTATACGGACAACACACACATCGTCATAGAAATCACCGAGCGTCCTGCCGGTTGGCAACAATCTGCCACAACCAAACCCGCTGACGACACAGAGAAACGCTCCAGGAGAGAGACAAGGAAAGACGCTAAAAAGAGAATAAAAATCAGCTTCAAGGGGTTAAAAGCCTTTTCAAAGGATACCCTTATCAATGAGATGCCCTTCTATGATACCGGCAGCGTCACCCAGGACTCCGTCAACGAAGCCATGCAAACCATCCTGTCGCTGTACCACCAGGGCGGCTATATCAATGCCACCGTTACCGCCAAGACCTGGAAGAAACAAGACTCCTACGATGTCCTCTTCGAAATAGACGAAGGGGACGCCTATGAGATATCGGACGTGCTTTTTGAAGAGGTTACCATAGATAAGAACAAGCTCAAAGAGGTCATGTCCCTTCAAAAAGGTCACCCCTTGAACTATGACATCATAGACGACGAAGATGACGCCATCACACAGTACTACCAAGCCATCGGGTTTCATGACGTCATCATAGACTCCTTCGACATTAAAATCACCAGTGAAAACAAAACGGCTGCCATAACAATAAAGCTCACCGAAGGCCCTCAATTAAAGCTCTCCAGGGTCAACATCACAGGCAACACCAGCGTCAGCACGGAGACCATCACGTCGCTCATAGACATAGAGGATGGCGACCCCCTCGATGACACCAGCGTCTTTGAGGCCAGGACACGTATAATCTCCCATTACAACAAAAATGGCTACAGCGATGTAATCGTAAAGGTACAGACCGACATCAAAGATTCCAAGACAATCCTGACGTTCAACATCGTGGAAGGTAAACGATACGTATTTGGCAAGACAATCATATCAGGCAATGAGCGAACAAAGTGGAAGGTCTTCACGGACACCATCACGCACAAAAGCGGCGAGGCCTTCAGTACAACCAAACTGTATGAGGAAATAAAGGACCTCTATAAGACCGGATTGTTTACCAGCGTGGACTTCTCAGTGGTTGATGGCGCCGGGCAGTCAAAGGACGTTGTCTTCAACGTAAAGGAGGCCAACCACGGCGTGATCGACTACGGCATTGGCTATGGCGAGTACGAAGGGATACGGGGGTTCTTTGACATTAAGTACATAAACCTTGGCGGTATGAACAGGCAGATATCGCTAAGGACAAAGATGAGCCCTTTAAACCAGAAGTATTCACTGGGCTATATTGAGCCGAGGTTTACGTCCTGGTCGCTGCCCCTGAGTTCCACCGTATCGTTTGAGAAGAGGGAGGAGCTGGACGCCAATACCAGGCAGGTCAGGTACCAGCTTGAGAAGTACACGGCCTCCTCCAGCGTGGAGAAATACCTTGCCACGAACATTAAGGCTCAGTTGGCCTACGAGTTTAACCTTGTCAAGACATGGGATGTAAGCCCCGACGTCGAACTATCCCGCGAGGACACGGGGACGTTGGTGATAAGCAGCATAGTGCCCTCGGTGCTGCTGGATACGCGCAACAACCCCTCTAATCCCACGGATGGCTTCCTGGTTGGCGCCTCCGTGAAGCTGGCGAGCGCCCTGCTCCTGTCCCAGACGAACTTCATAAAGACCACGGGGAATTTTAACTACTACAACGAGGTCTTTAAGGATGTAACCCTGGCGCTCTCCCTCAGGAGCGGCATAGGCCAGGGGTGGTTGCAAACTGTAGACCTGCCCATCGTGGAGAGGTTTTTCCTGGGCGGCAGTACCAGCGTCAGGGGCTATGCGCAGGACACCCTCGGCCCTAAGGGCAGCAAGGGCTATCCACAAGGAGGCAATGCCTTTACGATGACCAACGTCGAAATGCGCTTCAGAGTGATAGGCGACTTTGGCATGGTTACTTTTATGGATACCGGAAACGTCTGGAACGATTTTAAGGACTTCAACCCATTTGACGTCAAGTACACGGCAGGTCTGGGTCTGAGGTACATGACCGCTATAGGCCCTCTGCGGGTGGACTACGGCCACAAACTCAACAAGGCCAAAGACGAACAACCAGGAAGGTTCTACTTCAGCATCGGACAGGCATTTTGATGGCAGTCAGTCGTATGATTCTGACATTATCGCTGCTTATGCTGGTAGCCGTCCCCGTCTGGGCCGAATTGATACTGGCAGACCGCGTGGTAGCCTTCGTGGATGAGACGGCAATTACCCTGAGCGAATTTAACAGATTTCATAAAACCACACCGGAGACGACAAAAGACCAGGCCATCAGGGTAATGATAAACAGACTCCTGCTAAAAAAAGAGGCATTAAAATTCAAACTAACCGGCACCGACGACGAGCTGATCCAACAGTACATAGACCTGAAGATTAAATCGCTTGTCATAATAAAAAACGAGGACATAGAAAGGTTCTACAAAGAGCACAAAGGCGACTTCAAAGGCACGGAAATAGAAGACGTAAGGGAAGACATAGAGAACCTGCTCATCGGGGAGGAGGTCAACAAGAGGCTCGACAGCAGCCTGCAGGAGCTGGCCGAAAAGGCATACGTCAGGATACAGTTCTGAGTTTCCTTGTGCGTAACATAAGTTACTTAAGAGATACATCCCCCGAAAACCGTCACACTGCTCTTGTGGGTGTGTTGCTTTTGCTGACGATTGCAGCATACTGGCCACTACAGTACAACGACTTTATAAACTTCGATGACGATAAGTATCTGACCGAAAACCCCATTATCCAGAGCGGTCTGACGATTGACAACGTACTCTGGTCGCTGAGGACATTCTACTTTGGCAACTGGCACCCCCTGACCTGGTTATCCTACCTGGCAGACATCACGGTGTTTGGACTGCGCCCGGAGGCAATTCACCTCGTCAACCTGCTCCTGCACCTGGGCAATACGGCGCTATTGTTTGCATTCCTCAACGCAACAACCAGGATGCCCTTGCACAGTGCAATGGTAGCGGCACTCTTTGCCCTCCACCCCCTGAACGTGGAATCGGTTGCCTGGGCGTCGGAGCGAAAGAGCGTGCTGTCCACCCTGTTTTGGATGCTTACGATGCTGTGCTACAACCACTACGTCAGGCATCCCGGTCTATGGCGCTACCTGAGCGTTGTGCTCTGCCTCGCCCTGGGACTGATGGCAAAGCCAATGCTCGTGACCCTCCCTTTCGTGCTCCTGTTGCTGGACTACTGGCCGTTGAGACGCTCTCTGCATCTGTTGGAGAAGTTACCCCTGCTGTTGCTCAGTATACTGTCAAGCGTCATGACCATACTGGCACAGCATAAGGCCGAGGCCCTTGTGCCGCTCTCAATGAGTCCGCTTAAAGAGCGCATCTTTGCCGCCGTTGTATCATACACGGGCTATATCGGCAAGCTGCTTCTGCCCATCGACATGGCCGTGATCTATCCACCCTCCGGGGGGTATTCGCTGTGGCACGTGGGACTTGCCCTGGCGCTTATAGCCGCCCTGACGACAGTGTTTGTCATCAGGAGAAAGACTGACCCTCATCTGCTGGTTGGATGGCTCTGGTTTCTTGGCAGCCTTGTGCCGGTGCTTCAGGTAGTGCAGGTTGGGTCAGCGCCCATGGCGGACAGGTACGTTTACATACCGGCGGTGGGATTGTTCATTGCTGTTGCATACCAGCCTGTAGCGCGGTGGTGGCATGGGATGCTTGTCGTTGTTGTAATCGTCCTGAGCGTCCTGACCTTCCGCCAGGTGTACTGCTGGAGGGACTCCGAAACTGTATTCCGACACGCCCTCGAAGTCACCACCAACAACTACGTAGCACACGACAACTACGGCGTTTATCTCTTAAAACATGGCAGGGCTGCGCAGGCCGTTGAGCACTTCTCTGCCGGTCTGAGGCACAAGCCGGACAGTCTGCTGATAAACTCCAACATGTGGAGCGCCCTGGTGGTGCTTGGCAGGTTCGACGAGGCAGAGCAATACTTCTACAAGGCCATGCCCCTGTGGAGCAAACTCGCAGACCGCAAAATCTATGGTATGCTAACCGTATTTCTGATGCAAAAGAAAAAAATGATGAAGCCTTCATCCACTTCGTCCAGGCAATACGGCAAACCCCCGACGATGTGCAACTCTGTCTGCAATGGGCCTTAAAGACCATGGGACAATAGGCAATACGTAGCATTTTTATGGGGTCAAGGGGACTTCTTCGTGGCCGGGGCGCCTCGCCCCTCCCCTTGCGGGGGAGGTCTGAGGAGGGGGCGGAGGGAGTGAGGCACCCCTGCCACAAACCGCCCTCCTTCTTTTCTTCTGCTGTTATAGCTACTTATACTCTTCTGCTTAACATTGCTACCGCATAGTAACAATGCCATATTATGGGGGTATAAAACGGTTTAAATCCTGACAACCACGGTTGATTGTTGTGCCACCTATTGCAGGGTAAATTTGTTCTGCATGAAGATTAAGATTGTACGCCGCTTTTAAAAATACCCCCTCCCTTTTATCCCTCCCACAAGGGGAGGGAAATTTATGAGACAGTGGCGCAATTCCCCTCCCTTTATGGGAGGGGTTAGGGGAGGGTGGATGGATTTTGGCAACGGAGAACAAATTACCCGTGCACCTATTGCAATACATATTGCCAAAATGCTTAAATATCAATATGTGATGAAGGTAAGGGATATTATATATTATTGACCGAATACGGGTGGATGCAAGTATCACAAAAGGGTAGTCATCGACAATTTAAGCATCCTTTGAGGCAAGGTAGAGTTACAGTGCCTGGTAAGCTATCGGATGATTTGAAGTTAAATGTATTAAAAAGTATTTTCAAACAAGCAGGTATTAAGCAATGAGCAATATAAGAGATTTAGACAAGGCAGCCGGTGTTGAAGACCAATGTCAGCAATCGTTTCAGAGTAGCGTTGGTGAAGACAATGAGCAGTCTTCAAAACAGTATCAACCTGGTTCGTTTGGGTGTCATGAATTGCTGGATAGAACAGCGTTTGTTGCTAATATTATAGAAGATTATGTACTTAATCATCCGTCATGTATGCTAAACAAGCAGTGGTATGGTTTGGCTGAAAGGGCTGTGGCGGCTTTACACGAATTATATCAGCGCATTGGAGAAGAACACCTGGATTAAAAATGTTAAAAAGAAAACCGTCAAGTTTACAGGAAGTCATCGGTGTTTTGAGAGAGCATAAGGATGTGCTTGTCAATAAATTCGGCGTTACCGATATAGCGATATTTGGTTCATATGTAAGGAATGAGCAGAAAAAGAGGAGCGATATCGATATATTGATTGAATTGAAACAGGAATACGAGACATTTAATAATTATATGGAGTTGGTGTTTTTTCTTGAAAAGAAGATGAGAGGGAAAGTTGATGTTGTAATGAAAGAAGGTATAAGAAAAGAGTTAAGGTCAATAATATTACAGGAAGCTGTTCCTGTCTAAAAGACAATGGAAGCTATTCATTGAAGATATCGTATCCTCTTTAAAAAGCAGGGTAATTTTTATTTCACGCTTAAAAGGCATGGATTCCTGCTTTCGCAGGAATGACAGTTACAGCCGTTTTCCAAGTGTGTCATTCCTGGCTTGACCAGGAATCCAGGATGCGTAAAAGTATAGTTACCATGAAATATAAAGAGGATACAAGATATCTTTGAGAGTGCTGACAAGATAATCAAATATACGGATTTTGCCAAAGATAAAGGCACATAAATCCTTTATGCGCAAATCAAACAGGATTGTACAGAAGATGCCGAAGCTAAAAGATAGACTTATAGCTGTATCCCTGCAAGGGGGGATGGGGTATCTATCGCTATTTTACATCAGACTACCTGATAACTCTTACCAATTTCTATAAATTCTTCTATATTTCCATGCTTGAGTTGTTCTCTGATTTCTTCAAACCTGTTAATTACCTCCTTAGAATAGAGCTTCTCACCACAGTGGATACAGACTTCTGCTCTTACACTTATTGTGGCAGTATTGCCGCTACCCATGAGGATTTTTTCGACTTCCTTTTCAACCAATTCCCCATTGCAAAGAGGGCATTTTTCAAAAAGTCTCATTTTTTCCTTGTTTTCCAATCTCCTACCCATATATCAGGGTCAGGACGGTATACGGTTATTAAAATACCGGCTTGGGTATCAAAGTTATAAGCCCAAACGCTATGTATAGGTCTGTCTTCAGCATCTCCACTGAGAATTAAGCAACTAGGATAAGGCTTGTCATGTGGGTATTGCTTAATTATTATACCATTAATCATTGAATCAAGTATTTCTTTGAATGAAAGCTCATCAGCTTGTGCTTCATCATAGGCATGATTTGTAATCTTTAGCCTGTTCTTTACAATCGCCTCTTTTATATCCTCTATATCAATCACCATCGGTCTGTCGTGTTACAGTATTTCTAAAAACAAATGTACCACTTTGATCTGATAGTAATATATATATAAAGCTGTTGTCAATAGTAATGTTCAGGTTATAGAACGTTTGGTTCGTATGCGGCTCCGCTTCTTGGTGCTCCAGGAGGGGTCAGCGACCCCCGGCTCAATGCACTCCTGGCCCCCTTTATGTGCATTTTTGTTACAACTCGTTTACCCGCGAAGAATTTATGCACCCCATTGTTTTTTTGCTATTGACTTTTCTGAAACACTTGTTTTAGGATAAGGCTATGATAGAATTAAAGGACATTAGCAAAGCAAATTTTTTAATGTGCCAGAGGTATAAAATGGCGCCCGATATGCCAGGATATCCCAATTTTGGCGCCGTTCTTGCTCTCTCTCTCTCTCTCTCTCTCTCTCTAACGCACCTTCAGTAACCTTAACCACCCCAGCTTTTTTCTTTTTCCCGATATTTTTGCGTCCGGTTGGATTACCGTGTATCAACGTCATTGTTTTATCTTGTTTGGCCTTTTTCATCAACAGAGTAACGAGCAAAGGGCGCTCACGCATTTTGCGTGCAAATTAAACACAGTTCGGAGGTACTTTAGATGAGGTTTAAGATCAAAAGTTTAAAAGGTGTTGTTACAGCTATGATGTCATGGAGAAGTATTTTTGCATTTTTGTTTTTGTTTGTTTGTGTTGAAAGTGTATTTTCAGAACAAATAACAAAACCTTATACTTTTTCATCAGGAACCACTGTTAAATCTGCTGAAGTGAATGCTGATTTTGATTTGTTATATAACAAAGTCAATCAATTACTTTTAACAGCTAATAACACAAACTCATCATCTTTATCTTGGGATTTTGAGACAAGTGTTTTAGGTTGGAACTCGACTAACATTTCAAAGATGTATTGGGACAAGAATAATAAGGCTCTGTTTGTTTCACATTATAAGCCTGATGCAAATGGCATTTTTTATGATCTTGGGAGAAATTTGGCAATGGATTTTACTCTTAAGTTCGATGTGAAACTAACAAGAGCTGACTTTGATATAAATCTGTTTATTGGGTTAGCAAGCGATCAAAATTATGTATCATCAAGCGGAGGCCCATGTGTATCTTTTGGTACGACTAAGTTTGCTGGACTCAATTTTTTGTATGTTGCTAGCCATAATGGAGGGACACGTTTTGACCTTACGACATCAGAAATTTCGGTTAGTCACGATGTGAGTAACACGATTCATTGGACAACAAACGTATGGTATACAATCAAACTAATGTATACTTCTTCCAATCAAATCTTAAGAGTAGAAGTATATGACTCTTTAAATAATTTGCTTGATTCACATAATCTGACAGGCTACAGTCTTTCAGGTAAGAATCTGAGGTTGGTTGGGGTGCATATGTTTGCATGTAACAATAACACAAGCACGGTAGAGGCTCTAATAGATAATATTTCTATCTATTAATTACGAATCAATTTGCTATTGTAGCACAAAAGAGAGGAATAAGATGAGAAAAATTGTCTTAACACTAATGATAGTGCTGATGGCGTCATCGGTATGGGCGGTCAGCACGTGGGATGGCATGACATGGGACCAAGGTTATTGGGACGTTTCACCCACACCCACCTACACGGTAACGCCGTCAGCAGGCACGGGCGGAACGATAAGCCCGTCAACGCCTGTAACCGTTACCTCCGGCGCAACAACGACATTCACGGTAACGCCAAACTCCTGTTATTCCATCGCCTCAGTAACCGGATGCGGCGGCTCTCTATCCGGCAACACGTACACAACAGGCGCTATCACCGCTAACTGCACGGTTACGGCAACGTTTACCCCTATCAACTACACTGTAACGCCATCAACAGGCACGGGTGGAACGATAACCCCGTCAACGCCTCAGACCGTTGCATGTGGATCGACAAAGCAATTTACGGTAACGCCAAACACGGGATACTCCATCGGATCAGTAACCGGATGCGGCGGCTCTCTATCCGGCAACACGTACACAACAGGCGCTATCACCGCTAACTGCACCGTAACGGCAACGTTTAACCCACCCACCCACCTACACGGTAACGCCGTCAG
>NZ_JMFO01000039.1 GCF_000714715.1 Candidatus Magnetobacterium casense
CTACGAGCCCAAGGTATTTCTATCTGTAAAACTCCACATTCATTACAATCAGTCCTTGGTACTCTTGCTATTATATAACTCTCATATTCAAAAAAATTAAGATGTCGCCATTTCTTTTCAGTTGTGTCATAAGCTTTAGAATTGTTTCCACACTTACTACACTTGAATATACTACCTCTTGTAAAATCAATATGTATATCTATCACCTTTTCCACTTTCTTGAAATCTATAGATGTTACCTTCCACGGTAACTGTATATTTAGTGCTTGCTCAAATAAATTCTCCAACATTTCCATAACTCTATTCTCCTTACATGTTTTACCCTCATTGTACCATTACCCACTCACTTTGAGAAAGAGCCTATAATATGAATCTATATGACTGATAAAACGGACGCCATGGTATTTGCGCACCTCTTTCGCAGGATGTTGCCTGTGCATCAGGGATTATCGTCGTCATGAAAAGTTACGTGTTTTTTGTATTGTCGGCGGTGCTCGTGGGACTCAGTGTGGGGTGGGTGCTCCAGAGGGGGAGGATATGTATGAACTCGGCCTTCAGGGATATCATATTCATTGGTGACCTTACCGTATTCAGGGCCTATGTGCTGGCATTGATCGTGGCCATTGTGGGTACCAACCTGCTTGAGGACTTCGGACTGATCAGGGAGTTGAACCGGCAGGCCTTTGCACCACTGGCAAACGTAATAGGGGGATACATTTTTGGCATCGGGATGGTCTTTGGAGGAGGTTGCGCAAGCGGCATATGGTATCGGGTGGGCGAGGGAAGGTTTCCTTCCTGGATTACGGTCATGGGATTTATATCGGGCATATTCATTACATACGAGGGGGTCTTGAGCAAGTTGAATCTGTTTTTGAGAAACTACCAGCTATGGGAAACCGATAACGGTATCAGACTACTGACCTCGGCAAACGTGGACGAATTCTGGGCCAAAGGGATAGACCTCTACCCCCTGACAATATATAACCTGCTGGGGGTCAACAAATGGATAGTAGTTGCCGTATTGGGTGTTATAGCGGCAGCCTTTATAGCCAGGGGGGATTTTTCACGGGCAAATACCGGATACTCTTGGTACACATCGGGGGTCATCCTGGGTGTAATTGTCGCGGTAGCCTGGTGGGCTTCGTGGTATTGGTCGGGCAAGGCCAGGGGGGTATCGTTTACTGGCCCTACGAATGAGTTGTTTCGGTGGGTCTACTTTGGCGATAGTCCGACGTGGAGTGTCTTTATGTTGTTTGGACTTCTGGGTGGGTCTTTTTTCAGCGCCAAGGGGCTTTTGGAGTGTAAGTTAAGGACATCGGGGCTGGCCTCGGAGATGATAATGGTGTTTTTGGGTGGCATTATCATGGGCATAGGGTCGGCCATCGCAGGGGGGTGCAATATCGGACACGGCCTCACGGGGCTATCCACGCTTGCCGTCTCCAGCCTCGTCTCCATTGTGTTCATGCTCCTGGGTAATTGGACAACGGTATACTTTAAGTTTATGAGGAGTGATGATGAAGAAATTTAGAATTTATTGGGGAAGTTTGCTTATCGCCCTTGCCGTGCTGTCTGTGGTGCACATCAACGCTGCAACGGCAGAGGATACCGCCGACACCATAGAGAAACTGGAGGAGGTATACCTTCCCTCGGAGAAGTGTGGCACGTGTCACGCCGATATCTATAACCAGTGGCAGAGGTCTGTGCATCGTGAGTCGATACTGCACTCCCTGGAGGGGTTGAACAACTTCATCGTACACGGCATAGAGAAGGACCCTGCAAGAAAGGCCAGAGACATCAAGTCTGAACTCTTGAAGTGTCTGAGCTGTCATGCACCGATGCTGGAGTCTGCCTCACCGCAGCTCGTAAACAAGATAATCGCCGACATAAAGCTGGCCTCAAGCAAGACCACTACCAACAAAGAAGAAAAAAAACGTGCAAAGGAACGCCTCACCCGTCTAAACGTATCCTGCTACGTCTGCCACAATGCCAAGGCCGTTACCCCCCCGACAAACCGGAAAAAAACACCGTCTACGCTTCATCAGGCAAGGACAATACCCCCTATCATAAGACAAAGCAGACAACGTTCCTCAGCAACGCCATCTTCTGTATGCAGTGCCACGGCACCTACACGGCCCCAGACAGGGAACACATCATATGCAGCACCATTGCCCAGAGTTACCGTGACCAGTACGTATCGGCAGGTGGACAAAACAGGTGCCAGGACTGCCACATGGAAAAAAACAACCGAGGCCATACCTTCCCCGGGGCCTATGTGCTGGAGACCCTCAGGGAGGCGATCACCCTTTCCATTTCGGCCAGGGCCATCAAGGACCAGCCTATAGGGGAGAGAAAATGGATACCGTCGGCGGCCATCACCGTTGATATTACCAATAACGCCGGTCACAGACTCCCCGATGGCTGCATGTGGTCGTCAAAGATCGTCTTGGACATCACCGCAACCAACGAAAAAGACAAGGTGGTCTGGTCCGATACCAAGGAGTTTTTCGAGGCCGGCCTTGACATCAACGGCAATCGCAGATACGACCCATGGGAGGTCAAGGACATCCTGGATTATTCGCTTCAACCGCGAAAGATGACAAGCGAAATCTACTATCCCCACTTCCCCGAAGACACAAAGCAGATCAAGCTCCAGGTCAGACTCAGGTACATCCACACCGAAGGGCTGGAGTTCCTTGTCCACGAGCAGAGGAAGGTGCTGAGGTACCAGTAGCCCGGCCAGTAGTCCGGTAAGTTGCAAAAAAATTATCTTGACCTTCAGGCAATCGTTGACCTATAATGCTTATTAATGGCAAACAGCCTGGCAATTTACAAAGTAAAGGAGATAAACTCTTTATGAGAAAGGGAGTAACGCTGTCAGCAAAGCTCTATGGTATTGTAGGGATAATTACATTGTTGTTGTTTATAGTTGGCGTGGTATCTTTTTTTGGCCTCAGATATGTAGTAGGTCGTTTCACGTATAACATCGAAGTGGATGCCGCTCAGATGGAGGCCTCAATGGAGGCCCGGGTACTGCTTGGAAATGCAGTTCAAAGCTACAAGAACTACCTGCTAAGGAAGGACAGTAAGTACATAAGCGCATTTCGTGAGAATGTCTCTGAGATGAAAAAGCAAATAGATGCTTTTGAGAAACTGGCCGATGACGAAAGGGAGAAATCCGAAGTAGCCGCCGTAAAAGAGCATTTCTCAAGATACGAAAATGGCATTGACGAACTTGTAAAGGCCAGGGAAACAAGTGATGATGTCATTGCCATAGACAAACAGATAAAGGGGGTAGACAGGCCCCTTGCGGAGGCATTGAAGCGTCTGGACGAAAGTGCAATGAACAATTTAAAGGAAAAAAAATCGTATACACTATCGATAGCCTCAAAAATAGAGCTTCTAATCTTAGTGGTGCTTATCGTGGCAGTACTCTTGGCAATTATACTAAGCACAACACTTGTCCGTAACATAATGAAGAATGTTCTAAGTTTAAAGGAAGCGGCAGACAGGGCATCAAGGGGGGATTTAACGGTGGATGTCCCAATAATGAGCGACGACGAAATAGGAGAACTGGCAACTTCGTTTAACACCATGATTGTTAGTCTAAGACAGATCGTGGGGCAGTTGCTGTCTGCAACAGACATGCTTACGGAGGGGGCTTCGGAGTTGAACACGACAGTTGGACATATAGTCGATATGGTTGAAGAAGAAAAAGGCAAGTCCGGGCAGATCGCCACCGCTTCAGCACAGATGTCACAGACGGTTACAGACATAGCCAGGAGTGCCTCTGATATGGCAGTATCGGCAACAAATACCTTAAAGGTGGCCGATGATGGCTCTGCGGTTGTAGGCAAAACGGTAAGAGAGGTGCAGGAGATATCAAAGACGGTATCGTTATTGTCCGAGGTAATAACCTCGTTGGGGAATCGTTCAAAGCAGATCGGTGAGATCATAAACGTGATAAAGGGCATAGCGGATCAGACCAACCTTCTGGCGCTGAATGCGGCCATAGAGGCTGCCAGGGCAGGAGAGCAGGGCAGGGGGTTTGCGGTGGTGGCCGATGAGGTGCGCAAGCTGGCCGAAAGGACATCAATGTCAACGACGGAGATCAGCAGTATGATCAGCACTATCCAAGGTGAGACGGAAAAGGCCGTGAGATCAATGCAGGATGGCACCAGAAGGGTGGACTCAGGCGTGGAACTTGCCAAAGAGGCAGGCACCTCCCTTGACAAGATAGTCCAGAGCGTCAGTGGTCTCCAGTCGATGGTGCATCATATAGCCTCGGCAACCGAGGAGATGTCAACGGTGTCGGAAACCATATCTAATGACATTGAGTCCATAGCGAGTGTAGCCGGTGAGACATCCGCAAGTTCACATCAGATATTACAAGCAGCCAGCGGACTCTCAAAGCTCTCATCAGACCTTCATGCAATCGTCGCGCAGTTTGATATCGGCGATAAGGCAAGAGGCAAGGGAAAACGATTGCTCGGCTGACATTGTATAAAGGTGCCACGTTTAAGTGGTCAGGATTTTGGCAGTACCGCAATTAACCGTGGGGAGCACTTTTATACCTCTGTTTAAGCCAGGCGGGTAGATTTTCAATCGGCTTTTTCCGGTAGGGCCAGGTTGGTTTATGATGCTACCGATGTGACCTTGATTACAGTCTTTACGTTACCCCGAGGATTGAAATCTCCTATAACGCACAGGTATCGGGGGGTGAGTTTTTTGTATAACTCGTCGTAGATGACATTGGCTGTCTGCTCGTGGGATATGGCCTTGTTCCGGAAGGAGTTGAGGTAGAGTTTGAGGGACTTGAGTTCGACGATATGGGCATCGGGGATGTAGGTAATCTTGATTGTAGCGAAGTCCGGATAGCCAGAACGAGGACACAGACACGTAAACTCCGGAAACTCTATGTTGATTTCGTAGTCTTTTTCGGTAGCCGGATTTCCCCACAGTTCCAACTGGGCGTTTTCTATGTTTTTCTCACCGTACTGCAATAAATTCCTCCATAATTGGTACTTAAAAGTTCTTGGTCAGGTCTATGCCCGAGTACAGGTGTGCTACCTGGTTGGTGTATCCGTTAAACATCATGGTGTCTCGTTTTGTGAATTCTCCCAGGCGACGTTCCTTTGCCTGACTCCATCTGGGATGACTGACGTTCGGGTTGACGTTTGCGTAGAACCCGTACTCATTGGGACTGGTGACATTCCATGTCGTCAGGGGTTGTCGTTGGACAAATCTGAGTCTGACAATAGACTTGACACTCTTAAAGCCATACTTCCACGGGACAATAAGCCGCAGAGGTGCCCCGTTCTGGTTTGGTAACAGTTCGCCATACATACCAACAACCATAAGCGTTAAAGGGTGCAGGGCCTCATCCAATCGCAGCCCCTCCACGTATGGCCAGGCAAGGACGTTTGTCTTTTGTCCCGGCATCTGTTTTGTGTCATACAGTGTGACAAACTCCACGTACCTGGCGTCCGACTGCGGCTGGCAACGTTTGACAAGCTCGGTCAGTGGAAACCCCAACCAAGGCACTACCATCGACCATCCCTCCACGCATCGAAACCGATATATGCGCTCCTCCAACGGAAAAAGCCTCAACAGATCGTCAATGTCATAGACCCTGGGATTGTTGATAAGTCCCTCGACGCTAACACTCCAGGGACGAACCCTGAGATTTTTGGCCAGGTCAATGATGTCCGTCTTGCCCATGGAGAACTCGTAGAAATTATTGTAGTTGGCCACGACATCAAAGCTGGTCTGTCCCTCGCTTGTCGAGATGTTCGGGTTTCTGGTATAGCTCAGTCCGGACTTGGTGGACAATACAGCCGCCGCCGCAGATGCTATAAACTCTCGTCGGTTCAGATACAAGGCTTTGTCCGTTATCTCGGAATTTTTCATGTCGTCATAATCTTTTGCCATCTGCCAATCCTTACTCTATTTTAACTAAAAAGTCCCCACAAAAGTAAATGCTCCCCAAACTGATATTTTTTTTAGTAATAGTTCACCGGGTAACTTGTGGGATGTGTCTATAATTTATGTACTCTGAACTGCTGCCGGAACTCATAAATGCTTGATTCTTTATGCGACAATGTTGTAGTATAAGATAGTTTATTATTATTATGGCACAGGAGATACTAACAAATGATAGCAAATAGATTTCATAATCTCATAACCAGAAATATAATCTCCGAGGTCGATTTAAAGGAGGCCCTGGTAAAGGCACGTGAGTCAAAGACAGACGTCGAAACAATATTAATGGCAAAGTATAATGTACACAAGAAAGATATCCTTGAGTCGTTTTCGCAGTTTTACAGATGCAACGTAATAGAGTACAGTGACAGGATTGATGTCCCGCTGGAACTGCTCAGGGGGATTAACCTTGGTGTGCTTAAGAAGAACTATTGGGTACCTGTGTCGCACACGGACAACAAGGCGGTGTTTGCCGTCAGCGGCCTGCATGATATGACGGTCAAGGAGATAAAGCGCATGATCAAGGCCCCGCAGTACGAGTTCCTGATAGCAATGAAGGATGATATCCTCAAGTTCATACAATCCATCGAGGGCGAAGGTGCCTTTGGTATACATGCAGACAAGCACGGTGAAGCGGGTGCCAGGGATGACGACAAATCAACCTCTGATACCGTTACCACGGAAGAGGGATTTGTCGTGCGCTTTGTCAATCAGGTCATAGTAACGGCTTATGAAAAGGGGGCTTCCAGGGTTTTTATAGAGCCAAACAAGTCAAGAGGCACTATCGATGTCCGATACATTGGGGAAGGCAAGTTCATAGAGCATCGCACGGAGATTCCATACGCATACCACAAGGCCGTCATTAACAGGTTTAAGATAATGGCCGTGATAAATATCGCCCAATCAAATCTGCCACAGGAGGGGAAGATAAAATTCCTGTACAAGGGCGTGCCGATACTGCTCTTTTTGCACATCCTGCCGACAATCAACGGAGAATCCGTTGTCATCAGGATAGCCAATCCCCTGAGAAAGATGATGCTTGAGGACATCGGTCTGCATGTCGCAAGTGTCAATCGCCTCAAGGGGGTCTTGGAGAAGCGATACGGTATGTTTCTGGTGGTCGGGCCAAGGGCCTCCGGTAAAACGACGGCGCTTCACGCACTTGTCAGTCATCTCAACGTACATGACCTTTTGATATGTGCGGCGGAGTTTCCCGTAGAGATATCCCACCAGCGCGTGCATCAGATAGAGGTCAGACCAAATACGGAATTTGACATTGGGGCAGCAACAAACACTATCCTGAGCGTAGAGCCGGACGTTGTGATGGTTGGTGAACTCAGTAATGCAGACATTGCTGCCAAGCTCCTGGGGGCCGCCATCAAGGGACGCCTCGTACTGAGCTCCATATACAGCACAACCACAACAGGGGCCATCGAGGCTCTTATTGAAATGGGCCTGGATACCTACAGCCTTGCCAATGGCTTATTGGGTGTGCTTGCCCTGAACCTCGTGCCATCTCTATGCTCATTCTGCAAGGAGCAATATCATCCGGACAACGTAGAATTCGAATATCTGGTGCAGGAATACGGGCACGAAACATTTAGCGACCTTAATATTCAGTACAACAACAACCTCGTTCTGTATCGCGAAACCGGATGCGACAAGTGCAACAACACAGGATATAGCGGAAAAACTGCCATATTCGAACTACTCATTGCCTCCGAACACACCAGGAAGCTGATATTGAAAAAATCCGCCCCAGACGTAATCAGGCAACAGGCAATAAAAGATGGTATGCAAACCCTATACCAAGACGGTATATCAAAGGTCTTCGCCGGAGCGATTGAGCTAAATCAACTGATCAGAACCCTGCACTAAAAACTCACCACCGATAACCGGCAACATCACTTGATTATGCAGGCGATATGCCACCTGCCATCTGCGCCAAACTTCCAGGCGTATAACTCAATGTGTATACTTTCCCCAGTCTTACTGACTGCCTCAAGCCGTACCGACTTGCCAACAATGCCATCATCACTGCCCTGCCCTGATTGTCTCAGACGTGCAAAGACATCCGTATAGCTTTGATAATGCTGCTGTGGGGCTATTAACCTATGGAGCTCTTTGCCGATTGCCTCTGCCTGCGTATAGCCAAACATCGCCTCTGCCGCGTTGTTCCAAAAGGATACAACCCCGTCGATGTCCATTACAACGACAGCGTCAGGGGCAGAGAGGCATAGCGTCTTAAACAGTCCTTCGCCATCTTTCAGGTACGCTATGAGCTGTTGCTCTGTCTGCTGTCGCCTCTTGCTCTCTGACTGAAGAAGCTCTCTCGTTCGGGTTAGTTCAAGGGTCTGTTTGCCGATGTTTTCTTCAATTTGCTTGCGGCATTCTTCCAGGTAGCGCTCGTTATGAATCTTTCGGCACGCCCTGTACAACACGGAAATCAATTTGCTTGGTTCCAGGGGCTTTAATATGAAATAATTTATGCCAATAGCGATCAACTCCAGCAGGTACTGGTAGTCATTGTATGCGGTGGTAACTATGACTATCTGCTCGCTGTTGACTTCACGGATACGTTTTGTCATCTTGATACCGTTCATCACAGGCATGTATATGTCCGCAATGACTATATCAAACATGCCTTGCATGTAGGCCTCGACACCTTCCTTACCGTTTGAGACACTGATAACATTATCAAAGTACCGCGATAGTATCTTGGACGTTGCATTTCTGACAACATCGTCATCCTCAACGTATAGGATTGCTATACCGGTTGAGTATTCCTTCAGTTGATCTGCGCTCTGCATAAATTTTAGCATACCACATTTTATAAAAAAAGTCCATTGCTTAAAATTTTTGGGTGCATAAGAAAGTAGTGGCTAATGGATTCCTGCTTGCGCAGGAATGACACATATGGGCACAAAATGCCATTTCCTGTCATTCCCGTGAAAACGGGAATCCATCTCCAAAAACAGCATTAAATGGCTATCTAGAAAAAAACAGTAAATAATGCTTCCCTGACGCCACCAAAAATTTATGCACCCAAATTTTTGGACAATGCTATTAAGGAAGCGTGTGAATTTATAGAGCATAGTGATATATCAGGATGGTTCAGGCACTGTGGATATTGTATTTAACCCAATCGAAACGTGCTATAAAATTCAAACTTCTGAAGGGGGGGCGGAGGGGGTGAGGCACGATTTTCCCGCAGCGGGTCGCACCCGCCCCTGCCACAAACCGCCCCCTTCTTTCTCTTTCGTCGTTACTTTGGTTTACCGTATTCGTAAGGGCCTTCGGTGATGACGGGGATTTCCTCGAAGTTGTAAAACGGTGGCGGCGACGGAATCTGCCACTCCAGCGACTTTGACCCCCACGGATTGGCCGGAGCCGGGGCACCCTTGATGGCCGAGTGTATGTAGTTGTAGCTGATTCAGTATAAACCCGACAATGGCGATGTACGAAAATATCGAGGCAATCCTCATGTGAGTGGTGTACTCAACAGGCACTTTCCAGCCCTCTGATACGCTATTACCTATTGGGCATTTCAGGTCTCTCCGGATGCGATGTCGTCAAGTAACTTTCGTATATGCTGCTTGAGGGCAGGGAGTTTTACGGTTACTACCTCCCAGATTCTTCTCATTTCTATCCCGAAATAGGCATGTATAATAATGTCCCTCATACCTGCCATATCCTTCCAGGGTATTTGAGGGTACTTGTCCCTCACACGCTCAGGGATGTTCTTGGCCGCCTCTCCGATGACCTCTATACACCTTATAACGGCAAGTCCGGTTTTCTCATCCCCCGAAAAGTTCTCATAGCTCATCCCCTCGACAAATCGTTCAGTCTTTTCAATATATTCGAGAATATCTCTTATGAATAACTCAAACTGCCTTTTCAAAGACGTATGACTTCTTCCATGATCGCCTGTTTTAGTTCGGGTCTGATGTCTTCCACGGGTACCACATCTACCTTTATGCCAAGCAGGCCGGAAAGATAATTGACAGCTCCGGCCCATTCAAGCAGGCTCACGGATTTATCCATGCTCACAAGCACGTCAAGGTCACTGTCAGGCGTCTGTTCGCCGCGCGCAAAAGAGCCAAATATACCTATCCCGGTTATACCAAACCGCTCCCTTAATTCCTCCTGATGTTCATTGAGGGTCTGCTTTATTCTATCGATATCTTCCATCTTTCCACGGTCGTAGTTCAATGGTGACGGTTTGTCAAAAAAATCCGACAGGGCTTTGCCCTGTACCCAAAATAGCCAAATGACCAAATAATCAATGTCCAGAACGTACCGGCCACACGTAGCTGCTGCTGGACTTACCGAAGGCGAAGACGTCGCCACCGACCATGCTGACGATCCACGCGTCGGACGTATCGCCAGCGTAGGACGTAGACGACCAGTAGCCGTTAGACTGCACATTTGTAAAGCCTTGCGAAGCGAGCCAAGAATATGGGTCCCCTTTGCTATCTTTCACAAGGCTCTCAAGTTCCTCTTTAGCAGGCAACCGCCAATCTGTGTAGGCAAACGTACCCTCACCCTCATTCATCGAGGCAACATAATCTGATGCCTTTTGCCAAGTCTTGCGACCTGCAAGATTAGCGTCTTTTGTCCACATTAGCCCTGTTGACGTGTCGGTTATAGTTTGGTCGCCGTTATCAACAAACCTTTTCGCCTCCGTTAATGTGGTAGACGTAGATTTCGGTTTTGGAGATGGCGTTGAGGTAGGCGCTGAAGTTCTGCGTTTTTTCACGGCAACACTTATTTTTTCGGCAACAGTGTCAATATCCATCTCAAAAGCGTTTATCCATGAATTGATACTCAGATGAGTAGCAAGTGCTCCCTTGAGTTTAATATCCTGAAGTCTCACAGGTATTACAGAAACATTGTTTGTATCTGCTACAGCAATTTCTTTTTTAACGTACTTTGATTGTAAAGTGTTTGCAGATATTAGGACAACAACCAATAGCTTAGGATTTTCTGTTATTGTATTGAATATTTCATCAGCCCAATTTGAATCAAGAGGCAGATCACGATGGTCAATCCAACACTTACAACCTCTATCTTCTAAACTTCTCACAAGATTATCAGCATCGCCTCGGTCTGCGCTATCGTAACTTACGAAAACATCATACCTCATAATTAATCATCCTGAGCTTCATTCTGTCTTATTGTATACCAGCGACAACCAAAAAATCCACATGCCCTGGATGTTATCCGCACACCCAAGGCCACGCAAAGAAGGGGTAAGGGGGCTGGCCCCTTGCAGGGGGGATCTGAAGGGGGGGCGGAGCCGCCCCCTTCTTTTATCTTTTCCTGTTACTTTGGTTTACCGTATTCGTAAGGGCCTTCGGTGATGACGGGGATTTCCTCGAAGTTGTAAAACGGCGGCGGCGAGGGAATCTGCCACTCCAGCGACTTTGACCCCCACGGATTGGCCGGAGCCGGGGCACCCTTGATGGCCGAGTGTATGTAGTTGTAGATGGTCAGGATAAACCCGACAATGGCGATGTACGAAAATATCGAGGCAATCCTCATGTGAGTGGTGTACTCAACAGGCACCTTCCAGTACCTGCGGGGGATGCCGTCGTAACCCATGTGAAACTGCGGCAGAAAGGCGATCATTGCCCCGATGAGAGTCAGCCAGAAGGCAAACTTTGCAAGGCCATCGTTGTACATCTTCCCCGTGAACTTCGGAAACCAATAGTATATCCCGCCCAGACACAGCATCGACATGCTGATGGCCAATACATAGTGAAAGTGCGCAACGACCCAGTGTGAGTCATGTACGTGCGTGTCGAAGGCCAACAGGCCGTTTGCTATGCCCGTCACACCACCAATGGTAAAGAGCGATATGAATCCCAGGGCATAGAGCATCGGCGCACTCAACTCAATAGACCCCTTGTGCATCGTGGCAAGCCAGTTAAACGTCTTGATTCCGGTTGGCACGCCAATCAGTATGGTTCCCCACATGAACACTACACGAGTCCAGTCCAGGGTTCCCGCAACGTAAAGGTGATGTACCCACGTCTCAAACCCCAGCACCGTTATGCACATAATGGCGATGGCCATGCTCGTGTATCCATAAACTTTCTTGCGAGAGAAGGTCGAAATGATGTCTGATACTATGCCAAAGACCGGCAAGGCAACAACATAAACGGCCGGATGTGCATAGAACCAGAACAGATGCTCATACAGGAGCGGATTGCCACCCTTGAAAGAGTCGTAGAAGCTGGTGCCAAGATATTTGTCAAACAACAGCAATGTCACGGCAGCAGCCAATACGGGCACGCCTACTAACTGGATGATAAAGCCCCCGAGCAATCCCCAGACGGTGAGGTTCAATCTGCCCCAGGTCATCCCCGGTGCTCTAAGGGTGATTATCGTGGTGATGAAGTTCACGGCCGAGGCAATGCTCGATGAACCCAGCAGGTGCACGGCAAAGACATAAAAGGCCACGTTGGCCCCTCCGACAATCGAGTACGGAGGATACCCCGTCCACCCGATGTCCAGCCTGCCCGGTAAGACGAGTGCACATACTGCTATCAGGCCCGCCCCCACGTAGAGCCAGTAACTCAGGGCATTGAGACGAGGAAAGGCTACATCATGCGCCCCGATCATCAGAGGCACCAGATAGTTGGCAAAGAAACCAAGCACTATCGGGATCATCCAAAACAACACCATCGCAGCGCCGTGGATCGTAAAGGCCACGTTGTAGAGCTTTGCGTCGATGATGACCTTCCCTGCCTGACTCAGTTGCTCCGTTCTCATCACGATGGCCAGCAATAGTCCGACAACGAAAAACAACAACGCCGTGCATAAATACATTATTCCAATCTTCTTGTGGTCGGTCGTGAACAACCACGCCCTAAGACCGGTTGGTTCCTTGGTCATAAACGTATTACCTCCTTATATCTTTTTTACTTAAGTGTCTTAAGCCAGGCAGTTATGGCCTCGAGTTCGGCGTCACTGAGACTGCTTGGTGGCATTATCGGGTCAAAGCCCTTGACCAGTGTGGCCTTGGGGTCTTTGATCTTTGCCTTGACAAAGGCATCATCGGCAGTAAGGGTTTTGCCGTCAGCGAGTGTCACCGTGCTGCCCATAAACCCTTTAAACGTCGGCCCGGCGGAACTGTCACCATTTACACTGTGGCAGCCCGTGCAGCCCAGATTCTCTGCGAGCTTTTTACCTTTTTCCTCCGGTGTGACATTGGCGGCCTCCGATCCGGTGTTTTCGCTGACCCACTTTGCGTACTCCGCCTTTGGCATGACGGTTATCTTTGCAAGCATCATGGAATGGCCGGTGCCACAGAACTCGGCACAGTATACCGTATAAGTCCCCGGCTCCTTTGCATTAAACCACAGGTACGTTGTCTGCCCCGGTATCATATCCTCGCGCACCCTGAAGGCCGGTACGGCAAAGTTGTGGATGACATCCGAACTGGTCAGGTTGAGCTTTACGTGCCCCACGGGTACCCTCAATTCGTTGGCGGTATGAATCCCCTCAGGGGATATCATCTCAAACTTGTACATCGAGGCAACGACCTTGGCCTCAAAGGCGTCTTTTGGCACCTTGCGGTAGTTGTTAAACAGCGCCCATGACTGTGCCCCCAAAAACACGATTATCACCAGCGGGATGACCGTCCAGAGTATCTCCAGCCCCACGTTGCCCTCGATATAGGCGCCCTCCTCATCCTTTGACTTCCTCTTGTACTTTATCGTGAAGTAGACAAGCGGCACGGTCACTATCAGATAGATCACGGTTGAGACTACAGCCCATATAATGAACTGCTGCTCCCATCCATCGACAGGGTCTGAAGCCTCCCTGGCCGCCACCACCACATGAGGGGCCAGGACGTAGACCATCACCAAAAGGCTGCTCAAAAAAGTCCTTAGCATTTTTTTCTTAACCTCCTGAATCTTTATGGCTGAAAATCAGCCGTTGTCGCTCTTTGTTTTTTTTTAAACTTCTCCAGTACACAAACACCACCAGTCCCGTAAGCAGCCCCACCAGCACCCCTACACCCGCAAAAAGCCGCAGCAGGTCTAACTTGTATCCACCGATGGCCGCATCATACTTATAACAGACCAGGGCAACCGTGTTTAACAGAGACGTCTTGCCGACCTTGCCCCTTCCCGCCTCCACAAGCCCAAGGCGTATGTCAATAGCGGGCGGGTACAGTCCGTAGATGTATCTGGTGATTACCCCCTCCGGCGATAGAAAGATGTATACGTTGGGATGAACAAACAGCTTGTCCTGCACCGAGTAAAAGAACCTGTAGCCTGTGGCCTCGGTGATTCTTTTGACTTCGGCGGCATCCGCCGTGGCAAAGACCCACTTGTTGAAATTCTGTGGTATCTTGTCCTTCATCTTGACCGTGAGGTTTTTGCGAAACCACTGAGCGTCTGCCGGGGTCTCTTTGTCGTCTATGCTGAGGGTTATGACGTTGTAGTCATCGCCCAATTTCAGGCTTATGTTGCTCAATGCCTCAGACAGACCCTCATTGAGAACCGGACAGGATGTCGCACACCTGAAGTATATGATAGACAAAAGCAACGGCTTGCCCTTGTACTTACTAAGCGAAAAGGTGTTACCGTCGTCATCGGTCATCTTTGTATCGGGCACAACCTTGCCAAGGAAGGCATCCTCTTTGACCTTTAAGACCGAAGGATCAAAGTCAGTCTTCCCCTGTGGCAGTGGTGCAGCGAGGGCATTTGTCACCAATATCCCCACGACAAGTGACAACAATAGAACAGAAACCTTCCAATGCATCCGTCTATTGCCCAACCTTAAAGTAGGGGATTATGTACATGAACGAAAAGACCATCAGCCACACCACGTCAACGAAGTGCCAGTACAATCCGGTTGTCTTGCTGAAGGTGATTTTCTTTTTACCGACCTTGTTTTGCGAGGCCAGTACGATGAGAAACATCTGCATTATAAGGCCCACGATCACGTGTGAGCCGTGAAATCCGGTAATAGTAAAGAAGAAGGTTCCATAGGCGTTGGTGGATATGGTGAAGTGTTCGTGCCCGATGAGCTTATACCACTCCACGGCCATAAACGAAAGGAACAGGGACCCTAATATAAAGGTAAAGGTGAGCCAGCCCTTGTAGCCGTTTACGTCACCATGTTCCAGTTTTTCCTCTGCCACGTGCATAGTGCCGCTGGAGGAGATCAGAAACACGCTCAAAAGTACGGCAAGTGCCAGAGGCGGTACACCTTCGGGCGTATTAGCCGGTGGCCAGATATCCTCCGGAAGCATCGTGTACAGATAACCGCCAAACAGACCACCAAACAGCGCCACCTCGGAGACGATAAACACGATAATGGCGATCTTGCTTAAACCGCCATCTTCCTTCTTACTGTGCACCTCCTGTACCCAACCAAACAGCCCCACAACCAGAGTACCCACGGCCACGCCCGCCACGAGCAGTCCCAAAAACCGCACGCCCCAAGAAAAGGCCAGTATAAAGGCAACGGGCACCAGAAACGCCCCCACCGCTACAACAAGAGGCCAAGCACTCAGCTCTACCTCGTGGTGATGATGGTGTTTTTCCATCTTTCCATTGACAACACCTTCCATAATGTCAGACAATCCTCCTTAACACTTGTCGCGTATTTGAGTTGCAGTGACTAATGTCACATCGGATAGGGTAGCTTATTTCAGGGTGCATTGTCAAGAGGTAATTTCTTGTTGTAAAATCTCTTGAGCTTATGTTACATTAAAAACTGAAATGATCGAGGGAACTCTATACAACGACAATGAGGTCAGGAGGATAAACCTCTTGAAATCTGTAAGGCTAAAGGCGATAGAGGGGCTTCTGAGCAGATGTACCTACAGAGAGTTTGAGCCCGGTGAGGTGATAATAGCCGCCGGACAGATCAACTACCTGATCTACATGATCCTCAGTGGGAGTGTCAGGGTGCATGTAGACCATCTCGAAGACGAACCCCTTGTAGTTTACGAACGTGGAGAGATCGTTGGAGAGATATCGGTGATCGACCAGAGGCCGACAACGGCTTCGGTGGTTGCCAATACGCATTGCCGCACGCTGGTGATGGATGAGGAGATACTGCTGTCGCTGGTATCGGTGTCACATGCGGCATGTCGTAACTTGCTCAATATCCTGGCCCAGCGCCTACGCTACGGAACATCTGTGATCTCAAAGAGCAATTTCCTCAAGCGACAGTTTGAGTACTACGCAAACATTGATGTCCTTACGGGGTTACATAATCGTCGCTGGTTAAATGACAGGTTCAGTGAGGTTGTCAACAAGTGCATTGGCAGCGAACATCCGCTGGTTGTGATTATGGCCGATATTGACAACTTCAAGGCATACAATGACATACATGGTCACATTGCCGGAGACCGTGCCCTGTATACGGTTGCGGTGTCTCTGCTGGGGCAGCTTCGCAAGACGGATTTTGCCGTGCGTTACGGCGGGGAGGAGTTTCTTGTCATTCTGCCGACAACGGGAATAAAAGAGGGCTGTCTGATTGCCGAAAGGTTGGGAAATGCGGTCAGACAGACACCCATAGTCCTGCACGACGCAAGACAACTGCCTCCTGTGACGCTATCCATCGGGGTGGCAGAGCTGCAGAGCGGACAAACCCCCGATGAACTCATAGAGAGTGCAGACAAGGCCATGTATCGGGCTAAAAATAATGGACGAGACAGTGTCTGCATGTAGTGGTGCGGATATTTTTTTTCGTGGCACTTGACTTAATCATCCGACAAGTATTTTAATAACAGTATGGGTGTAAACGGACATATAGGAAGAGGTCTCTCAGGAGTCATCCTGCTTGTTGTAGTGGGTGTGATGTGTGCGGGGCTGTTGTCGTGTTCTAAGAAGAGCATAAAGCCACCCTATATTGATGAAAAAGAGGCCTATGAGCGTGCCATCAAGATGATAGAAGACAAGGAGTACACCGATGGCCGGGAGTTGCTGACGGAGGTGATCAACAGGGACAGGACAAAGACCTATGCCCCGCTTGCGCAACTTAAGATTGCAGAGTCCTACGTAAAAGATGACGAGTCTGACCTGGCAATAGAGGAGTACCGGAAGTTTCTGAACTCCTATCCGGACAACAGGTATGCCGCCAATGCACAGTACCAGATAGCCGCCCTTACGTTTAGCCAGATAGAGGGTGCCGACAGGGGCTACAAGGCCGCCGAAAGCGCCATCAAGGAGTTCAAAAAGTTGGCCGGGCTCTATCCCAGAAACCCGTACAGGGATGTCATAGAGTTGAGGCTGCAAAAGTGCAGAAACGTCCTTGCAGAGCACGAGTTTTACGTGGGCAAGTTTTACTTCAAAAAGGCGTCATTTAAGGCAGCCCTTGGGCGTTTTAACGTTATCCTTGAGCAGTACAATGACTTTACGGCCATTGATGATGTCTATTACCACATGGCGATGTCGTACAAGGGGCTTAAGGACAAGGACAAGGCCCGTGAGTATTTTCAGAAAACCCTGGAGATAGCCAAAGAGGATAAACTGCGCAAGAAAGCCCAAAAGGAGTTTAATTCCCTGTAGAGCTGCCCTCCCCTGCAAGGGTGGGGCGAGCCGCCCCGGGCACGAAGAAGCCCCCTTGACCCCTTTAAAAGAATTTTACCATGCTTTTTTAAGAGAATACGTTTCAGTTGTCTGTTCATTATAGCCTCCAGGGTGACAGGGCAGTGACATTTGAGCGCAAAAAGTCAATGACTGTTGGTACATGGCATTTTCCCTGCATGAAAAATAAAATAAGTGTTGACAAAAGTGCGTAAACATGATTACACTACTTTAAAATTTTTATAAAAGAAGGTGTTACATTATGAGTAGTCATGCTTGGAGACCAGTAATGGTGATTGTCGCGGTAGTGATTGCCGGGCTTGTAGTGAGACAGATGGTTATCCCCAAGGATTTCGCTGCAAAGAACGGAGATTACAAGTACCAGTGGCATCGGTTGAGTAACGAGGACGAGTGGAAAAAGCTCGAAGTAAAACACATGGGGCGGGACTTCTGCAAACAGTGTCATCCCGACAAGATTGAGATTGTGGCAGATTCAGGACATAAGAATGTGTCGTGCGAAAACTGTCACGTCCAGTTCAATCTTGAAAACAAGGGCCACAAAACTATCGATCTGAAGGCCGATTATAAGTATCAGCTTGATATTGGCATCGACAGGTCACGGGAGCTGTGCAAGAGGTGTCATTCTAAACTGAAGTACAGGCCGGACACCTATACGCTCTTTTCAAAGGGGCCTATACCGTTTAAGATGATAGACCCCGAAAAGCACAACCCCGGTGTCGAGTGCGTCATGTGTCATGATGTTCACAAGACGGGTTTTAAATAAGGCTAAGGAGGAACTTATATAATGAATCTTACAAGACGCGAACTTTTAAAGATGGGGCTGCTTTCGATCTGCGGGTCGATTATACCGATTAGCGCCCTTGAGATATTCAAACCTGAGGCGCTGGCATCATTGATACATCCATTCAGTAAGAAAAAAAGATGGGCATTTGTTGTGGATGCGACCAGATGTGTTGGCTGCGGGATGTGTGCCAAGGCCTGCAAGCTCGAAAACGACGTGCCCTTTGACGCAGATATCCAGAGGACGTGGGTGGAGCGTTACGTACAGCTTAAGAGCGGCGAGGTCATCATAGACTCCCCCAAGGGGTCACGCTATGGCTTTACGGCAAATGACCCACAGGGCAGAACCGATGTCCCCGAGGAAGAAATAACAAAGGGATTCTTCGTCCCCAAGCTCTGTAACCACTGTGAAAAACCCTCGTGCGTGCAGGTCTGCCCGGCAGGGGCCACGTACAAGACCGACGACGGCGTGGTGTTGATCGACAGAAAATGGTGCATCGGCTGCGGTTACTGCGTAACCAATTGTCCGTACTTTGCCCGCTTCTTTCATCCCGTTTACAACACTGCAGATAAATGCTCGTTCTGCTACCACAGGATAACCAAGGGATTGAAAACCGCCTGTGTGGATGCCTGTGCCTTTGGTGTCAGAAAAATCGGCCTGCTCAATGACCCCGACAGCGAGGTCTTTAAGATTGTCAGCACCGAAAGGGTGGCCGTACTGAAACCTGAATATGGAAATGAGCCGCATGTATTTTACATCGGCCTGGACCATATTGTAAGATAAATGTGTGAAACTAATTTGAGGTGATAAAATGGAAGCAGGTTCAATGAATGAATCCGTACATGGGGCGCTGTGGACTATAAGAGAGCTCTACACGTATCCCAATGAGTATATGTACTGGACGGTGCATATTGTTGTGTATCCGTTTCTGACGGGTCTGGTGGCGGGGGCGTTTGTGCTGTCATCACTATACCATGTCTTTGGTAAAGGGGAGCTGAAACCGGTGGCAAAGTTTTCCCTGGTGTTTTCTCTGGCGTTGTTGATAATGGCGCCAACCCCGTTGTTGTTTCATCTGACACAACCCTTCAGATCAGCAAATATCATGCTTACCCCGCATTTTTATTCGGCTATAGCGGCCTTTACCCTCGTCTATCTGACCTATATGGCAATAGTCCTGGCAGAGATATGGTTCGTGTTTCGCCCCTTTATAGTCAGAAACGCACTGGAAAAAACAGGCATCATGGGACTTATATACAGGCTCATGACTCTCGGCTCCTTTGATGTCAGCGAAACGGCCCTGCACACCGATGAGAAGATAATCAAAATACTGGCAGCCGTGGGTATCCCCGCTGCGGCGTTTTTACATGGATACGTGGGCTTTATATTTGGTTCGGTCAAGACCGTCCCCCTGTGGAAGACCCCGCTGATGCCCTTTATATTTCTGATGTCCGCCATAATATCGGGCGTGGCCATGTGTATAGTTACCTACACTATTGCCATGACCATAAGCAGAAAGTTCATATGCGGCGCCTCCATACGGAGCATGGGTAAGACACTTGCCCTGTTTCTGGTAATAGCCTTTCTGCTTGAAGGCATAGACATCGTCTTTCATGCCTATACAGCAGAGGAGTTCTGGGGCATACTCAGTGAACTCTTGTTCCAACGATTTGCCTTTAAGATGATCGTCATACAGTGGATATGCGGCATGATACTGCCGCTGATCCTGTTGATGCTGCCAAACCTCACCATACTACGGACCTTTATATCGGCTGTCCTCGTGGTCATAGGTGTGTTTATGATGAGGTGGGACGTGGTCATCGGCGGACAATCAATGTCAAGGAGCTTTGCCGGCTTCCTGACCTATAAGCTGCCAATATGGCCTACAAGCGTTGAGGCATTCAGAGAGGGACTCTTTGCTGTCATCTTTTTGCTGGTGATGCCGTTTATCTTGTTGTTTATCTTTAACAAGGTCTTGCCGGTCTTTCAGGAGGCCTTTACGGAGGATGACTGCAGCCTGTTTGAAGGCAACAAACAGCAGGCTAACAACAAAGTCAATCATTAAACGGTAACACAACGGAAAGGCTAAATGATAAAACAAGCGAAAACAAGCCTCGCAGACAAACGAGGCAGTAGAGGGCAGACATGAAAGTTGTAATAAAGACGTTGTCGTTATGTTTGTTTTATGCCAAGGTTTCGGGCCAAATGTTTATAGTCAAAATGCTTATAGCCGAAATGCTTATAGTATGTGTGGTACTTGCACCACACACACTTATGGCCGAACCCACACCCGCACCCAGTGCACCGCAAGTCACGCAAGAGACACAACAGCCTCAAGCAGAACCCCCAAACGCCGAACAACACACAACAATCCCCAAATACTTTACGACAAAGCCGCCCTTTACGGAAGGCATCTTCCCATGCACAATGTGCCACGCAACCATGAAACCGGACAAGACACGTCGCCAACTACAGTTTCATGCAGAGATAGTACTCAAACACGCGGCACAACAACGCTGGTGTCTTGACTGTCACGATGCAGACAACAGAGACAGGCTTAGACTGGCAAATGGCGACCACGTTACCTTTGACGAGTCGTATCTGTTGTGTGGTCAGTGCCATGGTAACGTCTTCAGGGATTGGAAGACAGGTATCCACGGTAAACGTATAGGTTCGTGGAATAGTGACAAACCCGGAGATAAAAAATATTTCCTGTGTGTAAACTGTCATAACCCACACTCGCCTAACTTTATACCTGTGAAACCTCTGCCGGCCCCTGTCAGACCAAAAGCAATAACGGATATAAAAGGCTCATCAACACTGGACATCGAAGGACAGAAGATATATATCCCTGTCTATAACAAGTAACAGCGCTATGTTGAGGGAATAAGATAGAATGAAAAGACGTGATTTTCTTAAAGGGGCGACATCGCTTGCGGCAGCCTTTGCCATGGAGGGAATTGTGCTGCCTGCCTCAGACGCCAACGCCATAGTATGGGAGGAGTTCTTCCAGAAGTACTTCAGAGAGATGACCCAGGCCGAAAAAGATGCCGTGGTTGCAAGGCTTGAGGCAGAATACAAAAAGCGATTTGGCAAAGACATAAAGGTCAGTACCAAGGGTCCGCTGCCAAACGTCCTCTATGGCTACGGCCTCGACCTCTCCCGGTGTGTCGGATGCCGGAGGTGTGTCTATGCCTGCGTGACCGAAAACAATCTCTCGCGAAACCCACAAATAGAGTACATCACGGTATTGCGGTTTAAGAGCGGTGAAAAATGGATAGAAGACCTCGAGGGAGCCGAAAAATACTACAACCCAGACCTGGTACCTGAACCCGAACACTTCTACATGCCCGTGCAGTGTCAACAGTGTGAACGTCCCGCCTGTATCAAGGTCTGTCCGACAAAGGCCACATGGAAGGAACCCGACGGCATCGTCGTCGTGGACTACAACTGGTGCATTGGATGTCGCTACTGCATGGCCGCATGTCCCTACGGCGCCAGAAAGTTTAACTGGGCACAACCCACTATCCCCGTTGAACAGATCAACCCCAATACCCACTATCTGGGCAATCGCCCCAAGCACAAGGGCTGTGTCGAAAAATGCACCTTCTGCATCCAACGTGTGCGGCAAGAGCCGGGGAGATATCCGGCCTGCGTGGAAATATGCCCTGTGGGCGCCCGAAAGTTCGGCAACCTCCTGGATGAAAAAAGTGAAATACGTATGCTTATTGAGACCAAACGTGTCTTTCGTCTGAAGGAGATGTTAAATACAAATCCAAAGTTCTACTACTTCTTTTCGTTATAGAGGAGAATTGCCATGTTTCGTTTTATTAAGGACTTAATATCGCACCTGGCCCGTGGAGGCACCATCTATTACGTGTGGATATTCATCCTGGCGGCATTGATTGCCAACGGGATTGTTGCATATTCACAACAGTTGCAGGACGGGCTGATCGTCACAAACATGAGAGACCAGGTGTCCTGGGGATTTTATATCTCAAACTTTACCTTCCTTGTCGGCGTGGCCGCCGCCGCCGTGCTCCTGGTCATACCGGCCTACCTGTATAACTTTAAGCCAATAAAGGAGATCGTACTATTTGGCGAAATGATAGCCATTACAGCTCTGATAATGTGCGTGATGTTTGTTACGGTTGACCTGGGCAGACCTCAATTTGCATGGCACATAATGCTATCTCCCAACTTCCCAAGTTCGCTCCTCGTCTGGGACGTTATCGCAATAAACGGTTACCTCGCTATAAACCTCACGGCTGTCACCTATGTCCTCTACAGGGCTGCTCACGGCAAGGAGTACAAGATGTCCATCATGTGGCCTATCGTCCTGCTCTCTATCCCCTGGGCAATAAGCATACACACGGTAACGGCATTCCTGTACAACGGACTGTCATCCCGTCCGTTCTGGAACGCATCCATCGTAGCACCACGCTTTATCGCCTCCGCCCTCTGCTCCGGACCAGCCCTGATGATCCTAATCTTTCAGGCAGCCAGAAAACTCTCAAAGATAGACGTCACCGATGCCGCTATCTTTAAGATCGCCGAACTGATCTCATACGCAATGGGTCTTAACCTATATCTGTTTGGGGCTGAGATATTTAAGGAGTTCTACTCGGACAGTATCCACCTGGCCCCTATGAAATACCTGTTCTTCGGACTGCACGGACACGATGTCCTGGTGCCGTTTTCATGGACAGCTGTTGCGTGTAACCTGACGGCGTTTTTCCTGTTTATAGACCCAAAGACCAGGAGAAAATTCCACTTCTTAAACATCGCCTGTGTCCTGATAATCGTCGGCGTCTACATAGAAAAGGGCATGGGTCTGATTATCCCCGGATTTGTACCGGATACCCTCGGCGAGATTTACGATTATCTGCCCAATGCACTGGAAATCAAGGTAAGTGCAGGCATATGGGCCATCGGCGCCTTGATCTACACATTTATGGTAAAAACGGCAATTCCTATCTATGAGGGAGAACTAACCCTGCTGCCTAAAGACACAATGCCGGATATGTCAAAACTGCGTCACTAACAGGCGGGATTGGCAAAGAAACCATACCCGCCTCTGCTAAAACACATGGCCTTTGCCAGCCACGTTGCCATGAGCTTTATCGTCTCGGTTTTCGTGGGATTGGCCATAGGCATGGGGCTGGACAGGCTATTCACCTCCTCACCCTGGTTGACAGTAGCGTTCTTTTTCCTGGGAGTCGTATCAGGCTTTATCGAGGTCTTCAGGCTCGCCAAGGATGAATTGGCCAAGGATGAATAAGCACTACCTCAGCTATGCCGTCTTGTTGCTTGCTGTTGCACTTATCATAGCCTCTTATCTCAGCGGCAAGAGACTGCCTGTGAGTATCGCTATAGGGTGGTTTATCGGTCTGGTGAATTACTCCCTGCTGAGGTGGAGCACCAAGAGGTTTATCATGGGACAGCGAAATCAATTCACGCTGGTATCTTTGAATATGGTGAGACTGGGACTTGTTTTTATTGCCGTCATAATATTATTATCTCTGAAGATGGCAAATGCAATTGGTCTATTTGTGGGACTTGTGTTGATCAATGTTGTGATTATGATTGACGGATATATCAACAGGAGTGAACTTGGTTAAGGGTACGGTCAAGAGAAAGGGTACAAGAGGCATTGTAAAGTGGGTTTCAGGGTTTGTCTTGCTTGCCTCGGTTATGGGTTTTCTGGGAGGTTTCGTGTTCTGGACACTGTCGGACATGCCACGGATAAAGCAATTGGAAGAGTACTCACCGCTGGAGTCCTCGCTGGTGTACTCCTCAGACAACGAACTGTTGGCAGAGCTGTTTGTAGAGAGACGCACGTTTGTGCCGTATTACAAGATACCGGCGCACGTCAAAAACGCCTTCATCGCCGTAGAAGACAACCGCTTCTATAAGCACAGGGGCATAGATTTTGTCCGGGTCTTTGGTGCCCTGTTGGAGGATATCAAGGCCATGGGATTCGTCCAGGGGGGCAGCACCATCACACAACAACTGGCCAAGATGCTCTTTCTCAAACCCGACAGGAGTATCGCCAGAAAGGTCAAGGAGGCCGCCCTGTCTATCCAGATAGAGAGGCACTACACAAAGGACGAAATCCTGGGTCTGTATCTCAATCAGGCCTACTTTGGCACCCGCGCCTATGGCATAGAGGCAGCGGCCTTTACCTACTTCGGTAAGACCACCGAAAACCTCAGTGTTGCCGAGGCTGCACTGATGGCGGCCATCCCCAAGGCCCCGTCGGTATATTCACCGTTTAAGAATCCGGCAAAGGCACTTAACAGGAGAAACTACGCAATCAGGAAGATGTACGAAAACGGCTTCATCACCAAGACGCAGTACGACGATGCCTTAAAAACCCCGCTGCCGACCCTGTACAACAGCAGGCGGTACAAGGCGCCATACTTCATCGACTACATCCGCAACGAGTTGGAGGACAGGTATGGAGACAAGCTATTCACAAGCGGCATAAAGATTCACACTACGCTTAATTACAGACTCCAGACAATTGCGGAGACCGCCGCCACAAACGGCATCAATGCCATGGCCAAGCGCGGCAAAAAGAACGTCCAGGTCGCACTCATTGCCATAGAGTTAAACACGGGCGCCATCAAGGCAATGGTAGGCGGAACGGACTTCTGGAACACGCAGTTTAACCGTGTGACGCAGGCCAGGCGTCAGCCCGGCTCGGCCTTCAAACCGATTGTCTATCTCACGGCGTTTAACCAGGGAATGACCCCCGATGACACTATCTTAGACGAGGAGATATCCTTCCCTGGGAAGAATAAAGCAGATGTCTGGGTACCCAGGAACTACAAGCGTGTCTACAACGGTGTTGTCACGTTGCGTTATGCCCTGTCGCAGTCCTTAAATGCCGCCACCGTTTCTCTTGGCAATAAGGTAGGGCTGAAAAATGTACTGGAGACTGCCCAGGAGATCGGCATTAACAGCAAGATACAACCCTACATGCCATCGTGTCTGGGAGCATCGGAGTTGACCGTGATCGAGTTGGCCTATGCCTACTGTGCGATAGCTACGGGAAAGCGGTTTGACAATACCACCATTGAAAGGATCGTAGACAGGGATGGCATCACCTTGGACGAGTTTAGTTTAAGCGGAGAGGATATCATTGACGATACCGTTGTAGATAAGATGCGTGATGTCCTTGGCGCCGTAGTGCAGGAGGGTACGGGTAGAAAGGCCCTGGTGTTAAACAGACCGGTCTATGGCAAGACCGGCACAACCGATGATTACACGGATGCCTGGTTTATGGGCTTTGACGACAACTACATCGTCGGCGTCTGGGTCGGCAGAGACAACCACAAACCCATCGGCGACAAGGAAACCGGTGCCGTGGCCGCACTGCCTATATGGATCGATTTCATGAGCCACCTGTAAAATCAGATAGCACCCCATGCAATCGAAACGTTCTATCTTACTTTTTTTCTTCTTCCCCGTTGAGTGCCTTTAAGATGACAGAGGCGAGGCGTTTGCTGAGGCCATTGAGAGAGGCGATTTCTTCCACGGAGGCGTTTTTTATGGCCTCAATGCTGCCAAAGTGTTTTAACAGTTCAAGACGTTTCTGCCGTGTGACACCCTTTATCTTCTCAAGGGGGGACTGGAGGAATTTTTTGTCCCTGAGCTTGCGGTGAAACGTGATGGCAAAGCGGTGGACCTCATCCCGGATGCGCCTCAGAAGTAAGGACGACGGCATGGAATCATCGATTGCGACGTGGCCCTCCCTGCCCGGGATAAAGACCCGGTCGGGGTCCTTTGCCAGCGCCACCAACGATGACCTGATTGGATGAGCTGTTGTGGCCAGCTCCTCGATGGCTGACATTGCGCAGTCCAGTTGCCCCTTGCCCCCGTCAATGACCACGAGGTCGGGGAAGTTGTCCTTGAGGTTGCCAGCCACTCGCAGGACGACCTCACGCATCATCGCGTAGTCGTCCTGACCGGTGACGGTCTTGACCCTGATGTGACGGTAGAGGTGCTTTTTAAATCCCCCCGACGCCCAATATATGAACGCCCCCACGGAGAGGTCGCCAGAGATGGTCGATATATCAAATGCCCCGATACCCTCCGGCGGATGGGCGAGCTCAAGACGTGCGGCAAGCTCTTCCAGGACACGGGTGTCGGAGAGGCCGAGCTTGAGCTTAAAGGACGTTGCAGCGTTGTTGTCTGCCATGTTGAGTAGCTCTGAGCGTTTTTCGTCGCAGGGGGGTGTGATATCTACGGGGGACGTGCGCCTTTTGGATAGCCATTTTCTGAGTGTGCTTAGTCGCGAGGGGTTTTTGCGGACGATTATCTCCGCCGGGGGCAGTATCTCCTTGTTGTAGAACTGCATTATAAAGCTGTGAACAAGCTCCTTGTAGGGCAATCCCTGTGTGTCTCTGAAGAAGAAGTCCTTCACGCCAATGAGCAGACCGCTGCGAATAAAGAACACGTTGATAACAGCCGCCGAGGGCATTAATGCAACACTATCGTTATCGATATCGGCATCGCCCTCCGAGGGACGGTAGAAGCCTATGACGTCGATATCGCCAAACTCCTGGGCAACGACCTTTTGCATTTCCCACGCCCCCTGGATGGCGCGTATCTTGTCGCGGTACTTTGCGGCCTCCTCAAACAGGAGGTCGTCGGAGAGTTCGTACATGCGCCGTTTGAGTCTGTCCAGGAGGTCTTGTCTTGCCCCCTTGAGGAACTCCATGCAGTCTCTGACGTGGGCATCGTAGGTCTCCTTGGTGATGAGTCCCACGCATGGGGCACTGCACTGGCCTATCTGGTATTGCAGACACGCCCGTGTGAGGTTCTCTATCTTGTACCTGCACGTCCTGAGCGGGAAGCAGCGCTTTACAAACTCCAGGGTCTCACGCATACTCCTTGAGGAGACGTAGGGGCCGATGTAGACGTCACCGTCGTGGCTGAGTTTGCGGGCTATTTCGAGTTTAGGCCACTGTTGCGTCACGGTGATCCTGATGTATGGGTAGTTCTTGTCGTCCTTGAGGATGACGTTGAACTTAGGCCGGTACTGCTTAATGAGGTTGGCCTCAAGTGCTAGGGCCTCGACCTCGTTATCGGTTACGATGAAGGAGAAGTCGGCAACGAGTGTCATCATCGTTGATTTCCTCAGGTCCGGTTGATTGGTACTGCGGAAGTAACTCCTGATGCGGCTTTTGAGGTTGATGGCCTTACCCACGTACAGCACCCTCTCCCTGGCGTCCTTGAAAATGTACACTCCCGGTAGGGCCGGTACGGTTTCAAGCTTATTGAGCATCAGGTAGCACTCCTTTATTAGATATTTTTTTATTCTAGAGCCTCTTGCAAAAAGAAATCAAAAATCCCTACAAATATCTACTCTCTCATCTTTAATGAGGTCTAAATTTTATTCACTCACATAAAAATCTCCAAATCTTCTATTTTATCGGACATAATTGCCAATTTATTCTGATTTTAGACGCATTTCTCCCTCATAATGCTAAAACAACCTTTTTTTAGGTATCTTTTATCGTTTAGGTTATCAGTTTTAACATTTGATCGGCAAATAAGACAACAATTCCGATCATCAAGTGCATCTTTACTTTCATGCTTCCCCTTACCAAAACATTATTTCCACCAAATTCGGTCTTCAATCTACCATTGACTCTTTCGATTGTAGTACGTTCATTATATCTTATAGCCTCTGCAGTGGACATTGGTAAAACGCTGCCACGGCGAGGATTTTTGTCTATTATTGGTACATGTCCAAGATTTTTGCTTGTATCGTATATTGTTTTTGCGTCGTAGGCTGAATCCATGAGGTCATAGAAATATGTCACCCTATCTGTTGCCATCTTCATCATTGGAATTGCTGCCTGACTATCATG
>NZ_JMFO01000040.1 GCF_000714715.1 Candidatus Magnetobacterium casense
GTGTTTTATTTCAATGTTAGCCTATAAAGTCATTCGCAATATTGTAACTCATTTAGATGGACATGATGATGAATTGTCAAACATAATGCGTGAAACTAATCTTGGAATAAGTAAAAATCAATCTTTGACAATAGACGATATTATCAGTGAGTTAGACATGATTCAAGAAATTATGGTGGAAATTGAAGAGATCAAAATTCCTGCAATTCAAACTCCATCTCCATTAGCCCAACGTATTCTCGATATCTTAAACATAACATTGCCACAACCTAAAACTGCTTAAGTTACTGTAGTGTCTACTGCTTATGGTGTGAACTTACTCTAACTGTTTGTTTTTTAAGCATTACATTGAAATTACGCTACCCTCTGTGCAGAACATCCGTTAAAAACTCAGACTCTAGCAAAAAGAGCATTAGTCATTTCTACAACAAGGCATCCTATGGTAAGGTGACTCTATTACCGGCTGAAGAAACTTTTGGAACACACAACAATGGTGTAGTTGGCTGGCTACGTATAGGTAAGCACCCTAACACGGGCGATACTGATGATACTGATAAGCCTGTATTGAGGAAGCTAGTGAGTAATGCCATAACAGAAGCAGCTAAATATGTAGATTTTGCTGCCTTCGATACTAATAGCGATAAATATGTTGACACCGACGAACTTGCTGTTGTAATAATAGCGGCTGGATATGAGCATTCTTATGCCCCTGATCCAGCGACTCCTAACGTACATGGTCATAGATTTGCCTTAGAAGACGCTGACGCTCCTGTGGTGAACGGTGTAAAAGTGGGCGTATATCGTGAGGGAGCAGGAGGATATGCCATGTTTGGTGAAGTACATGATGAGTCTTGGGTTCCTGATGAGCACATGGCTACACTGGGGATTATGGTACACGAGTTGGGACATCTTATATTTAAATGGCCTGACTTGTATGATACAGACGAAAGTTCTGCAGGCTTAGGTGCATATGACGTTATGTCTGCTGGAAACTGGGGGAGGACAGGCAAAACAAATTTAGGCGTACTTGAAGAGTGGGGAGGAGAAACACCTGTTTTACCATCTGCTTATCTCAAGCTAATAAGCAATTGGGTTGATGGTGCGATAGGGAACGGTTTGGATAACTTCACAAAGACTGTATATATTTTTGCAGCAGGGAGTGAGTATGTGACTCATTCCAATAGCGTCTTTAGGCTAACACCTGGGAGTACTAACGATAGAGAGTACTTTCTCGTGGAAAATAGGCAGGATCAAGGATATGACAAGGGCCTTGAGGAATGGTTAGGGGAAGGCTTTGGCGGTGGACTTGCCATATATCATATAGATGCAAATCAAACAGATAATCGGAATGATTCTCATCGTTTGGTCAACATCGAAACAGCCGATAATTACCAGATGACACCGAAAGGTCATAAGGGTCAAAATACCAACCTATGGTATAAAAGCAATGCCACCACGTTTAATGACGCATCAACTCCCAACAGTAAGCTCTACGATGGAAGGCCAAGTGGTGTCTCAGTTGTTGATATCGGTGATACTCAAACAGTAATGAACGCTACATTGTCACTTACATCGTCAATTACATCACAAACCCTTTCTTTCAAAGCCGATTTTAACCGCGATAAAATTAACGACATCCTCAGTGTGGATTCTTCAACAGGCGAGATAAACATCTGGTTGCTGAACTACGCTGGTGGTGTTACTAAACGCAAATTAGTAGGGGTAAGCTCAAAAGGCTTGTCGATCTTAGGTATAGGCAAATTTGACAATAGTGATAGAAACAATATCCTACTGATGAACCCTACAAACGGTGATGTAATCGTGTGGACATTGCATGAAGGTGATTTTTCACTCTACAGTGAGCCTCTTGCAAAAAGAAACCAAAACTCAATAAAAATATCTGCCCTACCCTCATCAATGAGGTCTAAATTTTACTCGTTAATATAAAAACTTCTAATTTTTCAATTTTATAGGATACAATGACTAATTCAACCATATTTTAGGCGCACCTCTCCATCATAATGCTAAATATCACTTTTTTAGGTACCTTTTATTGTTTAGGTTATCAGTTTTAGCATTTGATCGGCAAATAAGACAACAATTCCGATCATCAAGTGCATTTTTACTTTCATGCTTCCCCTTACCAAAACATTATTTCCACCAAATTCGGTCTTTAATCTACCATTGACTCTTTCGATTGTAGTACGTTCATTATATCTTATAGCCTCTGCGGTGGACATTGGTAAAACGCTGCCACGGCGAGGATTTTTGTCTATTATTGGTACATGTCCAAGATTTTTGCTTGTATCGTATATTGTTTTTGCGTCGTAGGCTGAATCCATGAGGTCATAGCAATATGTCACCCTATCTGTTGCCATCTTCATCATTGGAATTGCTACCTGACTATCATGCAAAGATGCCGATGTAAGCACTACTGTTATAGGAAGCCCGCTGTCAGATGCACCTATGTGTAACTTATAACCTCGCCATGTCTCCTTGTAACCCTGAGAATTTACTTTGCAACCTATATCACACACACAGGGTAACTCTTTCAACGACACCTCGTAATTTTCATTGACCTGTCTATCGATGCGCTTCTCCTCTGTTTTCTTTTCTCTCTCTTCACCCTTTTTAGGTCTGCCAAGTTTTTTCGGTTCTTTCTTCTCTATTAGCTCTCTTTCCTTTTTTTGTGGTTTTTCGTTGCCCTCTATTGCTGTAGAATCCGTTGATACATGTCCAATCAACTCTTCACTTAAGTGATCCTTCACTAACGCTTCATGTACTTTGTCTACCAAACCATGTGTAGCACATTCGGCAAAAGCACGTGAAAATGTTGACTCTGACGGTATATCGTTAATTTTAGCAAATCCACTTATTGTCCTCAGGTTTGGCATTGTCTTTAGAGATTCTATCAGCAGACTCGTTGTAGTATAATTATAGACGGCTTTAGCCACAAATGCCCTGCCAATAGCATATCTTTCTTTAAGTTTACGCCCTTTACATTGATTATCTACCCACCACATATACTTTTCTATTTGAACTATCTCCAGGATTGTAATTAAATGCTTTTGCTTTTCAGTTATGGGGTCGGTACAAATCTCTTCAAGCTCTGGGAACAATAGTCGTTGCACTTTTCCTAATAGCCATGATATACTCTCTCTTAACATATGCTCTCCTTATGATTTAAGATGTTTTTACGAGATTTATTTTATCATAGGGAGGGCTAAAATATCATTTAAATTTAGGAGTTTTGCAAGAGGCTCCAGTAACAAAACTATAAAAACACTTGATCCTTACTGGAGTTTCAAAGGAATTGGGAACTTCTACGGCAACAAAAAGGACAGCATAGTATGGCAATGTCAGAATGAAAAGGGATGCGCAAACGGAAAGGTACCAAATGGACAGGTAGTAATATGGCATGTGACGGGCGATATGACATCCTCGCCAAATTACGTAGTTGACATAAATACACTTTCTACTTGCATGGCTGATCCATGTGTGGACATAGATCATTTAGGGGCAGAATGGCATTTAAGAGCTATCGCTGACTTTGATGGTAACGGAGTTGACGATATGCTATGGCACTATAGCAAGAATGAAAGGTTTTCAATTTGGCTTATGAACAAGAATCAGATTATTGACAATTCAGAGGTAAGACTTGATGGAACCCCAATCAATCTGAATAGTTCGGAAGGATGGTCGCTTCTGGAAGCAGCTCGATTCGATAGCGATTCAAAGGCCGACATACTATGGCTGAATAAATATAGCGGTGTGGTGGCAATGTGGTTAATGAACGGTTCAGAGATACTGAGCTTTGATTCTGTTAATGACACAAATGGAAAAAACAAGCGTCTTGGTATTGATAACAGTAATTGGCTTTACAGTGGCTATGGTTCACTCTTCGACTCGAATGCCGTACTATGGTACAATATAACTGATCACGCGAGTTATATCTGGAAGATGGATGGAGCAACTATAAAAGAAGTAATAACCGTTGCTGATTCCCAAACTGCCATCCCCACTCTTGAAGTTGACAAGAAGACGGGTGTAGTAGGCGATACATTCACCTTTACCGGTACAGGTTTTTCATGGGGTGGTGGTGTTGTTTTTCACATAGCGGGGCCACAAACTTTCATTGTTGGACGTACAGCGGATAACAACGGTGGGATATCATACTCAGACTCTTTCAGTGCTGCAGGTACATATACTATAACGGCAACAGACGACGTGTCTAACATATCCGCACCTCCTGTTACCATAACTGTAACTGGTTCTTCTACCACCCCCACCCTTACCGTAGACAAGACAACTGGTGTAGTCGGCGATGAATTCGCCTTTAGCGGTAAAGGTTTTACTCCGAATGGGGAAGTCATTGTTATTGCTTACATAGATGAGGGAAATGGTAATGGTTATTATGAATATAATGAGTCTATTACAGCGAATAGCTCCGGTATGGTATTATACACTCTCCAGCTAAAGCATGTAGCTACATATACCGCATCGGCATTCGACGTAACGACTAACAAGGAGACGAATGCTATTACCATAACCGTAAAATAGCATTGGTCTCTGCTTTACATCGCTGGCTATTTACACGGTACACCAACCGGGTACCTGGTGCATGAGAAAAGAGAAGAGGGGGCGGTTGTCGTCTGCAGGTCGCACCTGCCCCCCTCAACCCTTCCTGCGCAGGCTTGAGTAGCCCTGTCCTGTTCATCCTCTAATCCGTTTAATCCTGGTTCAGACAATCTAAATCCTTGACAGAAATCTAAAAGAGGTTGGACATAATCCCTTGGAGCCAGGCTGATTGCTTATAATCGTGCCATGACCCGAAGGTTTATCCAACAGTGTACAGATACAATTGACATATGGTAGAATAAAACTGATAAAGAGAAACGATCTTGCAAGGAGGTCCGTAAAATGGCGCTACCAATAAAAGATACACCCGCATTAAAAGGGAAAGATGCCGATAGGTTTTACAAGCGAGCAAAGGAGGCGGAGAGGGGCTTGCATAGGAAGTCTGATGAAGAAATAAAAAGAATGTTAGAAAATGCTGACAGGTTAAAAGAGTTTGCAAAGCTCACAGACCAATGATGGATTTACAAAACTCCGCCACAATCAAGAGTTAAAATCTTTTGATTGTGGAGAGAGGGATTTGACGGATTTTTTGATTAACCAATCAAAGTTGTATTTAAATCAATTACTTGCTGTTACGTATGTCTTGGAAAGCAGAGATAAGACCATTGCTTTTTATAGTGTGTTGAATGACAAGGTTCAGAGAACCACAAAAACAAGTAAAAATGTTCCGAACAAAAAAACGACATTATACTTATCCGGCAGTTAAGATAGGGCGTTTAGGTGTCCACAAAGACTATCAACGTATTGGTGTTGGAAGGATGGTACTTGATCATATAAAAAAAGCATTTGCTTATGATAACAAAACCGGATGTAGATTTATAACTGTTGATGCTTACAATAAACCTGATGTTTTAAGTTTTTATATAAAAAATGAGTTTATGCTTTTTTCTGAAAATGACAAGAAAGATATGACAAGATTGTTATATTATGATCTAATAGACATCGTGCCAATATCAACTCCTGCGCAGAGCCTTGAGTAGCCCTGTCCTGTTCATCTTCTAATCCGTTTAATCCTGGTTCAGACAATCTAAATCCTTGACAGAAATCTACATATCTCAGGAGTGTGGTATAATAGGGTTATACCAAAATAAGGAGGGAATATTATGTCTACGGTGGTAGAACAGGAACAAAAAAATGAGATTGACCTTATACAGATCAGTCAATATGTAACAGACAGTGAAGGTCGCAGGATAGGGGCTATTATCGACATTACGGAGTTAAGGCGAGTGGAGGAATTGATAGAGGATTTGCACGACATGCGTATCGTAGCAGAGAGGGAAAGCGAACCTGATTTAGACTTTAACGCGTATTGCGCAAAGAGAAAGGCAAGAATGTAAATGTACAGAGTGGTGTATAAACCAACCGCTGAAAAGGAATTTGAATCATTGGAAAATCATAAATAACGGAGCATAAATGTTTAGAACATTAGGGTTAAGAATAATGGGGTCAAGGGGACTGGTCCCCTTGCGGGGGAGGTCTGAGGAGGGGGCGGAGCCGCCCTCCTTCTTTTCTTTTGCTACGTGTTGACCCTTTAGGCTAAAAGAAAGTATCATATACCACGGATTGATCCCCATGGGGGATTTAATCCGTGAATAAATGTAAAGGAATGTTTGCAGGTACATTAAGATAAATAAATGCCTTACCTCAAGGAAGAGATAAGGGCAGGGATAATCGTACTAACCGCCCTGACCGTTATCAGCGTAATGGTTATAGCAATTGGTGGTACGCAGATGTTTGAGAAGTTCAACATCTACCACGTCAGGCTTATGGACGTGGCCGGACTGGACGTTGGCTCTCAGGTGAGGCTTGGCGGAGTGCGGATCGGAACTATCCGGAACATCATACCGCCGGATAAGCCCAATGAACCCGTCAGACTCGTCCTGGCCGTAAACAAGAACATCGTGTTGTATAAGGGCACAAAGGCCGTTATTTCGCAGATCGGTTTTGTCGGCGACATATATCTCGGTCTTTCGTTAGAGAACATCGTAAAACAGCCACTTCCGCCAGACTCCATCATAGACTCGGAGGAACGCATACAGTTGTCGGACCTGCTTTTCAGGCTCGGCACGGTTTCAAACTCCATCGATGCGTTAATAAAGGATGTCAACAGGATATTCAGCGAAAAAAACAGAAATAAAATTGAAGAAATCCTGCTCAACACAAACACGACTATTACCACCGTCTCCAGTGAACTGGTGAAGTTGTCATCCAATCTGACGAACGTAACCCAAAGACTCCAGGGCGTACTGAACGAAATGGACACCGTATTAAAGGACAACAAGGGAGACCTCAACAAGCTGCTAAAAACTGCTACCCAAGACCTCAAAGAAGCTGGCGCTATGATCAAGGCCATCGAACAGACGGCCAATTCCTTCACTGATACGGCCAATGCCCTGACCACTACGGCCAATACTTTTACGAAGACCTCTGATTCGCTAAACACCGTGGTCAACAGGCAATCAACAAACCTGTCAAGCGTATTTGAATCGCTCAGAAGCACAATGGATGACCTCCAGGATGTCCTTCATGAGATCAAAAACAAGCCCTGGACTCTTATATACAAGGAAGACGGAGAAAACAATGATTAGACTCGTAATGATCATGGCGCTGTTGCTATTTGTGGGGGCGTGCAACATGCCGGAGACAAAGATATACAGCCTCTATGTCCCCTCTGATACCCCTACAACAGACACCGGTAAGGTTGACGAACCAAAACGCAAAATCGCCATGCCGCTGGCCATAATCGTGGATTCACCGCGCTACCTCACGCAGCCATACATCGCCTACAGGAACTCACCCTATGAACTCACCATAGCACGCTACACCAAGTGGGATAGCGCCCCCGTCAAGATCATCGGAGGCGAGTTGAAAACCGCCCTCAGCAAAAGAACCTTGTTCAGCGACGTCAGAGTCACTAACACCATCCCCGCAAACTCGCACATCCTTAAGGTCAATCTAAGGAAGTTTGAGAGGTACGATGCCCCCTTGGCATCCTATGCCGAACTTATCCTTGATGCCGAGCTAATCAGCCCCCAGGGTGAAAACCTGTATCGGATGACGTTCAGCAAACGGGTTAAGCTAAACGACGGCAGCTTTAAATCCCTCGCAGAGGGCATCAGCATGGCAGTCTATGAGGCCATCGAACAACTGTGCAAGGATATCGGAAAAGGGGGCGGATAGGAGCGGCCATTCTTTCCCTTGGTTCGTATAAATTAATCTATGGTCAAGCTCTTATCACAGCCCCTTAAGCGTCTAACTGGCAGCACAATCGCCAGGGTCTTATTAATACTGGCAGCACTGACTGTTGTCACCACTGTTGTTTACATACAGGTAGGGGATTTTGACTTCACCATCTACGACGACAACATGTATGTAACGGACAACCCTATGGTCTTCAGGGGACTCCGTGCGGAGGGTATCAGGTGGGCATTCAGTTCCACGGACCTAAACATCTGGCACCCGCTGACGTGGATATCCCACATGGCCGTAGCGGAGTACTTTGGCCTTGCCCCGGGGATGCATCACACGGTGAACCTCATTATACACGTGATAAACACCATCCTCCTGCTGCTTGTGCTGACAAACATGACCGGACGCCTGTGGGAAAGCGCAATCGTGGCAGCCATCTTCGCCCTCCATCCCCTGCACGTGGAATCCGTGGCATGGGTCTCACAGAGAAAAGACGTGCTCAGTGCCATGTTCTGGTTTCTGACCATGGGCGGCTATGTCTGCTACGTCGCACGACCCTCCTGGCAGAGATACACGGTCGTTATAACCTTCTTCATCCTTGGCATCCTGTCAAAGCCTATCGTGATAATGCTACCCGCCGTGCTTGTCCTGCTCGACTTCTGGCCATATGACAGACTAGGGGGTATGTTCGGCAAAGACCGCCACGCACCAGGCATCATCGCCGGATACCTGCCGATAATCGAAAAGCTTCCCCTCTTTGCCATATCAATTGCCACGGCAGTTGCAACCTACATCACGCAGGGCAGTCAGGGCGGCATCGAACTCTTTGGACGCCTCTCACTCAGTCAACGCCTCTCCAATGCCGTGATATCCTATGTTAAGTACATCGCCATGACCATCTGGCCAACCAACCTGGCATGTTTTTATCCCTTTGACTTTGTGCTCCCTGTGTGGAAGGTCATTACGTCGTTGCTGATCCTGATACTGCTGACTATCGTGGCCATCCTCTATATCAGAAAGGCGCCGTATATTCTTGTTGGCTGGTTGTGGTACATCCTGAGTCTTGTACCCGTTATAGGATTTGTTCACGTTGGCGGGGCTGCCCTGGCAGACCGTTACATCTATATTCCCCTGGTGGGACTTGCCGTTGCCGTGGTCTTTGTCTTGTCGGAGGCCGTATCCAAGGTCTCTGGCCTGAAACACCTTGCTACGTTAATCACAGTGTCAACGCTATGCGTGTATTGCCTCCTGACGTGGAGGCAAGTTGCCGTGTGGAAGGACTCCTACACCCTTTTCCAACACGCCGCCAATGTAACCAGGAACAACTACGTCGCCTACTTCAACCTCGGCACCTTAATGCTCACCAACAGCAGGTACAGGGAAGCAGCAGACCTACTGCAAAAGGCCGTAGCAGCAAAACCCGATTACATGGAGGCTTACCTCAACCTCGGCAATGCCAGATTCTTCTCCGGTGACGGCAATGGTGCGCTTATTAGCTTCAAAAAGGCCGCAGAACTCAACCCTGACTCCGAGCTTGCCCACAGTGCAGTTGGCATGGTGTACCTCAATCAAGGCAAGGTCGATGATGCCATACAGGCCTTCCAAAAGGCCCTGTCAATAAACCCTGACCTTCCATTTGCCATAGAAAACCTCGAAAAAGCGCAGGCTATAAAACAGGCAGCTCACTCCCATCCATAGAGCAGGCAAGGAAGAAAAAAAGGAGGACGGAGCCGCTCCCCTTCTTTTTTTGGTGGAACAGTCGGCTGACTATGTGAGTTGCTCTTGCGGGAAGCCGATGGGGTATTCCCTGTTAAAGCAGGCATAGCAGTAGTCGTCGGGATTTGGCAGGGCAGAGCGCAATCCATCTATGGACAGATACGCAAGGGAATCCGCCGTGAGATACTTCCTGATCTCCTCAACCTGATGGGTTGCCGCGATGAGTTCGTTTCGCGTTGGCGTGTTGATACCGTAAAAGCATGGCGCTATGGTGCAGGGTGAGCTAATTCTTAGGTGTACCTCTTTGGCCTGGCCGAGTTCCCTGACCATCTTTACGATCTTCTTGCTCGTCGTGCCCCTGACTATGGAGTCATCTACAATAACGACCCGTTTGCCCCTGGTAATGTTTTGTACGGCATTGAGCTTGATCTTGACACCAAAGTGTCGGATACTGTTCTTGGGTTCTATGAAAGTTCTGCCCACGTAGTGGTTTCTTACGAGGCCGAAGTCAAAAGTCAGGCCGCTCTGCTCGGCATATCCGATGGTTGAGGGGACACCGGAATCCGGTACGGGGATGACCACGTCTGCATCCACGTGTGCATCCACGTGTGAGTTACCGGCAAGACGTTTGCCAAGCTCTTTCCTTATGCTGTTGACGTTGATTCCCCCAAAAATCTTGCTGTCGGGGCGGGCAAAGTAGATGAACTCAAACACGCAGTATGCACGTCTATGGCTGTCTGTGGCCTTGACTGAGTGCAGCCCATGTTTGCCTATGACCAACATCTCCCCAGGTTCTATGTCTCTGATGTATGTTGCCCCGATGAGGTCAAAGGCACACGTCTCAGAGGCAACAACGTAGGCACCGTCAAACTGCCCCAGAGATAGCGGACGGACACCAAAAGGGTCCCTGATGGCAACAAGCTCGTCCTCCAGGAGGATCAACAGACTGAATGCCCCCTCGATCTCCTGCGCCACCTCGATGAACTTATCCCCTGCCCTGCTGCCCTTGGCATGGGCGATGAGGTGCAGGATGACCTCGCTGTCGGAGTTGGACTGAAAAATGGCGCCATCCTGTTGCAACTGCGTTCTCAATGCCGCAGCATTGGTGAGGTTGCCGTTATGTGCAAGCGACAGGGAGCCAAGCATACAGTTTGCCATGATTGGCTGGACGTTTTTCAACATGCTCCCACCGGCCGTGGAGTATCGGTTGTGGCCGATGGCTGCGTGGCCCGGTAAACGTTTTAGCCTCTCTTCGCTAAAAATCTCAGAAACGTATCCCATTGCCTTTTCCAAGTACATGGTGTGACCGTCGGTGGAACATATACCTGCCCCCTCCTGTCCCCTGTGCTGAAGGGCATACAGACCCAGGTAAGTAAGGTTTGCCGCCTCGGGGTGACCGTAGATCCCAAACACCCCACACTCTTCTCTTATTTCAAATATTCTATCCAAGCTCCCTCTGCAGTGCATTGTTGTAGGTTGTTGTCAGTTCTTCCAGTGTTATATCTACCAGTGCCAGGTCATTTAGTCTCAGACACATACGGTTATCTGCAACGGTCCTTCCTATTAATGCACAATGCAGTCCGGCATCTTTTGTATGTTCAGCGATTTGGGTTACGTTTTCAGGGTATGCGCTGACAACGACACAACATGCCGTTTCACCAAAGAGCTGGATGTCGGCTCTGAGTGGCGTTGCATTTTGCATGATCACCGACAGGTCGGCATCCACGCCAACAGTCGCAACAATCGCACACTCCGCAATCGCTACAGAGATGCCACCCTCTGAGCAATCATGGGCAGAGAGCAACAAGCCGGTCTTATTCAACTGTGCCAACAGGTTGCACAACTGGCGCTCTTTATATATATCGATCTCCGGAGGCAATCCCCTCTCTATGTCGTGACACAGTGCGAGATATTCACTTGCCCCCAGCCCCCGGCGCACCTGCCCTATCACCATAACGGCATGTCCCACCCCCTTAAACCCCTGCGTCAGATATCTGTCAACCTCATCCAGGACACCGACCATTGCCACAATGGGCGTGGGATAGATGGCCGTTGGCCCCATTGAGCCGGGGAGCGCCGTTTCGTTATAAAAGCTGACGTTACCACTGATAACGGGGGTTTCAAGCACCCTGCAGGCATCGCTTATGCCCTCGATGGCTCGTTTAAACTGCCACATCACATGGGGCTTTTCAGGGTTTCCGAAGTTGAGGCAGTCGGTCAATGCAACCGGCGTGGCACCGCTGCAAGCGACATTCCTTGCGGCCTCGCACACGGCATGTACCGCACCGGCATAGGGGTCCAGGTAGCAGTATCGGCTATTACAGTCAACCGACATGGCAAGCCCAATATTGGAATTATTTACCCTGGTCTCCTTCACCCTGATAAGGGCGGCATCGGAGCCGGGTAGCACAACGGTATCGGTTCTCACCATGTGGTCATACTGCTGCCAGACAAGCGACTTTGAGGTTATCGACGGTGCAGACAAGAGTTTTAACAGACATGCGTTGTAATCTGTCGGTTCCGGTATGTTTTTTATGTCCAAGGTGTTTAGCTCGGCCTGACCTTGTGGTGGTGCAGAGGGTCTGTCGTATATGGGGGCATCTTCGGATATCTTTGCGGCCGGTATTTCGGCCACCGTGTTGCCATGCCACTTGATCCGCAAATAGCCGTCTCCGGTGACAGTGCCTATAACTGTGGCATCGAGGTCCCATTTCTTAAATATCTCAAGTATTTCGTTGCGTTTTGAGGGTTCCGTGACCAGGAGCATTCTCTCCTGGCTTTCGGATAGCATGATCTCATATGGGATCATGTCCTGCGCCCGCAGCGGTACGGCACTTAGTTCAAGCTCAACCCCCGTACCGGCCCTTCCTGCCATCTCCGAAGATGACGACGTAAGTCCCGCCCCACCCATGTCCTGTATACCCACAATCAGCCCTTTTTTCATGGCTTCAAGGCACGCCTCTAACAGGAGTTTCTCCGTAAAGGGGTCGCCTATTTGGACGTTTGGTTTTTTTTGCTGCGCATCGTCCTTAAACTCCTCACTTGCCATTGTAACGCCGTGTATGCCGTCCCTGCCAGTCTTGGCGCCAACGTAGATGACGATATTTCCGATTCCGCTTGCTTTGCCGTAGAATATGCGTTCTTTCCTTGCAATGCCGAGGTTAAAGACGTTGACCAGGATGTTGCCGCTATAACAGGGGTGACAGTACAACTCCCCGCCGACAGTGGGCACCCCCATGCAGTTTCCATAACCTGCGATTCCCCCCACGACACCACCAAAGAGGTGCTTGTGGTAGGGTTCCGACAGCGGGCCAAATCTCAGGGAATTAAGCGATGCCACCGGTCTTGCTCCCATCGTGAAGATATCCCTCAGGATGCCACCCACGCCCGTAGCCGCCCCCTGGTAAGGCTCTATGTAAGAAGGATGATTGTGAGACTCCATCTTGAACACCGCAACCATCCCCTGTCCTATGTCAATGACGCCGGCATTTTCACCGGGGCCTTGGACCACCCGCTCGCCGGTTGTGGGGAAGTTTCTCAGATGCAGGCGGGAACTCTTGTAAGAGCAGTGCTCAGACCACATAACGGAAAATATACCAAGCTCCGTAAATGTAGGTTTGCGGCCCAATATCTGCTCGATGCGCTGATACTCAGAATCGGTTAAACCGTGCTCCTTTATCAGTTCATTCGTAATTACAGGTTCTATCACTGATGGGTATTATAGCACAGTCACTATTTATTTTCACGGTGAATTTATTCTGTCTGAAGGTTAAGAATGCAGAGTGTTTTTTTGCCTTTTTCCGTTTCCTCTCCCTGTATGGGAGTGAAGGGGGAGGGGTAGAGCAAATTAACATTGGGTTGGTTGCTTAGAACTTGAAAAATATGATAAAGATTCCGATAAAGGACAGGGCGATCATGATTATTAGAGTAGGGCTTATCCGGTCGGTTTTTCTTCTGCTTCTCAGTGCGCTTATAATCAGGCCAATGACCGATATAATAAGCAGAACGGTGGCAACAATAAACATGTTTTTCACCATGGTTATATCCCATGAAAAACGTGGTTTATGATAGACGCCTTTAGGGTCAAAGATGGAAGGCTGTTCGGGCATAGCAAAGTAGAAGAAGACCCAGATTTGAAAGAGTAAAAACCAGCCGATTCCTATAATCCACGACACGGCTTTTTTAACGGTGTCGGGTCCTTTACGCCGGTCCTTCTTTTTTTCCTGTTTTTCTAATATCATCGAAGCACCTCACTGTCTTTAGTACTCAAACTGGGTTACGGCGTGCGTTATTGTCGCATCGACAGTCCAGATATTAATGGTTTTATCAAAGGAAGCAGAGAAGAGACGATTTTCTGCCATGTCTATGTCATAGACGCTGTCTGAGTGACCGCTGAGGACGCTCAACAGTTCCCCGCTGTTAAAGTCCCACACTCGTATTTTTTTATCCCAGCATCCGGTAAACAACATATTCTGGAACACCTTGACGCAATAGAATCTCCCACAATTGCCTTTGATGGCGGTTAGCAGTTCGCCGGTTTTAATATCCCATATCCGGACGGTGTCATCCCATGAGGCCGATACAATCCTGTCTCCTGCTACACATACTGACCATACGTTATCCATGTGTCCCTCAATGACCATTTGCAGTTCACATGTTTTGAGGCTCCACACTTTAATGGTCTTATCCTCCGAACCTGATATGATTTTATCCCCTGCAATGGCAACCGACCATACGCTGCCATCATGGGCGTTGATACTCTTTAACAAGTCACCTGAGTCCAGCCGCCATATCTTTATGGTCTTGTCCTCGGACCCCGACACTATAAACCCACCTCCTATGGCAACCGAGGTTACCCAACTGCCATGTCCTCGCAACGTTTTTGCGGCTGCGTTTTCATCGAGGTCCCAGATGATAAGTGTACTGTCTTCGGAGGCTGAGACGAGTTTTCTGCCTGACAGGGCTAGGGCCGATACGCCATCGGAGTGCCCCATAAACGTATAGACATGACTTCCCGTGCCTATATCCCAGATCATTATGGTCTTATCGTCCGAGCCGGAGTACATACGTGTGGGACCCACGGCAAGACAGTTAACTGCTCCATTATGTGCATCCAGCGTTTTACCTGTTGTGTACTGGACAGAGGACAGGAGCTTTTTCACTCTTCGTATCTTAGGGTCATTGGAATAAATGCCGTTAGGGTACTTGTTGATATATTCCTTACACCCGGTTATGGTATCACACTGATTATAGAGAAGCTCCTCGAGTCTCTGTTTTACTTCCCGTATATATCTTCCTGCGGGGTAGCGTTTTGAGTATTCGAGACAACCGGCTACTTCAGTGGTATTTGCAAAGTATTTATCTTCTATGGCTGTTTTTGCCTCTTTTATGTGTTCACCTTCAGGGAATTTATCCAGATACGACATAAACTCTGTCAACTCACCACTACCAACGGCCTTGTTCCAGTAGAATAGCTCCGTGTATTGTCTCTCCAGTTTTACATCAATGACCCTCTCTACACCGCGTGTAACGGTAAACTCGCCATCATATATATAAAAGCTGCCATCATCATCCATCTTTTTGATGATGAGCTTGTGTTGGCCTGGTAGTATCTTCAGATCAACGGGGACCTCTCCCTGGGTAAAGCCATCGAGGATAACCTCGGCACCGAGTTGGTCACACAGTATCTTTATATTTGCCCTCTGTTTGAAATAGAAGACAAACTCCAACACTATTGCCAGCATCCCCACCAGGATAATGACAATGGCTATTGTACTCATTGACTCACCCAATCCTTACATCACATCCCTTCGTAAAGGATGCTGTTACACCTTGCATCATAATAGTTATTATATCATATAAAAAAATAAATTGCTTCATCTATTTTTCACTATGGTGCATAAACTTTTCATGGGTAACATAATGATAACAAAAACATAAAGGGGTCAAGGGGGTCTGAGGGGGGACGGAGCTGCCCCCTTTTTTATAAACTGTGCGTAAGGTGAGCTAATTAGATATCATCAGTCGTTTAATGGCAGTGGCATTTCCGTTGTCGTTGTTGACATCGACAACGACGGCAGAAAAGACACACCCTCCGGGGGCCACCTCGTACCTCATCGGTATTTGGTAGAGGAATTTTTCGATTATCTGTTCGACCTTGACGCCGATGACGGAGTGAACGGGGCCGGTCATTCCGACGTCTGTGATGTATGCGGTTCCCCCTGGCAGGATTCTTTCGTCGGCGGTCTGCACGTGTGTGTGTGTGCCGACAACGGCGCTGACCTTACCGTCAAGATAGTATCCGAGTGCGAGTTTTTCGGAAGTAGCCTCGGCGTGCATGTCTACAATGATCGTTTTGGCCTCCTTGCTAAGACGCTGCACCTCTGCTGCTGCCGCCCTGAAGGGGCAATCGATGGGGGTCATGAACACCCGTCCGGAGAGGTTTATTACGCCGAGCTTTGTCTTGTCCTTGAGGGTATAGACGCCGCTGCCCGCACCCGGCACCCCCTGGGGATAGTTCAGGGGACGCAGCAGGCGTTCGTTTCTTGCTATGTACTGGACGACATCCTTTTTGTCCCATACGTGGTTGCCAGTTGTTATGCAGTCCACGCCACAAGAGAAGAGCTCGGTGGCAGTTTTCTCTGTTATACCAAAGCCACCGGCGGCATTTTCACCGTTGGCTATGACGAAGTCTATATGCTCCTTGTCCACCAGGCCGGGCAGGACACCCTTGAGCAACAGTCTGCCAGGTCTGCCAAAGACGTCTCCTATAAAGAGCACTCTCATCGAAGTTTACCTTGCATACTCAACAAATCTTGCCTCCCTTATGACCATGATCTTTATCTGTCCGGGATAGGTCATTTCGGATTCTATTTTCTTTGCAATCTCTCTTGAGATCAGGTAGGACATGTCATCGGTGGTGTCCTCGGGTTTGACAATGATGCGTACCTCTCTGCCAGCCTGTATGGCGTAGCACTTTTCAACGCCGGTGTAGGACATGGCAATTTCCTCGAGTTTTTCAAGTCGTTTGATGTAATTCTCTATGCTCTCACGCCTGACGCCCGGTCGTGCGGCAGAGAGGGCATCGGCGGCGGTTACCAGTGCCGATTCCACGCATATGGGGTCACCGTCGCCGTGGTGGACGAGCATGGCATTGATGACACGTTCGTCCTCGCCATACTTCTTGGCAAAAGCGGCGCCGATTTCGTGATGCGGTCCCTCTATTTCGTGATCAAGGGCCTTGCCGATGTCGTGCAACAGCCCGGAGCGTTTGGCCAGCTTTACGTCTGCCTTCAACTCCCCGGCCATCATCCCTGCGAAGTAGGCCACCTCTTTGGAGTGCTGCAAGACATTTTGCCCGTAGGACGTCCTGTACTTAAGGCGTCCCAGAAGCTTGATAAACTCCGGATGCACGGCCGTCAGTCCCAGGTCAAACACGGCCTTTTCGCCCTCTTCACGCATTGCCGTATTTACCTCTTTTCTGACCTTTTCCACTATTTCCTCGATCCGTGCCGGATGTATTCTGCCATCGGATATCAATCGTTCCAGCGATATTCGCGCTATTTCCCGTCTGACCGGGTCAAACCCCGACAGCGTAACAGCCTCCGGGGTATCGTCCACGATGAAGTCCACGCCGGTAGCCGCCTCAAGGGCACGTATGTTTCTACCCTCCCTGCCAATAATCCTGCCCTTCATCTCTTCATTTGGCAGTGTCACGGCAGTCACCGTGGCATCACAGACGTGCTCGCCGGAGTACCTCTGGATGGCAAGGCCAATTATGTGTTTGGCTCGTTTTTCAGATTCCTCCTTGGCCTCCTGCTCTATCTGCTTGATGAGTCTGCCGGTTTCGAGTTTTACCTCGTCCTCGACCTTCTTCAGCAACTGACTTTTGGCCTCCTCGGAGGTCACTCCGGAGATTTTTTCGAGCTTTTCCGTCTCTATCTGCAGGAGTTTTTCATACTCCTTTTCACGCTCCTGCTGGGCATGTTCCTTTCTAACAAACTCCTTTTCACGCCTGCCCAGCTCCGAGTCTCTTTTTTCGAACTGATCGAGTTTTTTATCCAGCAACTCCTCTTTGTGCCTGAGGCGTTTTTCAACGTGATTGATCTCTTGTCGTTTTTCTTTTATTTCCTTCTCCGCCTCTGCTTTTGCCTGATATTTGGTGTCCTTGGCCTCGATCAATGCCTCTTTTTTGATCTTCTCTGCCTCTTTTTCGGCTTCCTGTATTGTTCTTGCGTGCCTTTCCTCTAATTCTATCTGCTTCTTTCTGTACAACTGTCTGAAATACAGGGCAAAGAGCAGACTCATCACCCCGCCTGCCAGAATCGATATTATCACGTACGTGACGTTCATATCTGAAAAACCTCCTGCTGTTTTCAATTTAAAATAGACTTTATCTTTGTATTTTGTTTCTCTGCGCAGTATATTAGACATAGCTGCAACATTTATAACAAGGGCTGATATCACTCCCATCTTAAGGAGAGTCAAAATCCCCCTTGTCGGCTTATTTACCTCAGCGTAAGACCACCTTATGCCACACTTAACACACAAAATCAACACTCTCAATCCCTACTATATGCCATCATTTGTCTCTGCAATGTTACCGGCAATACCCCTGACAGGTAATGAAAATCGCTATAACTCTATTCATCAACAGACTATAACCATCGTTATAGATACCCTGAATCGACGACTTCTCTACTACCCTAAATATCTCTCAAGCCGAAAGGGACTAACCCCTATTATCGTTTTATCTGTACCATCCGTTCTCTTATTGTTAGTGGCCACATATGTGGTTACTCCATATATGTAATTGCCCCGCCCTAGAGGTGTAGACGAAAAAGCTTTAGACCCTGTATCTACAGGTGGGTGTCTTGAAGGGGGAATCCAGCTCCCATACTATGGTATGCTTTGTAACACCCTTACTTAAACTCCCTTTAAAAATCAAATTGTAGGAAAAGCCTTTTAGCCTAATCACCATCAGGGCAGGTGCATAATAAACACTACTGTTTATTTACCTACTATTATATGCTAACAAGAAACCTTTTCAAAACGCAAGCACTTTTATTTCAGGGCAAGCGCATTGCCCCTGCGCTAGTCATGGCCCTTGAGTACCTGCCATCTCCATGGCAATTGCAAGATTTTTCGAGGCTACATCAAACCCCGGTTTAATCTCCAATGCCTTGTGGAAGTAACGTATGCTTTCCCGTGCCTTGCCCTGATTCAAAAGAATGAGTCCTATACCGTTATATGCAGCACTGCTTGGTGTAATGTCGGTTGCTTTTTTATAATTCTCATATGCTTCGTCAAACCTGTATGCATGAAAATACGTGTCCCCAAGAATTACATATCCGGTATCATATAACGGATTGATGTGTACAGCCTTATTGCAACTTGCAATTGCCTCATCAAACCTGCCATTGCCGCTTAAAAATTCACAATAAAACGCATATGCAAGGTAATTGTCACCTGTTACCTCTATGGAGTGTTTATAGAGTGTGTCACTGTTTCGCCAATGTTGCACTTGTTTTTTGGCAATCACTGTATAGCAAATGAGGACTACTGCAATGACAGCTACAGTGAATTTACGCCGGAGACCCGGACCGGACACAGAGACAGGTGTGGTCATCGTTACAATCAGGAATAACCCTATATATGGAATGTAAGTATACCTATCGGCCAGGTAGGATATCCCAGCCGGTACAATTCCGATCACAGGTATGAGCGTTATCACAAAAAACAGCCACCCGACAATGAAAAAAGGCATACGTTTGCGCACTATCACCGCCACTGAGGTCAACATGATAAGTGTCAGGGCAGAATATCCGATCTCATACATGCTCCATGTCGGAGACTCCTTGAAATACATTATGGCCATGTCTGTCGGGATAAACATCTTTCTGATATATGTTACGTATGCCACGAGCACTCTCTCAAGTGATAGTGGCATCGGCACACCTGTCTTTATCGTATCGGTTTGCGCATACAGGGTCAATATAACGGATATGGCAGAGAAAATCATCAGGGGGATTTTTTCAACAAACAAGGATACAACATTGCCATTCTGCGCAGGTTTTAATTTCAACCGTTGCAGTGGCCAGTAGTCCAGCAACAAAAGCACAAGGGGCAGCGTCACCAGCATGGGTTTTGTAAGGAGGCCGAAGATAAACGGTAGCAGCACCAAAATGTATCGTTTTACAGAAGGGGCAGCGGCGTAGTGGGCATAAGACCACATTGTCAGTAACCAAAAGAAAGCGCTCAAAACATCCTTACGTTCGGCCACCCATGCCACCGATTCCACGTGCATCGGGTGAATGGCAAAAAGAGCCGCTATCAGGGCACCCCTGTATATATTATCCGTGAATCTGGCAAATATGATAAAAGCTAATAAAGTGTTCAGCACATGAATAAACAGATTGATTAAATGATGTCTCCCTGCATTTAAAGCAAACAGTTCAACATCTGCCATGTGAGAAAGCCACGTCAGGGGATGCCAGTTAAATGCATCGAGGGTCATAATAGCCCATTTGATCCCGTTCAGGGTTAAGCCATTTTTTACGTGTTGATTATCATAGACATACAAATTGTCATCATAGGCAACGAAATCAAAATTACGGGTATCTGCATAGACAAATACCGTGACAACCACCAAACCCAAGGCAATAAACAATAAAAGGCTGGGGCATCTTGTAAACCTCACCCTGATATTGTCTGTAAGCAGCTTGTATTTTCCATTATTCACTGTTTATCCGCTTATAGTTTGCGCATTCCAGCTCACCGCACCATCTCTCGATATTGCAATATTACCGTACTTTTACCCTCTGAAACTCTGAAACGGAACTATCCCGTATACTACCATATAGGAAAAAATGTTGTCAATATCAGGTTTCCTGAAGTGTAATCAAAAAAAAGAGTGAAGAGAGTAAAATAGGCTCTTTCTTAAAGTGAATGGGTACCCCTCCCTTATCTCCCTCCCACAAGGGGAGGGAGATTAAGAAGGGCAGTAGGAAAAAGAACAGGGAGATATAGGATGGCCTATGGGAGGGGCTAATGTTAATCAGGCGCCTGTCATTCCTTGTCCGTTGTTTTTGTGTGTTTTTCGAACATGCCTTGCAGCATACCGTTGGCACAGAAATTTCCGCACATCGTGCAGGTGCGCTCGGAGTTGTTATTTCTTTTATCCCTTATTGCAACAGCCCTTTCCGGGTCTATTGCCAGTTTAAACTGAGTGCTCCAGTCCATATCCCTTCTTGCCTTGCTGATTGTCTTATCTCTGTCCGTATCTGAGAGTTTCACCATGTCGCCAATATGGGCTGCTATCTTTGCCGCTATGACGCCCTCTCTGACATCCTCCGCAAAGGGCAGTCCAAGGTGTTCGGCAGGCGTTACGTAACACAAAAAATCCGCCCCGTAGGACGCCGAAAGCGCCGCCCCTACTGCCGAGGTTATGTGGTCATAGCCGGGCGCTATGTCCGTAGTGATTGGCCCAAGCATATAAAAAGAGGCCTCGGCGCTCATCTTCTTTGCAAGTATAATATTTGCCTCTATCTCGTTAATGGGAATATGCCCCGGGCCTTCGACCATCGTCTGGCAGCCCATTGTCCTGCCTATCTCCGCAAACTCACAGTTTATTATCAACTCCTGAATCGCAACCCTATCCGTTGCGTCATGAATCGCCCCGGCTCGAAATCCATTGCCAAGGCTCAGGACTACGTCGTGGCGATTAAGTATCTCAGCAACTCTGTCAAATTTCGCATACAGGGGATTTTCCTTGTCATTGTACTGCATCCAAGCCACCATGCAAGCCCCGCCCTTTGAAACCAGACCGCCGTATCTATAGTGCTGTTTTTTTAAGACCTCAAGGGTAAGCCTGTTTATGCCGCAGTGCACCGCCATAAAAGATACCCCCTCTTCACATTGCCTCTCTATGATTTCCCACAGCAGCTCCTCTGTCATTTTCGTAATTGAACCATATCCTTCCGCTGCAACGGCAAATGCCTCATACAGGGGGACGGTTCCCAAGGGCAGCGTTACAGAGTCCATGACAGCCTTTCTGATTTCAGTTATATTGCCGCCTACGCTTAGGTCCATTATGGTGTCGGCACCGTATTTCTCGGCTGTCCGTGCCTTTTCTATTTCCATCGCAGTATCGATAATGTCGGTTGACGTACCGATAGAGGCATTGACCTTAGTTTTTAGACCTTTGCCGATGCCGATGGTTTTGACCGTTCTTTTGGAGTTGCAAGGAATTACTATTTTACCCGATGCAACGCGGCGTGCCACAATATTGACGTCCAGTTTCTCATTTGCCGTTACTGTCTTGACCTCTTCTGTAATTTCGCCCCTCAATGCCCTTTCAATCTGTGTCATATAAGCCTCCCTATTAAACTTTAATTTAAATAAAAAGATTTGAATAAAAAAAGGGTTCCGAAGACGCCAAAGGCATCATTCGGAACCCTTTACCATTAGATTCCTATAACAATCCTGTCAACTGTCCAGCAGGTCTTCTGGCTTGTGGCTCAAACCTAACGACTACTGCCTTCCCACTATAGTTTACCCCTATAGCAGTGGCAAAACATTGTAGCCCTCGTCACCACTTACAGCAGCGGGACTGCCACGGACTCTTACCGTATTCCGGGATGCTGAAACAGATAGTCCATATAATAATAACTCGAAACCCAAATAGTCAAATTTCTCAATTGTCTGGGGTACATAAATTTTTCGTGGGTAAACAAGATGTCCTTTATGGGGTCAAGGGGGCTGGCCCCCTTGCAGGGGAGGTCAAGGAGGGGGCAGAGCCGCCCTCCTTAGTCTTTCTCTTATTTCTTTTTTACAGCAGGCGTGATATGGCCTTGTAGAGGATGGTGTTTTGGCGGTGGGCCTTTACCGCTATTCTGAGGAATCGGTTGTCGAGGCCCCTGTAACCTGCGCAGTTTCTCAGGAGAATTCCCTTAGCCCGGAGTTTTTCATAGAGCATCGGTGCCCTGTCGTCTTTGAGCAAATAGAAGTTTATTTCCGAGGGATAAAATTGAAACCCCTTTTTCGTAAGCCAGTCCTCGACGTAACGTTTTTCCTGCCTGAGCACCTCAAAGGTCTGCCTGACGTATGCCTTGTCGTTGAGGGCCGTGACCCCTGCACGCTGGGCAAGCGTGTTGACGCTCCAAGGCTCCTTGTAGTGCTCCAGCAGCTCCACGTACCGGGTGTCCATCACGGCCATGCCAAGCCTCAGACCACTTAGCCCATAGAACTTGGTCATAGACCGCAACACGATCAGCCAGGGGTTGTTGGCAACCTCACTGACAACGCTCTGTTGTGGTAGAAAATCAATAAATGCCTCATCCACAACCAACAGACACTGCTGCCCTCTGGCATAATCTGCGATGTCAAGCACCTCGGCCCTGGTGAGGTACTGCGCCGTCGGACTGTTTGGGTTGCACAGAAACGCCACCCCACACCCAATCATTGCCACCTTAAAGGCATCGGTATCCAGTCTGAAACCACAACCCTCCTCCAACTGTACGACCCTTACGTCTCTGACCTCACTTGCCAGCAGCGCCCGCTCATACTCCATAAACGTTGGTGCCAGCACCAGCGCACGACGTGGTCGCACGACTCTTGCAATCAGATATATAAGCTCCGTTGAGCCGTTGCCGCAGATGATATTGGCGGCATCCACCCCAAGGGCAATGGCGAGATGCTTGCGCAGGCGTCTGCACTGGGGGTCTGGATAGTTGGGCAGATATTTCAGATGTGTCCGTATCTCTGCCTTTACCTTTTTGGATATCCCAAGTGGATTTATCGAAGCGCTGAAATCAACAATCTTACGCTCCGCAAGCCTCAACTGTGAGGCCAATCCGTAGATGTCACCCCCGTGCTGCATGTCCCCAGGGTGGTATCCTCTTTAAAAAGCATGGTAAAATTAACTTCATGTCTTAAAAACATGGATTCCTGCTCCCTGTTCAAGCCAGGGACATGTTTCGCAGGAATGACAGTTACAGGCGTTTTCCAATTGTGTCATTCCTGGCTTGACCAAGAATCCAAGATGCGTAACAGTATAGTTGCCATGAAATTATGAAGAGGATACGAATTATTACCTTCTTTATCTCCACCTTTCCTCTCTTTTTCCGAAGAGGCATCTTTATTTTTGTTCTTACCACTCGTAGTATTTGCCTTAATATCAGGCTTACCCTGTTCTCCCTTCAGTATATTATTCTCATCTCTTAGCCTTTGATTTTCTATCTGAAGTGCTCGATTTGCAGAAGATAAGTCTTCTATCAAATTACGACACCGTTTTTGACCTCCGGGGTAACCATGACCAGGTCAACATCTAATCCTTCCAATTTTGATCTTATCGATTCATGCTTCATGTATCTAATATAATCTTTTGTATATCATTTGTCAATATCACTTCCAAATGTTTTTCTCTCTTACCATCCTTTTTTTAGAGGATACCCCTCGCTAAAGAAGTTGGCTGCCGAATACTCTGCTAACCCAACGGTATTGCTTCTCTTCATTGTTGCCTCCTTTGCTTTTTGTTTGTTTATCGTGTCAGCGCCGGTGGTACCGGTACTACAATTTGTTCTTGTTCCTTCCTTATTTGTTCCCATTCTTTTTTAAGGTACTCCTCTTCTTGTTTTGTTAACTGAAAGAGATGAGGTAACTCTCTCTCAAAGATAACTTTCTTAGGTTCATTCTTAGATTCACTGCTTATAAATGATAATGAAGTTGCCTTATGCAGTGTCTCACTTCTTTCACTAAGGGTTATGGCTTTGTCGAGCTTGATGACGTTATGTCGATGTTCTTTGTCGAATTGAACCCCTGTGTATAGGGATTTTTTCGTCTTAATCGGTGGATAACCGAGATACCCTGGCTTAAAGATTACAACACGAGGAGAATGTAATACACTAGGGATAAAAGTGGTTATACACATGGCAGCAGGGACTTCAAACTCACCGCTTTTATCGGTAATTGTTTCCTTGCAACAAGTCTTCCATCCATTGGTATACTCCAACCCCCAACATGCAGCCACTACTGCTCTCTCAATTGGCTCACCCGTCTCAAGCTCCACAATACGACCTGTATATGGCCCATCAACTCCAAAAGAAGGTATGGGTGCACAAACATCTGCCATAATACAGATAAAATACACTGCTACCGCTATTACTAATCGTCTATTCATCTTAAAACCTATCTATCCTAATTACGCCATCGGTATCCCTCTTAAAGTAGATGTAGTAGGTAATTTCAACCGATGAACCCTCGATATCCTCATTCTGTCTAATCCTGTAGCTGGCTACACCATTTCTTACATAAAGCAGGCTTATCTCTTGCATTAAAGAAAATGTTGCCGGTACTCCATCGCCAAGGAACTGCAAATCGCTTCTATAATCGTCCCTCGAACCTGTACATATGTATTGAAGCCCTCCTTCGATGTCACCGGAGGCAAAGGTTGCCTTCATACTGTCCCATTTTACCCTTAGCATTGCATCTGTTTCTGTCTCATCCAGAACGGTTATGGCAATCCTGTCCGTGTAGGTATTACCGGCGCTGTCTGTAACGGTGACTGTCGGATAGTACACACCAGAGGTCGTGTAGGTGTAGCTTACATCTCGAAACTCAGCAGCGGTGTAGTCGATATTTCCGTCTCCTTCAAAGTCGATAGCGTAGCCGGTAACCTCGTTGGATATGTCTGTGTGAACGTAGAAGTTTGTGGTCAAAGGGGCCCGCTTGTTATGTTTGCGCCCAGTATCACTGCCTGTTCAGTTGTCGTCGTGTTCACGGTAATCGATCTGCTTTTGCTGTTGCCAGACGTATCGGTGATGGTAGCCGTTATGGTGTTAGCGCCAACGGCCAGCCTGATGTTATTGGCATACCACTGCCTGCCCGATACCTCTGCCGGGACGCCGTTTACGACTATCCCAACGTCGCCCGATTCCCATGAGAACGTCCCCCGTACAAGCGTCATTACCTTGTCCACCGTCGCGCCGTCCGATGGCTCGGTGATGCTTATCGACAGTTCGGCGACCACCCTGAAGGTGTAAGACGCACTATCGCCTCCGCCGGGTGCGGGGTTCTTCACCGTGATCTGATACTGACCCGCCGTCTGAAGCAGCGCGCTCGGTACCGTTGCCGTTATGGAGTTGGACGTGAGGGTCGTCTTTGCAACAACCGTGGTACCAAAATAGACCTCCGAGGTACTGACAAAACCGCTCCTGGCTATCGTTACAACCACATCACCGACACCGATGGCTGCCTCCGAGGGCGTTACGTTGATTATCGTAGGGATGGGGTTTTTCACCGTAAACTGAAACACGTTTGAGCTGCCTCCACCGGGTGCGGAGTTTACCGCGTAGACCGGGTACGTACCCGCCGTAGAGGTGTCCGACGCCGGGAGGTTCACCGTTACCTTTGTCTCTATGGGCACGAGCGAGCTTATATGCGGTGCCGGATTATCCACGCTAAACGCAACGGCATTTGACTCCGCCCCCTCGGCGTTGACAACGGTTACCTAATGGGTTGCCGCCTTGTTGACAGAGACATCCAGCAGGGCTGCCGTCAGCGTCGTCTCCGATACGAACGTCGTTGACAGCGCAACGGAATCGAGCCTTGCAACGCTGCCCTGTGTGAAGTTGGCGCCGGTTATTTGCAGTTGCACACCCGTACTTGCCACCGGTACCTTCTCCGGCGTTATGGCCGTGATCTCAGGGGCACCGTCCTTGATTATACGTATGCCGTCCTTGTAGCTCACAAGGTAGAACCCCGATGCACGCGCTATCAGGTTGGTCTTGCTGCCGATGGCCAGCCTCTCCTTGACCTGACCGGTGTCCGGATTGATGTTTACGACGTAACCTCCGGTGTTGTCGGAGGCTATAAGTTTTTTGCCGTTGAGTTCAACGTCGTTGAGCTTTGTGTTGAGTGACGTGAGGCTTCTTTGTTGAAGGCTCGACAGGTCGAGGATCGATATGCCCCCCTTGCGCAGTCCGATGGCCGCCC
>NZ_JMFO01000041.1 GCF_000714715.1 Candidatus Magnetobacterium casense
AACAGATAGGGTGACATATTTCTATGACTCATGGATTCAGCCTACGACGCAAAAACAATAATACGATACAAAGCAAAAATCTTGGACATGTACCAATAATAGACAAAAATCCTCGCCGTGGCAGCGTTTTTACCAATGTCCACTGCAGAGGCTATAAGATATAATGAACGTACTACAATCGAAAGAGTCAATGGTAGATTGAAGACCGAATTTGGTGGAAATAATGTTTTGGTAAGGGGAAGCATGAAAGTAAAGATGCACTTGATGATCGGAATTGTTGTCTTATTTGCCGATCAAATGTTAAAACTGATAACCTAAACGATAAAAGATACCTAAAAAAAGGTTGTTTTAGCATTATGAGGGAGAAATGCGTCTAAAATCAGAATAAATTGGCAATTATGTCCGATAAAATAGAAGATTTGGAGATTTTTATGTGAGTGAATAAAATTTAGACCTCATTAAAGATGAGAGAGTAGATATTTGTAGGGATTTTTGATTTCTTTTTGCAAGAGGCTCTATATATAACAGGCAGGACAAATTTCTTCTACATAAAAAAAACAGTTCTGTCATATCTTCATAATAGAGCAAAATCATACATAGCTCCCGCAAACAAAAAAATCCTTGACAAACCCATCCGACCATGCTACGCTATTCAGAATCTTAATTCAAACCCTAACAGGGGGGAACAATGACTACGTACAAGCAACATTCGTTAATCAAGAGATCGGCAATCCTGATACTTGCCGTACTTATTTTAAAGGTCGGGTCTTTGGCCCCTTTGACAGTGTTGAGGAGTTCAAAGCCACTCTCTCTAAAAGACTGTGCAGCCTATAAATAAAAGTGCCTTTTAAGGGGATTATGTTATACTAAGAGCAGCATGCGTTTGACTACATAAAAAATGGGGTGTAGCTTTGATTAAAAAACTAACGAAGCATGGTAACGGTCTTGCGTTAATGATAGACAGGGACGTGCTGGAGAGCTTAGGTATAAGCGAAGAAACTCCGTTGAGCATATCTACTGAGGGTTCAGTGCTTATTATATCGCCGGTAAGGGATGAAAAGCGGCAAGAGTTATTTGAGAAGGCCCTTGTTAAAACCAATCAGAAATTTGGACGTGTGCTAAAGAGATTGGCAGACTGAGTTGGAGATTTGTTTTATCGGACTTGAAGAAATAATAGAGATTCACAGAGACCAGATAGAGCGCTATGGTGGAGCGCCTGGTATTAGAGATATTGGACTTTTACAGTCTGCCATAGCAATGCCTCAAGCCGGTTATGGTGAACTCTATCTCCACAAGGATATCTACGAGATGGCCGGGGTTTATTTGTTTCATATTGTAAAGAACCATCCCTTTATCGATGGCAACAAACGCACTGGTGTTGTAGCCGCTATTGTGTTTCTCCTGATAAACAACATTGATCTAAATGCAGACGAAGAAGGGCTTGAAGCAATGGTTCGTTCGGTTGCTGATGGCAAAGCGGATAAGGCAGACGCATCAGAATTCCTACGCAGAAACAGCCTCTTACAAAACGCCCAATGATTTTCTTATGTACCACTGCAAACAAAAAATCCTTGACAAACCCGTCCGAATTCAGAATTTTAATTTAAACCGTAACAGGAGGAAACGTAATGACTACGTACAAGCAACATTCGTTGATCAAGAGATCGGCAATCCTGATCCTTGTCGTTCTTCTTATAATTGTAACCATTCACCTTGCCGGAGCCGCTCACGCCGGCACCGTAAGTCTCCCGCAGACGGGGCAGACGACTACCTACGCCACAGGCGACGACGGGGCGATCAGGGCGGGCGTGGCTTGGCCGGGTCCGCGCTTCACCGACAATGCAAAAGGGACTCCTCTAAATAACGATAGATATGAAAATGTGGCAACTATCGATCTCTCGGGTGCAAATATAACATCAATGGCTATTTACCAAGCAGGAAACAAAATATTTGTTGCCGATGATGACAAACAAGCAATATATGTAATTGATGGAAGCACTAATAAGAAAATAGCAGAAATACCTAATATTGGGGGTTATGTGTTGCAAATGGAAGTAAATGAAACTTATGGCAAGGTTTATGCAACAAGTGACAAAATGTCTGGGACTACCGGTTTTACACCTGGAACAGGACTAATATCGGTGATAGATGCAAATACATATGAAGTTATTAAACAAATTAATCCTGGATATCAAGGAAATATCTCATACTTCAGGTTAGGTAATAATGAAGTTCACAATAAAATGTATGTGGCTTTTTATAGTGGTGTAGGGGTAATTGATGTAGCCTCTGATAAGTTTACTACCATTTCAGGTGCTAATTATCCATATCCCTATCTTGAAAAGATTGCCATAAATACAAAGACAAACGATATATTTCTGCCTCATTATAGCAGTAATCGTTTAAATATTATAAATGGTGAAACACTTGATGTTCAGTTTTTTGATTTAACAACAACAGGTGCAAGTAAACCACTTGATATACTTGCCAATGAGATAGAGAACAAGGTTTACATAACTATGATTTCAATTCCAGGACAAGGAGAAATGGGAATTTTGATTCTTGATAGAGATACAATACATATAATTTTGTTGGAGCAGAAGATTTAGAGCCTTTGGCTTTCAACAATCGTACTAATAAACTGTATACCGGAGTACAAGTAGGTACAAGAGCTGCTATTGTTGATGGCATAACAGATAAGCTAACGTATATAGACTTAGGTGATGTTGGAATTGGAGCTATTGCACTGCGTGAATCAACAAATGATATCTTTTTTGCAAACAGGATGTCCACCGTAGTTATGGATGGTGCAACAAATAAAACAACTTTGTATCACTCAGGTTTGTCAAGTAAGGGAGGAATAATTAGCAGATGGATGGTATTACAAGGAAGTCTGCCCTGTTTGCCGCACGCAACGTCCCCAACAACTGGCGAGTCAGGGCCGCAGAAGACTTTGATGGCGACGGCAAGGCCGACATGCTCTGGCAGGACGTAACAACGGGCGACGTCTACGTCTGGCTGCTCAATGACGGTGCGGCAAAGTCCGGTGCATTCGTAGCAAGGGGTATCCCTTCGGATTGGCAACTAAAGCTGTCGGAGGATTTTGGCGGCGATGGCAAGGCCGACGTCCTCTGGCAAAACAACGCAGGTGACGTCTACGTCTGGCTGATGGATGGTACCAATATGCAGGACGGCAGCGGGTTTGTCGTCAAGGGGGTACCGTCGGAGTGGAAGATCAAGGCGGTTGCCGATTACAACGGCGACGGCAAGAACGACATGCTCTGGCAGGACGGCTCAACTGGCGACGTCTACATGTGGTTCATGGACGGCAACACGATCAGCTCCGGAGGATACGTCGATCAGGGCGTGCCAAGTGAGTGGAGCATATACTAACACGGATTAAGAAGAGAGGGTGAGGGCGATTTGCCCTCCCTGATTCTTTAGAGCAGCCCTTCAATCTCCCTGATGTCCTGCGCAGTTATCAACGCATCAGTTATTGCATAGATACTCGACTCATCTTTATACATTCTGATCTTTGGCATAAGAGATAAACCTCTTTCGCCAAATTTTCTCCTCAACAAAGTCTCGATTATATTATGCATACCTTCTACCCGACCATTTTCTATACCCTTCTGCACTCCTTGCATGAACCTTATATCCGTCTCCAGGTCGTATACTATCGGCATTTTATCCACCTCCTCTATTATGATCTGTTGCATGTCCCTCAACTTTGAAAAGACCTCTGTTTCCTTTATATACATCGACAGGTCCAAGTCTCCGATGACACTCGCCACCAGCTCCTTTAATATCTCCCTTGCGAATGATCGCTCGTTGCGAGCCCCTCTGTCACACAATATCGAGATAGCTATCTCCTGAGGCACGCCGGAGTATAGAAATCGCTCACAGGGGACAGTCCTGATATCTATCAGTTCATACTCGTAGTGGACACCGGGCATATCCAAGGCGTTGTTCATAGCCATCTTGTCCTTGCCGATAAATACAACGTACTGTCTTACAATCACCTCATGCACCGAATAGATATGCACAAAATACCGCAGCATCCTCTTTAGCATCTTCGGATCATTGGTACTCTGAATCTCAGCGTGTGCTATAAAGAACGGTTCATCACGGTTTTCCACCTTAATGACAAAATCCGCCTCCCGCTCGTCCGTTAGTTGCGTTATGACGTTGAGCTTGCTGATCTTATCGGCCTTAATCCCCAAGACCTTTTCTATCAGGGGACGCTCGATCTTTTCAAGAAGCTCCTTCATGAGCTTGTCGTAACTCCCTGGCCCTGTCGGTGTATCCATAGCTCTATTATACTATACGGAGGCTAAAAGCTACAAGCAAAAAAAAATCGTATCCTCTTAAAAAAGCATGGTAAAATGGGGTCAAGGAGACTGGTCCCCTTGCGGGGGGTAATCCTGCCGCACTTAGCCGGGTGCTTTCCAAAGCGGCCTGACAAATGCTACTATATGACTATGCGCAGGTATGAGGAAATTGACATTGCGGGTGACGTAGGCCTCAGGATATACGGCAGCAGTCTTGAGGAGTTGTTTGTTAATGCCGCAGAGGGTCTTTACTCGTTCATAACCAACACGGACGACCTTGTCAACACCACCGTCATCACCGTTGACATAGCGGAGGAGACCACACCGCGACTACTCGTAGCCTGGTTGAACGAGCTGATATACAGGTTTGACGCAGACGGGTTTACGGGCAAGACCGTGACCGTCAAGGACATAGACGATCAACACATCCGGGCTGAGTTGGTCGGAGAGCCTTTTGATCTTCAGAGGCACCAGCGAGGGATTCTCGTAAAGGCCGCTACCTACCACCGGTTAAATATAGAACGGCAAGGGCAGAACTACATCGCAACAGTGATCTGCGACGTCTGAATGAAACCTGAGCAACGTGGCCATGTTTGAATGGAGTACTAACCAAAAATCGCCTCGCTGCGAGGGACGAGCGCGGAGCCGCCCCTTTATTTTTCCCAGGTCAAATGCGATTGCCCTAAAACATGGAGCCTAGTACATACTCTATGGTATGCCTCTCTGCTTGTCCTGTCTTCCGCCGTTTTACCTCAACGAGGCCATCCTTTAAGCTCTTTGGGCCAAGGATTATCTGACAGGGGATTCCTAGTAGATCGGCGTCCTTGAATTTCACGCCGGCGCGCTCGTCCCTGTCATCGAGGAGCACCTCAATCGACCTGGCTGTCAGTTCGGCGTACAACCGCTCGGAGACGCTCATGGTCTGTGCGTCGTTGACGTTGAGCGGGATGATCTCCACATCAAAGGGGGCAATACTGTCGGGCCATATGATGCCGTTTACGTCGTGATGCTGTTCGATGGCCGCAGCGGCTATGCGGGCAGGTCCTATCCCGTAGCTCCCCATGACAATGGGTAGCTCCACGCCGTCTTTGTTGAGGTACACAGCATCAAGCGCCGCCGAGTACTTTGTGCCAAGCTTGAAGATGTTACCGATCTCTATCACCTGCTCTATTTTCAACGAGTCTCCGCAGTGCGGACAACCATCCCCGGCCCTTGCCAGGTGGATGTCATGCCACTCGGCCTGGAAATCAACCCCCGGACGGATACCCCGTAAGTGATAATCGACCTTGTTTGCCCCGCTTACGTAGACACCGGTGCTGATGGCGTTGTCGGCGATGATCCGCAGCTTGTGCCCCATCGGGCCTATGAATCCGGCCTCTATGCCGAGGATGACCTTGACTTCGTCCTTGTGTGCAGGGCGGAAGTTGCCAATGATACGGTTGACCTTCTTTTCGTGAAGCACCTGGTCACCCCTGATCAGGGCCAGCACGGGGGCAGTGTCGCTGATCAACAGCAGACTCTTGATAAAGTTCTCCGCTCCAAGCCCCATGAAGTGTGACACCTCCTCAACCGTCCTCTTCTGCGGTGTGGAGACCTCCTGCTGTGGCGTCTGCGCATACTGATGCATCGCCGATACGGACACCGCCAGTTCCACGTTGGCCGCATACCCGCAGGAGGCACAGATGGCCACTTCGTCCTCACCCGCCAGCGACGGGGCCATGTACTCGTGAGCCGTAGCCCCTCCCATCATGCCGGGGTCGGAGTCAACGCGGTAGAACTCCAGCCCGCAACGTTCAAATATCCTGTCGTATGCCTCGATGTGCAGGTCGTAGTTTCTTTGGAGTCCTTCGTCATCGACATCGAAGCTGTAGCTGTCCTTCATGATGAACTCACGGGTTCTGAGCACCCCGCTCTTGGGGCGCGCCTCATCACGCACCTTGGTCTGTATCTGATACCACACCTGGGGCATGTCCCTGTATGAGCGTATCTCATGGGAGGCCAGCCACGTCATGATTTCCTCGTGGGTCATGGCCAGGCACATGTCGCGTCCGGTGCGGTCCTTGAGGCGGAACATCTCCTCTTTGATCTCATACCACCGCCCGGTCTTTTGCCAGACCTCCGCCGGATGAAGCACTGGCATCGAAAGCTCCTGCGCCCCAATGCGGTTGAGCTCCTGTCGGATGATGTTGTTGATCCGGTTTAAGACCCTCCAGAACAGCGGCAGATATATATACAGCCCGGAGGCCAACTGTCGCACATACCCACCCCTGAGCAACAACACGTGACTTATCGCCTCGGCATCAGAGGGCATCTCCTTCAAGGTTGGTATTAATGTCTTTGAGTATCGCATGTATCCTCCTATTTTCTTTGTTTTTTTTTAATTCGGCACCATTAACGTCTGAGTTAAGGTTATAATGCTACAAATCTTGGCCGAGGAGGTGTCTCCTCTTCTTCTTGTATATGGCCTTGCCCCGTATCCTCTTAAAAAAGCATGGTAAAATGAGGTCAAGGGGGCTTCTTCATGGCCGGGGCGCCTCGCCCCACCCTTGCAGGGGAGGTCTGAGGAGGGGGCGGAGGGGGTGAGGCACCCCTGCCATAAACCGCCCTCCTTCTTTCTCTGTTTTTGTCGTTATTTGTGTGCGCTTTGGTTGTGGTTTTTGTCGAGCTTGCCCATTAACTTGAGTGTGTATGACACCAGGTGCCACCTGTCATCCTCGTTGAGGGTATCCTGGTAGGAGGGCATACCGGTGCCATCGAGTCCGGAGGTAAACGTCATGTAGATGTCCTGAGGTCTGGAGCCTTTCTTGAGGTCACCGGTCTGAAAGTTAAACGGCAGTATCTGCTCGCCCCAATCGTCCTTGATCTCCTCTGACTTGCTGCCATCACCCTTGCCGGTTTCTCCGTGACACTCCCAGCACTTCATGTTCTTGTATATGGCCTTGCCCTTGTTGACGGAATCCGCACTGCCAACCCAGGCCGGCTGCTTGGTCACTATTGGATCACAGGGTTGTTCCTCCTGAAACCTCGACGAAAACGACTTTAGATAGCTCCTCACCGCCTTGAGATCGTCTACCGGAACGTCCTTGAGGTTCGGCATAAATGACCTGGGTATCCCATTGGTTATGATGTACAGCAGGTCGTCATCGGAGGGCAAACACCCCGTGGCCGTGCTGCGAAACCTGTAAAGTCCCATTGTAAAGTCACGAGGACGTATCTCTATAATACGCCCTGAAGCCTCTGACTTGCGCAGCACACCGACTGCTCCCTTGCCATCACCCTGTTTGCCGTGACACACCATGCAGCGCACCTTGTATACCTTTTCCCCCTGCTTGATCAGGGCCTCGTCATCCTCCGCAAATACAGCGGACGCCGACAAAAGCATCACACACAGCAGCAACATCAGTGTGCCATAAAATCCTCTTTTTGGCAGTGGTGCCTCACCACTTCCTTGTGGCAGCGATGTCCCACCGCCTCTATTTGGCCTTTCCATATATACCTCTCTAACTGTGAAGTATTGTCTATAAACAGGGTCAGACCCCGTTTTATGTTGCCCTAAACCTGCCGTCTCACTATTTCTTGGCAACACGTCCAAAATCCCTTATGTAGGCAACTACATCAGCAATGTCCTGATTGTTTAACCCCATATCCTCAGAGGCAAACGACGGCATCGATGTCCCCTCCCTGCCATCGCGTATCGTAACGGCAAGGAACTCCGGGTCCACAAACTTTGTAACCGCAGGGTTTCTGAGGTTGATGCCTATCAGGTTCTCCCCGGCCTTGCCATCCTTGCCATGACACACGGCACAGTGTGATTCAAAGACCTCCTTGCCATGTTCGGCGTTGGCGTTGATGTCCTTGATCGGGAAGGGTTCATGGCCCTCAGCCGGCCTGTTGCTGGTCAGGTATTGTATGATCGACTTGATCTCTTCGTCGCTGACACCGGCAGCCGTTGACTTCCACCCCGTCATCTGAGTGCCGGTACGGCCCTCTTTGATAATCGTTTCGAGGTTCTTGTCATCCGTGAGCTTTAAAAACGACGGATTCTGTATCGCCGGTATGGTACGTTTAAATATTTCGTCGTAGACACTGGTCTTGCCATCCCCGTGACAGGCAATGCAATACATCTTGTACAGGGTTTCGCCCTCATGTTTGGGCGGATGTGCATAGGTCTTGCGACGATACTCAAGCGGCGGCTCATCCGGTCTGAGGGTCAGGGAAAACATGGTCAGGAGGTCTGACTCGGGCCCCTTGAGCCATACCCTCATCTCACTGCCGGGGACTATGGCACGCGGATCGTCAAAGTGTTGCTTCAACCAGGCCGGCACCGTGTGTTCGCCAACGACGTGTTTCATCGGAAAGTACGCTATCGGACGATACCCCACGCCATCAAGGGGCTTTCCGAGGTCTCCGCCAACCTTGTTTACCTTGTGACAACCTTGGCAGCCCTTTTCTCTGAAGAGATTTTCGCCTTCGGCCACCTTGTCGCCGCCCTTGGTTTTGAGCATGTCAAGGTCATGGCACTGCACGCAGGCGCTCTGTGTATAGTTTAGCGGCAGAATAGGTGTGTCCCAGTAGGTGTGACCCTTGGCATGGGCCTCACGCTTATTGGTGGCAAGGCCCTGGCCCTCATGGCAGACCGTGCAACCAAACTTATCAATGGGGTGTTTCGCCAGATAATCACCGCTGTGTGTCTTGAAGGGGACCTTGGCATTTGCCATCATGGGGTTGTCTACGCCGATGTGACAGGTGGTGCAGCGGTCTTCCTTTTTGAGGGTGCTGAGGTATATCTGCTGCAACTTCACATTAAAGGCCTCCGCCCTTTTTTTTGACGCCTCATCCTTTGCGTTTTTTATCAGCATGTCCTTGTACTCAAGCTGATAGTATTTCCACTCAGGCATCACCCCATGAAATGCCACCAACGCAAGGTAGGTCATGACAAGAAGCGATGATATTAATAGTACAGACAAGTAAAATCTACTATACATTTTTACCTCTTAATCGATTTATTGTTAATCATCTCTGTGTGCATCTTATCCGGCATTAGTGGACCGGCCACTGGTCCTTTGACCAGTAAAATTCCCAGTTTGGTCCGCGCAGTTCCGTGGCAAAGTACGTCAGTATCACGTAGCTGACCAGGAACATCACAAACAACGCCATCGCACCCAACCTCGTCGAACCTGTCCGCTTGATAACATGCAGCGACCACGCCATCATAAACACTACCCATAAGCTGCCGGGATTGATAAACGTGATAATTATCTGCGGTATGTCGGGGAACCAGTTTCTGAGCCAACCGAACTTTACGGCAAAGACCAGCATCCCTATCACCACAACCACGCTGATGATACATGCCTCTATTGCCACGGCCCTACCCTTTTTATCCGTAAACCATATGCCAACGTTGTACTGTTCCCTGTCCAGGTAGGGTATCAGGATGAGCCCCAAGAGTGCCAGGCCGGGCAAGCCCACACCACCCATAAAGGCCGAGTAGGACAACAGCTCCTGCAAACCAAGGAAGTACCACGGTGCCTTTGCCGGATTCTCCGGTATCAGCGGATTTGCAAACTCCTTCAACGGTGCGTCTATGTAGTAGGAGTACACCAGTGCAATGGCCAGGGTAAACATGAATACGGCCAGTTCGGCTATCAGGAGATTTGGCCAGCTCATGACGGTGTTTTCGACGTCTCTGTCCACGGCGGGGGTTTTGCCCTTTGCCAGTTCCATCAGGCCGTAGGTCTTGTGTGTGGTGAAAATGCCGCCGGTCTTCTGTGGGGGCAGGACGTAGCTGGCATCGTTGTCAGTGATGGTGAAGGTTTCGGGCTTTGTCATGCCGCCGTCTTTGCGGATACGCCAGAAGTGGATGCCCACAAAGACGTACATCGCCATCGGCAGGATCATCACGTGGAACATGTACACCCTGTTGAGGGCCTCCTTACCGGGAAGCAAACCGGCAAGAAAGAACTCCGTCGATAACGTGGCAACGTCAAAGAAGCGTGTTATCCCCAATGAGTCCGTCAGTTCCTTGGGCGACTGCATTATGTTTGCCACGATGACCATAGCCCAGTACGACAACTGGTCCCAGGGCAGCAGATATCCCGTGAGGTTTATCACGTAGGTCAGGATCAAGAGCACAATGCCGATGACCCAGTTAAACTGTCTGCCGCTCTTGTACGAGCCGGTGAAAAACACCCGCGCCATGTGCAGCAGCACAAAGATGATCATACCCTCCCCTGCCCACTTGTGCAGGTTGCGCATGACCTTGCCGCCAAAGACCACGAAGTTTATATTTTTGACTGATTTGAAGGCGTTTTCTATTGACGGGTTGTAGTACGTCATCAGAAATATGCCCGTGCCAATTACGATCACAAACAGGAAGAACGCCATCAGCCCCAGGCCGAGCGTATAGGAGGGTCTGAGGGTGTTTATGTGTGTCTTGACTCCCTGTATGTGCATAAAGAAGTTGTTATAGATTGCCGCCGCCCGTGTCTTGTCGGAGGTTGGTGCGCCGTTTCTGAAGACGGAGCCGACAAAGGTGTTGGCAATTGACTTTAAGTTGTCCGTAAACTTAGCAAGTCCGGATTGTTCTGTTTCGTTCATATCTTTATCCCTCTCTTGTCAACTCAATATTGTTTTAGTGCCAGGAGAAACCTCCCGCGAGGTATCAACGACAATGCTGCCACCGGCATCCTGTGTGAGCTTAAACCACGGCAGGGCCCTTCGTGCCGGACCTCCGGTGACCTTGCCGGTTGCATCGAAACTTGCGCCATGGCAGGGACACTGAAAGCCTGTTCCCGTAGCGGACACCAGACAACCCAGGTGTGTGCATACGGCCGATATGGCGTAGATGCCTTGGTCATCGGACAGGACAAACAGCCCCTTGTTGTCGAATCTCTTGACTGTACCCACGGGGAAATTCACGGGACTGCCGATCTTAAATCCCCCGGTTTTCCTGCGTATGACGTAGGTATCGATATACCTCGGGATGCCGGCTATTACATCGGGGATGGCACGAACAAAGGTCTTTAAGTGCTCCGTGAGGCTGGATACTCCGGAGAGTCCGGTTTGGTTCATATCTTATGCATTCCTCCCATGTTAGCTAAATATAGTTTTAGTGCCAGGTGGCACTTCCTTGGAGGCATCAACAACGAGGCTGCCATCAACATCCTGTGTGATCTCAAACCAGGGCAGTCCGCGTGGCGCCGGACCTCCAACCACCTTGCCGATCTCATTGAACTTTGAGCCGTGACAGGGGCACTGAAAGCCCGCTTCGGTGCTGTAGACCAGGCAACCAAGGTGTGTGCATACGGCCGATATGGCATAAAAGCCCTTGTCATCGGAGAATATGAACACCTTCTTGTCATCAAGTTTCCTGACCGTACCCACGGGGAAGTTGTCAGGCTTACCGATCTTGAAGCTCTTGGATTCCTCGTAACGCACGTCAGCCCTAAAGTACCTTAGCACGCCGGCCACGATTCCAAGACTGGCCGCAACGGCTGCACCAAAGGCCGAAAAAGTCAGAAAATCCCGTCTGGAGACCCCTCCTTTGGAGTCCCCGCCATGTTTGTCCTGGGTTTCATCTTTCATCTTTCAAACACCTCCTTAAATATAAATCTTTCCATTGTTATCGCATCAACAGGACATCTCTTGGCGCAGAAGCCGCATCTGATACACCTGTCCTCATCCTTTATGATGGCCGAGCCGTATCCTTCGGGGCTTTTGCCGTACCTGTTCTCGTACAGGCGGGTGAGGGTCTCATCCCCCCTGATCTTTTCGAGGCTGACCAGTCGCAGGCAGTATTCGGGGCAGACATCGGCACAACCGCCGCAGAGTATACACCGGTCTCCGTTAAAGATGGTGTTGACGGCACAGTTGAGACAGCGACTGCCCTGTTCCTCTGCCATTTCCTTGGGAAAGCCGGTTTCGACGAGGTGATGTACGCTCTTGACCCGTTCCTCCGGCGGTGCGGCGGGGACGTGATGTCTGGGTATCTTTTCAAAGTCAGGCGGGTGGGCTACGTCTTTGGGCGTTACTTCGATACCGTAGCGGTCCTTGTGTGCCTCGTATGTTTTGAGCGTCAACTGGCCCTGGCTTATATAGTTGTGTATATGGATGGCTGCTTTTTTACCGCTTGCCACGGCGTCGATGACGAGTCTGGGGCCGTATGCCAGGTCTCCGGCAACGAACACGCCCTCAAGCGACGTGGAGACGCCATCGGGGTTTACGCTCACCATACCGCGCTCGGTCATCTTGATATCCAGTTGAGAGTCACCGATAAAGCCAAGCTCGTAGGTCTGTCCGATGGCAAAGAACACCGTATCTGTGGGCACCGTGATCGTATCGGATTCGTCATATCTGGGGTTGAACTTGCGTTCACCGTCAAACATGGATATACACTTTTTAAACGTCATTGACACCACACGGTTTGTCTTATCAAGGTTGATAGTCTGTGGGCCGTAGGTGTTAATGCGTTCAACGCCTTCTTCCTCGGCCTCTTCTATCTCTATCTTGTCGGCCAGCATCTGGTGGAGCTCCTCGATACAGACCAGGGTGACTTCCTTGACACCCTTTTGTCTCATGGAGGTTCTGGCCACGTCGTAGGCGACATTCCCTCCGCCGATGACCACCACCTTGGGGCCTATGCGCACGTCCTTGCCGCAGAAGACGTCTCTGAGGAAGTCCACCCCACCCAGGACGCCAATGCCCTTGGAGCCTTCCATGGGGAGCATCCGCGCTCGCTTTGCGCCAACCGCAATGAGCAACGCCAGCGAGTTTTCGTACAAGTCCTTGAGGCTGACGTCTTTTCCGATCTGGACGCCGAGTTTGATTTCGACACCGAGTGCCTTGATGGCGTCAATTTCGGCCTGCAGCACCGTTCTGTCGAGTCGGTATGGCGGGATGCCAACGGCACACATGCCACCCGCTATCTTTTCCATTTCGTAGATGACGGGCTTGTACCCCATCAGTGCAAGGTCGTGGGCACATGCAAGTCCCGCAGGACCGGCTCCGACTATAGATATGGGCTTGGAGGTATCCTCGGCCAGGCCCATAATACCCTTGGCCTTATCGAGGAGGTTCTTTTTGAGTTTATCCACGAAGGCGTTTTTGTCCTTGTGAATTTCGACGCCATACTTTTCCGTGACAAAGCGCTTGAGTGCCCTGATGGACACGGCAGCATCGATGCCCTTTCTCCTGCAGGCCATCTCACATGGGGCGGCACATATTCGCCCGCATATGGAAGCCAACGGATTAGGCGTCCGTGCGATCCAGTATGCCTTTTCGTAATCGCCGTCGGCTATTGCCTTTACGTAACCCCTGGAGTCCGTGTTGACAGGACATCCTGTCTGGCACTTGATGTTCTGCCTCCAGTACTTGTAATCGGGGATTACTACTTCAAAGATTCTTTTAATCATATATAGTCCTCTCTATATACTGCTCACAACTACGTTAGATTTATAAGTGGCCGATGGGACTTAACTCACGCAGGCCAAATAAACCAAGTCTGCGATATTTTAAGGTCATCAACCCGACTACGTTCAGTCATCCAAATGCCTCTTGCCATACAAAACCTCTGCGTAAAATCTTCAGTCAGTTAGCATTTTACAGGATTGGTTGACTTTTATGCAAGCCTTATTTTTTGGGTTGGGAGGGGCGAGGTGCAATTTTCCCGCAGCAAAATTGAAATGCTATCTTCTTTATATTTCATGGTGACTATACTTTAAGGCAAGAAAGAAAGGGGCGGCTCCGCCCCCCTTCAGAACCCCCTGCAAGGGGACCAGTCCCCTTGACCCCATTTTACCATGCTTTTCTAAGAGGATACTTGAAATGCGCAATCAGGATATGATAAAATTGTAGCATATGGTGTTTTAGAAATCAAAAACAGGAGGGTATTGCAATGACAAAGGGAAGGTCGGTTCTGCTACCGGCGATGCTGGTTGCGTTGCTTTGGGTGTTGGCAGCGGGTGTCTCCATCGCCGCGGCTGAGGAGGTGTACAACTATGTGGCCAAGTGGGGTGAACGCAAAGAAGACGGGCAATTCTACTATCCCCGTGGTGTAACGGTTGATTCATCCGGTAACATCTATGTTGCTGATACAAATAACAATCGCATTCAAAAATTTAGTCCACTTGGCCGATTTGTCACAAGATGGGGTAGCTTTGGTAGCAGCAACGGACAATTCATACATCCCAGCTATATAGCTATCGATTCATCCGGTAACGTCTATGTCGTTGACGAAGGCAATAATCGTATACAGAAGTTTGACTCAACCGGTGGCTTTATCACAAAATGGGGCGTCAGGGGCAGTGGCGACGGACAATTAGGCTATCCAGGAGGTATAGCTATCGATTCATCCGGTAACGTCTATGTCGTTGACGAAGGCAATGATCGTATACAGAAGTTTAACTCAACCGGTGGCTTTATAACAAAATGGGGCGTCAGGGGCAGTAGCGACGGGCAATTCGACTCTCCGARAAGGTATAGCTATCGATTCATCCGGTAACGTCTATGTCGTTGACGAAGGCAATGATCGTATACAGAAGTTTAACTCAACCGGTGGCTTTATAACAAAATGGGGCGTCAGGGGCAGTAGCGACGGGCAATTCGACTCTCCAAGAGGTATAGCTATCGATTCATCCGATAACATATATGTCGCTGATTTTGGTAACCATCGGATACAGAAATTTAACTCACTCAGTGGCTTCATTACAAAATTGGGAATCGAGGACGGTGGTGATGGGCAATTACAGAAGTTTAACTCAACCGGTAGCTTTATAACAAAACGGGGAAGTCGTGATAACAACGATGGGCAATTCAATTGGCTCATGGGCATAGTGGTTGACTCATCTGATAACGTATATGTTGCTGATAGCTTGTATTACGAGATGGGTTAACCATATGGCAACAGTCGTATCCAAAAATTTACCTCAAGTGGACAATTTATCACTAAATGGGGTAGCAATGGTAGCAACGATGGGCAATTTGACTCTCTCGCAGGTATAGCAACAGACTCATCCGGTAACATCTATGTTGTCGATGCGGGCAACAGTCGTATCCAAAAATTTAGCTCAAGCGGACAATTCCTTACAAAATGGGGCAGTAAAGGTAGCGACGATGGACAGTTCAAATCTCCTGACGGTATAGCAATAGACTCATCCGGTAACCTCTATGTTGTCGATGCGGGCAACAGTCGTGTCCAAAAATTTAAGCTCAAGCGAACAATTCCTTACAAAATGGGGCAGTGAAGGTAGCGACGATGGACAGTTCAAATCTCCTAACGGTGTAGCGATGGACTCATCCGGTAGCGTATATGTTGGTGATTGGGGCAACACTCGCATTCAAAAGTTTGCCATAAACGGCACGCCCCCTCCGCCTCCCTCAACACCCACAGGTCTCAAGGCCTTCCACGCAACCGGCGGCCTGAGCCTCAGTTGGGACGTAGTTCCCAACGCAACGTACTACGTCCTCTACTACGGCAACGACAAGTCCGTAAACATCAAAGAATACAAGGGTGGTATGATCTCAGTCAGGGACGACCATTACCAGACGGGCCACAACACCGGTCAAACCTACACCTACACGATGAAGGCGTGCAACAGCACCGGATGCAGCGCCCAATCCAGCCTGCTTCCGCAGACGTTTACGCGGTCCGTGTTCAACGGTGATTTCAATGGCGACGGAAAGCGGGACGTCCTGTGGCGTAATACCGATACGGGCGAAGTCGTCATCTGGCTGATGAACGGCAAGACAATCGCCTCTGTCGCAAGCGTGGCAACCCTGGACTTCAGCCGGCATATCCAAGGCATCGGTGACTTCAACGGCGACGGCAAGGCTGACATCCTCTGGCGTCATATCAAGACGGGCGAGGTGGTCATCTGGCTGATGAACGGCACAACGATCACCAACAAACAGAACGTAGCGCCAGTGGGCGTCATCAGGGCATCCAGTGTCGGAACCAGGAACGCCCCGATGATAATCGATATCAACTGGCAGATACAGGGCATCGGCGATTTCAATGGCGACGGTATGGCTGATGTCTTCTGGCGCAATGGTCAAACGGGCGATGCAGCCGTCTGGACAATGGATGGCCCACAGATATCACAGTACGGCAGTGTTGCAAATGTTGATTCCAACTGGCAGGTGCAGGGCATAAGCACCTTCAGCAAAGACGGCAGGAGTGATATTGTCTGGCGCAACGTAGACTCCGGTGATGTAGCCATCTGGCATATGAACGGCACCTCCATTGGCAACATCAGAAGTACCGCAACGGTGGGTACCACCTGGCAGGTCAGAGGCTTTGGTGATGTCAACGGCGATGGCATGAACGATATCATCTGGCAGGACGACACCAGCGGCGATATATATGCCTGGAATATGGGCAGCAACGGCGAGGTCTTAGCGGGCGGCTACATGACACGAGCTGTCCCAAGCAACTGGAAGATCATAGGCGTTGGAGACTTCTACGGCAAGGGCAGTAAGCCAATCACAGGCAAGAGCGATGCAGGCAATCAGATCGACGTTCTCTGGCAGGATACCCCAACCGGCGACGTCTACATGTGGGGGACGGGTGGCAATGGCGCTGTGACCGGCAACGTACCGTACTATTGGTTCAACGAGTAAACGAACATAGTTTACCGTAACGGGAGGGGCGAGGCGCAATCTTGTCGCAGCGGGTCGCACCCGCCCCGGCCACGAAGAAGTCCCCTTGACGCGCCATTATTCTTAACCCTAAATGTTCTAAACATTTATGCTCCGTTATTTAGACCTGTGAGGTGTTCCGTGCTGAGAACATGCAGTCTTTGGGGTGTATTGACATCCATGCACGCTTGTTCTTATAATAATCTCTATGTTGGTGGAGTTTAGTGTGGCGAATTATCTGTCGTTTAAAGACAAGGTCACCCTTAGCATGGTTGCGGCGGACATAGAGGAGCTGCAGGAGAATCGTATACAAACGGATGATCCGGAGTGGCATATCCTAAAGAGCGCTGCCATCTATGGTGCAAATGCCAGCGGTAAAAGCAATCTTATAAAAGCAATGGCGTTTATGAAACGTTTTGTATTAAACTCCTCCAGAGAGACTCAGTACGGTGATTATATTATTAAAGAAAGGTTTAAGTTTAGTACGGAAACTGAAAACAAGCCTTCAAGTTTTGAGATTTCTTTTATTTCAGGCGCCATCAGATACACATACGGTTTTGATGTTGACAATAGCAGGGTTCATAGAGAGTGGTTATACAGTTATCCGGATGACGAGGAGACTATACTGTTTAACAGAGAGCAAGATAACATAGAAATCGTAAACTTTGAGGAAGGAAAAGGGTTAGAAGACAAGACGCGTTCAAATGCCTTGTTTTTATCCGTTGCAGCACAGTTTAATGGAAAAATTGCAAAAAACATATTTGATTGGTTTGCAATCTTTAAATTTATCACAGGTTTAGATGATGAAGATACTTTACCTTATACCCTTGATCAACTTGATGATGCAACACGTAAAGATATCATCTTAGACCTGCTTAATTGGGCAGACTTGCAAATCAAAGAAGTCAGAAAGATAGACTTCGAGGCTATGTTATCCGATGTATCCTCTGAGCTATCTAAATTAAGTAGTAAAATTACAGATGAGATACCTAATTTAAGTAATGAAATGACCAAAGAACATAAAAAGCTTATCGAAGCACATAAACAGGTTAAAATAAAACATAAGCATGCACTTAACATGTTTACATATCATGCGTTATACGATGCTGACAATAATGAAGTTGGCACAGAAGAGATGCCCCTATTGTCAGAGTCTGAAGGAACGAGAAAGATTTTATCGCTCGCAGGTCTGATTGTTGATACATTGTTAGATGGAAAGATTTTGGTTATTGATGAGATGGATGCAAGGCTGCACCCAAATATTACATCATATATAGTCAAATTGTTCAACAGAAACAAAACAAATGCTCAACTAATTATTGCCACCCATGATACGAACTTGTTGAACAACAGACTTTACAGGAGAGATCAGGTATGGTTTACGGAAAAAGACAGGTATGGCGCTACAGCTTTATACTCGCTGGCTGAATTCAAACTTACAGGCGATGAGTCTTATGAAAAAGACTATAGATCAGGAAGATACGGTGCAATACCTTTTATTGGCGGTAACATATCCTCATTGATAAAATAAACGTCTATGAAAAATAACTCCAAAAAATCAAAAAGAACTCTCAATACCAAAGAAAGATTCAAAACGGTGTTGATTATGTGCGAAGGAGAAAAAACAGAAGTTTATTACTTTGAAAACTTCCGTGAAGATTTAAGAAAATCTGGAATAAAGGGAGTAAATATATAGAGGTCACAGGCACGGGATATAATACTGTTAGGTTGGTAAATGAAGCAATTAAAGAAAAAAACAATGGAAGTTATCATAGCGTATGGGCTGTGTTTGACAAAGACGATTTTAATCAATTCAATAACGCAATACAAATAACAGCAAAGAACAATATATGCGTTGCATATTCAAATGAAGCCTTTGAGCTATGGTATCTGCTTCACTTTAATTACCACGATACTGCTATGTCAAGAAACAAATATGCCCCAAGACTTACGAAAAAACTAGGACGTAAGTATGAGAAAAATAGTAAAGATATGTATGCAACGCTTAAAGACAGACAAAACTATGCAGTAGAAAATGCTAACAAACTGTTAGAAAAAGAATATAAACCTAAAGACGATAAAGAGTTTGATCCTATGAAAATTACCAAAGATTTTAATCCTGCAAACAACAACCCTTCAACAACAGTCCACCTGCTAGTGAAAGAGCTAAATGCTTACAGAGAGCCTACATGTGAGTGCTATATAGCATGAAAGGCGTCTTATACATAGTCTCTACTCCGATAGGGAACCTGCAGGACATCACCCTCAGGGCGCTGGACACCCTCAAAGAGGTCGATGTGATAGCGGCAGAGGATACACGCCACTCGGCAAAACTCCTCAACCACTACGGCATTACTACGCCAATGATCAGCTACTGGGGCGAAAAGGAAAAGGTCAAGTCCAGGGAGGTGCTTCAGCGTCTTAACGATGGACTGTCGGTTGCCCTCATTTCGGATGCCGGCACCCCGGGGGTATCTGACCCGGGCGAGGTCTTGGTCCGCGAGGCGCTGACGCAGGGCATAGAGATCGTCCCCATACCGGGGGCAACGTCGTTGATTACCGCCCTGTCGGTGTCGGGGCTTTCCACGAAACGGTATTTCTTTGCGGGATTTCTATCAAGCAGACAAACGCAGAGGATAAAAGAGCTGACGGAACTCAAGGGACTTGTTTTTACGGTTGTGTTCTACGAGTCGCCTCACAGGATAATGGACTTCCTGTATGACCTGCTTGAGGTCTTTGGCAACCGCCGGATTGCCCTCTGCCACGAAATGACCAAGATGCACGAGGAGGTCATCAGGGGCAGCGTCCAGGAGGTCATCGACAAGATGGAGAGGGGAAAGATAGCCGGTGAGTACGTCGTCATTGCAGAGGCCGCCCCAGCCCCGGAGTTTTCGATGGAAGATGCCCTCAGAGAGGTTGATGAACTCATAAAGGCCGGCTCCAGACGCAAGGACGCCGTTATGGAGGTTGCCACTGCCATGGGCATAGACAACAAACAACTCTACAAGGAAAGCCTCCAGAGGGATAGCGAATGCTCAAAATAGCAGTACTGGCCTCGGGCAGAGGCTCCAATTTTCAGGCCATCATAGATGCCAAAAACAACGGCTCATTAAACGTCGATATCGTGTGCCTGCTCACGGACAACCCCAACGCTTATGCCATACAACGGGCCACGGACAACAACATCCCACACATATACATCAATCCCAGGGACTATGCAACCAGGGACGACTTCTTTAAGGCCGTGGCCGATGAACTCTCCGCCCGCTCAACGGAACTGATAGCCCTTGCAGGCTTCATGCGGATTGTCACCCGTCCGCTTATCGAGGCATTCCCCATGCGGATACTCAACATCCACCCCGCCCTCTTGCCCTCCTTCAAGGGCCTCCATGCCCAGAAGCAAGCCATCGAGGCAGGCGTTAAGGTCTCAGGATGCACCGTACACTTCGTCGATGAGGGCATGGATACCGGCCCAATCATCGTCCAGGCACCCGTTTCCGTTAGCAGTGACGACAACGAAGAGACACTATCGGAGAAAATCCTCCGCAGTGAACACGTAATCTACCCATACGCTATCCGACTCTTTGCAGAAAACAGGCTGCAAGTCAACAATGGCATCGTAAGTATTAAACCGACAGGAGAACAACGGTAACTTTCTTAAATCTATGGTTTCGCAGTTTCTGGATTCCTGTTTACACAGGAATGACACAGACTGGCCCAAAACTCCTTTTACCGTCATTCCCGCGAAAGCGGGAATCCATTTTTCAAACCGCATAAAATGCCTATTTAGAAAAAAGTGCGAAAGTACAGTTTAATCTCTGCAATTAAAAAGGCGCTTATTTTAAGTGCATTACAAAACAGCGATGAGGTAATTATGATGAAATTCAAGGTCAAAGGTTTAAGGTATATTGCCAGGGGTAACGTCCTGATCGTTATGCTGCTGGTACTGTTTAAATTGTCGGCATATGCAGGCTTAACGCCTGAGGTCAGGGAGATACCCCCTGGTAAGCAAACTAGCCTTGTGGAGCTTGAGATACCCTTGCAGTACAAGATATCGGAGAGGGTTGGTAAAGATTCCAGGTCTTACAAGATACGACAAGATGGCGGTTCCTACGAGCTAACCAACGAAGCCCAGGGGCTTAAGGCGCGGGTAAGCAGAGACGGTCTGAGCATCAAGGGCAAGGACGTTGGGTTTAGCATCGCCCTCAAGGGTGTAAGGTCAGGCAACGAACAAGTCAAAATGGCTTCCAAGAAGGCCAGGGTCAAGCGCCGGGACAACAGGCTGGAGTACACCGCTGGCGGGATGAAGAGCTGGTACGTCAACGGCCCCGGCGGTATACAGCAGGGCTGGACGATACTGGAAAAACCAACGCATGAGGCAGACACCCTGACGCTGGAGTTAAAGACGCATGGGGATTTGACCGTCAGCGACCCAAAGAGCATTGCGGTTGCGGACAAACGCGGCAACGTTGCCCTGTCATACGGAGGGCTGTATGCCTACGACAAGACCGGTAAGGAGCTGAAGGCGTGGTTTGACAAGAGTTCCGACGGCATAGACATAAAGGTGGCGCTCAATGGTGCGCAGTTTCCCATAGTCGTAGACCCCTGGGTTCAGGCGGCCAAGCTGACCGCATCAGATGGTGCTAATGGTAATTGGTTAGGCGTTTCCATCTCCGTGAGTTCTGATGGCAGCACGGTTGTGGCTGGGGCTAATAATAACGCCTTCGGCAACAGTGGCATAGGCGCTGTGTATGTCTTTGTAAGGCCCGGCGGGGGATGGAGTAATGCTACCCAGACAGCCAAGCTAACCGCATCAGATGGTGCCGATCGTAATCTTTTAGGCATTTCCGTCTCCGTGAGTTCCGACGGCAGCACGGTTGTTGCCGGGGCTCCCTCTGTAGATGTAGGAGGCACTGACAGAGGCGCTGTGTATGTGTTTGTCAAGCCCGGCGGGGGATGGAGTGATGCTACCCAGACGGCCAAGCTAACCGCATCAGACGGCGCTGATAGTGATTATTTAGGCTATTCCGTCTCCGTGAGTTCCGATGGTAGCACGGTTGTGGCCGGGGCTTATGGGGCAAACCTAGGAGGCAGTGACAAAGGCGCTGCGTATGTGTTTGAAAAAGGTGTAGCATGGGCAGATGGTTCCGGTAATCAGACGGCCAAGCTGACCGCATCAGATGGTGCTATGATGATTAATTAGGCAATTCCGTCTCCGTGAGTTCCGACGGTGGCACGGTTGTAGCCGGGGCTTCTAGGGCAGACCTAGGAGGCGACTGACAAAGGCGC
>NZ_JMFO01000042.1 GCF_000714715.1 Candidatus Magnetobacterium casense
TGTACCGGACGACTTTATACTAGCAATCCTTTGCATGACCGACGATATAGACGGCGTTATCAGAACAATAGTGAGCAGACTTTCAGGCTTATCACCAGAGGACGCAAAGGACTATGTCTTCAAACTGTTAGGTCTTTCAAATCTGAACAAAATTTACAATAAAGTCAAAAAGGAGGTAGAGAACATGCCTATAACATTCGACATAAGAGAGAGCGAGATGTTTTTAGATGGCAAACAAGAGGGTTTGCTTGAGGGAGAGAGAAAAGGTTTGCTTGAGGGGGAGAGAAAAGGTTTGCTTGAGGGGGAGAGAAAAGGTTTGCTTGAGGGAGAGAGAAAAGGTTTGCTTGAGGGGATAGAAATGGCACTTGAGATTAAATACGGCTATACAGGCCTTGAACTTATGGGTATGATAAGAAATATTGGCACCTTGGAAGAACTTAGCCAACTAAAGGTCATAATAAAGAGGTCTGATACCATAGATGAAGTAAAGGCAAGTCTTATTGGTATGATCAAGTAAAACTACTTTTTGAGTATATACGAGCAAGTAACTATGAGGCTACAGGACAGGAGCTATGTTTAGGGGTCGTATAGTTACAGCGCAATGGCCTGGTAGGCCTGGGTTTACAACGCATCAAAATTTCAAGTGCCATTATCATGAGTGACCTAAGTTAAGACTCACATTGTCGAGGTGTTTATGGTATACTGAAGCATTAGGAGTTTTTAACCGGAGTTATTGATGCGTAAAGTAACCATAGTGTTATTGTTGTTAGTGAGCCTCACTGTTGACGGAGCAGCTTCATCGGAAGATATTATTGGCCCTGAGGTTGTGTTAAACGGTACTGTTGCCCATATCAGCTTTACCTTGTCTCTGACCGAAGAACAGCTCACACTTATACGCGAGGGAATGGAGAAGGAACTCATCTTCTATATCGACCTCTTCAGGAAGTGGCAGCTCTGGCCCGATGAATTCATACGCGGTAGAAAGATCACCAGAACGATCAAGGCCAACCCCGTCAAGGGTGAGTTTAAGGTCATCTCCGTCAATGAAACCACCATCCTTGAAAAACGCTTCTCCTCCTTTGACTCCATGCTGAGGTGGGCATTGAATATCAAGGACATCCAGATTACACTGAGCGAACTCTCAGACAGTGGTGTGTATTTCATCAGGATCACAATAGAGTCGGTAAAGCAAAAGCCGCCGCAGTTTTACTCATATGTCCTGTTCTTTGCCGACGACAAAGATTTCAAGATCAGAAAGGACTCCGAAGACTTCAGGATAAAGGTCAAATAAGTATGCCGGGACAACTGAAGCGTTATCGGATTGTTGTGACCCTGCTGGTGCTCGTGTTGGCCATGATCGGCATCAGGATATTTGACGCCTCGATGTTGAAGGTCGAACAGGGAGTAACGCCAAAGCTTATAATCGTGGCGCTGTCAACGATGACCCTTATGGCACTCTTTGCCCTGACTATAATGGTCTTTAACAGTCTGATCAAGCTCTACGCCGAACGCAAGAGGCGCCGTGTGGGCTACCGCTTTAAGACCAAATTGGTCATAATCTTTGTCGGCATCACCCTTTTACCCTCTGCCATGCTCTTTGTGATAGCCAGCGGACTGATCACCAATTACATAGACAAGTGGTTTACCCCGTTTATAAATAAACCCATAGACGACGCCTTCGTCCTTGCCACCAGCTTCTACGACATGGTCAGGCAGAACACCCTAACCGATGCCATTGCCATGAGCGAAGGCATCAGCCCCGTAGACAGATATCACATCGAAAGAATCAGCCAAACCACCGATGAAACCTCCGAGGTGATAAAAAACGCCTTCACAGGTATCAGCGGCACGGAGGTCGTAAGCAGCAACACCGGCGACACCATACGGGCAGCAGTCCCCGTAAGAACGGACGGGTCCATCACGGAGGTCCTCATAGTCAGCACAAAACTGCCCGCGGAGATAACAAACAAGGTTGAAGACATCCAATCCGCATACAAGAACTACGGTACCCTCAAGGCTTATAAACTGCCACTTAAAGCAAACTTCCTGATAATCCTGGGCTTTATCACCCTCCTTGTGGTCTCCATCGCCCTGTGGATAGCCATGAGGATATCCCGCGGGATCACAGAGCCAATCCAGAACCTAGTGCGAGCCACCACCATGGTCTCCCAGGGTAACTTCGATACCGTCGTTGACCCCAGCGGCGATGGCGAAATCGGACGACTCATACTGTCCTTCAACGGCATGATCGAAAAGATAAAGACCGCCGAACTCTCCCTACACAACGCCTACACTGAATCAGACAGGAGACGACTGTGCATGGAGAGCATCATCAACAACATAAACTCCGGCGTCATATTCCTCGACGACCAGAGCAGGGTGCTGACGATCAACGGGGCGGCTGTCTCAATACTTGCCGTGAGGGCCGAAGACGTAATCAACAGACCATACACGGAGCTACTCAAAAACATATATTCCGATGAGTTTCACCTGTTCATAAAGGGCATCAACCTGCATAACTTCCAGAGCGTCCGGGAGCAGATGAAGGTATCCATAAACGGCAGGGCCATGGTGCTGCGGATATTTATCATCCAACTCAAGGACGAGGCGAGGAACTCCCTCGGCACCCTGGTGGTCTTTGACGATCTCACCGACCTGATCCAGGCAGAGAAGGCCCTGGCATGGCAGGATGTTGCCAAGCGCCTCACACATGAGATTAAAAACCCCCTGACTCCGATCAAACTCTCCGCCGAACGATTACTCAAAAGGTGGAAAAACAACGACGCAAACTTTGACCGGATTATCGAAAAGGCCACCAGCACCATTGTTAAGGAAGTCGATGGCCTCCAGCGCCTGGTCAACGAGTTCTCACGCTACGGAAGGATGCCCGACATAGAGCTGGCCCCCTCACACCTGGACAGTCTCATACAGGAGGTCGCGGACCTGTATCGGGAGTACGAAACCCTGGAAATATCTGTGCATTACGACACCGACGTTACAGAGATAATGCTTGACACCGACCAGTTTAAACGTGTCCTGATAAATATTTTTGACAACGCAATACAGGCAATGGAGGAAAATGGTAAAATAGACATACGCGTAAAAGAGGATGAGAATCATTCGTGTATCCTCTTAGAGATCAGCGACAATGGCAAGGGCATAGATGAAGAGGACAAGGATAAGCTGTTTCAGCCGTACTTCTCCCGGCGTAAAAACGGCACGGGCCTCGGACTTGCCATAGCGCAAAGGATCGTTATGGAGCACAAGGGAAGGATCAAGGTCGGTGACAATGTACCGAAAGGCTCTACATTTAAGATAGAGCTACCCTGTTATTAGGCTGTGGTGAATGGTTGTAAATTTAAGGACTGTATGGTGCAATGAGCGAGTATAGCATACTGATAATAGACGACGAGCAAGGGATCAGAGAGACCCTTTCAGAGATATTTGAGGATGAGGGCTTTAGTGTTGTTACTCTGTCCTCGGGTGAGGAGGGCATAGAGTTTGTCGGCAAGAACACGCCAGATGTCATATTCCTTGACCTGTGGCTGCCGGGCATGGACGGCATAGAGACCCTGGAGGAGATCAAGCGTATAAACCCGTATATTCCGGTGATAATCATCTCCGGTCACGGCAAGATAGAGCAGGCCGTAAAGTCCACCAAGATGGGGGCCTACGACTTCATAGAAAAGCCTCTGTCGCTGGAGCGCGTGCTTCTGAGCGCCAAGCGGGCCATCGAACGCAAGGAACTGTTGCTGCAAAACGAGTCCCTCAGAAGAGAAAACGTCAAGCGTTTCATGATGATCGGCGACTCTGCTGCCATGGTTGAGCTTAAGAGTCAGGTTGACATTGCCGGCAAGAGTAATGCACGTGTCTTGATCATGGGCGAAAGTGGTTCGGGTAAGGAGCTTGTCGCCAGAAACCTGCACCTCAACAGCGACAGGTCAAACAAGCCCTTTGTGGAAGTCAACTGCGTGGCGATACCTACGGAGCTGATAGAGAGTGAGCTGTTTGGCCATGAGAAGGGTTCATTTACGGGGGCATTTGAGAAGAAGAAGGGCAAATTTGAGCTTTCGCACGAGGGTACGCTCTTTTTGGATGAGATCGGCGACATGTCCATGACCACGCAGGCAAAGGTCTTGCGCGTCATAGAGACCCAGGAGTTTCAGCGCGTGGGCGGCAGCAAGAACATCAAGGTGGATGTGCGCATAATAGCGGCAACCAACAAGGACCTCCCCAAGGAGGTAAAGGAAGGCAAGTTCCGTGAAGACCTCTTCTTCAGGCTCAACGTCATCCCCATAATCGTACCACCCCTGCGTGAGCGAAAGGAAGACCTGCCGTTGTTGATAGACTTCTTCATGAACCTCTTTGCCAACGAATACGGAAAACCCGTCAAGACCATCGACCAGGAGGCACAGAAGATACTGCACAGTTATGACTGGCCCGGCAATGTCAGGGAACTCAAGAACACCCTTGAACGGTTGTTTATAATGGTTCAATCCAAGGTCATTACGGGGGCCGAGGTTGCAAATTACAAGAACACCTCTGTAGACTACTTTGCCTTTGAGACCCTCAGGGATGCACGGGATAATTTTGAAAAGGATTATATCATCAAGCAGCTTATAAAGCACAAGTGGAACGTCTCAAAGACGGCGGAGACCTTACAGATTGAACGAAGCAATTTGCACAGGAAGATAAAGAGCTACGGGATAGTCATACCATAAAGATGAAAAAGGATTCAACCATAATATTAATAGTAGCAGCGGCAGCGCTGATTGTCACTGGTACAGTGTTGTTTATCTTCAGGGCGAAGGCGCCTGTTATAGAGGGGCTGCAGGAGTTTGGTGTTCTGCCGGCGAAAAAGGTGATCGTGTTGCGACTCACCAGCAATGTTGATATCAAGTACGTCGAGGTACTGTTGACCCAGGACGGCAAGGAGGCTGCACTGGTAAAGGATATGCCCAAACGGAAGGCAGTTGAGCTGACGCTAACCGTTGAACCAAGAAAGCTCTCCCTCAGCGACGGCAAGGCGGAGGTGACAGTCAAGGCGGTATCGGGGCGTTTTGCGACAACGCAGCAGCGCCTCCCCGTGACGATAGACATGATCCCACCGGAGGTATCCGTGATAGACTGTTCCTACATAACTGACCAGGGTTCTTCGGCATCGGCTCTGATACAGTCCAGGGATGCAAAGGCCGTTTACGTGCGCGTGGGAGAAAACGCATATCCGACAACAAACGAAATCTTGCCCGACAAACAGCGGTTTTTCGCTATTTATCCCATAGGGCTGGACACCCCCGTGGAGACGCCCATATTTGCCGAAGCCGTAGATGAGGCCGGCAACAAGGCCACGGCCCCAATTAAGACAATTGTAAAGAAGACCGTTTACAGAAAAGATACCCTGAAAATAACCGACAGCTTTATAAAAAAGCAAGTCTATCCGATGCTGAACACAACCGACATCCCTCCGCTTGAGGCATTTAAGACCGTTAACGAAAAGTGGCGCACAGAGGCAGAGGAGAAGATAAATGCCTTGACCAGGACCAGCGTAAACAAGATGCTGTGGAGCAGTCCGTTTGTGCAGATGAAAAACAGCAAGGTCTTTGCCCGCTTTGGTGACATCAGGAGCTATGAGTACGAAGGCAAGATAGTCAGCCACAGTCGTCATCTTGGGTTTGACCTGGCGTCGTTGAGCAACACCCCCGTGGAGTCGGCCAACGCCGGAGTGGTTGTATTTACGGGTGATATTGGCATCTATGGCAATGTTGTGATAATCGATCACGGGCTTGGTTTGATGAGCTTATATGCGCACTTGTCTTCCATTGACGTGGCCGTAGGGCAGCAGGTGGAGAAGGCCTCGGTTATCGCACACAGCGGGATGACGGGGTTTGCCGGTGGCGACCACCTACATTTTGCCATGCTGTTACACGGGCAGTATGTCACACCCGTTGCCTGGTGGGACAAAATGTGGATAGAAAAACGTGTCCTTAACGTCCTGAACAAGTAAAGAAAAAAAGAACGAGTACTTGACAATTGCCTCAAAGGTAATGTTAGCATATCATTATATGGATACTTTGACACATAGCAAGACGCTTACAGCTCGTGCCCTCTATGAGGTTGATTTTTATCAATGGGTGTTTCATAATGCCAATCTGTTGCGGCAAGGCAGACTCACAGAGATAGACATAGAAAATATAGTAGAGGAGCTGGAGGACATGGGCAGGAATAACAAAAGAGAACTGGCAAGCCGAATAATGGTGCTAATAAAGCACCTGCTGAAATGGCAGTACCAACCAAAACGGCGCTGTAGAAGCTGGAGCATGACAATAGATAATCAAAGATCAGATATTAATCGTTTGCTTGAAGACAGCCCAAGCCTGAAGTATAATATAGAAACCGTTACGACTAAAGAGTTTATAGAAGCTAAACGTAGGTTTGAAAATGAAACAGGGATTAGTGCCAGTGAATTACCCAGGAATTGCCCCTATACGTTTGAACAATTAATGGATTACAGTTTTCGACCCGAATAGTCCTTTATCCAAAAAATTTTTCCTGTAAAAAAATCCTGTGACGGTCAAAGAAGGCAGCTCCGCTTCTTTTTCGCTCCAGGACGCTCCTGGCCCCTTCAGAACCCCCTGCAAGGAGGCCAGCCCCCTTTACCCCCAGTTTTGCTTTTATCCACAGTTATTCGAGCTGCTAAACCTTTTTGGTTTCTCTGCGTAACTTTTTTTGGGCTGCGAGCGTAAAACATCATCATAACACTAATCACACAGATCAGGATTAATGTACCCAACTGCGTTATTGTTGGGACTTGTACCACCGGTGGGGGTGGCGGTGGCTGAGGGGTCCTGTCACACCCACTCCACCAGCAAGGGTTTTGTTCCATGAAGGTCATGATGGCATCATATTTAGGCGCATCAGTCCTGCTCTGGGTCTGATGTTCTAATGCGCCAAATGTGGCCCCATTTATGGTATGATCAGACAAGTTAAGAAAGTGAAAAAATTCATGACCTCCGGCGTTTTTGAAGTTTGTAAAGTTTGTGAGGTATACAGTTTTCATCCTGGGGTCACGACCGGCAGCCATGAACTTATTGTGGATGATGTTTTGGGGATCGCCATCCTCTTCAGTATCACCATCACCATCAAATATGTTAGCCGTATAGTGCTGCCCCCCTTCATAAGCCACCATCCTTAATCCCCTTGTATTCGCTAAGGCATAAAGGGCATTATAAAAGCCTTTTAGCTCATCCAGAGCGCTTTGCGAACCCGGCACTATTGCCCCGCCATTGTTTGTCTCAGTGAAGATACCGTCTACTGTAATCGCTAAAATTTCGGGCTGATATTGATAACGATATAGATTCCCGGTAAAATATCCGTTAACGGCCAAGACGTCTGCGTCTTTGTAGGCATCTTCGTAATCCAGTACCTCTTGTGTATAGGCGGTATCTACGTTTAATGTAGATAACGCCCTGATAATACGACTGGGCTGACTCGAAAAAACACCCCTCCATATAGAGTGTATCTCCCCTGCCCGTCTGGAATAGTACCTTGCTACCTTGATGCCGGATGGAAAAAAGGTATCTCCACCAGGTATACCTAATGAATTCGCCATAGTAATCATATGGTTATAATCGTCGACATAAGAAGTATAAGTAAACACTTCATTAGTATACTCAATATAGAGCTTAAGGTTTGGGGCAAGATTGCTCTTCATAAAGGTTGCGAATTGAGTATTGTAGTCATCCGTTGACTTGGCAGGGATATTTAACCAGGTGTCTGTATTAAGGATATTACTTAGCGCAACGATAAATTCATAAGGGATTCCTTTTCCTTGTTGACCAGGGGTGAAATTAGCATCAGCGTAGGTCTGCTGTTTAATATCAGCCCTCTCAGACCAATGCTGCAGGGGAGAGTTTGTTATTGCCATCCAGTTCATATATCTGATAGCCCTGTATTTCTTGAGTCTGCGCAGGAATTCGGGATGAAATACCGCCTTGGGATTATTCATGGTGGAAGTTGAATCTTTAAATCTATCCCAATATACCTGCTCAAAATCAAAACATGTCTGACCGCTGCTGCATGAGCCAGTCCCCCCTCTGGATGTCTGACAATACGCAAAATAATCAAGATTATTCGAACTACTGCCGCATACCCCGCCCGGCACAATGAGGCGGAAGTTCTTTAAATAGCCGGGTTGAAGTTCCCTGATTTTCATTGAAATCCCGGAATTAGTGGGATTTGATACCATGAAGGTTGAACGTTTAATGCCATTACTTGTAGTGATAGCCGCCCACTCGGAGTCAAAGACTGAATCGGAGTCACCAAAGACAGTAAATTTACCATCGCCTTCCCATAAGATGACATATTGCCCTGCCGGATAATGTCCATTCATATCTTTAAGAATAAGCGTATCAATACATTGATCGGCGACAAGGGAGGTAACCCATCCGTTTGAGTCTTTAGTCATTGCAGGGCCGTTATCCCAACCACCTGAACACAGGCTGGACACCCATTGTCTCGACTTGGGAAAGGTATCAATAAACACCCAGTCATTAGACCAATAGTTAAACGCCACAACGTTTGTCCCCAGTGACGAGGTATAATTTTCAGTGTTTACGCTATAAGCCTCCCCCGTGTTTATTAAAGTGACAAATACAACCAACACAATCATGAAGAAATGTTTCATAAGTTTTCTCCTCCCTAAGTCTTAATGTTGTTGCTTTGATTCATATATAATAGTCTATCACTTATCGAGCTGTTTTTCAATAATTATTTTTCTGCTACACATCTACCCTGCTTTTTATTTCACGATTAAAAGGCATGGATTCCTGCTCCCTTCCCTGTTCAAGCCAGGGACATGGTTCAAGCCAGGGACATGTTTCGCAGGAATGACAGTTACAGCCGTTTTCCAAGTGTGCCTGCCCCTGGCTCAAACAGGGGTCATTCCTGGCTTGACCAGGAATCCAAGATGCGTAAAAGTACAGTTATCATGAAATATAAAGAAGATACAAAAAAACAGGTCTTGTCAAAAGGGTTGCTACTTTGCTATGTTAAACGTAGCATATGAAAGCAGAGGTATCATGGGTACAAGACACATATTTAGAATAGGCAAGTACGACCTCAAGGAAGAGATAGGGCGTGGGGGAATGGGGATAGTGTATCGCGGCGTGGACCCTTACATTAACCGTGAGGTGGCAATAAAGGTCGCCAATGCCGAAAACATGCACGACAGCGAAAACGCCAACCGCTACAGACGCATGTTCTTCAACGAGGCCCGGTGTGCGGGGATACTCGACCACCCCAATATAGTCCACGTCTATGACGCCGGCATAGAGATAAAGCACTGCTACCTTGTCATGGAGTTTGTCAAGGGCGCCAAGAGCCTCAAGGACTACTGCAAACCCGATAAGCTGCTGCCCAGGGAGAAGGTCATCGAAATCATCTTTAAGTGCTGCAAGGCGCTTGACTATGCCCACAACCTGGGAATCATCCACCGGGACATCAAGCCGGGCAATATTATGATGACCGAAGACCTCGACGTCAAAATCGGCGATTTTAGCATCGCCCAACTCAACAAGACCGACGTCACGCAGGTAGGGGGCCTGATGGGTTCTCCGCTGTACATGTCCCCGGAGCAGATCAAGGAGGAGGAGCTGACCAATCAGACCGACCTGTACTCCCTGGGCGTGGTCATGTACGAGCTGCTGACGGGGATGCCACCAATAAAGGCCGACAACCTCTCCAGCCTGATCCTGAAGATAATCAACGATGACCCCCTCCCCATGCACGTCTACAAGCCTGATATGCCGGAAGTCCTGGAGCTGATAGTGAAAAAAGCCCTCAATAAAAACCCCCAGCAACGCTACCCCCGTGGCATCGACTTTGCCGCAGACCTGGTAGGCGCCATGAAGAACCTCAAACATGCCGACAGGGTTATCAAGGAACAGGTGCGGCATGAAATGCTCAGGAAGCTGGAATTCTTCAAGGGGTTTTTTAACTCCGAGTTGTCCGAGGTCATGCGAGCCAGCTCGTGGGTCGAGCACCCCGCAAATGACCCCATAATCACCGAAGGCGATATCGATGACTCATTTTTTATAATAGTATCGGGCGAGGTGCAGGTCAAAAAGGGGGACAGACCCCTGGTAATCCTCAAGACGGGCGATTGCTTCGGTGAGATGGGTTTTATCACCAAGGCCAAACGTTCGGCAAGCATCATCTCCGCCACCGATGTGACACTGCTCAAGATCAGCGGGACGATGATCGACAGGACGTCGCCACAGTGTCAGATACGGTTTAACAAGATGTTCCTCAAGACCCTCATAACACGCCTGTCCCGGACAAGCGATGACCTGTCAAAGATGCAGAAAGAAACTCCGTGACGGTCCCCCCCGTAACCGTGTCTATGTACCTGTTGTAAGCGGCAGGGTGATGACAAACTCCACACCAACCTGCGTGTTCGATACGGATATCGTTCCTTCCATTTTTCCCTCTACGATAGCCCTTGACATGTACAACCCAATCCCCGTGCCGCCATCCCCCTTGGTCGTGACGTATGGCTCAAATAGCCTGTTGAGCACGGACTGGTCAATTCCCCCGCCATTATCGCACAGACGCACAACCACCTTGTCGCCGGCACCCTCAATGTCAACCGTGATCCACCCCTCATAGGCAGCATTTCCGTTCTTTTTGTGTCCCTTGATGGCGTCCCGGCTGTTGTTTATGAGGTTGAGGATTACCTGTTTGAACTCGTTGATGTATCCGCTTGAATACAACCCAAGTGTCCTGGGAAAGTTTAACCGTAATGCAACGTTGTCCTTCTTCAGTTGGTCGGAAAATAGAGAGGCTACGCTATAAAATGCCTCCGCAACACTAAACGTATCCTTGTGGTGGGAGGGCTTGAGGAAGTTCTGGAAGTCAGACACCGTCTGGGACATGTGTTTGATCAGCGCCATGCCCTGTGCAACCGATTGTTCAATGTACGGCTTATTAAGCTCGCCCATATCAAAGGCGATCTCCAAATCCTGTATGGTGAGGCTGAGGGCATTTAGCGGCTGCTTCCACTGGTGAACAATGGCACCAATCATCTCACCCATCGCCGCCATCTTGGACTGCTGCACCAGCATCTGCTCCTCAAGGCGACGCCTGTCAACCTCCTCCTGCACCCTCCGCTCCAACGCCTTCTGCAGGCTATACAGGTTTAGATGAGTCTGAATCCGTGCTACGACCTCTTCACGTTGAAACGGTTTACAGATGTAGTCCACACCGCCGCTGTTGAATGCGTTGACCTTTTCGGCGATATCCGTCAGCGCACTTATAAAAATAACCGGGATATCAGCCGTTGCGGGGTTGGCCTTCAATCTGCGGCAGACCTCATAGCCATCCATATGAGGCATCATGATATCGAGCAACACCAGCTCCGGCCTGACCTTCACCACCACCTCAAGGGCGTTTACGCCATCCGTGGCAAAGGATAACTTATAGTGCTCCATCAATATCTGCCGCAGCAGTTGTCTGTTGCCAGGCTCATCGTCTACAATCAATACGCCGTACATATTCATCCCTCCACTTCTATTGCCAAAGTCCTGGCAAATTGTACCGTTTGAAGCCTTGCCCCGGCAAAGTCCAGCTCCTGGACATATCTCTTGATCTGTGCGATTTGCTCTGCACCGACATGCCGCTGCAACTGAGCGAGTAACGGTTCAACATCATCGGGGCTGTATTGCTCAAAGGCCTGCATCATTGCCGCAATGGTCTCTCTTATCGCCGGGATATCCGGTCCGCCCTCGACAATCTGTTCTGCGACCTGCACCTGCATATCCTGTAACCTGCCGATGGAGCCGACAACCCTGCCCAGTGCATCCCTGAGTTGCTCCAACAACGCCTTGACCTGCTCAATGTGTTGCTCCCTGAGGGCACGCTCAACCTCACGACAGATCTCATACACCTGCGGCATCGCCAGATTGCCCGACAACCCCTTGATGGCATGTACGACCTTCGTTGCAGCCTTTATGTCGTTACTCTCAATGAGTGAGGATATGCCCTGGACTGCATTGCCGTACTTGTGCGAAAACTCCCTCAAGGCCTCTGCATAGACCTTTGGGTCCATCCATGTCTCTATACCTTTTTCCACGTCTATGCCCTCAAGTAACAACAAATTATCTGACAGAAATGTCTCCTGTTCAACCGACGGTTTAACGGACACCTGTCCAACCCCATCGGGAGTTATCTCTTCTATTGTATCAAAAAGTTGCCCAAACTGAACAGGCTTACCAATAACGGCATCAATCCCCTTGTGTACATAGGTCGCCCGCTCTTCTTCCATCACGCTTGCCGTCAGGGCGATAATGGGTATATGTCTGTCAGAATATTGAGCTTCCAGAGTACGTATATGCTGTGTGGCCTGCAGGCCGTCCATCTGTGGCATCTGGATATCCATCAGGATGACGTCAACGGTATCGCTCTTGAATCGCTCAACAGCTTCAAGGCCGTCTCTGGCCACTATTACGGTATGCCCCTGATGTTCCAGGCGGGTTTTTAGCAAGACGATGTTTTCTTCAATGTCCTCGGCCACCAGTATCCTGAATGCCCGATGTGGCCTGCTCTGTCGGATGCTGTCACCGGTGCCGTCTGCACCATGAACAAGGTACTGTGAGTCTTTATCCGTTCGTTTTACGTCAACGATAAAGTGAAAGGTGCTCCCCTTACCCGGTTCGCTTTCGACCCAGATGCGGCCACCCATCATCTCAACCAACTGCTTGGATATCGTCGTACCGAGGCCGGTGCCACCGAAACGCCGGGTCATCGAGCCATCGGCCTGGGTAAAGGCATCAAATATCCCCTCCAGCCTCTCAGCGGGTATACCGATCCCCGTGTCGGTGATGGCAAAGTGTATGAAGTCACCCTCTGTGTGTGGGTGTACCTCTATGCCGACGCTGCCTCGTTCGGTGAACTTGATGGCGTTACCTGCAAGGTTTATGATTATCTGCCGCAGGCGCAGGGGGTCGCCGATGAAGTTGCCATCGAGTTTAGGGGCAATATTGCAGGTGAAGTCAAGCCCCTTTTCACGTACCTTGACTTCAAACATCTGATGCACGCTCCGGAGCAGGTCGTTGAGGTTAAAGGGCTTTAGCTCCAGGGTCATCTTACCGCTTTCCATTTTGCTGACGTCCAGGATGTCGTTTATCAACCCCAGCAGGGCATGCGCCGACTTCCTTGCAATGCCCAGGTACTGTCTGTCGAGTTCTGAGAGGTTGTAACCATCCAGTACCAGTTCCAGGAAACCCAGTATGGCGTTCATGGGGGTTCTGATTTCATGACTCATGTTTGCCAGAAACGCGGACTTGGCCTTGTCGGAAGCCTCGGCGACCTCCTTGGCGGCGGCAAGCTCTGCCGTGCGCTGACGGACACGTAGCTCCAGGTCATCGTAGGCGCTCTTGAGGCTTGCCTCTGCCTTGTTGCGTTGCACGATTTCCTCTTGCAGGAGTTCATAGTTGCTTTGCAGCTTATCCTTGGCAGAGACGAGCTGCTCTGTCCTTTTGTCAAAGAGGCCGGCCAGGAGCTCCAGCTCATCCTTAGTCCCCAACGGGCTGCACTTGATAAACTCATCCTTTGAGGCCTTCTCAACACGCGCACACAGCGTCAGGATCGGATCACACACGATGTGTCCCATCCTGATGGCAATGAATACGGCAACGATAATAAAAAAAATACCGATAAGAAACAGCTTGATAATAGCATCCCATATGACCTCTCTGTACGTGGATTTTAGTGCACCAAGCTCAACGGATATCTTCAGCTTGTCAAGGATAAAATAGCTCCTAGTGGCATAGTTCCTGACTACTATATATGAACTGCTTGCCTTAAAGTTCTTATCCGTAATCCTGACATTATTGGCATACAGTCTGTAAAAAAAGGCCTCCCTGGGCAGGATGTCGCCAAATATGCTCACCAGGTCATACTCGATGACCAGCGCCCCCTGCGTGGTGTTGTAGAACTCTATCGGAACGATGTAGACCAGATTGTTATTGTCGGCAACGTAAAATCTTGGTTCCCCAACAGCCAGGGTCACTCGCAAGAACCTCGCCCTTGAATAATCAGGTGGATTGGCCAGGGTTGAGTAAGCAACGCTTTCGTCAAAACGCACCATGGTTACAGCGTGGACATCATTCCTGGCGAAACTGTTAATCAACTTAGGCAGGTAATCCGCCCTTCCCTGGGGATCGAGCAAGGCGTTGACTACAAATGGATTCTTGCTGAAGTGGTTAGCGGTATCAAAGAGATAGGATATTCGCTGCTGGAGATTCATAATGCAGTGTTCATTATATATCTTTAGGTCATTATTTAACTCGGCGGTGAGGGTCCTCTCCAGCAGTATGGCAACCGTAACGATGACGGAGACCAGCAGGCTCAGTATAATCGTTATATGCTGCAAGAGGAGTCTGTTTCTCAGGCCTTTTTTCTGAGGCTTACCCGTCACTTTGCCCCCTTGCCGATGGGCACTATGGCACCATCCGTGTCATACGTGGCCATGAAGTAGTCATTGACGTTGAGGGCGTCATGCCTTTTCTTTGTAAACGGTGGTGAGTATGTCTTCATCATGCCGTTGTAGTGTTGAATATTTTCGAGGGCGTTACGTATGGATGGGCGGTCAATGGTCTCTGCGCTGTTGATTGCCATTGCCAGGAGGTGGACCAGGTCATAGGCCTGAGCCGTAGCCGCCGGCGCGGGTATCTCCTGCGGTGAGCTGACGTGGTAGGTGGCCATATAGTCTTTGAGTACACGCCCGGTTGTTTCATTCTTAGGATTTAGAAAGGAAAAGGTCTGAAAAAAGGTTAAATCCACGTTTTTTAGTTGTTCTTTTACATCTGTCCAGAAATATCCCCCGGTAATAGAGCCATGGGCGACGATTGGCATCTTCTGTTGTCGTAGTACCAGACCTTTGACAATTGCCGCCCCCTCCGGAGCAGTTGCTATAAGCACCAGCACCTCGGCTCCGGCTCTCTCGATATTGCTGATTTGCTTGAGCATGTTATCTTCGCCCACGTTAAAAGACTCTATGGCGCATGGCGTTAAGTTATTGTCCTTGAGGTAGTCTACCAGTACCCTTTCATTTTCTCTGCCCCAGAGGGTATTTAAACGCAAGATGGCTATTTTTTTGGATTTCTTTAATGCCTGCCGTATAAGAAAAGGCCCTGCCTCGGCATCATTGGCAGAGACCCTGAATACATAATTGGGTTTATATGGATTATTGGTGACATTGTCTGAGGCAGCCCATGGGATGAGGTATACGATCTTTTCCTTATGAATTAACTCCAGGTCGGCCAAGACTACCGAGCTATGAAGGCCCCCCATTATTGCCACCAGGTTTTTCATCTTACTAAGGTAGGCGATGTTTTGTTTACTAATGGCAGACATCCCGGTATGGTTCATTACTACGACAGACAGTTTTTTGCCAAGCACGCCGCCGTGGGCATTGATTTCGTTTATAGCAAGCTCCATGCCACGCTTGATGGCCATGCCCGTCAGGGAAGAACCCATGCTCATGTCGGCGTTGAGGCCGATTATGATATCCTCCTCTTCCGTGTAGTTGTACTTGTGCTTAAGGTACTCCCGTGTGAGACCAATGACGTCTTCCCCTACGGTAGTGGCGTATTTATCGACGATGTGTCTGGTTGTCCTTTGAAATTCCTTGCTCTGTTGCTCACTGAGGTAGCTGACGTCAACGCCTGTTTCCTTGATGGCTTTGATGTGTTCTGCTTCCTTTTTGGCGATTAGTTCTCTCTCAAACGGTGTAAACTCCTTAGCGGTTGCCATGAGTATCTGTATAATGTCGCCAGGCAGGGAGTCGATCGTCTTTTTGCTAAAGCAGAAGACGTATGCCAGGTAGGCGTGATTGCTTATTATCAGGTGGGATTGAACCTCATAGAACTTCAGTGCGTAGATGGCGGCGATGGGGTTTTCATGGCCATTGACGACCCCGTCCTTGAGCGCCTTGTATGTCTGATGAAAGTCTATCGGGATAGGGTTTGCGCCAAAGGCAAGGAACTGGTCCATGATGAGGTTGCTTTTCATTATGCGGATGTTCATGCCGTTAAAGTCCTTTGGGGAACTTATGGGTCTGTCTGCGGTGAACTGCTTAAAGCCGTTTCCCCAGAATGCGGCCCCAACAAGTCCTTGCTCCCTGAGTCTTTCCAGGAGCAGGGCACCGGGTTTGCCATCGAGCATTGCGTAGGCGTCCTCCGTATGTGGAAACAGGAACGGGATGTCTGCGTACTGCAGGGCGGGCAGTATCATGCTCAACTTGGCAGTTGGAGACAGCAGGATATCGAGTTGTCCGTCGATAGCCATTTCAATCATCTGGTGGTCGTTAGCCAACTGTTGTGCTGGGAAGATTTTGATCTTCAAGCGTCCTTTGGTTCTTTCGCTGACGGTATCGGAGAATCTTTGTGCGGCGGTGTGCATGGCGCTATCGGGGGGCATGTTATGGCCAAAGGTCAGCTCATAGACCTTGGCCTCCTTGCCCACGGAGTTGGAGGTGGCAAAGAGATAAAGGTAAAGCAGCATCGCCACTGTCATCCCGATAACGGCAGTAACAACAAATATCAGACGTCTGTTAATGTCTTCCAATGTCTTTGCTCAATCCTTATGTGTTCTCTTTGATATTATAACATTAACTCTGTGCAATTGAGCTAAGAAGGGTGCATACGCAAGCAGGAATCCATATAGCCACCATTTTTTTATGCACCCCACAGAACACAGAATAGCATTGCCGAATGAACCTGTACCGTGAAATACATGCGTGGGGTAATAACCCTCACTTACTCGAAAAAACCCTTCAACTCCTCTATAGAGACAGACGTCTTTAACACCCCCTTGAACCTCTCCAATGCCTCTATGGTTCCAAGCCCTCTGACGCGTCCCATAAGGGCAGTCCCTCTGTCTCCGTACTTCATTTCAAGCACTATCGCTATTCCCTCAAGCAGCCCTTCGAGCTTGCCTTCGATTTTCCCTTCGTTTTTTCCCTCAACAAATGCCCATGTCTCATCATTGGACCTCATCTGCCAATACTCATATACCTCAAGCTCTTTCTTATCCCACAGCATCTCCGTTGCTATTTCGTAGGCCTCCCTTATCTCGTCAAAGTTAGCACTCGCAGGCATTATCTGCATGGAACCGGCATTCTTTATGAAATATATCCTATGCCGTGTCAGATAATCACTGCCATCAAATGCGTTAAAATTCACTATTCCTATAAATATCACCTGATTTAACTTAGGATAGTCGTTTCCTTTATCCAGTTGAACAATATAGGCCTTACTGGTATAATAAAGCACACGTTTTTGAAATCCTGCCTTCTTTTGAATCTGTATCTCTACGATGAATATTATGCCCCGCTTATCTCTTGCCCTTATATCCAGGATACTCTCTTTTAAGGTTGTAATATCCGGCGCTTGATAAGGATTCAATATCGTTATGTCATCGATAACCCTGTCCCCGCTTAAGTCCAGCACGGAATTCAAGAAAGATATCAATATCCCCTTCTTGTTTTCATTGCCAAATATCTTCTTGAATGCTACGTCGTTTCTTACATCTACAAACTTCATAGCTTTATTATAATGTAATTGCTTACAATTGTGCAATCAAAACGAGTTTGCCTATTTCCGAGACATTGAGCAAAAACGACACACTGCCATCGGGCATGATAGCGCTTCCCGAAAGGATTGTTATGTGGGCAAACATGCGCAACAACGGCTTGATAACCAGGCTGATCTGCTCCTCGATCTCCTCGACCTCCAGACCAAAGTCCCCGCTCTGACAACGCAGCAACACCACATGACACTGCCTCTTTGCCCGGAATGCCTCCGTGTGATCGACCTCCGTGCCCCCACCGATGACCTGTTCAAGCCGCAACAGAGGCACCAGACGCTGACGCACACGCACCATAAGACGGTGCATCTTCCGTTGTACGTTAGTTCGGACATCGTCGTCGTAAAACGACAGCAACTCCACGATGTCGGCCTGCGACAACGCAAACCGCTGCCCGGCAGTGCGCACCAGCAGAACCGGCACTATCGCCATTGCCTGCGGAATGCGGATGCTAAAACGTGTGCCCTCATCTGTCGTGCTGAGGATAGAGATCGTGCCGCCGACCTTTTCGACCTCCCTCTTGACCACATCCATGCCCATCCCCCGACCGGATATCTTGCTTATACGTTGGGCAGTGGAAAATCCGGGCTCCATGATAAACCTAAAAACTTCGTTGTCGCCGATGCCCTCGGCCTGCTGAGGCGTGAGCAGACCAAGCTCCACGGCCTTTGCCCTGGTGCGGTTGACGTCAATACCGGCGCCATCGTCAGCAACGTCGATAAATATTTGACCGTGCCTCTGCCCTGCCGAAAGCTCTATCCTACCCAGCGGCGATTTCCCCTTTAACTGCCGAACCTCCGGGGATTCGATCCCGTGGTCTGCGGCATTGCGGATCAAATGCCCAAGTATGTCCTTGATCGACAACAGGACGCTGCGATCAACCTCCGTGTCCTCACCGCTCATATGCAGATAAATCTTCTTGCCGGATTCCACGGAAAGGTCTCTCACCAGGCGATGATATGTCTCCCAGATGCGTCCAATTGGCTGAAGGCGGTACTTGATGACCTCATCCTGCAGGGTGTGCAGGTGTTGTTCCATTTCCTCAATGCCCTGCGGTGACATCCCCTGATTGTGCGTGATGGCGTATCGCAGTTGGTTAAACGTAACCACCATCTCACCGACGATGTTCATTAAGCCATCGAGGCGCTTGATGGGCAGGTGTATGGTTTCGATGTTGAGCGGCGTGGCATCCGTTATGCTGCTACACTCATCGTCGATGCCATCTGGTTGGGTCAGATCGAGCGTGACACTGGCCTTTGCCTGCAGGCTCTGTAGCCTGTCAATCTGCGTACTGAAGTCCACGTCCCCCTCCTGGCCGGTCTTTTCAATGACCTGCAGCATCCTTCTGACAACGTCCACAACCGCCAACAGCGCACTGCCCATCTCACGGGTCATCGACAGCTCCCCCTGCCGGATCATCTGCAGGACGTTCTCCGCACAGTGGGTCAGCTCCTCAAGCCCAACAAAGCCCATCATCCGGCAATTGCCCTTGATGGTGTGCATACAGCGAAAGACCGTGTTGAGCAGCTCCTTGTTTGCCGGACTGCTCTCCAGCTTTAGCAGATAGCGCTCTATCTGATCAAGGGATTCACCGTTTTCAGACATAAACTCCTGCAAGAGCGCATCTTGGGTCTCTTCGTTAAACATGACGTCTTTATTGTATCACATATTCAGAGGCAATTTTGAAAAAAATAAGCGAAAAAAAGAACGGGGGTGGGTGTGACACCAGTTGCTATAATACGCGGTCACACCCTCTATACGTACTATAAAGACTAACTCTGGTGTTTGGGGATTTATTTAACGTTTGTAAAACAAAAATATGAAGGTGTCTTAGGATACCTTTTGTTTTTAGCACTACAACGGGCAGTTGACTTTTTGTGCATATACTCGTTCAACGACATCTTAAAAAATGCAATCCCCCTGTAGTCTGATTGATATTCTTTTTTCTCTGTGTTACGGTAATGTCGTCTGTGATGGAAGTTCTGAGCGACAATCTCACCCTGGAAATGCACCACACTGTGGCTTGATTGTTGCGTTGCTAAAGAAACATCAGCAACTGGGCTTTTGATACAACTATCGCCAATTTCTTGTTGTTTTCCGTGATCAGGTTTCATTGCTTGCTTTATGGCATGTAGTAACTCGTTGAGTTCTTCCCTGGCAAAGTCGGCAAGGTCACGATATTGGAGCCAAGTGTTGGCCAGTTGTAGTGCCACCTCAAAATTACATGCCTTATACCATAAAGATACGGCGCTTACCACGGATATCTCCAAGGTTCTGGATTTGCTCTTATCCACACAGCCAACGGCTGCTTCCTCTTCCTGCGCAGCCTGCATATACAGTACTCGTGCTCTGTCAGGTTGGTTCTGACGGGTCATTATCTCTGCCTCGGAAGCAAGTTTCCAGCTTCTCTCATGGTGCTCTGACCAGCTCATCAACTATCCTCCATATCTTCCATTAAAATTAATGACTCACAAAATCCTACCACAACGGCCTTTCCGGGTAATTTACTACGCCCTTTTTTCAATTGTTCGAGCTTTTTTCTCAGTCTGTATTCTATGAGCCTCTTGCAAAAAGAAATCAAAAATCCCTACAAATATCTACTCTCTCATCTTTAATGAGGTCTAAATTTTATTCACTCACATAAAAATCTCCAAATCTTCTATTTTATCGGACATAATTGCCAATTTGTTCTGATTTTAGACGCATTTCTCCCTCATAATGCTAAAACAACCTTTTTTTAGGTATCTTTTATCGTTTAGGTTATCAGTTTTAACATTTGATCGGCAAATAAGACAACAATTCCGATCATCAAGTGCATCTTTACTTTCATGCTTCCCCTTACCAAAACATTATTTCCACCAAATTCGGTCTTCAATCTACCATTGACTCTTTCGATTGTAGTACGTTCATTATATCTTATAGCCTCTGCAGTGGACATTGGTAAAAC
>NZ_JMFO01000043.1 GCF_000714715.1 Candidatus Magnetobacterium casense
GGCATCGTTTTTAGAGATTCTATCAAAAGACTTGTCGTAGGGTAATTATAGACAACTTTGGCTACAAACGCTCTGCCAATTGCATACCTCTCCTTGAGTTTACGACCTATGCATTGACTGTCTACCCACCACATATGTCTTTCTATCTGAACTATCTCCAGGATTGTAACTAACTGCTTTTGTTTCTTGGTTATTGGATCGGTAAGTATTTCTTCCAACTCTGGGAACAGTACCCGTTGTATATTTCCTGCTAACCATGATATACTCTCTAATAACATTTGTTCTCCTTTTAGGCTATTATATTTAGGTGTTATATTATAGCACAAAGAGAACTAAAAAAGGTTTAGTTTAGGAGTTTTGCAAAAGGCTCGAATGTAAAGGATAAAACCCCCGATGCCTTCCTATTCATAAACAAGAGGACCAAGACTTTTTACACCGCAGACAACTTGTGGCGTAATTGGCATGAGCATTCGGGGCTTGATGTCTCTTTCTATGAGGCTTCGAGACATTCCTTTATCACGCAACTAGTCGAGGATAATGCAAACCCATTTGTAGCAAAAGAACTCGCCCGTCACACCGATATCCGAACCACCCAGAAGTACTATCACGCCACCTCCGGTAAGTTACGGGATGTGGTCAACAAGCGTGGGAAAATCGTACCGATTGAGGGTGGAAAAACCTCGGCTACGGATGGGGATTAATTAGGTGGGCTGGAAGCAGTCTGGAACGGGGCCGGAACGAGATTTCACGGTAGATGCTTGAGCAAGACCCAATCAAATCAACGGTTTATAAAATGCCGAAGGGGGGACTCGAACCCCCACGAGGTAACCCCCACAAGACCCTGAACCTTGCGTGTCTACCAATTCCACCACTTCGGCTTCACTACACGTCGGCTATCTGCCTACCCCTTTACTGTATCACAGAGTATCACCTGGTGTCAATAGGTCGAATTCTGAAGTGTAATCATTTGAGCTGGTTACAGAAATGCCAGACCACATGTTAAGATTTTAAAGGCATGACCTAATAACAGATTTACCGTGATATTTTACCATACTTACGCTATGCTTTTGCGTAACATGAGATTTTAATGTCCATAAAAAATACTCCCTTTATGTTATGCATAGTATGCTATAATACCTGTACAGATGTTTTACTATGCTTATGCTATGCTTTTGCGTAACATAAGTTACTTTAAGTTAAACACGGAAAATTTTTAACGGAAAACGGGAGAAGATAAACCTATGGAAAGAATGAATCTGACTGCCGAGGTCAGAGCGGAAACCGGCAAGGGAGTGGCACGTTCGTTGAGACGCAAGGAGGTTATCCCATGCGTGATCTACAGACACGGACAGTCTGTGCCTATACAGATAAACAGAAAGGAGCTTGTCGGCTTTGTCAATGCCAGCTATGGTCAGCAACTGCTGGTGAACCTCAACTTCAGCGACGGCACCACCAAGCTGGCCCTGATGAAAGACCACCAGGTTGACCACATAAAGGGCGAGCTGTTGCACACGGACTTCTACGAGGTCTCCCTGCAGGAGACGGTTAGGTTAAGCGTAGCAGTGCTGCTGGTGGGTACGGCCGTGGGAGTCAAGCGTGATGGCGGCATACTCCAGGCCGGTCTGCGTGAGATAGAGATAGAGTGTCTGCCCGATGCGATCCCTGCGCATGTCGAACTGGACGTCACGGGCATTGAGATCGGTCACTCGCTGCACGTCAGCGACCTAAACGTAGACACCAGCATAAAGGTCCTAACGGATACCGGGGAGTTGCTTGCCACCGTCTTGTCCACGGCACAGCTCGCCTCAGAACAGGCTGCCGGAGAAGGCGCCGAGGCATCCAAAGAGCCGGAAGTTATAAAGAAAGGAAAGGTCGAGGACAAAACAAAGTAAACCCACCGACTCTGATGTGCGAATTGCCATTGCAAGTGATTCAACCCTGGGGTGAGGCATTGTGTGGGTGATAGCAGGACTTGGCAACCCGGGCGCCAGATACAGACACACGCGTCACAACATTGGCTTTATGGCAATAGAGGAGCTGGCCAGTCGCTATGCTATAAAGTTAAAGACCAAGGGTGTTGCCGACAGTGGCACCGGGGTCATTGAGGGCCGTGAGGCAATGCTCATAAAACCACTCACATACATGAACCTCAGCGGAAATGCCCTCAGAGACGTAATGAAGTATCACCATGATACCACCGTGGTCGTCCACGACGACATAGACATGGACACCGGTCGGTTGAAGCTCAGACGTGGCGGCTCCTCCGGTGGACATAAGGGAATACAGTCCATCATAGACTGTACCGGGCAGAGGGATTTTATGCGGGTCAAGCTGGGCGTTGGCAGGAACCACTCCGTAGCGGTTGAGGAGTACGTCCTCAGCGGCTTTGGCAGGACCGAGGCAACCGTGGTAGAAGAGGCCATACAGCGTGCAGCTGATGCCATTGTGTGTATCATCGTGGAAGGCATAGATGCTTGCATGAACAGGTTCAACGTAAAGGGTAACAAACAAAAAACAAGTAGCCAGACTTAGGGAGATCAGTGATATTATGGAAAAACTAATAGTGTATTTTGAAACAGCCGGTAAGGCCAACACGGTCTCATGCCTGCAGCTCACCAGGAAGGCCATAGAACAGTATGGCTATAAGCACCTGATAGTGGCAAGTACAACGGGTGAGACCGGAGTCGCTTTTTCGGAGGCCTTTAAGGGGACGGAGACACGGGTCGTTGTGGTGACACATTCATACGGGTTTCGGGAGGCCAATACGATAGAGATATCGGCAGAGAGCATTGACAAAATCCGACAAAACGGTGCGACACTCTACACGGGAACGATGGTGACACATTCGCTGGATACGGCGTTATCTGTCAAGAGCGGTGGGATGTATCCGTCGATGATAGTGGCACAGGCACTGCGGAGGTTTGGAGAGGGACCAAAGGTCTGCTGTGAGATGGTCATGATGGCTTCCGATGCCGGACTTGTACCGGAGGGCAGTGAGGTTGTTGGTGTTGCCGGTACAGGCAGAGGGGCCGATACCGTAATGGTTATACGTGCTGCAACCTCCAAGCGGTTTCTTGACCTGAAGGTACTTGAGATACTTGCCAAACCACGGGGATAAAACAAGGGCATTGTGGTTGAGTGCATTGACATTTACCGGACTTCAGCCGGCGATTCAGACGCCGTCAGACTCTCAGAGACGGCCTCAACCTGTCTTTGCAGGACATCCAGGGTCGAAGAGTTATCAATGACGTAGGTTGACATCTGTACCTTTTTGCTATCAGACATCTGGGCTGCCAGGCGACGCTCTGCCTCCTGGTGCGAATAGCCTTTCCGGATGAGCCTCTGGTTTATCGCCTCTGACGTGCTGACAACCGTGATCGTAACATCGACGTCTCTTTCAAAACCGCCCTCAAAGAGCAGTGGAATCTCCGCCACCACTATGGCTCCGGCATTACGCTCATGCAGTTCCTTAATTTCCCTCATCACGTGTGGATGTATAATTGCCTCAACCCTGGCCCTGATCGCAGCGTCTGAGAACACAACCCCGGCCATCTTCCGTTTGTCTATTTCACCGTCCTGAGTCAGTATGTCACCGGCAACAGCCACAAGTTCACCCTTAATGGCATCAAGCCCCAAGAGCCTGTGGACTATCTCATCAGCACTGACAGTCACGGCCCCCAGCGCACTGAACAATCCCAGGACCGTACTCTTGCCCGTACCAAAATTGCCCGTCAGTCCTGCCAGCATCTCAGATTAAAATAAGGATGGTAAAATGGGGTCAAGGGGACTTCTTCGCACCCGCCCCGGCCACAAACCGCCCCTTTCTTTCTTGCCTTAAAGTTATAATTACCATGAAATATAAAGAGGATACCATGACAGACCCTTATTTTTCTTTAACTTTTTTATCTTGACAATCCTGTGCATTTACTTTACCCTAGTTTGGGTACGTTGGTCAAGCAACGTGTATATTTAATAATGTGGCGAGGTGCTGATTACAGGTGACAATTGAGGATTTGAGGAAAGAGCTGAGGGAGTTTGCCAGACAAAGGGATTGGGAGAAGTTTCACACCCCCAAGAACCTGGCAATGGCCCTGAGCGTAGAGGTTGCCGAGGTGGTGGAGATATTCCAGTGGTTGACGCAACAAGAGAGCACAACCCTGGATGCAGATAAGTTAAGGCATCTCAGGGAAGAAATAGGGGATGTTTTTATCTATCTGACGAACCTGGCCGATCAGTTTGACATCGACCCGCTGGAAGCAGCCATGGAAAAACTCCGGCACAACAGAGACAAATACCCGGCAGACGTCGTAAGGGGCAAGGCCGCAAAGTACACCGAGTATCTGAAGACATAGAACAGGAGCAGATGAGAGTGTTACGCTTACGGCCATCACCGCTTGCGCAGGACTGCCAAAATAAGAAAGGAATAGCATTTTGGAAGACTTGGTAGCTAAGGCAGAGATACTCATAGAGGCGCTGCCATATATAAGAAATTTCTACAAAAAGACGTTTGTTATCAAGTACGGAGGCTCTGCCCAGAGCAGGGATGACCTCAAGGAGCTGTTTGCCGGTGACATTGTTTTGTTTAACTACGTGGGGATAAATACCGTGATCGTCCACGGAGGCGGACCGCAGATAACGACCATGATGCAGCGGTTTGGCAAACAACCTGTCTTTGTCGATGGCCACAGGGTCACGGACAGAGAGACGATGCAGATAGTGGAGATGGTGCTGGGCGGGTCTATAAACAAGGAGATTGTGTCGCTGATCAACCGTCACGGTGGCAAGGCCGTGGGCTTGACCGGCAGAGATGCCTCATTTATAAAGGCACGGAAAAAGACGGGTGGAGCTGACCTGGGATTGGTCGGTGAGGTGGAGGCCGTAGATGTGTCGATCCTGACGGCGCTGATATCGGGCGGTTTCATCCCGGTAGTGGCGCCCATTGGCTCCGGCTCTGACACGGAGGCCCTCAACATAAACGCCGACCTGGTGGCCGCAGCCATTGCCTCGACGCTGGAAGCAGAGAAACTCATCCTCTTAACCGATGTACCGGGGATCATCGACAAGGATGGTGCCACCATATCCACGCTCAGGGCCGATGACTTCCAGGGGCTTGCCGCAGAGGGTACAATCAAAGGTGGGATGCTGCCAAAGGTGCAGGCATGTCTTCAGGGACTCAACAGCAAGGTGACAAAGACACACATAATCGATGGTCGCAATCCACACTGTTTGTTGCTGGAGATATTCACTCAAAAGGGCGTGGGGACAGAAATCGTCCTCTGATGCACGGACGACTCAATCAGGACTACGACAAGGCATACTATGCGGCCAGGGAGCAGGATGACAGTCGCATAGCGTTACGCTTTTACGCACGCATTGTCAAGTCATACGTAAACAGTGGCCGAGTCCTGGATTACGGCTGTGGCACGGGACACTTCATAAAGCAATTTACACGGGGGTATGAGTCTCATGCCTATGACGTCTCCCCATACGCCCTGGAGGCGGTACGAAACCTCAATGGAGGCATCCACATATGCACGGAACCTGCGGCATTACAGGAGGGGTTCTTTGATCTCATCACGGCTATACACGTATTGGAACATATTGCTGAACCCTTTGAGGTGTTGGCCATGTTTGCGTCGCTGCTGAGGGAGGGCGGGGTAGTATTTTTTGTGGTGCCCAACCCCTCCGGCCTGGGGCACTGGTTGAGGAAGGGGACGTGGACAGGCTACGGGGACCCCTCTCATGTGTCGCTGTTGCCGTCAAAAACGTGGATTGAGTTGACCAGGAAGGCCGGCCTGCGGATTCTTAAGACAGGTACGGATGGCCTCTGGGATGTGCCCTATATCAAGGACATGCCCGTCTGGATACAGAAACTGATATTTTACCCGCTGCCGGCATTACAGGTGCTCACGGGGCAGTTGTTCCTGCCGCATGACAGCGGAGAATCACTTGTGGTCATCGCACAAAAGAGGTCTTAGCATGGCATTCTGGTTGTTTTTATCCTTTATACTGGCTTGAATTATACCGGTTTGACAGATTGCCGTAATATGGTTTTCATGTTCTCCGGCAGTGTCTTGTGGGGGTCGTTGAGGTATATTTCGTGGTGCTTGCCGGCGATTATATAGCCCTGCTCCCTGATGAAGCCGTGCAGGATTTCAATGGTCTGGTTTACGGTAGAGAACGGCCCTTTGTGCATGATCTGTGCGCAGAATCCTTCCTGAAAAATCTCAAATCTTACATTGTTAAGTCGTGAAAGGGTTTTCTTCTTTTTTGCCTGTTCAAGGGCATCCTCAAACAATGCCTTTGTAACGTACTCGGGCTGCATGATCATCAACGTCCACTGCCAAGCGTCCTTGTTCTGGACGTCAAACTGCTCTCCCTGCGTCCACCAAAGTCCTTCCAGGGGCATAACGGTGTAGTCCTTGGCTGCCGGGAGTTTTTTGGCCATGAACTTGAGTGTGTATGAAAGCGAAAACAAACTCTCAGCGGAATTCCTAAATGCCTCTGTTGTGTTCGGGTCACCTGCGCCATCTATCATTAAGAAGTTCATCTGTGGTATGTCTACAGTCTCTGCCACCTTTGCTGATGGATGATACAGGTGTTTGAGAGTTTTTTTCAGATCAATTTTTTCCATATAAATTACTCCTGTTTTTTTTTCTTAGAGACTAAGCATTATAATGTCATGCTATGTTTTTGCCCTGAACTGACTGATAATCAGTATCGTGATTCCCACGGTAAGGGCTGAATCTGCCACGTTAAAGGCAGGCCAATGATATCTGCCAACATAAAGGTCGAGAAAATCAACCACGTATGCCCTTGCAACCCGATCAGTTGCGTTGCCCGCTGCTCCGCCCAGTAACAGAGAAAACGCATAGAGGTCCTTCTCACTTATCATGATCAGTGCGGCAATCAGCACCAGGGCAACTACGGAGAGCACTATAAAGGTGCCGTTACCAAGTCCCTTAAACAACCCAAAGGCCGAACCTATGTTTCTTACATAGACGATATTAAAAAACGGTAGCACCGCCCTTGAATCATACAGGGGCAGCGTCTGCACGATCAAGAACTTGGTACCTTGGTCGAGCAGATAGATTACCGTTGCAATGGCATAAAACCTCCCTTTTCCGGGGCATCCTCTGCCATTTGCTATTTTTTCTATCAAACCGATGCTCATTGTCCGACGCGGAGGACATCGTAGCACCTGCTGCACAGGTCAGGCTCATCGCTAAAGCTGCCAACGGAGGCACTGACGTTCCAGCACCTCTGACACTTCTGCCCCTCCGCCTTTACAACGTCTACTGCCAGGTTATCAACCTTGTGCATCTGTTGCATCCTTTCATCGGGGATTTGGCTATATGTTAGCAGCTCTGCCTGTGAGACGATAAACAGGGTTGGCAGGAAGTCCTTGTAATCGCTCATCAGCGCCATGTATGGCTCCTCGCAAAAGAGGCAGACCCTTGCCTCAAGGGAGTTGCCAATGACCCTTTCCTGTCTTTTTATTTCGAGCGCCTTGTTTACGACGTCTCTAACCTTTACCAGGGCCTGCCACCTCTGATCAAGTGTGTCGTCTATGAAACCCTGGTCGGGGGTGGGAAAATCCGCCAGAAATATACTGTCATGTTCTTTGTCCTTAAAGTGCTGCCAGACCTCTTCGGCCGTAAAGGACAGGATCGGTGCCATCAAGGTGGTCAACGTTGTCAGGGTCTTTTTCATTGTCCACTGAGCCGCACGCCTCTGGGGGCTGGTGGCGGCAAAGGTGTAGACCCTGTCTTTTATTATGTCGAGGTAGAAGGAACTCATATCTATGATGCAGAAGCTGTGTATGCAGTGGAAGGCCTCATGGAAGCTGTAATTGTCGTAGGCCTTTGTCACCTGCATGATGAGCACCTGGAGTCTGTGCATGGCCCATCTGTCGAGTTCGTTGAGGTGGGCGCTGTAGTCGCCGTTATCGAGGTCATTGATGTTGCCGATGAGAAACCTGCATGTATTTCTGATCTTTCTGTATGCCTCCGTAAGTCTGTCCAGTATCTCTTTTGATATCCTGACGTCGTTTCTGTAATCCTCGGCGGCGACCCAGAGTCTCAGGATATCGGCGCCGTTTTGGTTGATTATATCTATGGGAGTGATGACGTTTCCCTGCGACTTTGACATCTTCTTGCCCTTGCCGTCAACGACAAAGCCGTGCGTAAGAACGGTCCTGAACGGTGCCCTATCCCTTACGCCGGTAGAGGTAATCAGCGAGCTTTGGAACCATCCCCTGTGCTGATCGCTGCCCTCAAGGTACATGTCAGCCGGCCAGGACAGCCCCTCAAATCGCTCAAGTACCCCCTGGTGACTCACCCCGGAGTCAAACCAAACATCGAGGATATCGCTTTCCTTGTCAAACTCCTTACCGCCACATTTGCCGCATACATAGCCATGTGGCAAAAACGCATCAGCGGAGAGTTCAAACCATACATCGGCCCCCTGTGCCTGTACCTTATCGGTTATCTGTTGAAGGACGCCCTGGTCTGTGACGACCTCGCCACAGTCCTTGCAGTTGAGCACCGCTATGGGTACGCCCCAGGAGCGCTGTCTGGATATACACCAGTCCGGTCTGCTTTTAACCATCGCGTTGATCCTGTCTATGCCCCATGCGGGAATCCAATTGACGCGCCCTATCTCATCGAGGCAACGGGTCTTTAAGTCACCCCTCTGCATGGAGATAAACCACTGGTCGGTTGCACGGAAGATGACCGGCCTCTTACAACGCCAGCAGTGCGGGTATGAGTGCGTGATCTCCTCTCTGTGCAGGAGGTCATGGCCCTTGCTTAAGAGTTCAATGATTTCCTCGTTTGCCGACAGCACAAACTTACCTTGCAGGAAGCCCCCTTCGGCGGTAAATTTACCGGCATTGTCAACCGGGGCATAGATATCAAGGCCATGCCTTATGCCAACCTCATAGTCATCCTCGCCATGTCCAGGAGCTATATGCACGATACCCGTGCCATCCTCTGCGCTGACAAACGGTGCCGTTACCACCGTCGATGTCCTGTCAACAAAGGGATGTGCTGTGGTTATTCCTGCCAGGGCACTGCCCTTGAGGGTGGCGGTTATTTTTGCACCAATGCCTATTGTATCCTTCAACCTCTCAACGAGGTCACTTGCCACTATGTATGCACTTGCGTCGTCATTGACAATCACGGCATAGTCGATGTCCGGATGCACTGCCAGGGCCATGTTGGCCGGTAACGTCCAGGGTGTGGTCGTCCAGATGACGATGTAGATTTCTTTTATGTTATCATCGGTGGTTATCCGCGAGAGGTCTGCCGCCACAACCTTGAACCGGACATAGACGGAAGGTGAGCGTTTGTCGTTGTACTCGACCTCGGCCTCCGCCAGGGCCGTCATGCAGGAGGAACACCAGTGCACCGGCTTTCTGCCTTTGTAGACGTAGCCCTTACTCAGGAACTTGTGAAACTCCCTGACAATGGTCGCCTGATAATCGTAGTCCATTGTTACGTATGGGGTGTCCCACTTGCCGAAGACCCCCAGGCGTATAAACTCTTCCCTCTGGATATCGATGAACTTCTCTGCGTACTTACGGCAACGCATACGTCTTTCGTTGACCGACAGTTCGGCCTTTTTGCTGCCAAGCTCCTTGTCCACCTGATGCTCGATGGGCAGGCCGTGGCAATCCCATCCAGGGACGTATGGTGCATAGCGCCCCCTCATGGAGTTGTACTTGACGATCATGTCCTTGAGTATCTTGTTGAGGGCATGTCCGATGTGTATGTGCCCGTTTGCATAGGGGGGGCCGTCGTGAAGGATGTAGCTTGTGTTGTCCTTGTTCTTTTGCAGCATCTGTTGGTAAACGGCCTTGTCCTTCCAGAAGTAAAGGGTTTGAGGCTCTCTCTTTACGAGGTTTGCCTTCATGGGAAACTCCGTTTGCGGGAGATTTAGTGTATCTTTATAGTCTTTTTTCATAATAAATATAAAATACCATTTATTCTCAATGGATGTCAAGGTTCTAAAAAAGCGTCAGAGTTTGCCTGCTTGATTTTTTTTAATGATAGCAGTTAGAGTATAAACGGAATGCACAAAAGGCATATGTTGGTCTCCGCTGCCCTGATGTACTGCAAGATAGTCCGGGCAAGCCTGGGAAAGGCCACGTGAGATACACGATGAACCCCCTGCAGGGTTTGGTAGTGCTATTGCTTTTGTTGCTGGCCTCATGCACTGTTGCAAAAGACAAACAGAAGAAGCCCCCAACTCCGCCAGTGGTCTCCGTGATGACGGCCAGGGCGGTTGAAAAGGACGTTCCCGTGTTGCTTCGGGCCGTGGGAGAGGTGGAGGCCTATGCAACCGTCGCAGTAAAATCCGTGGTAGGCGGACAGCTCCAAATCGTACATTTCAAGGAGGGACAGGATGTCCGCAAGGGGGATATACTCTTCACCATCGACCCCAGACCGTTTGAAGCGACTCTGAGACAGGCACAGGCCAACCTGGTACGGGATACGATACAGCTTGAAAACGCCCAAAAAGAAGCCGCCAGGTACGAACAACTCCTGAAGAATGAATACATTTCGGCCTCCCAGTACGAGCAGATGCGCACCAATGCCGGGGCGCTCAAGGCTCTGGTGGACGCCGACAGGGCCGCCATTGAAAATGCAAAACTACAGTTGGATTACTGCAGCATCCTGGCGCCAATCTCAGGGCGTCTGGGCAGCATACTCCTGCACGAAGGCAACATCATAAAGGCCACCGATGACAACAAGGCGCTGGTGGTCATCAACCAGATAGAGCCTATATACGTGGATTTTGCCGTACCCGCCACATACCTGAACCGGATAAACACGTTGAGACGTGGGCAGAAGCTCGTCGTTGAGGCCGTTATCCCGCAGGCTCCGGAGGCCACGGCAACCCCGGAGGCCACGGCGCAAAATGCCCCTATAAAAGGTGTGCTGACCTTCGTAGACAACACCGTCGATAAGACCACGGGCACGATACACCTCAAGGGTGAGTTTGGCAATGCGGACAGGCGCCTGTGGCCGGGGCAGTTTGTAAACGTCGTCCTGTACCTCACCACAAGGCCGCACGCTATTGTCGTACCATCCGAGGCCGTACTCATAGGGCAGAAGGGACAGTACGTCTTTGTGGTATCAGACAACCAGACGGCTGCCTATACGCCCGTGACGACTTCCCTGACGCTTGATGGTCAGACGGTCGTTGACTCCGGCCTGCATCCGGGGGACAACGTCGTAACCGACGGTCAACTGCGCCTTGTCACGGGCAGCAAGGTCGCCATCAAGGACCCCTCAAAGGACACTAAAGCCGGGGGCAAGAACTAACACCGCCAATGACCCACTACAGATGAACGTCTCCGAAATATTCATACACCGCAAGGTCATGACAACCCTGGTGATGCTGGCCATCATGCTCTTTGGCGTTGTAAGCTACCGGTTCCTGCCCGTAAGCGATTTGCCCAACGTGGACTTTCCGACGATCCTTGTTTCGGCAAGTCTGCCTGGCGCCAGCCCTGAGATTATGGCCAGTAACGTTGCCACACCACTGGAGCGACAGTTTTCGACGATTGCCGGTGTGGACTCCATGACCTCTACCAATGCCCAGGGGCTTACTCGCATCACCATCCAGTTTAAACTCAACCGGGACATAGACGCCGCCGCTCAGGACGTCCAAGCAATGATAACCAAGGCAACCACGCTCCTGCCTGCCAACATGCCCACACCACCAACCTATCAGAAGGTCAATCCGGCAGACCAACCCGTCCTCTACCTTGCCCTGAGTTCCCCCACGATCCCCCTGTCAGATGTCAACGAGTACGCCGACACGCTGATAGCCCCGCGCATATCGATGCTGACGGGCGTGGCGCAGGTGCAGATATTTGGGGCGCAAAAGTATGCCGTCAGGGTGCAGCTTGACCCCAACTCCCTTGTCAGTCGCGGCATCGGCCTGGACGAAGTCGCAACCGCAATCCAGAAGGGTAACGTCAACCTCCCCACGGGAATGTTGTACGGTAAAGAACGCGCCTTTACGATCAACACCGTCGGACAGCTTCTGGAGTCAAAGGACTACCTGCCCCTGATTGTGACCTACCGAAACGGTGCCCCCGTGCGTTTGGGCGAACTTGGCAGGGCCGTTGATGGCGTAGAGGAGAACAAGATAGCCAGTTGGTACAAGGACACGCGTGCCATTATCCTGGCCATCCAACGTCAGCCGGGCACCAATACCGTTGAGATCGTTGACTCCATTCGGGAGATGCTCCCGGTGTTCAGCCAACAGATGCCCGCCTCCGTTGACCTTAACGTCCTGTTTGACCGCTCCGTTTCGATCCGCAATTCCGTCGATGACGTAAAACACACGCTGGCACTAACCGTTGTCCTTGTTATACTTGTAATCTTTCTATTTCTGCGCAATCTTTCGGCAACCGTCATCCCGGCCCTTGCCCTGCCGCTGTCAATCACGGGCACGTTTGCCGGCATGTCTCTGCTTGGCTACAGCGTTGATATCATGTCACTGATGGCCCTGACACTGTCGGTTGGCTTTGTCGTTGATGACGCCATCGTTATGCTTGAAAACATCGTCCGACACATGGAGCATGGCGAATCCGCCTATGAGGCCGCACTGAAAGGCTCCAGGGAGATCGGCTTTACCATCCTGTCGATGACGCTGTCGCTTGTGGCCGTGTTCATACCCGTGTTGTTTATGGGCGGTATACTAGGGCGGTTGTTGCACGAGTTTGCGGTGACCATCAGCATGGCCATCCTGATATCGGGCTTTGTGTCGCTGAGTCTGACCCCCATGATGTGTTCCCGATTCCTGCGTCACAAAATAGCACAGGAGCATGGCCGCCTCTACAACGCAACGGAGAGGCTCTTCACCGCCATGCTCAGGGCATATGAAGTGACACTCAGGGGGGTGCTAAATTTCAAGCGCACCACGCTTTTTGTCTCCGCTGTAGTGTTGTTTGCCTCGGTGTACCTGTTTTTAAAGATACCGATGGGTTTTCTGCCCAGCGTGGATACGGGGCAGATATTTTCCTTTACGGAGGCCCAACAGGGGATATCCTTTGAGTCGATGGTGCGGCATCAGAAGGCACTGGCGGCCATTGTCAGTGAAGACCCCAACGTGGAGGCCTTTATGTCAAGCGTGGGAGCAGGCGGTCCAAACGTCCTAGGCAACACCGGACGTATATTCATGCGCCTGAAGCCTCGTTCCGAGCGTCGCCTCAACGCTGACCAGATCATCCAGGAGCTGAGGCCCAAGCTCTCCAAGGTCACCGGCATACAGATATTTATGCAGAACCTGCCCCTGATACGCATCGGCGGACAGTTGACCAAGAGTCAGTACCAGTTCACCTTGCAAAGCCCCTCCACCGATGACCTGTACAAGTACAGCGCCATCCTGGAATCCAAGATGCGCACCTTGCCCCAGTTGCAGGACGTCACAAGCGATCTGCTCATAAAAAACCCCCAGGTAAACGTCGATATAAACCGTGATCAGGCCGCAGCCCTCGGTGTCACTGCCCAGCAGATCGAGGATACCCTCTACAGCGCATATGGTGCTCGTCAGGTATCGACCATCTATGCCCCCAACAATCAGTACAAAGTCATCATGGAGCTGTTACCGGAGTATCAGATGGATGCCTCGGAGCTGTCCATGCTCTACGTGCGTGCGGGCAGCGGGGCGCTGGTGCCCCTGAGCTACGTGGCCAGGTTGACAACCGGTGTTGGCCCCCTTGTGGTCAACCATCTTGGGCAATTGCCGGCGGTTACCATCTCATTTAACCTCAAGCCGGGTGTGGCCCTTAGCGAAGGCGTTGAGATCGTAAACAACCTGGCACGGCAGGAGCTTCCAATTGGTATTAGCACCGGTTTTCAGGGGTCGGCGCAGGCATTTAAGGAATCCACGCAGGGGTTGTGGCTACTGCTGCTGATGTCAATAGTGGTGATTTACCTGGTGCTTGGGATACTCTATGAGAGCTTCATCCACCCGCTGACGATCCTGTCGGGGTTGCCATCTGCCGGGTTTGGGGCGTTGTTGACGCTGATGTTGTTTCACAAGGAGCTTGACGTCTACGCCTTTGTGGGGGTCATCATGCTCGTTGGTATCGTAAAGAAAAACGCCATCATGATGATAGACTTTGCCCTTGAGGCACAGCGCAAAGAAAACAAAAATGCCAGTGACGCCATCTTTGAGGGCTGTCTGATCCGTTTTCGTCCAATTATGATGACTACGATGGCGGCGTTAATGGGCACCCTGCCGATAGCGTTTGCCTGGGGAGCCAGTTCCGAGGCAACCCGTCCCCTGGGCCTTGCGGTGGTGGGAGGACTGATGTTTTCACAATTACTGACGTTATACATCACACCGGTTATATATATCTATCTCGACAGATTCCAAAAGCACGGATAAGGCTGAATAAACAATCATCGTATCCTCTTAAAGAAGCATGGTAAAATTTATTTCCAAGTTAAAAGACATGGATTCCTGCTCCCTGTTCAAGCCAGGGACATGTTTCGCAGGAATGACAGTTACAGCCGTTTTCCAATTGTGCCTGCCCCTGGCTCGAACAGGGGTCATTCCTGGCTTGACCAGGAATCCTGGATGCGTAACAGTATAGTTACCATGAAATATAAAAAGATACGGTATCTATCGTCAAGCGGTGCAATATGCGGCGTTGTAGTCTTGTAATTCGGTGATCGTTGGATTTTCGCTACACACTGGACATTGTGGGTTTTTGGGTACCCTGACCTTTCTGAAGGTCGTCTTGAGGGCGTCAATTATCAGCAGGGTTTCCCTGAGTACGTCGCCCTTGCCGATGATCAGCTTGAGGACCTCCATTGCCTGCAACCCACCGACGATGCCGGGTAAGACGCCCAAGACTCCCGCCTCCTGACACGACGGCACCAGTCCTGGTGGTGGCATTTCCTCAAACAAACACCTGTAGCAGTGTCCCTGTTTTGGTAATATTGTTGTTACCTGCCCCTCAAAACGCAAGACCGCACCACTGACCAATGGCTTGCCCGCCATGACGCAAGCATCGTTTACCAGGTAGCGCGTAGGGAAGTTATCGCTACCGTCAACGACGATATCGTAGTCCTTAATGAGTTCGAGGATGTTATCCCGGGTCAGCCGCTGCTTGAGGGCTACGATTTCGACTTCGGGGTTGAGGGCGTTGAAGGTTTCCTTTGCAGACTGCACCTTGGACATACCGAGGGTCTTGGTACTGTGTGCGATCTGACGTTGGAGGTTGCTTAACTCGACGTGGTCATCGTCTATTATGGCAATCCTGCCCACGCCCGCCGCCGTTAAGAAATACCCCACCGGAGAACCCAGGCCGCCGGCTCCAACCAGAAACACCTTTGCTGCAGCTATCTTCGCCTGCCCCTTGCCTCCAACCTCCGGCAGAATTATATGCCGGCTATAACGCAAAATCTGATCTTCCGTGAAATCCATAGTGTCCTGACCTATTCCCTTTCCTTTCTGATTAGCAGTATCCAGTCCTTGTCATTGACCTTGTCAACCTTCAGGACCTTATGTCCGTGGTCCTGCATAGACTTGGGGATACTCACCGAGGCCTCCTGATAGTCAAGGACGACCTCAAGCACCTCTCCCACATTCATTGTTTCGATGGCCAGCTTGGACTTCACAAACGTATAGGGGCAATGCAGCCCCCGTATATCTATTCTCTTGCTGGGTATAATATCTTCCATGATTATTCCTTGCCCTCCACTCGTATAAATTTTGTGATATCAGCGACAACGGGTAATATATCTATCTTGGCAACGGCATCAAGGACGTCTCTTTCGCGTGCCTTGTGGGTTAGCACAACAAGCGGGATGGCCTCCCCTGCCCTTCTCTCTTTTTGTATTACCGCAGAGATGCTTATGTCGTGATCGCCAAGGACGCCTGATATTTTTGACAGTACGCCGGGCTTATCCAGGGCCGTGAATCTGAAGTAGTACATCGAGTATACGTCCCGGATGTCTTTAATCTTCAGGGAGGAGGAGTTGTCCTGTCTGAGGGTGTGGCTATATCCCTTGGCGATATCGATGATGTCGCTGACGACGGCACTGCCTGTTGGCATATCCCCGGCCCCTCTGCCGTAGTACATGGTTTCGCCCACGGCATCGCCAATGACGTAGACGGCGTTGAGGACGTCGTCTACCTGTGAGATAAGGTAGTCTTCGGGGATCATTGTTGGATGCACCCTGAGTTCTATTTCACCGTCGATGTTCTTGGCAATTGCCAGGAGCTTGATCTTGTATCCCAGCTCCGTTGCAAACTGTATATCGAGGGGTGTGATGGCCGTGATACCTTCCTTGTACACCTTGCCGTAGGACAGCTCGATCCCGTAGGCGAGACATGACAGCAAGGTCAGTTTGTGTGCCGTATCGATACCCTCTATGTCGAAGGAGGGATTGGCCTCGGCATAGCCCAGCGCCTGAGCCTCTTTGAGTGCGTCCTCAAAGCTGATCCCTTCCCTGGTCATCTTTGTCAGGATGTAGTTGGATGTCCCGTTGATGATCCCATAGATGGCGGAGATATTGTTGGCGGCAAGACCTTCCCTGAGTACCTTGATTATGGGGATACCTCCGGCAACGGCGGCTTCAAAGGCAACGGTTTTGTTGTGTTTGAGGGCCTCTGCAAATATCTCATGTCCTTCCTGTGCAAGGAGGGCCTTGTTTGCGGTTACGACGTGTTTGCCTTGTTTGATGGCGTCGAGGATGAAGGTCTTTGCCGGTTTAAAGCCACCCACCAGCTCAACCACCACGTCTATTTCCGGGTCGTTTATGATTTCGTAGGCATCCGTGGTCAGGACTCCGGGAGGGATGTTGACCCCCCTGTCTCGTTTGATGTCAAGATCGGCTATCTTTTTTAGCTTAATATCGATGCCTGTGCGTTTCTTTATCAGTTCGCCCTGTTGAAGAAGGATTCTTGCGGTACCGCTGCCAACCGTACCAAATCCGATTATTCCGACGTTTGTCATTTTCCTAGCAACCTCCTGATCCCCTTTGTGGCTTGTTTGATCCTGTGTTCGTTTTCAACCAGAGCAAAGCGCACGAAGTCGTCGCCTCCTTCGCCAAATCCTATGCCCGGTGCCACGGCCACTTTTGCCTCTGTCAGCAGGAGCTTGCTGAACTCGAGTGACTTCAGATGTCTGAACTGCTCCGGTATCTGTGCCCATGCAAACATGGTTGCCTTTGGCGGGGGGACATGCCATCCGGCCTTGTGTAAGCCGTCAATGAGGACGTTTCGTCGTTTTTCGTAAGTCTGGCAGATTTTTTCCACGATATCCTGTTTCTCGCGCAGTGCCACAATAGAGGCTATCTGTATGGGTTGAAACATACCGTAGTCGAGGTAGCTCTTGAGCTTTGTGAGGGCACCGACGATCTCCCTGTTACCGCTGCAGAAGCCAACGCGCCATCCGGCCATGGAATAGCTCTTGGTCATCGAAAAGAACTCCACACCCACGTCGATAGCACCCTTTGCCTGCAAAAAGCTCGGTGCCTTATAGTCGTCAAAGACGAGGTCTGCGTAGGCCAGGTCGTGGATCACGATGAGGTTGTTTTCCTTTGCAAAGTCAACTATTTTTTCAAAAAAGCTGATGTCGATGACCTCCGTTGTGGGGTTGTGCGGGAAGTTGATGATCAGTAGTTTTGGTCTTGGCCAAGTGTTTTTGTAGGCGCTTTCCATTTCGTCAAAGTAGTTGATACCTGCGCCGATGGGGATGTTTCTGATCTGTCCTCCGGCGATGATGACGCTGTATGGGTGTATGGGGTATGCGGGTGTAGGGGTGAGGGCGACGTCGCCCGGTTCGATCATTGCCAGGATCAGGTGGCTGAGACCCTCTTTGGAGCCGATAGTGACGACCGTGTTTTCGTTTGGGTCAAGTGAGACGTTGTAGCGTCTGTCGTACCACTCGCAGATGGCCATGCGCAGTTGAGTGATACCCCTGGATGCTGAATATCGGTGGTTTTTGGGGTTTGCGGCTGCCTCACGTAGTTTGCTTACTATGTGTTGTGGTGTGGGCAGGTCAGGATTACCCATGCCCAAGTCGATTATATCTTCCCCCTTTCTTCTTGCCTCGCTCTTGAGGTTGTTTACTACGGCAAACACGTAAGGTGGCAGCCTGTTTATTCTGTTAAATACATACATTAGGACATTATACCACAAACCAATAAGCGATGCAACATGCAGGGGGTAATTCGGGCACAGTAAATTTGTTCTACGCTGTAACACCAAAAAAAGGTAAAGAAGTGAGGGTGGTTTACGGCATGGGCGGCTTGCCCCACGCTGCGGGAAAATCGTGCCTCACCCTCTCCGCCCCCTCCTCAGACCTCCCCTGCAAGGGGGCCAGCCCCCCACTGAGCCGGGGGTCGCTGACCCCTCGCTGACCCCTTTTAGGCTGTGTTGATATCTTTATCTGATGTGCAAAAATTAACTGTTGACAGGAACACTTCTGTGGTATTATTATAGTAGTCATGCACCAGAAGTATGATATAGTCTTGAAGGATATCGTTAAAGATGCGCCACGGAGGTTTCTGAAGCTGCTGACGGGATACGATACGGGCAAATTCATAGATATCCAGTTCCCCGATATTCAGATAAGGGAGGTCGATATCTTGATTGAGCTGCCGGATGGCAATATAGCCCACATTGAGATGCAATCGTCAAACGACAGCGATATGTTGGGGCGTATGTATCTCTATTCCGGGTTCATATATAACCAGTACAAGAAGTTACCGTTACAGGTTGTCTTGTATATCGGCAATAAGCCGTTAAACATGAAAAGCAGTATGGAGTTTAAGCGAATAAAGTATTCCTACGAATTGATAGACGCCCGTACTCTTGATGGCAACCAACTCATTGACAGTGATGACCCTGATGATATCATATTGGCTATTCTGTGCAGGTTCGACGATGCCGATGTTGCGATAAAGAGGATTCTTGCTAAACTCTACCGGTTACAACCCAGAAAAAGGGAGAATTATATACGGAAATTGCTATATCTTGCCGGATTAAAAAATTTGGCCGCCAAGGTAAAACAGGAGGTACTGAACATGCCGATAACAATTGATTTGGATGAATACGAGTTCTTTAAGGATATATTTACAAAGGGTGAACTC
>NZ_JMFO01000044.1 GCF_000714715.1 Candidatus Magnetobacterium casense
GTAGAAAAGGAAACGATACATAACAGATATAAATCATTATCACAAGTAGAACAAGATTTTAAAAAGATGAAAACGACACACCTCGAAGTAAGACCAATATATCACACAAAAGAAAATAGAACAAGAGGACATGTGTTTTTAGTAATGCTTGCATTGAGACTTTTAAATGAATTTATAAAGAAAACATGTGAAATGGAAGAACCAATAGATGAACTAATTTCAAGTTTAAATGAAATAGTATGCGTAGATGAAGAAATAGGAGGTGTAATAATTACGAGGGTGGTAAAACCGGCAGGTATAGCCGAAAGAGTTTTAGAAAAACTTGGCATACAAATTCCTGAAGTGTTAGGCACTGTTTGTGCGAATAATTTTTAAGCAAATCAACATAGAATGTTTATTATAAAGGCTTTATAGGGACATATCGAACTCTCCAATCTGGAACTTCCGCTTTAAGTTTTTTGACATACTCTGAAACCCATTCTTCCAACGTAACTCCCCCCAAGTTCGGACGACAACGCCCTGTTTCGGTACTCAGCCACACCCTTACATCGGATATAATATCCAGACTCTCAAGATTTGTCACATGATAACCAGAAAGTAACTCCATTATTATTTGTGTGGAAAGAAGCATGTATTTGTTTGTCCTTTTTTCTGTTTTTATCTCTTTGGCTAACTTCTTGATTTCCTTAATAGAGATACCAAACAAATCGGCTATTGTAGGGTCAATCTCAATCCCCTTTCCTTGTTCAAATATTGAGTCGATATGTTCCAATAATGGGAACAATCTCTCTTCTCCTGCTACTACCATCCATCCCCCTGAATCTTCCATGGCACACACGCACTCGTCGGCACACTCGTACTCGTCCCCCTTGATCAAAATATCTATCTCACCATCGATACCGCTACCCCACCCATGAAGCAACTGAGCCGGCACCTTTCTTAAGACAATCTGTTCGCCTCTGTTGTTATTGTCCAGCCTCTTTTCAACCGTTACATAAGAGGTCTCTCGACATATAAGCCCGTATTTCTTCGACAGACGAATCAACTCGTCGCCGATTTCATTGCCGTCCTTTCGCCTGTTCTGTCTGGAACCGGTTGTTGCAAGGCTGTTTTCCTCAACTTCTCTTATCTTTTCCCTTGCCCACAGCACGGGTATAGGGATAGCGTTACCATTAACTTTTCTCAGTGGCACTGTCCAACCATTGTGTCTTTTACCATTTATAGTACCGGTTATATGTATTGCATCACGGTTTAAAATCTCAGAGTCCCTTGTCTTTGCAAATATACAGATAGACCCCCCTTCATAAACTACAGGGCTAACGGGTACCTGGTCAAGATCAACACGCCCTGTGATCTCTACATCTCTGATACATACTCCTTGTGTCTTACTGAAAAACCCCAATGCCTTTGCCTCAATGTCAGCGACATCAGGAGAGATAAATGTAGCGATAGCGCCTGACATTGAAGCCGCCTGCTTGATCAGGTAATCATTGCTTCCATACCCTATGCCGACGATAAAAAGCTTGTTTTTCCTCGAATTAGACTTGATAAGCTGAAAAATCCCCTCTTCATTTCCCGTTAGGCCATCTGTGAGCATTATAATGCTTCTTCTAATATCAGGCGTAACAGGGATGCTGAATACGTGCTGTAGTAAAGGAAGTATTTCCGTACCACCTAAGTTGGCATCTATCTTTGAAACGAAATCTAAGGCAGCGTCCTTATTGCCTCTATTGTACGTAACGCTTAACGGAAAGGCGTTACTATAAGAAGAGCCAAAGACGTACAAATTAAACAGCATCCCCTCCTTCAGTGTGTTTAAAATAGCGGCTTTAACGATACGCTTTGCGGCTTGTATAGGGGCGTTTTGCATCGAACCGGAGCAGTCTACCAGGAAGATTATCTCTTGGGAAGCATCGTTTCTTTCCGTTGTCTCAGATTCGTTGACATTATTTACAAAATCCACCTGAATAAATCTTTCGCTGCCGTCATCATACACAAACCCCCTTGTGGTAAAGGCTCCCTTATACTTGACGTTAAGGACAAAATCCCTGTCCATTACGTTGGTGTTGGATGTGAGACTAACCGTGATGCTATCGTTATTGAAATTATTACTGACTTTATGAGAAGGCGATTCTATGGCTAATATATCCTCTTTGCCGTATACGTTGATACTAAGGTTTAAAGAGTACGTGGACTGTTGCGTAAACGGTGGATTTACCAGCTCGTCTACCGGGATGCCGTCAACGTCCTCAACATAATCCGGCACATATCGGGGCGCTATGGTTGTGGGTAATGAAAACCGTACCTCATCCTTGCTTACGTCAAGCATGGTAACATAGAGTATTGCTAATGTCACACTGTCGCCTGCCAAGATATTTCCAACAGAGAGGGTAAAGATATTGGGCTTTTCCTCATCCAGGAGAAAAGCGCCATGCCCCTCAGAGATGGCCTTATCGTAAATATGGAATGCCCTATCCCTTTCTTCAATCTCCCCTTCAAGTACCCTATCCCCGGTTGTTACCTTAAAGCCGCAGACCGAACAATCGGCAGGAAGAGGAAACTTATATACCGCCTCAATTGCAGTGGACTCTGTGTTCTTGAAACGTTGAATCATTTTCACCCGTGCCCCCCTGCCAATAATATCTCCGTACACCTCAACAGCCATCAGAGGGACTGCAACCTGATTTGTCGTAAGAAGTCCAAAACTTGAATCAAACATCTCCATTCCCCTTAAGTATCGTCTTTGATAATTTGACAACGTCAAATATTTTTTGCCTCTCGCTCTCTTCTATGTCCTTCCTGACGTGGATTTCCAGGCCAGGGACTATTTCATACCGAAACCACACCTGCCGGGTCGTTTCGGCTTTGTCTGTCTTGTTGGATTTATCAAGATTGATGATATCCTTTAGTCTCATACCATTTTCCTGCATACCTTTGATCTGGAGCAGTTTGTCTATGTGACTGTCGTTATAGAACCCTCCACGGCCCCTGCCTTCCGGTGATTCGATTATACCGGAGCTGACATAGTAACGGATAGTTCTCAGGCTGAAGCCTGTTATCTCAGATACTTCGTTAATAAGGTACTTTTTATTTGACATGATTTATTATAACAGTACACTGTCGTAATGTCAAATACTTTTTTTTAGGTTGGAACTGTACCGCTAAATAACGGAGCATAAATGTTTAGAACATTAGGGTTAAGAATAATGGGGTCAAGGGGACTGGTCCCCTTGCGGGGGAGGTCTGAGGAGGGGGCGGAGCCGCCCTCCTTCTTTTCTTCTGTTGTTATAGCTATACTGAGCAAGGTGATATTTTGAGTATTTTACAACCCTCTGATTCTTTAAACTTTGAACCTTCAGTTGTTCAAAAAACTCATTCTATGACCTTTGAAAGTATACTTATACTCTTCTGCTTATTAAAGCTCCATAAAAATCCTGCTTGCAATTGTATAGGTTGTTATTGTTATTATAGAGCAATATAGTGACATAGCAATGCAATAAAAAAAAGGACACGTACATCTGAATATGGAAGTTATAGACATACATACGCACGGGATAGGCAGTTTTGATACGGAGACGGCTTCACGCAAGCAGATCATAAAGATAGCCGAGCTTCATGCACAAAACGGTGTTGAAATAATAGTGCCAACCATCTACGCATCCGAAATAGACGTCATGCGTCTCCATGTCCTGACGGTGAAGAAGGCGATGGAGATACAGGCATCCTCTGAAAGCACTGCCATCAGTCAGGCCCGGATACTTGGCGTACATTTGGAAGGGCCGTTTCTAAATCCCAAGCGATGCGGCGCCCTGAACAAAAACGCATTCATAAAACCATCCGAAAAAGCCCTCGACGAGTTGTTGGATGGTGTATCGGACGTGGTCAAGGTGATCACGGTAGCGCCGGAACTCGACGGCGCCATCCCGTTGATACGGCAGATGCGAGACAGGGGCATAATCGTGAGCATGGGACACTCCGATGCCACATACTCCGAGACAGAAGCCGGTTTCTATGCAGGCGCCTCCGGTGTGACACACTTATTTAACGCGATGCGCCCCTTCCACCATCGCGAACCGGGTATCGCAGGCTTTGCCCTGACCAACAAGGACATCTATGTCGAGGTCATCGCCGACCCATACCACCTGCATCAAAAAACTATATCGTTGATATTTAGCACGAAGGCCAGTGGCAAGATTATCATCATCTCCGACACGGTGAAAGAGACACAGTCCTCACACTACACCGGGGGGATCATCAACACAAGCAACACCCTCATGGGCGGCTCTATGACCGTGATGGATGCCGCAAAGAGACTCATCAAAAACGGCTTCAATGAAGAACTGGTTATGCCCTGTATAACGACAAATCCGGCAACCTATGTCGGACTCCACAACATGCAGTAGTCGAGGTTTTCCCTGACGGTCCTGGTGCCAGGATGGTCGGGACCGTAGAGGTCTGAAAAGATGGCAAGGGCACGTGTGAAGTATTCAAGCCCCTTGTCCTTGTACCCTGCCTCTCGCCAGGCAGAACCCAGATTGTTGAGGTCCCTGGCCACGCTGTAGTGTCTTTCGCCATAGAGGCTGGTATCTATCTTGAGCGCCCGCTCATAGTACCTTATGGCCTTTGTAAACTCACCAAGGTCACGCCAGGCAAGTCCCAGGTTGTTAAAGCGTATGGCAACGGTGGGGTGCAGTTTACCGTAGACGTTTAGGTCTATCTTGAGTGCCTTCTTGTAGTATTCAATGCCCTTTTCGATGAATCCCAGCGTACACCATGCCAGCCCAAGGTTGTTGTAATCGACGGCAACATCGGGGTGGTTGCTGCCGTAGACGTTTATGTCAATCTCCAGGGCATTGTTGTAAAACTCTATGCCTTTGTGGCTATTACCAAGCAGACTCCATGCCGTACCGATGTTTGTGTAGTCCCTGGCGATAGAGGGGTGATTATTGTCATAGATGCTCATGTCAATCTCCAGGGCCTGAGTATAGAACCCGAGGGCCTTCTCCACATCCCCCAGGGTACGCCATGCCAGCCCCAGATTGTTGTAAATGGTGGCAATATCGGGGGTACCCATGCCGTAGTACTTGAGGTCGATATCGAGCGCCCTGGTGTAGTAGTCGATGGCCTTGTGCAGGTCCCCCATGGTTGCCCATGCAAGGCCGATGTTGTTGTACAGCGTAGAGATGCGCGGGTGCTTGTCGCCGAAGATGGCGAGGTCTATTGTGATGGCCTTTTCGTAGCACTCGATGGCCTTGCCGGCATCACCCAAAGACCTCCAGCACATGCCGAGGTTGTTGTATCGGGCAGAGACACGTGGGTGATTTTCACCAAAGATGTTGAGGTCTACTTCCAGCGCCCTGTTAAAGCAACTGATGGCCTTATCCAGCCTGCCAATGTTGTTAAATGATACGCCTATGGCATTATACCGTTCAGAGACGGCAGAGTGCATCTTGCCGTATGCCGACAGGTCCAGTTCCAGTGCCTTGAGGGTGTACTCGATGGCGTTTTTTTTCTGTCCAACCGTCTCCCACGCCTTACCCAAACGGTCGCAGACCCGGGCAGTGTGTATACCGCTGCCGGCGGCATTGACCGCAAGAACACCCATCAGATCAAGGATGTTATCGTCATCGAGTCGTTCCGATATAGCTGTTGCGGCAGAGGACGTCTCAACGAGGTCGATGCCATTGTCCTGTGCGTATTGGATCAGCCTCTGCCTGAGCAACTGACGATTCAGCGTCAAGTCGCTCATATCCCGACCATCAAACTGGATATCACTGTCTTGCTGGTCTGGTATGGAATAATCCCCCATATCGTGGATGATACCCATCAGGCCCTCGTACACGAGTATATTGAGTACGCCCTCAAAGACAGACTCGTCATTGTCCTGCGTACAGTCCTGCATACATTGGGCGATGAACCCGTTCAGATCAAACCCTGCTTCCATTGTATATTGTACAAGATTTGCCTGCGAAAAAAACAGTTCCGGAACTTTGCCCAAAAAAATGGTAGTCCTGATGCAATTCTCAGTGAGTGTGACGAATGTCTTTTGGCAATGGTTTTACTGCAAATATAGAGATTATTTTTCGCAATAATCTCATACAGGTATTTGTCAGTGAGCACCGCTGAGTGAACAAAATTTATCTTGACATGGGGATTTATTGTGTGATAAACTACAGTAGCTAATTATAGAACGGAGGACTGAAATGCAAGACAATCCATTTTTATCGAGGGTGTTTAAGACAAATGAAAAAATAACAGTGTTTTACATGCAGCCTGGTGAGTTTTTTCATAGGTCTACCGATTGCCTGGCACTTGTTGAGCTTGCAAGGCTGTTTGCTGGAGAAAATTTAAGAAATCGTGTTAAGTTTTTTCCTGTCAGAACTGATCCCTTACAGTCACTTACGCTTTCAAACTTAATCTATTGGAAAAATAAGAATGATGGTATCAAAAATAGAGATATTCATGATTGGTCTGAAAAAGATCAAACGTACCTTGAAGATTTTTTTGAATGTATTTTGAAATGCAAAACAGATAAACCTAAGAGCATTGATCAATATCAAGATACCATAACTGAATTACTTAAACAGCAGCCGAATAAACCATCAAAAGAACCATCAGATAAAACGATAGAGGCTATTCTTAGTTCTTTACTGGTAGATAAACTTCTAAATTTTATAACATACAGAGGCGATGAATACAGAGCTATAGAGGATATATATCCTGATATACCAGAGTCCACCATTTGGATCATCGTCGGGCGTCCTCAGCACTATACAATATGGCAAAAAGATGGCTGGTTCAGAGATTTGCAAAGTTTGGCAGGTTATCCGGCACGTTATCTCATTCCTCCTTCAATAGAGGATGACGAACAAACTCAAAACAATCTATTTTTGGATAATAGACTTAAAAATAGTGCAAGGTTAAAAACTATGATTGACAGAAAATCCGGGCAAAAATATAAAATAAGTTCAGGATCAATTAAATATAGAGATGATTACGGATTGATCTTTAAAAATATAGTTATGAGTGAAGGGATTAGACGCACTATTGTAGTATGTGCAGGACTCAGTGATGGTGGAACATATGCTGCAACTAAATTCATAAGTGACCCTACATGGTATTCTCAACTTGTTGGTATTGATCAAATTAGCGAAGATGAAGGCCCTATAGAGGTTGGCTTACGTGTTAAATGCAAAGAGACGAACCAAGAATCACTTTACGTTGGACGTGAGGAAATTAGTCTTGATCAAATAGAAATATTAAACAATGATCCTATAGATTACCTTGGTCTTACGTATTGGACAGCCAAAAGTGGCAGGCCATATAGCTATGTAATAGACAACAATGAACTTGGAAAGAGGCGCATTGTACCCTATAGACAATCAAAAGAGTTTGCAAAAACCCAAAAGCTTGAAAATCCCTTAAGGGCGTTGTATACTCTTTTACCTTATCAGGCAAATAATGGCGAAGAAGCCCCTTCGACAAAAGAACTGAAAGAGCGTATTTTTGAAGTAATGAATTGGTGTAACTTTAAAGATGACAACGGTAACCCTGAATATAAATCAAACGTAGACTATGTCGAACAAAATGGAGGAACTTATAGATTTAAAGTAAAAAATGAATTTATTAGCTATAAGAAAAACGGTGTATATGAAGATGAATACTACATATGCGGTAATCGTACAAAGGATTCCATAAAAGAAAATATTTTTGAATATATAAAAAATGCTGTTAACGATTATTCTAAAAAACAGCCAAAACCAATTCTTATTTTAGGAGATAGCGGGACTGGTAAAGAAAGACTATACGATGTAATCAGATATGAATATGCTGTAAAGATAAAAAATAGAGATAGTAGTATTACATCTGTACCATTAGAGATAGTTAACTGTGCTGAACATGGTGAGAAGCTGATGGAGTTTTTACAGAAAGGGTTTTTGAAGCAACAAAATGTCTTATATCCATGCGTACTTGTTCTTGATGAATTCGGGGATTTTCCTAATAAAATGTCACAAGCGGCAATGTTGCGTTTTCTCCAGGATGGAACATTTAAAAACAAGGAAAATGACAATGACACTGGAGAGCTGTTGACAAATAAGGTATTTATTGTGGCGGGGACAAGTCGCCCACTAAAAAAGATGGTAGAAGAAGAGAAAATGCTACCAGACTTGCTTAGTCGTTTTGATATCTTTGAACTTACACCTATGACTGAGCGTAGTGAAGATGCAGCTCTATTATTGTTCGAACTTATAAGGCAAAAATTGAATGACAGTAAAAATAAGAATATTTATGTTGATGAAATCTATATACAACCCGTAGCGCTACAAATACTTCTTAGTTATACATTCCCAGGTAATGCAAGAGATGTTGACAAAGTTGCAGGAAAGATGAAAGACATAATTCTGCAAAGAGGTGATACAAATATCCGCATTTACACTAAAGATATGAGAGCCGTACTTGCATGCTCTCCTAACGGTTCTCATGAAAATTCCAACGTCTGGCTTGTTTATGACTTTAGCAGAAAAATAAAACCTGCACATCTCAGTTATTCACTTGCAATAATCGAAGGATGAAGTTATGCGACTTTTCAAGAAAGTTTTGCTCAAGTCACGAAGGCGTCGGTAAACTCGAAGGAATCAACGTCGAATAACCCCTTGTCGCCGAGCTTGAGGCGGGGCATCACAAGCAGTGACATAAACGACAGCGTCATAAACGGCGCCCTCAGCTTGGAGCCAAGTCCTTTGGCCAGGGTGTCTAATCTGGCATATGCCGTGGCCACCTCAATGCCGCTCTGATCGCTCATCAGCCCTCCTACCGGAAGTGGCAACACTTCGCAGACACCGTCATCAATGACGGTAAGCCCGCCCTTGTGTTCGATCACGAGGTTGACAGCCTGACAGAGTGCCTCATCCGAAACGCCCACGGCAACGATGTTGTGTGAGTCATGCGCAACGCTGGAGGCCATGGCCCCCCGCATCAGACCGAATCCCTTGACAAACCCCACCGCCACAGGGGCCTCCCGATAACGATTGACCACCGCAAGTTTGAGGATGTCCCTGCCAACATCAGAGACGACATTACCGCCCTCTACGTCCACCGCATCTGACACCGTCGCATCACCGTAGAACACCTCCGTAAGCAACTGACCATCAATAGCCTCTATGACCTTCAACCTGCCAGGACGATGCGGAAAAAAGAAGTCACCGGGTTTTTTCCTGCCAGTGTTGAAGTTGTTGACGACCCTGACGGCCCTGCGTAGGCTCACGGAGATGCCACCCTCTGCGACAACCTCACCGTTAATGACCGTCTTTAGTACATTGAGGTCTTCGAGGTTATCGACTACCAGGAAATCGGCGGCATCGCCCTCCTGGAGCAGTCCAACATCGAGGTTGTAGTGCAGGACTGGGTTGACACATGCAGTCCTGAGAACGCTCATCTTGTCGTAACCGGCCCTGAACAGACGCTTTACCATTGTGTTTATGTGCCCTTGCAGCAGGTCGTCGGGGTGCTTGTCGTCGGAGCACAGCATGATATCGGCGTAGTGGTCGTTTATCAACGGGGCGAGTGTGTCGAGGTTCCTGGCAGAAGACCCCTCACGGATGATTACCTTCATGCCGAGTCGCAACTTATTCAGGGCACCTTCGAGGGTGGTACACTCATGGTCGGTGCCGATACCTGCCCGTATGTATTTTTCGCAGTCCTCCCCCCTCAATCCGGGCGCATGACCATCGACTACCTTGCCGTACTTCCTGGCAAGACTCAACTTGTACAGGACTACCGGATTATCGTCCAGGACACCGGGGTAATTCATCATCTCACTAAGGTACTTTATGTGGTCTGTCCTGAGCAACTGTTCAGTGTCGTCAACATCAAGGATCGCCCCGGAGGTCTCAAACGTCGTGGCCGGAACACAGGATGGTGCCCCAAAGAAAAACTTCAACCCAACACCCATGCCGCTGTCCACCATATAGTCGATCCCCGCAAGACCAAGCACATTGGCAATTTCGTGCGGATCGGACACCACCGCCACCGTCCCATGCACAACCGCCATATGGGCAAACTCCGCAGGTGTCAGCAGCGAACTCTCTATGTGTATGTGAGCATCTATGAAACCGGGGATGATAAAGCTATCGTAAACGCCGCCGTCTCTGGCAATGTTGGATATCCTGCCCTCCAGTACCTCCAGCGTGGCAGCGTATATAGCGCCGTTCTTTACGTCAACTACGTTACCACTGATGTATTTAACCGGCATTGTCTGTCACCTCGTGAGAATTAAGTTCGGCCTTGATCACAACGTTTTTACCTGAACGCTTTGCCACATACAGCGCATTGTCCGCCTTTACGATAAGAGACCGGACGCCTTCGGCATCCCTTGGGCTATTGGCAACACCAACACTAATGGTTACCTTAAGCGACAGACTATCATCCGTGAACACGGCCCCTTGCACTTCCTCTCTGATCCGCTCGGCAATTATACAGCCACGATTAATGTCCGTTGCCGAGAGCAAGACGGCAAACTCCTCTCCCCCGTAACGAAACGGCATATCGTTATCCCTGATGGCGTTGCGTATACATGCGGCCACGCCCTCTATCACCATATCGCCGGCTACGTGTCCGTAGGTGTCGTTGACCTTCTTGAAGTTGTCTATATCTATCATCAGCATAGTGATGCCGTCAGTATACAGCGGCAGTTTATCAAACTCCCTTTCGATGATGTATCTGAAGTGTCTCTGCGTGTACAGACCGGTCAGTTCATCTGTGATAGCAATGTTATAGAGATAAGCATTTTCAAAGGCCATAACAACGTGTTTGTTTATTGCGGCCACGATGCCCTGCATCCCTGCATTAAAAGTTCCGACAAACTTTTGGCACACGAAAAGGGCAAATATCCTGTCATTTTTCAATATATTCATGTATATCTCTTTCCTGTCCTGAGACATCCTGAACTCATTGAGTGTTCCGTCTTGCCATTTGTTGATCAATCCGCTCAGTTGTTCGTTGTGGTGCAGATTGACCCTAACGAGTCTGTCCTTGCCCAGCTCCTTGGTATATGCCCTGTATTGTCTGTTCTGCCGGGGCATTACGATGATCACCATGTCAGCCTTGAGCGTCTCACGGATTATGTCCATTGCGATGACCTTTAGTTCCTCTACGTCTATCGTCTTGCTGAGGCGCTCCATCATGGAGTACAGAAGCGTGATCTCATGGTGCTGCTTGAGTATCTCAAATATGTACTTGTTTATCACCTTGGTCAGCGACACTATTACGATTGCAAGACAGACCACACCTAGTGCAAAGATAATTGCCTCAACGCGTTTTATGATAGATTCCGTGTGTTTTATTGGTGCATCGATAATAATCTTGCCATTTATCTTGCTTTCCTTTGTGTGACAACCATAGCAGGGAGGCTCGTTAAATATGACAGAAATGTTTCGTGACACCTTCTCTCCATGCGTATTACTGGCGATATGTGTCTTCTGAGAGGGGGGGGTATCTTTACGTTTGTGACAGATAATGCACGAGTCTTCCTTGAAGCGGTCCAGGGTGACTCCCACCTTGGACCTGTCTGTTGAATAGACAACTAGCCCCTTGTCGTTGATGATAAATGCCGAGCTTATTGTATCCTTGTCGTTTGAGAGGGCATCAAATATTGATTGCATAGCTTGCTGTTCATGGCTCATCATGAGGTGTTTCAGCGTCATCAGCATGGTATCGCTTAAAGCATGGGTCATTTGCTCTGTGCTTTTGAGCATGGCCTTGGGCAGCAGGATAAAAACCGAACCAACAGCAATGAGGCTGCACAGCAAAAGAAGATTCACTATTGCCACCAGCATTTTCTTTTTTAACTGGTACACCCATCCGATGTTTTCTGAAATCAACTCTTTCCTGGAGTAATTATCACTCTGTATGGCTTAAGTATCTACATTGTCGGTGTGATAAACGGCAATCTGCAAGGATTGTTTGTACCGCTTTACTCTGCGATGCCGGTCATCAGGGTAGCAATCCTGTTGGGGTCAAACCTTAGCATGGCCAGTATGGATTGTCGTGGATTATGAGTGATACTGTACTTTATAGTCTCCGAGGACTTTAATGCCTCATCTTGCGTTTTAATCTTTGTAATCGCTTTTTCATTGCCCACTGCAGCCGTATCGGCCTCAAGGCATCCGACAGTCCCACTTACAATGCTTTCGTCTTTCATATTTACCTCCATGTAAATTTAAAATCAACAGACATAACATAACATAGCCCGAGACAAAAGTCAATTGCAAAAAAAAAGCGTACTGTAAAAAACCCTGTAGCGAAAATGAAATAAACAAAACGTTGGATAGTCCCTGCAATGTTAAAAGAGCACTGTTGACAACAGCGCTTAGGAACCGGTAGTATATAACCATGCACCAGAAGTACGATATAGCGTTAAAGGATATAATCAAGGATATCCCCCGGCAATTCCTCAAGATATTGACGGGGTATGATTCCTGGCAGTTCATAGACGTCCAGTTCCCTGATATCCAGACCAGACAACCTGACATAGTGATTAAGACATCTGATGGCACTATGATCCACATAGAGATACAATCAACAAACGATAGTACCATGTTGAAGCGAATGTATCTCTATTCCGGTTTTATATACAACCAGTACGACGTATTACCAATCCAGATTGTCCTATATATTGGTAAGAAACCGCTAAACATGTTAAGCAGCATAGAGTTTGGAACTATAAAATATGCCTACAGATTGGTAGACATACGCACTATTGACGGCAATCAATTATTTATCGGAAATAACCCTGATGATTCCTTGTTGGCTATCTTGTGCAAAACTGATGACGTGGATGGCACGATAAAGAAGATACTTGACATGTTTTATCCAATGCCCTACAAGGAAAGGAAAAATTACGTCATAAAATTACTGTATCTTTCCGAGTTGGTAAATTTGTATAAAAAAGTAAAAGCGGAGGTAATGAATATGCCTATAACCATCGACATAGAAGACAGCGAAGTCTTTAGAGATGTATTCATGAAGGGCAACCTGGAAGGAAGACTGGAAGGCGAACTCAAAGGCGAACTCAAAGGAATAGAAGGGATGCTTGATATCAAATACGGCTATGAGGGGCTTGGGCTTATGGATATGGTCAGAACCATTGATGCAATAGACAAATTGGATGCGTTCAGTAAGCTTATCAGGAAATCCACTTCTGTTACTGAATTGAAAGCGTATCTGCATAGTAACGTTTGATATTGCCTGGGGAGGAAGGCTTCTGAGACATCTATCTCAAGTACAGTTGCCCCGGTGATATAGAACGATTGCGTAAACCTGTCGCAATTGCATATGAGCATACACAGTGAACAAGAAGAGAAGGAATCAATGGTGCTACAATCCCTTCCTTCGTTTGGTTCGCTTTTAGTAAGCCGCGTCTTTAACCTCAAGGGCAGCCTGTTGCCGCTGCTTCTTACGACGGTGCAGGAGCGCTATATCCTTGCAGTTAAAAACGAGGATGACTGCCTGCGAATCCTTGAGGACTTCAGGTTCTACGCCGAAATAAACGGCGGCAATCCACTGATATACTTCCCCGATGCACAGGATGCCGCAAATGCCGGCAGACAGGTCGAAATAATCGTCAACGACCAACAAAACGCCTCCTTCATAACAACCCTCGATACGCTCATCAAACCAATAAACACCCCGGAAACACTCCGCTCCCAGACGCTTACCCTCAAAACAGGCAACGAAACCTCCCGCGAGGACATCGTGGAGATACTACACACCTGCTTTGGCTACCGGAGGGCTGCCTTGGTCGTTGAAAAGGGCGAGTTCAGTCTGCGCAACTACATCCTTGACCTCTACCCGCCCTCCATGGAGATGGCCGTGAGGGTGGAGTTCTTTGGCGACGAAATAGAATCGATACGCCTGTTCTCACCCGATACCCAACGCACGGTCAAGGCAATCGACGAACTTGTCCTACTGCCCATACAGCAGACAGAGGGGGCAGCGTACCTCTTTGAAATATTCAAGACGGAACGCCTTTTCTTCATGGACGACATCGCTGCTGAGGCTGCAGCCTTCACCACAAGCGTACAAGTAGGGGATAGACCGCTGCCACAGACGGTTGTGTCAAAGACCCCCATCGTAGGTGAAGGCTCTGATGCCGGGGCAATCTCAATGTCCGGCATGGGCGTGCTCATCGAAGACAGACAAGCCATCACCGCCCTGCCACAGACAATTGAGACAATAGCGCAATCGCACCGTGTCATCATGGTGTGTTCCACGACGGCGCAGGCGCAGAGGCTCAGTGACCTCTTTGCACAGTCTTCAGCGCCAGTTGCCATCATCAATCACGAGGCCATTGGCTCCTTTACCGGCAACGTCCTTATCACGGTGGGGCAACTGACCGAAGGGCTGTTTATAAACGGTCTGATGGTGCTGACCGAACGGGAGTTGTTCGGCGAGGTATCCAGACACCGCTCTGCACGCAAAGGCTCCCTTACGGACATCGTGCGCAGGCTGGATGACCTTAACGTTGGGGATTTCGTGGTACACCAGGAGCACGGCATCGGTGTCTTTGAGGGGTTGAAGAAGGAGACGGTTGAGGGGTTTGTCTCCGACATGCTGATCCTGGGGTACGCTGATGATGCAAGGCTCTACATCCCGGCCCAGAACATCGGGGTCATAAAGAAATATTACGCCCACGAGGGCGCTCTGCCCAAGCTCGACAAACTTGGCGGTAAAACCTGGCAAAAGGCCAGAAAGAAGGTCAAGGGTAAGGTACAGGAGCTTGCCGCCAAACTCATCAGACACTACGCACAGCGCGGCATCGTGGAGGCCGAGGCCCTATGCGCATACGGCCCAGTACATGCCGAGTTTGACAACTTCTTCCCATACGAACCCACGCCCGATCAACTTACCGCTATCACCGACATAAAACTCGACCTGGAGTCAACCAGACCAATGGACAGACTCCTCTGTGGGGACGTCGGATACGGCAAGACGGAGGTGGCCATGCGGGCGGCTTTTAAGGCGGTCTATGACGGCAAGCAGGTCGCAATCCTGGTGCCAACCACCATCCTGTGCGAGCAACACTACCTGAACTTCAAGGAGCGATTCTCACCGTTTGCGGCCAACATTGACTTCATAAGTCGCTTCAAAACCCCAGCCAAAATAAACGAAACCCTCAAACGACTTGCCAAAGGCGAAATAGACGTCATCATAGGAACTCAGGGGCTATTGCGAAAGGATGTCAAGGTGCCAGCCCTGGGGCTTTTCATCATAGACGAGGAGCATCGTTTTGGTGTTGCGCAGAAGGAGCGTATCAAGGAGATGAAGCAGGGCACCCACTGCCTCAGTCTCAGCGCCACCCCCATACCACGAACGTTGCAGATGGCGCTATCGGGCATCTGGACGATGAGCACGCTTGCAACCCCGCCCGAGGACAGACAGGCAGTACGCACCATTATCTGTCAGTTCAATCAGGGCGTACTCAAGGAGGCCCTCCAGAGGGAGCTTGACAGGAAGGGGCAGGTGTTTTTTGTCCACAATAGGATTGCCGATATCGAAAAGATAGCGGCTCAGGTAAAGTCACTCGTGCCCCAGGCATCAATTGCCGTTGCCCACGGACAGATGAACGAACACCAGTTGGAGGACATCATGGTGCGGTTTATCAAACGTGGCATAGACATCTTGGTATCGACCTCCATAATCGGCTCAGGGATAGACATCCCATCGGCAAACACGATCATCATCAACCGTGCCGATATGATTGGCCTTGCGGACCTGCATCAGTTGCGTGGGCGTGTGGGCAGGAGCGATGTCCGTGCCTATGCGTACATGTTCATCCCCGGGGAGGACTTGATCACGGAGGATGCCAAAAAGCGCCTTAGTGCCATGCAGGAGTTGAGTTATCTGGGTGCGGGGCTGAAGCTGGCCCTCAAGGACATGGAAATACGCGGTGCAGGAAATATGCTTGGCGCACAGCAGTCGGGGCATATATACGAAGTGGGGTTTGACACCTACATGGACATGCTCCAGGAGGAGATCGCACAGTTGCGGGGGATGCCCATAGAGCAAGGAACAGAGCCGGTAATAGACCTCAAGGTCGAGGCCGTCATCCCCGATGAGTACGTTGAGGACGTCACTTTGAGGCTAAACTTCTACAGACGCATAGCCCTGTCAAAGACTGACGATGAGCTGTTTGCGCTCCAGGATGAGATGACTGACAGGTTTGGCAGGCTGCCCCGGAGACTCATAAATCTGTTTAACATCATGCGTGTGAGGCTCCTGTGCAAGAGGACGAAGGTGCTCTCTGTGGCACCCCAGAACGGCTCAGTGTTTGTCGCTTTTGCCCCAGAGGACATCCCTCCACCGGAGCGGCTGTCTGACGTTGAGGCCAGGAGCAGCCATAAGATACGCTACAATCAGAAGGGCTTTGAGGTCGTCATGGGGCACGCAGAACCATCAGACGTACTGGAGGGGCTGATTGCACTGCTGAAGTCTCTGGACGGCAGAGAAAAAGGCGAAGAAATATCAGATTGAACACTTACTAACATTCATTGGTAGCGCCACAATCAACCGTGGTTACCAGGATTTAAGCCACTTTTACATTATCGAAGGATGGCACTGTTGTTGTGCTTAAGCGATGTGACCACGCCGGTGGAGTGCTACCGATTTTTCAGGAGGCGAAACCACTACTTGTCAAACAGTCCTGAGACATGATAGTATATAAGAAATAAGGAGTATTATAGCAATGTATGCAACTGAAGGGCGAGCTTAGTATATTCCCCTACCTTTAGGGGAGGTGGTAGGAAACAAATGATTTGGAGGTATTAACATGTCGATAGGCGCTTTGGATGAAAAAAAATATGCGACCTGACCGTAAGAGAGCTGAAGGAAGTAATTCTTGATGTAATTGAAGACGCTGATCAATTTACGCCTGAATTTGAAGCTGAAATAGAACACGGCTTAGAAGACATAAAAAACAACAGAACAATATCTCACGAGAAAGTGTTAAAAGAGTACGGGCTATCTTTCCCTGCGACTGTAAGGAGCAATTTTGCCCTGCGACTGTAAGGAGCAATTTTGATTATATGGTCAGAGCTTGCTTACAGAAAGCTGAAGCAAATAGAAACCAAACAAGCAGTGGAGATTCTTAATTCTGTAAACAGAATCTATGAAAGTCCGTATAAACATGGGAAACCGTTAAAACAGGCAGGACAGGGAGACCCTAAGAAAAGCATTTGAGAAGATAGATGCACAACTTGGCAAGTTTAACGTACAATCTGATAAGTCCGGGACAATAATACCTGAGCAGAAGAAGAGCAAGAGATTAGAAAGGAGGATAGAGCGAACCGACAAAGTCTTGAAGGAACTTGAGCGTGACGCTGAATGGGATGATTTTGTTGAAGATTTAGCATGGTCTGTAATAGATGAGATGTTCCAGGAAAGGGGTATGAAATTTGATAGTATCTCTCATGACATTCGACTCTACTCAGACGACGAGCAGATGCAGATTGGGTTTAGTATCCTGGCAGTTGGCGACCAATACGCAATGGCAATATTTATCAGGCACACATTAACGACAGAGGATATAGAGTATATAGATGAACACATAGAGAAGCTATCCAGGTTCAGGCAGGCGTTTAAGGACTACGCTGACAAGCAGGTCATAGGTGCGGTAGCGGGCATTGTCATAGATGAGGAGGTCTACAGGTATGCTTGTAACGCCGGCCTCTTTGTTATCGGGGAAAACCCCAACGTCCTGGAGCGTGAAAACGGCGATGATTCGCTTAGGGTACTTAACGACGTTAAGTTTGTGCCGCGACATTTTTGAACTGCTCCGTGCCACACCTGTAAACCTCGGTTGTCGCTCAACCTTGGCAGCAGCTATATCGGATATTCTGTAAACAGTAAGCATAGATATCAATAAAGATGGCAGGGTACGGATATTTTTTAGCCAAAATGTAGACACTAAAATAGTCGAATGTACAAAAATAACGCTTGACAATTAAATTAACTATGATATATAATAGTAGTCACTATGTATATAGATTACTCAACGATAAAGACATCTAGTGGCAAAAGTCACACGAGGATATTATTACGTGAATCCTATAGGGATGATGGCAAGGTAAAAAAACGGACTTTATCAAATCTTACACATCTTCCTGCAAATATTATCAGGATGATCAGAGACATGTTGACAGGCACTGGAAAACCAATAGATAAGAAAGTGATAGAGACGGATAAGGTTAGCGTGAAAACAGGATTAAAGTTTGGTGCACTCTATGTGCTTTACGTTTT
>NZ_JMFO01000045.1 GCF_000714715.1 Candidatus Magnetobacterium casense
ATCGTTTTTAGAGATTCTATCAAAAGACTTGTCGTAGGGTAATTATAGACAACTTTGGCTACAAACGCTCTGCCAATTGCATACCTCTCCTTGAGTTTACGACCTATGCATTGACTGTCTACCCACCACATATGTCTTTCTATCTGAACTATCTCCAGGATTGTAACTAACTGCTTTTGTTTCTTGGTTATTGGATCGGTAAGTATTTCTTCCAACTCTGGGAACAGTACCCGTTGTATATTTCCTGCTAACCATGATATACTCTCTAATAACATTATGTTCTCCTTTTAATCTATTATATTTAGGTGTTATATTATAGCACAAAGAGAACTAAAAAAGGTTTAGTTTAGGAGTTTTGCAAGAGGCTCAATGGATAATAGTAAGTTATTTTATTACTGACTGTAGGGATAAAAGAGATGGAGTTTAAAGAAGAACTATCAAAGCAATACAGCCTCTTGTATGTCGAGGATGAGGACAACGTAAGGGAAGGCCTTATGAGGTTTCTTCAGCGGAGGTTTAAGACGGTCTACGTTGGCAGGGACGGACAGGAGGGGCTTGAGCAGTTTAAGAGTCACAGACCCGACATCGTCATAACCGATATCCAGATGCCTGACATGGATGGCCTTGAGATGCTCAGTGCCATAAAGGAAATCTCTCCGTCAACGCCCGTTATAATCACCACTGCCTTTAACGAAATCCCATATCTCATGAAGGCCATAGAGCTGCACGTAGACAGCTATATCAAAAAGCCTATCGTCAAGGAAGATATCATTTCGGCTGTCCAAAAGATCGTATGTTTTCTTACCCAGAGACATGAGCTTGAGATGAAGAACAAGATTATACAGACCTTTATTGATATAAATCCTCGTTTTGCATTCCTGGTGACAAAGGAAAATGCCCTGGTAATGGACCGTTTTTTCCTTAATTTCTTTGGCTACGATTCATTTGAGGAATTTGCCGCAGACAACGCCGGCGCCTTTCCAAACGCACAAGGCGCTAATACATCCATACACAACTCGCAGGAACTGATGGCCTGGATCAACTCCCTCAATAACGGCACCGGGCAACGGCACGTTGTCTATATCAGGAGCAAGGGGACGGAAGCCAGGCAGCCCTTTGCCGTTATGTGTAAGGAGTTTGCCCCGTTTGACATCTTCCTGTTTACCTTCATGGAAGGGCAGTTAGCATATGACAAGTGATACTATTAAGAGGTTGTTTAAGGTCATTGGCAAGGGGCTTTTGACTGGATTTATTGGCGGACTGGCCATTTTTTTTCTGATGTTTCCGGTGGGGGTTTTGCTTCACGTGGCGGGACTACCGATCTTGTTAGAGATTAGCAGGGGCGGTATACATTCCTTACGTACAACCCTTGTGTCGTTGCAGTTGCTTATAGCGCTTGGGGGGATTGTTTTTTTTGCCTGGAGGGATTTTGGCAGGGGGGCATCGGCAAGGGAGTCTCATGGGCACTAATACGGACAAGTTATTTTGCACCAGATACGGCTGCTTTAAGTACGTCGCTGTCTGCGACAAGTGCAAACACGCTCGCAGGTGTGACCAGTACATGCAGTACAGGCAACCTGCGTTGTTTGACACCCGTTCAACCGGCAGGGTACTTGGCCGGTAGAGAGTGCCAGGAGAGAGTGCCAGGAGAGAGTGATAAAAGTGCTCAGGTTTGACTGTCATCTGCACACCTATCCTGCCTCGACATGTAGCACCATGAGTGCGGAGGAGGCCATTGACGCTGCCGTTGCCGCCGGACTGGATGGCGTTGTGCTGACCGAACACGACAAGTTCTGGGACAGGGGTGATCTGGAGGCGTTCGTTGACAGGTATCGGGGGCAGATAAAAATATTTAACGGCATAGAGGTTTCATGCAGGGAGGGGCATTTCCTTGTCTTTGGGCTGAGGGATTGCGTCAGGGGGCGGTTTGACATGCCTGTTGAGGAGCTTATAGCCCTTGCCCGTCGGGACAGTGCGGCGGTGGTGGTGGCACACCCCTTCAGGTTCAGCAGGGACTATGGGCAGTTTTGCTACACGCTCGACATTGACGGCGTTGAGATTGTCAGCAGTAACACATCACCGGGTGCCCATCAGATGGCCAAAAAACTCGCCGACCACAAAAAATGCTTCCAGCTAACGGCAAGCGACGGCCACGCTGTAAGCTCAATTGGAAGATATCACACCCTCTTCCCCGATTCCATTGAGACCATCGGAGACCTCGCTGCCTTTATTATCAGTTGCAAGGAGTAAAAAAAGGTAATAAATAACGGAGCATAAATGTTTAGAACATTAGGGTTAAGAATAATGGGGTCAAGGGGACTGGTCCCCTTGCGGGGGAGGTCTGAGGAGGGGGCGGAGCCGCCCTCCTTCTTTTCTTCTGTTGTTATAGCTACTTATACTCTTCTGCTTAGTTCAGGTATACAATATAAAGATTGCACTGGAACAAAATATTATGGGGTCAAGGGGATTTCTTCGTGCCCGGGGCAGGTGCGACAATTGAGTATAGCGTAACAAGTCTCCTGGCTTGAAGTATGAAGTCAATGGCAGCAGGCTCCTTGTAGTCGAGGTACGTAAACAGGTGCGGGACATAGAGGCGCTTGTCCTTGTTGTAGATCAGTGTGACTTCGGCGTAGATGCCGTCCCTGAGATAGACCCTGTGGGAATAGTTCTTTGTTGATGCCAGGACGACCTTTGCCAGGGTGATATAACCGGGGTCTATGTTGACCCTGCGCCTGCCGGATACCGACAGCACACCTTCGATTTCGATTGTCCTGTGCTTGACGTCGGCAATGGCCCCGGAGTCAAACACCCCGTCAATAACGATAAACCGCCGACAGACAGGAGTTCCCAGTTCGTCTGCGTAATGGCGATAGTAATCCCACTGAAACTGCCCTGACTGCAACACAATACCCCCAAAGGCCTCCGACACTGCCGCCATTGCAGCCTCACAAGCCTTGTCGTCGGAGTACAGCAGCCCACAGAACAAGACTGCATCCTCCCCGATATCCCTCACAATAGCCTCCTGTGCATAGGGGATTGCCGGTGTTTGTGGGGACTACTTCCCGGTGAGCTTGCTGATCATGTCCTTGGCCGTCTTGGAGTCCCACTCAACCGGACCAAGTATGCGCTTGGCTACGATCCCACGATTGTCTATCAGGAAGGTCTCCGGCACACCCGTCAGACCATAGGCCTTGGCACTCTTGTGATCGGGGTCCTGCAGCACGGGGAAGTCGTACTTGCCATCCTTCATAAACGCCGTGGCATTTTTCATCGAGTCCCTGAACAACACCGTGATGATCTGAAGGTCAGGGTTTCCCTTTTGCTCGGCGTAGAGCCTCTGCAATGAAGGTATCTCCTCCACACAGGCTGTACACCAGGTAGCCCAGAAGTTAAGCAACACGGCCTTACCCTGTATGCTCTTCAGGGTCAGCGTGTTGCCCTTGTCGTCCTTGAGTGTAAAGTCAGGTGCATTTAGCCCCTCTACTGCCCGACTACTACCGTGCTTTGGCCCACCCTTGAAACCCTGCTGCACTACCAGGGCAGCAATCACCAACATTATGATAAGTATAGCCGCTTTCATTTCTCTATCTCTTATACGTTCCGTAGTCAATGTCACGCCCGGAGGGGGCAGAGTCAAAAGCCACCCCGGCTTCACCCACGGAAACGTATTCCTGCACCGTGTCTGATTCCTCAAATACAAGGGTATCGTCCCTCAACGACACGATTATCCTATTGACGCCCTTAAACCGACCCTTTATGATCTCCTCCGACAACCTGTCCTCGATCTCCTTTTCAATGGCGCGCCTCATCGGTCTGGCCCCATATGCCGGCTGGTAGTACTTTACCATTAGCCACTCCTTAACCTCATCTTCCAGCTCTATCAGTATGTCCTGTTGCAGGAGTTGACGGTTGGTCTGCTCTACAAGCAGGTCAATGATGTTGCACAATTCGTCCTTGCCCAAGGGATGAAACACCACAATGTCATCCACCCTGTTGAGGAACTCAGGGTTAAACGTCTTCTTTAGTTCATCCAGGACATTTGTCTTTATCTTTGAGTACAGGTCTGCGGAATCTTTTCTGTGAAACCCCAGCGGTGTGGCCTTTTCTATGATCCTCGCACCGAGATTGGAGGTCATCACGATGACCGTGTTTTTAAAGTCAACCTTTCTGCCGAGGCTGTCCGTGAGCACCCCTTCATCGAGTATCTGCAGCAGGATGTTAAAGACATCGGGGTGTGCCTTCTCTATTTCGTCAAACAACACCACCGAGTAAGGCTTCTTCCTGATCCGCTCGGTCAACTGTCCGCCATCATCGTAACCGATATACCCCGGAGGTGCCCCCGTTAACTTGGAGACGTTAAAGCGCTCCATGAACTCCGACATGTCTATCTTAATGAGGGACTTGTCATCGTTAAAGAGGAAATTCGCCAGCGCCTTTGCCAGCTCCGTCTTGCCCACGCCCGTGGGACCCAGGAAAAAGAACGACCCGATAGGCTTGGTCCTGCTCTTGATGCCGGCACGCGAACGCTTGATGGCACGACTTACGCAGTCTATGGCCTCCACCTGTCCGATGATCCTCTTGTGCAGCTCATCCTCCATGTGCAGCAGGCGTTCGGTCTCTTTTTCCTCGAGCTTGTACAGCGGGATGCCCGTCATCTTGGCCACCGTATAGGTGATATCATCCTCTCTGATCAACGGAGTGTCCTTGTTGAGGTTCTCCTGCCACTTGTTCTGGATGGCGTCAAAGAGACGCTTTAGTTTCTCTTCCTCGCCCCTGACAGAGGCCGCCTTTTCTATGTCATTCTTTCGGATGTGCAGGGTCTTTTCCTTATATAGACGAGCCAGGTCCCGCTCTATGTCCTTCAGCTCCACCGGAGGCGTGAACCGCTTGAGCTTTATTCTCGAACCGGTTTCATCAATGACGTCGATGGCCTTGTCGGGGAGATTTCTGTCCGAGATATAGCGGTCGGATAGTCGTGCGGCTGAATCAAGGGCTTCGTTGGTTATTTTGATGCCATGGTGGGTTTCATACTTGTTTTTAAGGCCCTTGAGTATCCTGACTGTGTCCTCTATGCTTGGCGGCTGGACATAGATGGGTTGAAAGCGCCTCTCAAGGGCGCCATCCTTTTCTATGTACTTTCTGTATTCGTTTAACGTCGTAGCCCCTATGCACTGTATCTCACCTCGTGAGAGGGCGGGTTTGAGCATACTTGAGGCGTCAACCGATCCCTCCGCCGCCCCGGCTCCTATGAGGGTATGCAGCTCGTCTATGAACAGGATGACGTTATCGGACTGCTTGATCTCTTTCATGATCACCTTGAGGCGCTCTTCAAACTGCCCCCGGTACTTTGTGCCGGCTATGAGGGCGCCAAGGTCCAGTGAGATGATTCGTTTTCCGATCAGGCTCTCCGGCACATCGGCACTGTTTATCTTCTGCGCAAGTCCTTCCACGATGGCGGTCTTACCCACGCCGGGGTCGCCAACGACAACGGGATTATTCTTCATCCTTCGCCCAAGTATCTGGAGTATCCGCTCGATTTCGTCCTCACGTCCGATGACCGGGTCCAGTTGGCCATCCTGTGCCATTGAGGTCAGGTCTCTGCCAAACTCGTTCAGGGCCGGGGTTGAGGTCTTCTTTGCCTTTGAGAAGTTCTGTGCCCGCATGGAGAGGTTTATCGTCAACTGCCTTGCCCCCAGGAGGTTTGCCCCGAGGTTTCTCAATATCTTCCCGCCGATCCCTTCGTCCTCCCGGATCAGCCCCAGCAACAGGTGCTCACTGCCTATATAGTTGTGTCCCAACAGGCGCGCCTCCTCCACCGACAGCTCCAGCACCTTCTTTGCACGTGGCGTAAAGGGGATTTCGCCGAAGGTGAGCAGGTTGCTCCCACCGGGAAGGTTCCGCTCTACTTCGACCCTTATATCCTCCGTGGATAAACCCATCTTGCGCAATATGGTAACAGGCAGGCCGTCCTTGTCCCTCAACAGGGCCAACAGCAGGTGCTCCGTGCCCAGGTAGTCATTCTGCCTGTTTTCAGCCTCTTCCTTGGCGTATATTATTATCTTCCTGCCTCTCTCTGTAAACTTTTCAAACATCTCTATACCTCAACATGCTTTTTTGCCCGGAATTAAACTTCTGCCTCTATCTAAATATCTCCTCATAAATTATAACTATTAATATAAAACAATAAACCCGTAATGTCAATATCCGTTGCACAATTTATTTGCTCTGCCATTTACGGAGGCCTTTAACGGACTGCAGGACACCGTAAAAGTACCACATACTTTTCTGAGCACACTCCACCGCCTCAATACTCAACCTTATAGACGTTGAGTTTCGATCTCATCCCCTTTATATCCATAGGCCCCAAGGGGGTAACGTTAAACTCTTTATTATGTTTTATGAGGTTATAAAGGACATCTGAAATATATATGCAACCCGGTGGGGTGAGATTCTGTACCCTGCTGGCTATATTGACCACGTTTCCATAGACGTCGCCATGTGCGTGGAGGACGTCTCCGGCATTCATACCGATGCGCACATAACCGCGCCTTCTTTCTTCCGTGCTTTGGTTGTTTTGTGCGATAGAACGCTGGATATCTATTGAGGCCCTGACGGAGTCTGCCGCTGTCTTAAAAGACGCCATAATCCCATCGCCAATCTTTTTCAAAACCATTCCGTTGTGGGATTGTATTATCGGTATTATAATCTTTTCATGACTGCGTATCCAATTTAACGCCTCGATAGTTCCATGATTGTCGTAATAGGTCACCGAATCCATTAAGTCGGTAAACATGATTACCTTAAATTCACGTCTTACCTCCGATGAGTTGGGTACAGGTGGCTCATCTTCAATCATGCCCTCCTGATATGAGCTTGCCCACTTGAGTTTAGCCTCCAAATCCTTCTTGATATCGGTGATCTCAAATACTATGTTGCCATTAGCTAACCCAGCCTCTACGATACAGCCCTTTGTTAGCTCGCCCTTTAACATCTTCTCTTTCAATGGTATATTGATGAACCTTTCGATTGCCAATTTAATCAGTCGTTCACCGTTTACCAATTTGCAATTCTCACCGCATAGAAGGCCCAGGACCTCTTCCGAGGCGTCAAAAAAGACGTCTTTTACTCTCAATTCCATCCAGACCTCTTTGAGTGCCTCCATGGCGATCTTCTTGATATCCTCTGTGGTTAATGGCCTGTTAAGTGACCCATTAAGTGCCTCCCTCATTGCCTCGATAGTTATACCTGCTTCATTTATTGCCTTTTCGACATGCTCACCTGGTTCTTCCATAATTGCGGCAAGGAGATGAAAAGTGGTAATAGCCTCTGATTTCACCGATTGAGCAATCAGGTCGGCTCGATTAAACGCCTCTTTACACTCTTTGCTCCTGTGGACTCCGTTTTCCGTATGGTTGTGCTCACCGGCGCCAATTATTTCCCTGACTATACGTTTAAGGTCTTTTCTGTCGAGGCGTATGCCTAAGAAGAGTTCATCCAATGCCTTGATCTCTGCCTTGATGGTATCCAAATCCGATAAATCCGCATTAAGGCCGTAAAGCGTCAAGATGTCGCCAATTTTACATACGCCGATAAGGATATGTCTCTTTTCAATATAGCGGTGTCTTGTCGTATATGCCTCGTCAGCGGCTATTTGCCATACATACTCTACAACTGGCGATATGGGTATTTTCATAATCCCCTCCTTCCCTTCACCTGTTACGCTTTAGATTTTCTATAAGCGCCTTTATGTCTTCAACATAATTTGCGTATTGAGGTGGTGCATATCTTATGAAGTTCTCAAATGCCTCTATGGCCTCATCTATCAGGCCCTTATCAGATAGGGCATTTCCCAGATTGTAGTGGGCTTCTGCGAGATCTGGCTTAATCCTTAATGCCTCTTTGTATGCCTCTATGGCCTCACCTATCAGGCCCTTATCAGATAGGGCAATCCCCAGATTGTTGTGGGCGTCTGCGTAATCTGGCTTAATCCTTAATGCCTTATGGTATGCCTCTATGGCCTCATCTATCAGGCCTTTATCATATAGGGCAGTCCCCAGATTGTAGTGAACTTCTGCCTGATCTGGCTTAATCCTGAATGCCTCTATGGACTCATCTCTCAGGCCTTTAGCTTTTAGGAAAGCCCACAGATTGTTGTGGACGCTTGCGTGATCTGGCTCAATCCTTAATGCCTTATGGTATGCCACTATGGCCTCATCTATCAGGCCAAGTCTTGATAAATAAACTCCCTTATTTGAATGTTCCCACGCCTCAAGCTCTGTTATTGTGGGGGCAGAGGGAATAGGGGTCACTGGAAAATTCTCCCTCCAGAGAGTTTCTATATCACCTCTAAGCTCGCCAAAGCCATCATATCTTTTATCAGGTGATTTCTCCAGGCATTTGTATATTATAGACGCCAGCACTGAATCAATCACTGACGGACAACGCCCCTTGTGAAGTTTCCCCCATTCTTCCGGTTTATCTGTGTAAAATGGCAACCTCCCACCATTTACCATCTGATACATGACTACCCCAAAGCTGTATATGTCGCTACGAACATCGGTAGCTCCATCAAATTGCTCCGGCGCCATCCACGGGCGAGTTCCACAGATCATCCCTCTGTGAGTTTTTTTAACAAATGTAAGCCCATCCTTCTTTTCATATGCCAATTCATTGAGATCACACAAAGAGTCACTATCTTGCCACGCACCGGCAAGACCGAAATCGGTTATCTTTAGCGTCTTAGCGTTGGTAACCATTATATTGTCTGGCTTTATATCCCTATGTGGTGTAACACCCTTGGATTTGGCATGTTCCATGCCATGGCAGAATTGCATGGCCCACGTCAAGACCTGTTCAAGGGAAACTTTTTCCTTGAGATAGTGACTAAGCGTGTTTTTACCATTTTCATCCGGCGCTATATGCTCGCAGGCCACGTATATACGGTAATCCAGTTCATCAACCCAATGTGCCCGCACAATGTAGGGATGACTCTCAAGTTGTATCCAGAGACGGGCCTCTTTCTTGAAGCCATCTTGCGCCTCTTTTGAGGAAAGACACCCGTCCTGAAAGCTCTTAAGGACAACAACGCTATGAGACTCATGGTCATAACAGACATAAATGACCCCCATACCACCACCTAAGATATCGTAAATCTCAAATCGATTGGCAATACGGTCGCTTCTCTTGTACCTGCTCAACGTGGGTGCATCAGTAGCCCTTGCTACGGCTTTCTTGTTTTCATCAGCAAATATCCCCATAACTACCCCCTTGCTACAGTTATTTGTTTTCCTCTATTCTACCAGAAACCATCATAGCCATGCAACCCTGGTCGGGCGCAACTGGCGGTGGGTCATTTTGACCTATGGGCCATCCTGACCTATGGCGCAGGCAGTGTTTGGGCGGTCATTTTGGCCTGATTGGATGGTGGCAGGGATATTAAGAGCCATGAGATATTGGGGTTTTTGCGTGTGGCATACAACTTGCAATACGCATATTGAAACTAAAAAAACCGAAATAAAAGGAGGAATGACAAGATGTTATGCACACAGTACAAAAGAAATCCCTACAGAGAGATAGGGGCGCTACAGAATGAGCTACAGGAGCAGGTGAGATCAATCCAAAGGGCATTGGGAGGGTTGTTTCCTGGCTACACCTTGCCGTCGTCCTCTGAGTTTCCGGCGGTGAACCTGTGGTTGAATGATGACCATGCCGTTGCGACCACCGAGCTTGCGGGCGTAAGCGCCGATGGCATTGACATATCGGTCGTTGGCAAGACGTTGACCCTCAAGGTAGCTCGTAAGCCCCAGGAATTGAATGAAGGTGAGCGTTACCACCGCAGGGAGCGTTGGCACGGACAGTACTCAAGGACAATCGAGTTGCCCTTTGCCATTGACGGCGAAAAGGTTGAGGCCAGGTTTGCCAAGGGCGTGCTCTATATTACGCTGCCGAGGGCGGCAAGCGATAAACCAAGAAAGATAACCGTTAAATCATCATAAAGGAGGATATTGAGATGGCAGACGACGTAAAGGAATATCAAAAGAAAGAGGCAGAGACAGCCCAGGGTGTTGAGCGTACACGGACCAGAAAGGTCTACAACCCCTTGGTTGACATCATCGAGCGCAACAACGACATCCTTGTGATAGCCGATGTCCCGGGAGTGGATGAGAAGTCGGTGGATATCACGCTTGAAAAGAACGTGCTGACGATAACCGGATACGTTGAACCGGAACCAGGTGCGACCTGGAGCGAAAAAGAAACAGAAGACAAGGTCAGGCTGGCGTATGCCGAGTACGGCATAGGTGATTATCAGCGCAGCTTTACCCTCTCCGACGAGGTTGACAGAAACGGCATAGAGGCTACCGTTAAGGATGGTGTTCTGCGGGTAGTTTTACCCAAGGCTGAGACCGTAAAGACCCGGAAGATTGAGGTCAAGGTGGCAGCGTAGAGTCAAGGTAAGACAAGGAGGTATGCTATGGACTTTAAGGGATTAGTACCGTGGGGTTTTGGAAGGAAGTCACAGGAGGCTGAACATCCTTTGCTGTCGATACAGAAGGACATAAATGGCCTCTTGAGAGACTTCTGGGGTGACTTTGAAGTTGGTGGTTTGTTTGGGCGACAGTGGGGTGGGTTTGAGCCTCGTATCAACGTAACGGAGGATGACAAAGAGGTAAAGGTTTCTGCCGAACTGCCCGGCCTTGATGAAAAGGATATCGACGTCTCCCTTACGAAGGATTCGTTGACCATCAAGGGCGAAAAGAGGCAGGAAAAGGAGGAAAAGGCCACGGGCTATTACCATGTGGAGCGCTCATATGGGGCATTCTCCCGCACCGTACCGCTCCCCTGTGAAACAGACCAGGACAAGGTCGAGGCTGAGTTTAAGAAAGGCGTACTTGTGGTGACACTGCCAAAGACGCCAGAGGCATGCAAGGAAAAGAGAACGGTCACCGTCAAAACCTGAATCCACGCATAAGGAAAAGGAAGGGGAGCGGTTTTCGGCAGGGGTGCCCACCATCCCCTCCACTATTCCCTAAGACAAGGAGCCCGGCCCTGGTCGTTATTGCTCCGGGTTATTTGGCTTTTCTGCCGGTCTTGCCGCCATCGCCGGTCTTCTTGACAATGCCGATGATGTTTGGTATTGGCCAGGATAGCTCATCGTCTCCGCTGCGTTGTATTTCGGTGTCCTTGACGGATAAGTAGAGGGAGGCCTGCTTGCCTCCTTCGAGGTACATAGCGTTGGTGATTGAGATTGGCAGCTTCAGCAGGACATCTATAAAATCATGCACGGTGTATGGCATGTGGGTAAAGATAAATAACACGTTGCCGCTTTTGTCCATACCCAGGGCTAACATGCTCCAGGCGCCAGGTTGCTGTGACCAGACGTTTTTTTGTTGGCAACTTATCATCCGGATGTTTTGAATGAATGTGTTGTACTTGTCCTTTAGTTCGGCAAAGTTATGACAGTCAACGTCCACAAACAACACCGATGGTACATAGGACACGGCAGGATTAAAGGCAAAAAAAGACTTGTATGTCTTGGCCAGTCCGGGGTTGTTGACGTGCTTGAAGTTCTTCATAAATCCAACGCTCGTGGTTCCATCGGCCTGATACATTCCGGCGTTGACTGCAAGTATGAGATTATAGCGCCTGGCCCACTCCTTTACGGTCATGACCTTCCCACCAGACTCGGATATGGTCAGTAGCTTGAACGAGTACAGGTCCGGGTCTACCTTGATCACCGTAATTGCATGGGCTTCTCTTCCGGGGGTTGCAGGTTGGTCAAATTCCCTCACAAACAAGCCATCGTCAACCCTCTCCCACGTGTTGTTTGCAGAGACAGTATCGGCTATGTAAAATGGTAAAACACACAGACCTATATAAAAAATCAGTACCTTCATCTATACAGCCAAGTATAACTTATTATACCCGATTCTGAACTTTTTTTCAGGAGTTATTAGTGAATGGGTACCCCTCCCTTTATGGGAGGGGACAGGGGGAAATCAGAAACTGTAAGTCAGGTTCAATCCATAGACGACGGTAGAGTCTATGTTTCCATTTGGGTTGTAGGCGACACCGTTGATGGTCCTGTGGGCCTTGCTTGACAACGGATACCAGAACTGCACCAGCGGCTGAATCTGCAACCCCTTTGCCAGCGGGATCGTAATGCCGGCACTTAACATGCCATCGTGCAGGGCATTGTACTTGGAACCGTTGTATCTGCCAAAGGAGTCAAGCGTCTTCCAGTACCCGGAGCTTCCGGCCATGTATCCAAAGCAGGCCCCTGCATCCAGTGTTATATCATTGCCCTTATACTTGTACACAGGAAACGATTGGCTGAACTTGAGATTAAAGTACGTCCCCGGATAGGCATCTATATCCCGGTAAATACTGATCGTCGGGTTTGAAAAGACGCCGTAAGTAGCCGAGACAAAGACCTCCTGTGTCTGCTTGGCATACTGCATGGCATAATACGTGTATCCTGCCGTCAGACCTAACTTGTCAAAGCTCCTGGTGTAGCTCAGGGTCAGGTCTGTTTCGTTGTAGCTCACCTTGCCGGGTCTGTCGGGGACGAACGATTGGGTTGCCCGCTCGTGTGTGTCAAAGTTGCCCCAATAGGCAATGCTGAAACCTTCTAAAGACACCGTGATGGCTGGCTGAATGCTGATGCTCCTGGTGCCGATTTCATATCCTCTGAAGACGTACCGGTTTAGCAACCCCATGTTCATAGTCACCGATGGCCTTAGTACCTCCGGCTCCTTGGTGGCCTCTTCTTTCCTGACCTGGTCATCCTTGTGCTGTTTGACAGGCTCTTCTGCCCTGACAATGCCTGCCATGGTCAGTAAGAGCGTCATTGTCAGCGACACTAAGAGAGCCACCCTTAACCGATTTTTCATAACGTACCTCCTTATTTTAAATTAGCTTTCGCTGTCGTATGCCTTTTCACCGTGCATGGACAAGTCGAGTCCTTCAAATTCGTCTTCCGCTGATGCCCTTAGGCCAACCATTAAGTCTACCATTTTAAACAAGAAAATGGAAATCACAAAAACATATACGTATGTAACAGCCACTGCGGCCAACTGTTTTAGCAATAGCCCGGGGTTGCCGTAGAACAGCCCGTCAGCACCGGCAGAGTTGAGAGCCTTGGAGGCAAACAGCCCGGTTGCCAACGCCCCCCACGTTCCACCCACTCCGTGGACGCCGATGACGTCCAGCGAGTCGTCGTATCCAAACTTTGGCTTGATGCTGACTGCCACGTAGCAGAGTGCACCGGCCACCATGCCAATTACAATCGACGCCATCGGAGTGACAAACCCAGCCGCCGGTGTTATGGCAACAAGTCCCGCCACGGCACCACTGACAGCACCCAGGGCGGTGGGTTTACCCCTGTGAAACCACTCCACGGTCAACCACGCCATTGCCGCCATTGCCGTAGCCGTATTGGTGGTGACAAACGCAAGTGCGGCAAGCCCTCCCGAACCCAATGCACTGCCGGCGTTAAACCCAAACCATCCAAACCACAACAACGCCCCGCCCAGAATCGTCAACGGCAAATTATGCGGAGGCATGTGTTCCCGTCCAAACCCCCTGCGTTTGCCCATCACCATGATTGCGGCCACGGCGGCCATCGCCGAGTTTATATGCACGACCGTCCCTCCGGCAAAGTCCAGGGGGGTGAGCGTTGTTGCTATCCAGCCCCCGCCCCACACCCAGTGACACACGGGTGCATACACCAGCGTCAGCCACAACGCCGAAAACAACAATAGCGCAGAAAACTTCATCCGTTCGGCAAACGCACCCGTTATCAGCGCAGGCGTTATGACCGCAAACATCCCCTGGTACATCATAAAGAGCAGGTGCGGCACCGTCTTTGCGTAACCTGATGGCTCTTGTCCGACCGAGTTCAGACCAAACCACGCAAGTGACCCTATCACCCCGCCAACGTCCGGCCCAAAGGACAGGCTATATCCCCACAGCACCCATATCACACTGACCATGCACAACATAATAAAGCTGTGCATAATCGTGCCAAGGACGTTCTTTCTCCTGACCATCCCGCCGTAGAAGAAGCCCAGTCCGGGGGTCATCAGCATCACCAGGGCGGTGCTTATCAGTAGCCAGGCGGTGTCGCCCGTGTCAATCTTTGGCGCCTCCTCTGCAAAGGCCGCCCCGCAGAGCATTAGTACAAGTAGTGTTGTTGTTAGGATCGTTCTTTTCATCTTTGTAGCCTCCATGTTTTCTTTAAAGGGCCTGTTGGCCTCTTTCGCCGGTTCTGATGCGTACTGCCTCCTGCGCATTGTAGACAAATATCTTGCCGTCACCGATCTTACCGGTTCTTGCCGTTTTTTCTATTGTCTCAACGACCCTCTCCAGTATGCCGTCATCGACCACGACCTCTATCTTTATCTTTGGGATGAAGTCAATGACGTACTCCGTGCCCCTGTAGAGTTCCGTGTGTCCCTTCTGTCTGCCAAACCCCTTGACGTCTACGACGGTCATCCCCTGTACACCAATGGCGTGCAGGGCGTCCTTGACCTCGTCGAGTTTAAAGGGTTTTATGATGGCCTCGATCTTTTTCATGTGTTACCTCCTTTGTTTTTGGGTGTCTTCTTGTAGGTATAGCAATAGTCATGCCACTGTTACCTGGGCTGTTTCGTTAGGGAGAGAAAAGTTGGCGCTACAGAAATGTGCTACAGTTCTACAATTTTGTCGTACAATGGCCAGTATAGTTAAAGATATACTGATCGGATTCGAGTTTTTTCGGGTATCAGAATTGCTTGCATACAAGAAAGAAAGGGGCGGTTTATGGCAGGGGTGCCCCACAACTTTTATGCACCCCTTACCGCTTGCCACCTTGACACATCTCACGGAGAATGTTACCATAATTACTATGAATACCTTAACAGCTAACGACACGCTTACTGCTCGTACCCTCTATGAGGTTGATTTTTACCAGTGGGCATTTCATAATGCCGACCTGCTAAGGCAGGGCAGATTTGAGGAGATAGACTTAGAAAATGTAGCAGAGGAGCTGGAAGATATGGCCAGAAGCAACAAAAGAGAACTCCTGAGCCGATTAATGGTGTTGATGATGCACCTCTTGAAATGGCAGTACCAACCAAAATTGCGCTGTGAGAGTTGGCGTACAACAATAGGGAATCAAAGAATAAAGATTGGGAATCTGCTTGAGGACAGTCCAAGTCTGAAATATAATATAGATACCGTTATAGCTAAAGGATTTATAGCGGCTAAACGGATGTTTGAAAATGAAACGGGAATTAGCGCCAGGCAATTACCTGATAGCTGTCCCTATACCTTTGAGCAGTTGATGGATTATGGTTTCCGGCCTCAATAGCCCCGCTCAAACCGGATAAAAAGCCTTCACTTCTGTGCAGACTCAACGATGACAATGTTACGGTAAAGAGCCATTTCCTGTCATTCCCGTGAAAACGGGAATCCATCTCCAAAAACAGCATTAAATGGCTATTTAGAAAAAACAGTACATAATGCCTCCCTGATGCCACCAAAAATTTATGCACCCATAAAGTACGTTTTTAACACAATAAACCCTAAAAAAAATGTTAAAATATATCCTATGCAATTGCAATTGAGCACACTATGGTGCAGCCGATGAGCGGGCAGACCGGTATTGAACCGGAAGCACTGAAAGACACGGACACCGGGACACGGGACAATGGATAACAACAAACCATCCCTGCTCATTGTCGATGACGAACCTTCCAACGTCAGGATATTGAACGAGCTGCTGCGGGCCGATTACAACATCCGCGTGGCAACAAGCGGAGAGAGGGCCTTGCAAATAGCCCTGTCAGATGCCCCCCCGGACCTTATCCTGCTCGATGTCATGATGCCGGGCATTGACGGCTATGGCGTATGTAAAAGCCTCAAGGCCGATCCGGCTACCGAAGATATCCCTGTTATCTTTATTACCTCAAAGGTGGACGAACAGGACGAAATAAAAGGATTCGAGGCCGGAGCCGTTGACTATGTCACAAAGCCATTCAGACCGGTTATTGTCAAGGCAAGGGTCGAAACACATGTCGCACTTAGGGTCAAAAGCGAAATGCTTAAAAATCTCTCTTTACGCGACGGCCTCACAGGCATATCCAATCGCCGCCGCTTTGATGAATATATGGAAATAGTTTGGAACTACAGCATCAGGGAATCTTTGCCGTTGTCGCTGATCCTGATAGATATTGATTATTTTAAATTGTATAACGACCACTACGGCCACCAGAGCGGTGATTCATGCCTCATTGAAGTAGCCGGGTGCCTTGCCTCATCAATCAACCGAAAAACAGACGTCGTAGCCCGCTATGGCGGTGAGGAGTTCACCTGCATCCTGCCAAACACACACCTGGATGGCGCCGTGTCCGTTGCCGGGAAATTCCGGGATGACATCATCGCACTTCAAATCCCGCACAGCCGCTCATCTGCCAATGATTGCATAACTATAAGTCAGGGGATTGCCACGCTGATACCCTCGGATACCTCCTCCCCGGAAACCCTCATAAAAATGGCTGACCAGGCCCTGTACAAAGCAAAAGAAAACGGTAGAAACAGATTTTGCACATACTAATTAAGGATGGTAAACACCATGCATAAAAAATACGGAGATAGATATGGCTCTTTCTAAAACATGGAACCGCACGATTATTTTCCTCGTCGTTGTTGTGCTCATAATATCTGTTATTATCACCTCAGTAAAATATAAACGCCCTGACAAACCCATTGAGGTAACCGAAAAGGCCGTTATTGGGGTTTCACTGGAACCTATTACGGCACTGGTGATGATAGCCGAGGAGAACGGCTACTTCCTGAAAAACGGCCTCGATATGACCGTCAGGTATTATGAAGGCGGAAATGTCGCCATAAGGGACATGTTTGAGGGAAAGATCGATTTTACCACGGTAGCCGATAATATGGTCGTTTTCAACAGCTTTAAGAGACAGGACTTCAGTGTCGTCGCAACGATAGGTACCTCGGACAATGAGCCGCGCATCGTAGGCCGCAAGGACAGAGGGATTTTAGGCCGCACCGACCTTAGGGGCAAACGCATGGCAACGGTCAAGGGCACAGGGGTGCACTACTTTCTGTATCTGTTTCTGCTGAAACACGGGATGTCAGAGGATGATATCCGGCTATCCCTGAAGGACCCCACCGATGCGTTTAAGACGTTCACAGAGGGCGACGTGGACGCCATATCAACACGAGAGCCATTTGTTACACAGGCAGTTGAGGCATTGGGGGACAATGCCGTTGTATTTGAGGAGCCAAGGCTTCTGATAAAAAACTATGACATAGTTGCGACAAACGCCCTTCTAAGTAAAAGACCCGGGGCGGTAAAGAAAATGCTCAAGGCGCTGATACAGGCAGAGGAATTTGCAACGACCAACCAACAACAGGCAGTGAGCATAGTTTCAAAGAGGGTAGGTCTTGAAACAGCCGTGGTGATGCACTTGCTTTATGAAATGAAATGGAAGGTGTTTCTGGAGCAATCAATGCTGACAAGGTTTGAGGGGATGGCCCAGTGGATGATAAAGGACAAGATAGTGGACAGCCAGGAGATGCCCAATTATATTGAGCTGATCCATATGGATAGCCTGCTCTCCGTTAAGCCTGAGGCCGTCACCGTTATAAGGTAGAACTATTTGGGCTCTTTCTCAAAGTGAGTGGGTAATGGTACAATGAGGGTAAAACATGTAAGGAGAATAGAGTTATGGAAATGTTGGAGAATTTATTTGAGCAAGCACTAAATATACAGTTACCGTGGAAGGTAACATCTATAGATTTCAAGAAAGTGGAAAAGGTGATAGATATACATATTGATTTTACAAGAGGTAGTATATTCAAGTGTAGTAAGTGTGGAAACAATTCTAAAGCTTATGACACAACTGAAAAGAAATGGCGACATCTTAATTTTTTTGAATATGAGAGTTATATAATAGCAAGAGTACCAAGGACTGATTGTAATGAATGTGGAGTTTTACAGATAGAAATACCTTGGGCTCGTAGTGGTGCTGATTTTACATATTATTTGATTCTCTAATGATGATTCTTTGTAGAG
>NZ_JMFO01000046.1 GCF_000714715.1 Candidatus Magnetobacterium casense
TGTAGTGCATATTCAGCAAAAGCACGTGAGAATGTTGATTCTGATGGTATATCTTGTATTTTAGCAAATCCACATATCTTTCTCAGATTTGGCATCGTTTTTAGAGATTCTATCAAAAGACTTGTCGTAGGGTAATTATAGACAACTTTGGCTACAAACGCTCTGCCAATTGCATACCTCTCCTTGAGTTTACGACCTATGCATTGACTGTCTACCCACCACATATGTCTTTCTATCTGAACTATCTCCAGGATTGTAACTAACTGCTTTTGTTTCTTGGTTATTGGATCGGTAAGTATTTCTTCCAACTCTGGGAACAGTACCCGTTGTATATTTCCTGCTAACCATGATATACTCTCTAATAACATTATGTTCTCCTTTTAATCTATTATATTTAGGTGTTATATTATAGCACAAAGAGAACTAAAAAAGGTTTAGTTTAGGAGTTTTGCAAGAGGCTCATAGTAAAAACAGTTTTCTCATAGCGTAAAACCATAAGCATTACACTAATAGCAAGCAACAAAACAATGGTATACTTATATACACTGGCTAAATTATTACCACTTAAACGAGCTGAATTAGAAAATAAAAAATACATACTAAACAGACATATCAAACCTAAAAAACACATCAACGCTACTGTTAATATACTAATTTTTTCTTTCTTGTTTTGAAGCTTTTCTCTAAAGTGCCAGTTGCTTTTTTTATAGTCATCTTCCGTTAGTTCTTGCTCTTGCCCTTCTCCTTCACCTAATGGAGTCTTTGGCATCATGTCAACATCTTTTAAGTACTGTTCAAACAATTCTTTTTTTAAAAACATATCTGTTAAATCTCCTTATCTTTATTGTTCTTTGAAAAACATTTCAAAAGGATGTTTCTTCAAGTGCTTCAATATAAGTTGCATTGTTATCATATAAGTATCTAAATAACATAAGATAAAACCCCATCCACACGACTGGTGTTGCCTCACCATATCCTGACTTTATAAGATACTTTAGATTTTTTTCCTTTAACTTTACAACAAGTGGTTCGGAGTTGCATACGTCAAGGTCGAGTATACCGGTAAAATCGTACGGAACAGCATCTACAATTTCAGGGATTGTTGCAAAACCATCAAAGAATTCCATACCTGGTTTGTGTAATTCAGATTCTTTATTGTTAAAATGAGCAAAAGGTATAATTACATCAAACTCCTCACGCTCAAGCAGACCTTTAAAGCAATCAAATGTTACATTGTAGAAAACATTAACACCAAGTTGTTGAAAATTAGTTTTAAAATTTTCATATATACGAGCTACTTTTATGTAATATCCATTCCAATCATCCTTAAACTTCATCCTTATATACTCTCTGTCAGGCACTTTTCTATTTTGTTCAAAGCTCTTTTCGTCTAAAGGAATGGCAAATGCCAAGGCACAGTTATTGGGCTTTACTATACGACGTGTCATTATCTTATCCCCCTTATGGTTTTTTATCTCTACCTCTAATGCATGACGTATCTTTGCGGCAAATTCAGCCTGAGTACCCTTTCTTACATTCATATTCCATAAGCTATCTGGTGCTATATAAGATTTTAGACGTTGAATCAACTCTGCCCAAAGTAGCTTTGTTTGTGCATAAAAATTCATCCTCTATTGTCTGCCATCACGGGTGAAAAATTTCACAAACGATTTAAACAATCCTTTAACTCTTGTTGTTTCCTTGACAGCTTCTTCGCTAATTTCAGTTATCCCCACAGGGGTCTCAAAGAAATCTCTCGTTAGACTTGATTCGGGATGTAATAAAGTTCTTATCTTGATATTAGATTTACCCTGCTTTCTAAGCCAAATCCTTGCTGATGCAGCAAATACGTCTGCCTGCTCTTGTGTATAATTTTTTAAAACCAAGTACACTTCCTGATTTTCTGTCGTCTGTATATCCTTGATTACCTTATCAACTATATCAGATATCTTATAGCTCACTGTAATGCTATCCTCAGAATTGCTTTTGCCATCATAGAGCATATGCATTGATGGATACTGTTCTACTATATAATATGGAAATTTGATGCCAAATGGACTACTTGATATCTGTTTGTTAGTCGTTTTTGCAAGTTCGTCTAACTTGGGGTCATACGTTTGGTAGACCCGTTTCATCTGCTCGTCTTTTGGGATGGGTGCCGAAGGCATATCTTTGTTTAAGGCTGACAGTGGCTCCGCTTTGATCTTTATACTGTCATCAGTAGCGCTTTTGGAGAGATTAATGCTCTTGTTGCCTTCCATTATGGTTATCGTCCAAGACTGCTTTCCTTTTAGCTCCCTTGCCTTGTATGTTTCTATAAACTTGTCTCTTATGCTGGTTCTCTCGCTGTTACTATAGACGGACGTAGTGTTTGTGGACAAATACTTATCGACAGCATCCATAACTTGCTTGCTTGGGTCTTTTTCAACGACAAGTTCCTCTGAGGCCACAAACCCACTGCTTGGCCCTCTTGAGACAATATCCTTTATGATGCCAGGGTTTTTAAGCGTTGCCATCTCCAGCTTAAATTCATTATTTTGGGGCTTTAGTATACGACGTGTCATTGCCTATCCCTCCTTCTGATTTTCAATTGTAATGATTACTATTCTAAAATCACTTGTTTCATTTTCAGCGACCATTTTCAAGTTGTCATCTTTAAAGTGTTTATCAGTCTCTAATGCAATACGTATCTTTGCTGCAAGTTCAGCCTGAGTACCCTTCATTACATTCATGTTCCATAAGCTGCCTGGAGATACATAAGACTTTAGATGTTGAATCAAACTTACACCAAGCAATTTTGTTTCTGTATAAAAATCCATTCGCAATTTTCTGCCATCACGCGTGAAAAATTTCACGAATGACTTAAATAATCCTTTATATTTTCCGGTTGTCACTTGAACAGGTTCTTCGCTGACTTCTTCTATTCCCACAACGGTTTCAAAGAAATCCCTCGTCAGAGGTGATTCAGGGTGTAATACAGTTCTTATCTTGATGTTGGATATTCCTTGCTTTTTAAGCCACTTTCTTGCCGTTACAGCAACTCCGTCTGCTTGCTCTTGTGTATAATTTTTTAAAACCAAGTACACTTCCTTTCTTTCTGTCGTCTGTGTATCCTTGATTACCCTATCAATTATATCAGATGTCTTAAAGCTCACTGTATAGCTATCCTCAGAAATGCCTTTGCCGTCATAGAGCATATGCATTGATGGATACTGTTCTACTATATAATATGGAAATTTGATATCACATGGGCTACTTGATATCTGTTTGTTCGTCTCTTTTGCAAGTTTGTCTAAGTTGGAATCATACGTTTGGTAGGCCAGCTTCATCTTATCGTCTTTTGGGATGGGTGCCGAAGCCATCTCCTTGTTTAAGGCTGACAGTGGCTCCGCTTTGACCCTTACATTATCATCAGTCGCACTTTTGGAGATGTTAATGCTCTGGTTGCCTTCTGTTATGGTTATTGCCCAAGACTGCTTTCCTTTTAGCCCTCTTGCCTTGTATGCTTCTATAAACTTGTCTTTTATGCCGGTTATCTCGCCGGCACTATAGATGGAATTAGCGTTTGCGTTTAAATATTTATCGACAACATCCATAATCTGTTTGCTTGGGGCTTTTTCAACGATAAAATCCCCTGATGGCACAAAACCACTGCTTGGCCCACTTGAGGCAATTTCCTTTACGAAGCCGGGGTTTTTAAGTGTTGCCATTTCCACCTTAAACTCACCCGTAGATAAGGAGTTATATTCGACCTTCACGTCATAGTTTTTTTTGCTAAACATTTGTTTTAACGTATCAAGGTGTTTAGCCCCACAGATCAGGATAATCCTCCGGTAGTTGTTTGACTGTGCAATCTTTGTAGCGGCCGCGACCATATGGGTATCCCTCTCAGTGGTATCAAGGTTGGGATTTGATGTGGACAATGAGTCACTGAACTTTGCCCTAAGGGCCACGGATTCAATGTTGTGAAAGGGGAGCTTGATCCCTTTGAGGTTGAGCATAACATACAAATAATCAGCCGCCGATATGTACTTGCTCTCTTCATATAGCTTGTTTGTCTCACTTACATCGGGCAACTTGTTGAGCATGGAGATAACCTCTTTTGCCGCTTCTTCTCCATGATCGTTGTAGATTTTCTCTACTACGGATATTACTTCTTCTCTGGTCTTTGGCTTTGCGTTATCGAAATACACCTTGTACTTGCCAAGCTCAAGACTCATTGGTCTATCGGCATCTTTAATCATGCGCTCCTGCAGGGCTGCAATTGCCTTATCGGGCTGACTGGAAAGCGTTTCATACTCAGACCAGTTGAACTTTAGCGTCTCAGGCTGTTCGATGAATATGGCGTCTATCTCATACGTGTTAATGAGGGTCACTATTTTTTTAGCCACCGCCTTCTGGCTTTTCCCAAGATGGGTCTCTCCTATAAGGAATATTGTACGGCGACCGCCATTGTCAGAGAGAGAATATACAGCCTCGGTTTCATCTGCCAACTTATATGTAGCCGTTATAAAACCGGCTTTGTCCTTGAGGGGTGTTTTTATCCCATCGAGCTTGACAAGTTTCACCGTTGGATGATTAGGATAGATTTTATCTGGCGCTAGTACTTCCTTTGTTTGGGTTGTAACGTATTGCTGACCTGATACGTCACTCCAGACAAACACTACATTTTCAACAGGCTTTGGGGCAAAAATTTTATTCCTGAACACAAACACGAGGCTCAATAAGGCTACTATTGTTATGGCTAATGCTATGTATCGTTTATTCATCTTTAGTGTTTCTCCTTATTTATTCAGTCTATATATAGTTTAAACCACAAGCTGACGGAAAACAAGAGAAATGTTGTTCACAGAATTGGTAGTCCTGCAGTGATAGTGATATTGCCATCCCCCTCCCTTTATGGGAGGGGTTAGGGGAGGGTGGTAAATTTACGATCATCACTACTTGTGCAGGACTACCACAGAATTTTAATCAACATAAATAGCTGGAAGCAATAAATTAGCCGAAATACATAAAAGCGTTGCTTACAAATCCGGTCTTTTCTGTGAACAAAACTTCACAACGTAAAAAAGTATACGAATGCCTAAATAACGGAGCATAAATGTTTAGAGCTTTAGGGTTAAGAATAATGGGGTTTCAGTATATACATTTGCTTTGCTCTATCCACATGTTTTATACTAAGAAAGTGTGTTACTATATTTACAGGAGTAAACCTATGAACGAGATGCCTGAACTCCTTGCCCCGGCGGGCAGTTTTGACAAGCTCAGGACCGCGCTTCACTACGGCGCTGATGCCGTCTATCTTGGCCTGACCGGTTTTAGCCTCAGGGCGAAGGGTGACAACTTTGACGACGGTCAACGGGGGGAGCAGCTAAAATCCGCCGTCGATTACGCCCACGCCCACGGCAAAAAGGCCTACGTTACGATAAACGTCTTCCTGCACAACGCCGACCTGCAGCCACTGGCGGAGCACATCGATTGTCTCAGAGAGATCAACCCCGACGGCGTGATCGTCTCCGACCCCGGGGCGTTTGACGCCGTCTCCGAGGCGATCCCCGCACTGCCAATACACATCAGCACGCAGGCCAATATAACAAACTGGCGCTCGGCACGGTTCTATGAGCGACTTGGCGCCAAACGCCTCGTCCTCGCACGTGAACTCTCAATCAACGAAATCAGGGACATCCGCGACCACGTCTCAATAGAGCTTGAGTGCTTTGTCCACGGGGCGATCTGCATATCGTACTCGGGCAGGTGCTATATCAGCGCATTTCTTGCCAACCGCTCGGCAAACAGCGGCCTGTGTACAAACTCTTGCAGATGGAACTACACACTGATGGAGGAAAAACGCCCCGGTGAACACTTCCCCGTCTACGAAAACGACAGAGGCACTTACGTTATGAGTTCCAGGGACCTCTGCATGATCGGGCACCTGGATAAACTGCATGCCGCCGGCGTGGACAGCTTCAAGCTCGAAGGCAGGGTCAAGGGCGTCAATTACCTGGCCACCGTTGTGAAGGTCTACAGGGAGGCCATAGATGCCCTCAGCAGCGGCAAAGATTACGTAGTGGACAACCGGTGGCTGGCGGAGTTGTCGTCGGTGTCAAACCGGGGCTTTACAACGGGGATGTATCTGGGCAGTCACCCCGATGGCCATTACAACCACGACGAACAGGAGATGTACAAAGGCATTCACAATATACTTGGAGTAGTCCGCTCCACAAGTGATGGCTGGGGCGAGGTCTACCTCAAGGGCAAGTTGGCCGTAAGGGACTCTGTAATGTTCCTATCTCCGGGACTGGAAAGTGCGGCCGTCATACTCCAGCAAATGAAGGACGTCTTTGGAAATCCCATAGATTCAGCAAAAAACGAAGACACGGTCATAATCCCCATCATTGAAGGTATCAAGAAAAACGATCTGCTGAAAAAAAAGGATATTGAGGGATTACTTTAGTCTCTTAGCTTGTTTACACATCATAATATATATCTAAAGGAGATATTGCGATATGGAGTTTTATGTGGTTTTGATCACCGCACCGGATGAGCAGTCTGCCAGGGAGATGGCTATGAGGCTGGTGGAGGAGGGGCTTGCAAAGTGCGTAAATATAATCAACAACGTTACTTCCATCTTTAGCTGGGAGGGTAAGATTGAAACGTCCCCTGAGGTACTCATGATCGCAAAGACCAGACGGGATAAGTTCCAATCCCTCAAGGAGCGCGTCATAGGACTGCACTCCTACTCGGTTGCCGAGGTCATAGCCCTGCCCATCGCAGAGGGGTCAGAGGCATACCTGTCATGGTTGCGCTCGTAGGATTTCAAGGACTGGGGTGTGGCTTTATGTCGTACAGAGACAGATATTTTTCAACAAAAGGTTGCCAGTTGTTGGAGTGATAAAAGCGCAGGGCGGGATAACTTGTGTGATAGTAAAACTGGACCATCTGGGTGTTTTGTGTTGCCGTGGGTGTATCTGCTTTTTTGAGGTCTGCGATATTCAGAGTCTCTTGTGTCAGGTCTGACTTAAAACTCTCGTGCTTGTAGAGATACATGGCGGTGTCAGGCTCGGTAAACTCTACGGCATAGAGGCGGTTGTCAAGGTCAAGGACTATGCAGCTTGAATTAAGCCTGCCGGTGTCGCAGCATAATGATGATAGTTCCCTACAGTCTTCCCTGGCTTTTTCAATGACCTCTCTGCGGGTCTTGTGGTGGTAGGTGGAGACGAAAATACGGCTGTCCCTTATTGAACCGGCAAAGCGCAACCAGAATGCCCTCCTCACATGGGCATCACTGATGTTGTCGGATAAGAACTTGAAAAAAAATACGATATCGTCCTCAATCAACCATCTCTTAAATATCCCTGTGGAGTGTTCACCTATTGTACTCCAGTTATCCGCACAGGAGGCATTGCGAGGGTCTCCAAGTATATCCGGAGCCAGGAAATATTTGTTTAGTTTCTTTTGACAGGTAACCCTGTACTCACCGTCTGAGTCAAGGCGTCGTATCAGTTCGGAGGCAATTTCGTCTGCTCGTGCCTTATCTGTAGTACCATGGGGCAGCAGTACCTCGTACAATAAGACGTTGAAACAGACGGGATTTTTAAAGTCATCCAGACATAGTTTGATAATATTGCCACAGGTCTCTACCAAAAGGTCATCAGCAGAGCCTGGCACCAGATGGTGTCTCAGCAGCAGGGTGTCAATTGATATAGTCGGGGTTTTCTCTTTATCGTCCAATACACACCTGGCAATGTTCAGCGGTGTGTCTGCGGAAAAGTACACCTCCGGCGATTCTGCTACATTGGAGATATCACAGCCCTCTTGCGCCCTCTGTTCCCAGAACAACCACAGCTCCCTAAGGGGTAAGAAGACGGCTTGATTTTCCATAAAATACCGATATCTCTTGAAATACACGGAGAGCAGATTCTTGTACATCAGACAGGAGCGTATCCCCGCTGTCTTTATTGCATCCAAGAGTCTCAGATATATCGATTTGTTGTTAACCGGCAGGTCGTGGTCACAGGCCAGCACCCTAAGCTCCCTGTGGGTCAGCTCTGGCATACGGTTGTGGATTGCCAGGGATGCGTTGATTTTGTTCTTTATCTTTCGCAGCTCGGAGCGATAACGTGTTGGCGCTGTTAAGGTGGTAACAGGCGTTGGTGCTTCTTCCTTCCTTGCAACACTCTCCGATGCAATCGTGTTATAGGTCAATCCCGATTGCCCTATTGAGCTAATCGCCCTCTCAATGTCCCGGATGTCAAGGTCAGACAAAGGCTGCTCTACCCCTTCAGCTTATCGTTTAACTGCACCAGCGTAGATGATATCTCATCAACCAGCTCGGTTTGAACGTGGATAACCCCACGGAGGCTGCTGACCGACTCTGACAGACCAGCGTTGATGTCGTTGATGAATCTGGTCAGCCCATCGGTCGTGCGTCCGGTGAAGACGTCTGTTTGTTTGACGAGGTTGAACAAGAGCCTTTCCACGGTAGCAGCGAGTTCTTTGAACGTGTCCCTTTCATGTTCCAGCAACTGGGTATTGAGCTTGCTTTTACCATCTGCTTCCTTTAGCAAAGAGTTGAAATTGGCATACAACTTCTCGTGTGTATCTGCAGACTTTATCAGCCCCTCAGTTAGATGCTTGACGCCGGTAGATGCGGTTGCCAACAACACGGCTGACTCCTTTATTAAGCTGACAAGTTTGGAGCTTTTTTCAAGCGTATTATTCTGTCTTTCGATAGAACTGTTTATGAGGTTGATCAGTTGCTTAAGGCCATCCTGCGACACTGTGTGTTGTGCGGAGAGTTTGCTTATGTGCTGGTCAATGCTGCTTGTCCAGTCCATGAACTTTGCAGTTTGGCTGTCTATGCTGCCCGATGTCTTTGACAGATTGGAGGTTATGTCGTCTATGAATTGCTTAAGCCTGTCGGTCGTGCGCGCGGTAAAGACGTCTGTTTGAACAACGAGGTTGGTCATGACCTTCTCTATGGTGCCTTCGAGTTCTTTAAAGGTTGACTGTTGTTTTTCCAACAACCGGGAGTTGAGTTTACTTATGCCCTCTATTTCCTTGAACAGGTCGTTGAAGTTTACGCAGAGCTGCTCCTGTGAACCTGTGGATTTGGCAAGGCCATCGGTAAGGAGTCTGACATCACCCGATGCAATTGCCAGCAAGGCGGCTGATTCCTTTATCAGTCCAACTACCCGGGCACTATCCTTGAGGGTATCGGCCTGTTTATCGACAGCGTTGGTTATGCCGGCCATCAGGCGTTCAAAGTTCTCCTGAGTCAGTACGCTGTGCGTGGAGAGCTTACCCACATGTTGATCGATGCTGATTGTCCACTCAAGGAGTCTTGTGTGTTGGTTTTCCACAGTGCCAACGGTCTTTGACAGACTTGAGGCTATATCGTCGATGAATTGCTTCAGCCCATCGGTTGTACGTCCGGTAAAGACATCTGCCTGGTGTACGAGGTTGGTCATGACCTTCTCTATGGTGTCTTCGAGTTCTTTGAAGGTAGCCTGGTGCTTTTCAAACAACTGGGAGTTGAGCTTGCTTATGCCCTCTGTTTCCTTGAACAGGTCGTTGAAGTTTACGCAGAGCCGCTGCTGTGAGTCCGTGGACTTGACCAGGCCATCGGCAAGGAGTCTGACATCACCAGATGCCGTTGCCAACAAGTCGGCTGATTCCTTTATCCGTTCCACCACCTGGGCGCTGTCCTTAAGGGTATCGGCCTGTTTATCGACAGCGTTGGTTATAATGGCCATTAAGCGTTCAAAGTTCTCCTGAGTCAGTGCGCTATGGATGGAGAGTTTGCCCACATGTTGGTCAATGCTGTTTGTCCATTCCAGGAGCCTTGTGTGTTGGTTTTCCATAGTGTTGGTGGTCTTTGACAGACTTGAGACTATATCGTCGATGAATTGCCTCAGCCCATCGGTTGTACGTCCGGTAAAGACATCAGCCTGGTGTACGAGGTTGGTCAGGACCTTCTCTATGGTGCCTTCGAGTTCTTTGAAGGTGGCCTGGTGTTTTTCAAACAACTGGGAGTTGAGCTTGCTTATACCCTCTGTTTCCTTGAACAGGTCGTTAAAGCTTACGTAGAGTCGATCGTGTGAGTCTGTGGACTTGACCAGACCATCGGTAAGGAGGCTGATATCGCCAGATGTGGTTGCCAACAAGGTGACAGATTCCTTTATCAGTCCGACCACCTGGGCGCTGTCCTTGAGGGTATCGGCCTGTTTGTCGATGGCGCTGGTTATGCCGATCATCAGGCGTTCAAAGTTTTCCTGAGTCAGTGCGCTGTGCGTGGAGAGCTTGCCCATATGTTGGTCAATGCTGTCTGTCCATTCCAGGAGCCTTGTGCGTTGGTTTTCCATAGTACCGGCGGTCTTTGACAGACTTGAGACTATATCGTCGATGAACTGCCTCAACCCCTCGGTTGTACGCCCGGTAAAGGCATCAGCCTGGTGTACGAGGTTGATCAGGACCTTTTCTGTGACATCCTGGAATTCTCTAAAGGTTGACTGCTGCTTTTCCAGTAGCTGGGAGTTGAGTTTGCTTATGCCCTCTGTTTCCTTGAGCAGGCCATCGGTAAGGAGTCTGATATCGGAAGAAGTAGTTGCCAGTACGGAGGCCGTTTCGTTTACCAGGTGCGCTGCCTGGACAGTGTCATTGAAGGTATCAAGCTGCTTTTCAATTGCAGTGTTTATGCGCTCGATCAGTTTTTCAAAATTTTCCTGTGTCATGGTGCTGTGAGCGGAGAGCTTGCTAATTTGTTCAAAGCCATCAGCGTAGAGACCCTGTATCTCGTTTATCGCCGAGCTGAGATAGGTGGTCAGCTTTGTGTAGGTAGAGCGCATTTGTTCCGGCAACAACTGCAACTGCTCAATTACGGCCTTTATGTCCTGGCTATATTGGAGCGGAGTGGCATTTAAGGCCTCAGGGAGTTTGGCCAGTTCGGTGACTATATCATCTTTGAAGGATTTCATGCCGTCGATTGCACTGACCAGTTGCTGTATTGTGGTCTGGCTGTCTGTTTGCTTGTCGTCTGTACTGTTCAGCCCGCAGACAATGGCGTCAATGCCAGGCTTGAGGTTTGTGAAGAAAATCTCATTGATACTTGAGATAATGTATTCAACATGCTGACTATTTGACTGGTGTATGGTGTTTGCGTGTTTTTTCAGCCCCTCGTCGATGGTTTCGCGGACGGAGAGGATTAGTTCTTTGTTGACCGCACTGGCTGCCAGTCTGTTGGACTGCTCAAGCAGGGCTATGATCGTTTCAAGGTTCGCCTGTACGTAGGCAAGGTTTGTCTGCGCATCGGTTTCAGCGTCTGTCTCACTCTCGGCTTGCACTTGGGATTCCATCCCGGAAGGCGGATAATGGTTCATTAACCTTAAATACTCGCTGATCTGCTGTTTTGTTCGGTTGTTGTCAAGGACGGTCAGCCAGAAATAAAGCACACATGACCCCAGCGTAATAAGCGCAGGGACATACACCAACGCCTGCACATGTGGGGTCTTGCTCAGGAGCAGGTATCCCATGCCAAAAATAATGGACACGGCCAGCAGCATTGGTACAATTGTTGCTACGCTTGCTTGCGCTTTCAGGTTCCTGATATGCTTCATATATGCTTCATTACACTACACTACATAACTTATGTCGGATATTGTAGCAAAAATGTTTAGGGAATGCTACTGCAATTTATTACCAGTATAAAGTAACGAAAAAAGACCAAGGAGGGCGGGGGTGCCTCGCCCCCTTCTTGACTTCCCCTGCAACGGGACTTCTTTTTTGTGGCCTAAATGTGTGTATCGGCCTATTCGGTTCTGTAATTGGGTGATTCCTTTGTGATAATTACGTCATGGACGTGGCTTTCTCTGAGACCTGCGTTTGTAATCTGTACAAATCTGGCATTTTCCCGCAGTTGCTTGAGGTTCGCACATCCGCAGTATCCCATGCCTGACCTTAACCCACCGACCAGTTGAAAGACCGTTTCGGCCAGCGACCCTCTGTATGGCACTCGTCCCTCAACGCCCTCGGGGACCAGCTTGGCAGTCTCTGCGACATCTCCCTGCATGTACCTGTCCCGTGCGCCCTGGGCATCAGCCATGGCGCCAAGCGACCCCATTCCCCTGTAGACCTTGTAACTCCTGCCCTGATACAGTACCGTCTCCCCGGGGGACTCCTCCGTACCGGCAAACAGATTGCCGATCATTACGACATGCGCACCGGCTGCCAAGGCCTTTGTGACATCGCCGGAGTACTTTATCCCGCCATCGGCTATGATTGGTACGTCGTGCTCCCTGGCCACCTGGTATGTCTGCGATATGGCCGTTATCTGGGGCACTCCAACGCCGGCCACTATGCGTGTTGTACAGATTGAACCCGGCCCCACTCCCACCTTGATACCATCTGCTCCGGCCTCAATCAGGTCAATGGCGGCCTCCTTTGTGGCAATGTTGCCCGCTATGACCGATATGCTGTAACGCTTCTTTATCCCCTTCAGCGTCTCTATCACGGCGTTTGAGTGTCCATGCGCAGTGTCTATTACAACGAGGTCTACTCCATTTTCTATGAGCATATCGATCCTGTCATAGGTATCCTTGCCCGTACCCACTGCCGCTCCAACCCTCAACCTGCCGAACTTGTCTTTGCACGCACAGGGGTATTTCCTCTTCTTTTCTATGTCCTTGATGGTTATCAGGCCCTTGAGTCTGAACTCCGAGTCCACTATAGGCAGCTTTTCGATCCTGTAGCGGTGCAGCAGCTCCTTGGCGCTATCGAGGTCAGTGCCCTCGGGGGCTGTTACAAGCCTCTCACTTGTCATGACCTCACTTACCTGTTTGTTGACATTAGTCTCAAATCGCAGGTCCCTGTTTGTAAGGATACCTATCAACTTATAATTTTCTGTAACCGGCACTCCCGATATCCTGAACTTTTCCATCAACACAAGGGCATCCCTGACATGGCTCTCCGGGGAAATCGTAACGGGGTCAACTATCATACCACTTTCGGACTTCTTTACCTTATTCACCTCCGATGCCTGCTTCTCTATGGACATTGCCTTGTGTATTATGCCGATGCCACCCTCCCTGGCTACCGCTATGGCAAGACGCGACTCCGTCACCGTGTCCATTGCAGCACTGACGATGGGAATATTTAGCTGTATATCACGCGTTATAAAAGTCTCCACGTTCACCGTGGACGGCACAACTTCAGACCTGCCCGGCATCAACAGCACATCATCAAAGGTCAGACCCAATGGTATCTTATCCTGGTTCATTTTAACCTCATTCTCCTTCTTGATTGTTTGCTCTTATCAATCCTGTGTAAGCTTGATAAGCATTAAGTTTACCGTCTCTCATCCATTATAACTTATTCCAGGCATTTTTGCACCCTCAACTTTATGTCTATATTATTGCACATATTGAGTTAAGTTTTAAATACTATTGGGGTAAACAAATATAACTTGAGGTGTCAGAAAAAACCCATGTACTTCGGCTAAACATCTGACTTGTTGCCTCACATAAAAATCTGGTAGTCCTGCAGAAGTATTGATGCATGTAGACTAAACCCTCATTATTAAATAGTTCATGTCATTCCCACGAAAATGGGAATCCATCTTTAAAAACAGCCTTAAATGCCTGATTAATGGAAAAACCACCAAAGAATAGTATCACTACCTCTACAGGACTACCGATTTTTACGTGAGGCAACGGGTATCGTTTCGTATAGATTTTAGATGAGGCAATTCGCCCCCTTTTATTTCTGAAAGTTTTATGCTATACTATTGGCATATGATGAAAAAGATTGTATACGGTCTGATACTGCTCCTGCTGCTTGGGAGTGCCATTTCATCGGGCAATGCCCTGGCAGCGGATGAGACACTCCGACCGCTGGTTGACAAGACGGTTGGATTTTTCAAGCCCCTCAAACAAAAGGTCGCAGACATCAAGGGCACCGTGCTCACCGTTGATTGCAGCACGGCTTCGGAGATGTTTGTCAAAGGAATGCACCTGGAACTCTTCCGTGAGGCTGAGATGTTCTACCACCCCATTACCAACGAACCCGTGGGCAGATTCGAAAAATCTGTGGGCGTTGCCGAGGTCACCAACGTAACACCAAATACCATCAAGGCAACCATTCTATCCGGAAACCCCCAAAAAGGCGACACTGTACGGGTGTCAAGCTCAAAGCGAAGGCTCCTGTTTTATCAAGCCAAGACGATAGACTGGTTCGTCGGAGACGCATACTACAGACAACTGAAAGAAACAGGTCGCTTTGATATGCTCGACACACCACTTGTTACCGACGACGTTGAAAAACTCCTGGCAGAGGCAAAGAAGTCCGACGCCGGCATCCTTGCCGTGGTGGATGGCGTAACCGAAGGCAGGGACAAACTCCTGAGACAGCGACTATTCTGGGTCTCCGACGCACGGGAGATATCCACTGACAAGCTCCTCTTAAACGAGGACTACGTAAGCGGCCTGAAATCAGCCGCAGACCCGTTTGTGGCATCCAACGACGCACCGCTTCTGACCTACCAGCTCTCCACCGGCTACGACCTCATCGCACTGGGCGACCTCGATGGCGATAAACAGCAGGAAATGCTCCTCAACACCGGGGCAACTGTAAGGGTATTTAAACCCACGGTTGATCTGCACCAGCTATGGACGTTTGATACCGACAAATTCCATGACAACATATATCTCGATACCATAGACCTCAACAAAAACGGTAAGGCCGAAGTGCTCGTCACCTCCTATGGCTCAGATGGCGCCTACGGCTATGTCTACGAACTCAAGGACAACGTCATCGAACTCTTGTGGAAGACAAAAGGATTCCTGCGCGTCATTGGTGGCAGGATGTTGTTTCAGGCATTTGATTCAACGGACGGTTTTAAGGGCGACGTCTTCAACGTGGTCTATGATGGCAAGTACCACCCGGATAAGGCACTGATACTGCCAAAGGGGATTAACATCTACGACTTCGCATTCCTGTCTGACCAGGGTCAGGGGCAAGATAAGGAATTGCTAAGGGTCGTGTTCTACGACAACGACAACCACATGGTCATCTCTGACGACAAGGGCAAAACCCTGTGGAGGAGCAAGGACGATTTTGGCGGCTTCATAAGGGAATATCAAGGAGATGGCTTCAGAAGAACAGGCCCCTGGCATGTTGCCGACAAGTTCTACACCACCAAACACCAGGCGTTGGTCATCAAACGTACCCCCGTCACCGCAACTGTGATATCCTTTGGTTATGGCAAATCCAAGATAGTAAACCTCTGGTGGAACGGTTCAACGGTAGACGAAAGCGCCCTCACTGGCAACCTCACTGGCAACATCCTCGACTACGCCATAGACAAAGACAGATTGTATGTGTTGAGTAAACCCATACTGGGAATCGTGGCCAAAAACATCCTTTCTGGTGACAATCCGTTTGTTACGGTACTGTCAGTCTATCCGTTTATCTACTGACATCCCTGCTGTGCTGATGAGGAGCGCTTTTACTTGGACAATGTCATAATACCAAAACACGTGGGCATTATCATGGATGGCAACGGCAGATGGGCCAATATACGGGGGTTGCCACGGGTAGAGGGACACCGTCAGGGTGTCAGACGCAGCAAGGATGTCATCAATGCCAGCGTCGATATCGGCATCAAGGCACTGACCCTGTACGCATTTTCGATAGAAAACTGGAGAAGACCCCAAACCGAAGTCCTGACCCTCATGGACCTTCTGGAGATGTACCTAAAAACGGAAATAGATGATCTTATGAGCAAGGGCATAGCATTTAAGGTGATCGGAAACAGGGAAAAACTCCCCCCCGAGATACAGTTCCTGATAAGAAACGCCGAGTTCCTGACGTCGCTCAATACCAGCATGGTGCTGTCAATGGCCATAAGCTACGGCGGCAGAGACGAAATCGTCCGCACCGTAAGAAAGCTCGCCAACAGCGGTGTAGACCTCCGTAACGCCGATGAATCCGTCCTGGAATCCAACCTCGACACCAGAGACATGCTGCCCGTAGACCTGATAATCCGCACAGGCGGAGAAAAACGCATCAGCAACTTCCTGATCTGGCAGTCGGCATACGCCGAGCTGTACTTCTCCGATACACTGTGGCCGGACTTCACTCAGGATGAGTTCTTTTCGGCCATCCACAACTACAAACAAAGGGAGAGACGCTTTGGGGCAGTCCCCCAGAAGGTCTCCTTGTAGAGATGCACGCCAAGCGCCTGATAGTTGCCGCCATCGTTCTACCGCTCTTTTACTGCTACGTCATGTACCTGCCGCGTGGCTTTTTTCTGTTCCTTATCTGTCTGATATCCTTCATCAGCCAGGCGGAGTTCCTGGCCATGTACAAGGTTAGGGATCATCAGAGGTATCTCTTTGCGTTGCTGGGGATTATCCCCATCTGCATGACCTACAAGTACAACGATATCCCAACCGCCCTGATAACGGTAATGCTGGCAATGGTGCTGTTTGGAAGGCTTTTTGTCCGAAAGTATCCGGAGAACGCCCTGATGGATATTGCACCATATATCGTTAGCTTTTTGTACATCCCTGTGATGTTGAGTTATTTCATAAAGTTAATGTCCATAGGCCCGGAGATAGTCATCTTCCTGTGTGCGGTCATATGGGGGGCAGACAGCTTTGCCCTGTACGCGGGCAAGACCATTGGAAGACGATCCCTCTACAAACAGATGAGCCCAAATAAAACCATAGAAGGTGCAATCGCCGCCATAATCGGAGCCGTCATCTGCTCCGCCCTGTTAAAGGCATACTTTGCGCTACACCTGTCGTTTGAGAAAACATTCCTCGTCGGTATAGTGCTGGCGCTGGTAGGCATAGCCGGTGACCTGGCAGAGTCCATGTTTAAACGAGACGCAAACGTCAAAGATTCAGGAAGTCTGTTGCCTGGTCATGGCGGCATCCTCGACAAGATAGACGGTATGCTGTTTGCCGCCCCTGCCCTATATCATATGCTTATAGTGTTTAGCCATTGAGCCTATTGCAAAAAGAAACCAAAACTCACTAAAAATATCTGCCCTACCCTCATCAATGAGGTCTAAATTTTATTCGTTAATATAAAAACTTCTAATTTTTCAATTTTATAGGATACAATGACTAATTCAACCCTATTTTAGGCGCACCTCTCCCTCATAATGCTAAATATCACTTTTTTAGGTACCTTTTATTGTTTGGGTTATCAATTTTAGCATTTGATCGGCAAATAAGACAACAATTCCGATCATCAAGTGCATCTTTACTTTCATTGCCCCTCTCACCAGAACATTTTTACCCCCAAACTCTTCCTTTAATCGACCATTGCCCCTTTCTACCGATGTTCGTTCGTTATATCTTATAGCCTCTGCATGAGACATTGGCAAAACACTACCACGACGGGGATTTTTGTCTATTATCGCTGACATGTCCCAAGACCTTG
>NZ_JMFO01000047.1 GCF_000714715.1 Candidatus Magnetobacterium casense
ATGTCCTTGGTTTTGAAGAGCAACAGCAAGATTACGAACACTCTTACAGGTCCACCGTAATGGAGACTCAGGGTCTCCTCGGGTAACCGGATCTACCAACCCCTCAATATCTACAAGCACGGATGGGTCTGTTTCAACAACCGGCTTGCGTCCACCTCCAGGTAAACGTATCTTCTTTTTCCCTTTTGAAGGTTTTTCCTTTGATTCAGCAATACGTCTAATTCCTTCATATATCGTTGTCCGCGAAAGACCAGTAGATCTGGAAACTGAAGTAACTCCTCCTCGTCCCAATGCCTCGGCTTCCACTGCAGCCCACATTCGTCTGCCTTGTTCGTCTAAAACATCTTTGAGTACTTCAAATTTTCTTTGTATCATAAGTTCGGTATCGCTTTGCACTTTTTGATCATAACATATTTAGACACCATTTGTACAAGTTATTTGTGGACAAATCCTTAGTGTTGTCTCGTTTCATCTGAACTATGTGGGATATAAAGGACTAACATGCAGAACGCATATATGGTGGGTAGACGGTTTCATCTGAACTATGTGGGATATAAAGCGTGTTAAGTCAGATAAACGACAACACGTTTGATAGTTTCATCTGAACTATGTGGGATATAAAGGGTAGTAAGCCTATATCGCAGCAATGGTATGTCAAGTTTCATCTGAACTATGTGGGATATAAAGGTAAACGGGTTATTGACATAACCGCTGATAATGCTGGTTTCATCTGAACTATGTGGGATATAAAGAACTCTACATGCTCTCTGTTTCTATTCCATGACCACGTTTCATCTGAACTATGTGGGATATAAAGAGGTTATCGGTACGTTTACCTTTGAGGATGCCTTAAGTTTCATCTGAACTATGTGGGATATAAAGTAATGCTCGTCCTGAGCGTTCACATGTGCTGCCCGCGTTTCATCTGAACTATGTGGGATATAAAGGTTGATGAAAATCACTGGATCAAAAAACTGATAGACGTTTCATCTGAACTATGTGGGATATAAAGGAAATATCAGATCGGCTATGACCCCAAGCGTCAACGTTTCATCTGAACTATGTGGGATATAAAGCAACTAAGGCTTTTGACGCCTCATCCTTTACCCTGAGTTTCATCTGAACTATGTGGGATATATAGAGCGTTTCGAGTTGATTAAATACAAAGTACGTGGCATTTTTACGGGGTCAAGGGGGCCGTGCTCCCTTGTGGGTGGGTCTGAGGGAGAGCAAAGCCCTCCATTCTTTTTTTTGTATTGTACGCAATTGAAACGCTCTATAAACTTATTCATTGGAGACTACTCACTCAATTAAAAAGTGTCATCTTACGTATTAACGCCAACTACCATGTTGGAGCCGCTTTTTTTACCTATGTAGAGACATTCGCCGGCCTGCCTTATGCAATCGTCTATGGTCATGTCGGTGTTGTAGAGGCTCAGGCCAAAGGTCATTGTGATGGCAATCTTACAGCCCTTATAGACGAACTTGTGCTCTGCTATTGTCTTACGGAGCTTTTCGGCAATATGCGAACCTCCCTCAAGGTCAGTCTCCGGCAAAATAAGTATAAACTCCTCCACAGACCACCTGCCCACAATGTCCTGCCCCCTGACAGCAGCCTTCAACCTCCTTGAAACCTCCACGAGCATCAAGTCCATGCACTGCTGCTCACAAGCAGCACTAACAATGTCATCAATGCTGCACAGGATAATGCAAAAACACCTCCGGTATCGCTTAAAAAGACCCTGCTGGTAGTTGAACTTATCACGGACGTCCAGGCGATTGGAAAGCCCCGTCAACCGGTCAGAACGTACCACGAGTTCGAGCGTTTCGTCCCTGTCCCTGATGCGCTCAATGGCCTCTTTTAGCCCCCCAGTCTTGACCCTCAACCGAACCCTCAACACAAATATGTATACGATCAACCCCAGAATAAGCGCCGTAAACCCTCCCCCTACCAACAACCGCGGAAGCCAGACCGGAAACGCCGAGTTCTCACCAATCCATACATTGCAGATAGCCTCTATTTCGCTGCGCTGTATCTTTTTCATACCGTCGTTGATATAGGTCAGCATGGCGGTGTTGCCACGCCTTACGGCCGCCATCAACCTCCCCGTAAACAGCGTCCTGGCAACCCTGTACTTACCAATGGAGTCAGTCCTGGTCATGTAGTGCTTGGCCGTGTAGAAATCGCTGACAAAACCATAGGTGTCATTGTTGCTGAGGGCGTTAAACATATCCTCATAGTTGTCAAAGGTGCTAATGCTGAGGAAAGGATACTTGTCCTTTACGTAGTCTATGGCAACATGGTCACGCACTATGGCAACGTGCATCCCCCTGAGGTCTTGCAGATTGCTTGCCGCTTGCCCCACAGGGACATACAGGCATACCTTGAGCTCAAGAAAACCCTCAGAAAATTCCAGAAACGCCTCCCTCTGACTGGACCGCAAAATCCCCCCCACAACTTCAGCCCTGCCCTGACTGACCATCCGGAGGCTTTCATGAAGCTCACCTAGGACAAACTGCACTTTGACGTTGTTTCGTGCCGCCCAGAGATTCCAGTAATCGATGACAAGCCCCCGAGGCAGGCCATCCTTGTCAACGTAGGCAAATGGCGGAGAACTTGCCGGCTGCGCAAAGACAATTGTCCGCTGTTGCGCATAAACATTGGCGCCCACCGCACCAGCAATAAGCAAACACCACACGCACCAAACAACAACCCTCTTTAACATGTAATCAACGGGCTTGGAGAACTTATCTGAGCTATCTGCCTGGCCTCCGCTCCCGCCTTGCGGGGTCACCGTTCCCGCTTGGAGAACTTATCTGAGCTATCTGCCCCTCAGATAATCAGCAAGTATTCCCCTGGAGTGCTCATCCTCGTGACAGTAGATGCACAGGTTTTCCCAGTTTGAGCCATCAGCGGGGTTGTTATCGTGGTTTCCGTCCTTGTGGTGTACGGTGAGCATTTGCCTGTCCTTTGGACCAAACTCCCTGCCACACTTGGCACAGATCAGACCGTGAATCCGGAGCGACTCCTCACGGTAGTTGGAGTCAGACTGCGTGCTTGCCTTCAACTGTCGCACGATCTCTTCTATAGGTCTGTCACCGATGGGTTTCTTTACGGTCCGTTTGGGTTTATAGGACCCGCGCCTTTGAACCATAAGTGTTACCTCCTTGCGTATATTTTTCGTTATAAGAATTTCTTCTCCCTGGGCAACTCCATTGTAAAAGTGGCACCAATTTCGTTATTTTCGGCATAAAGCCTGCCCCTCATGTTTTTGACCACAATCAACTTCGATATGTACAGACCAATACCCGTCCCTGCCTGATCTTTAGTCGTATAGTAGGGCTCAAATATCTTATCCATCACCGTTTCCTCAATGCCACCACCGTTGTCGCTTATCCTGACAACAATGCTGTCATACTCTGTCGATATAAGGATCGATATCAAACCGTCTGTGGGACAACCGGGGGTATTGCCCTGCTTTCTGCTGACAATGGCGTCTTTTGCGTTGTTTATGATATTCATGAACACGTGTTTGAGTTCGTTTGGATAACCGTAGACTTTCATCAGTCCGTGGCTACAGGAGGGAATTGCCAGGTCATTTTCAACCGTAACGGTCTCCTGTGAACAGGTGCATTGTACCCGGAATTTTATAGCCTGATTTTTCAGTTGAAACTGGATTATTGACAACACATCTCTGACGGTGCCGAGTATGTCAAAGTTCTCTTTCAGCTTGCTTGGTCTGTAAAACTCTCTGAAGTCGTCCGTAGTCTTTACCATAAACTCTACTTGTTCCATAGCGTCAGTCAGAGACTTATCGACATATGCCTTGTTGAGTTCATCAAAATCTGATGCGTCCTTCATATCCTGCAGGATCAAACTAAGACCGTTAAGGGGTTGCCGCCACTGATGTGCAATCATGCCCATCATCTCCCCCATGGCCGCAAGTTTGGACTGCTGCAAGAGTATATACTCATGCTCTATGCGTTTGTCTATCTCGCGGGCAACCCGCTCCTCAAGCCTCCTGTTTAACTCCTCCAGTTGGCTGGTCTTGTCATTGAGTTCAGCCTGGGTCTTCATAAGGATTTGATTCTGATGCACCGCACTCTCATACGTAGAGATCAGGACGTTCAATATCTGCCTGCGACTGGAGGTGATTGTATAGCTCTTGCCACTGAGGTGCAAGTCTATGCCGATGTCGAGCATATCGTTTTTGCTTATCGCCCTGGTTGCAAGGAGAAACTGGATGCTATTTAAAAGCTGCTTCTCATCGTATGGCTTGACAATAAAGTTGTCTGCCCCACAATCAAGGCCACGTATGATATCCTCCGTAGCCGAAAACTGAGTAAGCAATATAACCGGCGTCTCACTTAGATCGTTATTGTTCTTGATATCACGACACATTTCATAACCATCTTTTAATGGCATCGCAACATCGCTTATAACGATCTCCGGGCCGTGTTTCTTTATCGCTTCCAACCCCTCAATCCCATTTTTCGCCGTTAGTACCGCAAACCCCTCACCCTCAAGAAAACGCCTAAGCATCTCTCGTTGCGTAATGCTGTCTTCCACTACTATAATCTTATTGCGTTGTCTGTCCGCCATCTCTCGTGCTGTATTAGATTATACAATAAATTAACATAATTTTGTCAGTAACCCAAAACAGCGGTCCACACCGGGACAATTAAAGGGGTCTTTTGATGCCTTGTCGCTTGATCATGTGGAAGTGCGCCCACAGGAGGATCGACATTGCCGCAGGCAACCACAGGACATGGATGCTGTAAAACCTGCTCAACGTAGCCTGACTGACGTCCCCCCCCCACGGACGAGGTTTAGCAGCAACGGGCCAACCACCGGAACCGTGCCGGCCATCGAGGTACCAACTTCGGTGGCCCAATAGGCCTTCTGGTCCCAGGGCAGCAGGTATCCCGTAAAGCCGGAGGCAAAGGACAGCACCAGAGCCATGGTCCCCACGATCCAGTTTAACTCCCTGGGGGGTCTGTAGGCCTTGCTGTAAAAGACCCGCAGCGTGTGTGCCAAGATACACAGGATCAGAAACGTGGCCGACCACTTGTGCAGTGAGCGTATGAACCATCCGAGGTTGACCTCCCGCTGCAGGTGCAGGATGCTGTCATAGGCCTCCGTCTCAGAGGGGATGTAGTACATGGAGAGTAACAGTCCCGTGACAAACAAGACCATATAAAAACAGAACGCCGCCCCTCCCAAACAGTACATGTAGGAAAGGCCGGGCGGTATGCGTCGCTGCAAAAAACGCTTATGAGGCGCCTTTACGTGAAACTTGTCATCTATCCAGTCAAAACCTCTGCCCACGTTAAACCTTTAATCCTATGTAGACCTTCCCCTGATCCACCCTCATTGGCAGGCGGGTCAACGCCCGAGGAGGCGGCCCTCCGATGACGTTTCCCTCGACGTCATACTTGCCCCCGTGACAGGGACAGATAAAGGCATTTTTGTGTCTGCTGAAGGTAACCAGACAACCCAAGTGCGTACACACAGGGGAGAGGGCAAAGCACTTATCCGCATGTGCCACGATAAACACGGCGGCACGACGACCCTTGCTGTCGAGTTCGATATCCAGACGCCGTACCCCCCGCCGGGGCAGCTCTTCCTCACTCAAACACTCATACATGGTTATCTCCTTCTGTCTTACCTTGGCAGGGTATATGAACAACGCCGCAAGAGAAGAGGATATGAGAGCTGCTGAAACAAGTACGGCCTTTACAGCCCTCCTAAGGAAGTCACGTCGTTTCATGTGCAGGTGGTTGGGTTGTGTTGGCCTTAGGCGTTGATTAACTCGCGCAGTTCCTTGCCCATTTTGAAGTGCAGTACCTTTTTGGCCGGGACCTCGACTATTTCGCCAGTTTTTGGGTTTCGTGCCTTACGCGATGCCCTGTCCTTGAGGCGAAAATTTCCAAATCCGCGGATTTCAACCTTGTCCCCACTGTCAAGGGCATCCATGATGCAGCGGAAAAATGCCTCTATCACAAATTCCGTTTGTGTCTTGGTCAATCCCGGCGATTTTTCCATAACCACGGCGATCAGCTCTGATTTGGTCATTGAGTTTCTCCGATCTTGCGGTAATTCAAAACATCATCCTGTAGTTGATCCTTGGATATGCACGGCTTACGGGCAACAGGTCTCCGAGCTTGTTTGACAGCAGCTCGTTCAGAGAGAAGTCGTCCTTTTTTGTAACAATCTGAGGTTCCCCCTTGATACCGACCATATCGGCGGCCTCTCTTATGGCATCCTGGAGGGTACCGATTTTGTCTATGAGGCCGAGTTCGAGGGCCTGTTTACCGGTAAAGATGCGGCCATCGGCAATGCCACTGACCCTGTCAAAGGGCATCTTTCTGCCCTCCGCCACCGCCTCGATGAATTGCCCGTGGATGTCATCGAGTACGCCCTGTAGTATCTCACGCTCCTCCTTACCAACACCCCTGTACAAAGAGGCCAAGTCTTTATACCGACCGCTCTTTATTACTTCGCTCTTGATGCCAATCTTGTCCATAAGACCGCTGAGATTGGCCATCTCCATGATAACCCCGATAGAGCCTGTGATGGTTGCCTGATTGGCTATTATCTTTGAGGCGGGCGACGATATGTAGTAGCCACCAGAGGCCGCCAGCGACCCCATAGAGACTACCACTTTTTTCTTTTTTACCGTCTTTCTGACCTCATCATATATCTCGGCAGAGGGTACGACTGCCCCCCCGGGACTGTCCACGCTTAAGACGATTGCCTTTATCGCAGGATCATCACGATACTTCTTTATCTCCTTTACCGTATCGGTAGAGCTGAGGATTATGCCCTCGACCTTTATGAGGGCTATCTTGTCTCCCAACACCACCCGGTGTGTCAACAGAGACAGTATCAGGCTTATTACGGCTATAATAATAAAGATCGCCGAAAAAAAGAGCAAGACCTTCTTCATTCCTCTTTTGAGCCTTTTTTGGTGTAGTTGATCATACTCAGGCCGATCTTTCTTTGATCGATGTCCAGTTTTATGATCTTGGACTTTATGATCTCACCCTCTGCATACTCCTTGTCTTGCTGCTTGGCGATTTCGGAGGCATAGATGAGACCTTCCACGCAGCCCTCGATTTCAACAAAGAGGCCGTGTTCGGTTATTCTCAGAATTTTGCAGTTGACCTCGTCGCCTACCTTAAAGCGTTCAGGGATATCCCCTACCCAGGGGTCTTGCGTCAGTTGCTTGATGCCCAGGAGCATTCGTTCTTTTTCCGGCTCCAGACTCAAGACGATAGCCTCGACCTTCTGGCGCAGCTTAAAGACCTCCGAGGGATGCTTTATGTGCTTGGTCCATGAGATGTCGGATATGTGGATAAGGGCATCCACGCCCTCGGGCATACCGACAAAGACGCCAAAATCGGTGATCGTGCGTACCTTCCCCGTGACACGCTGGTTGACGGTATATCTCTCTGCGACGAGATCCCAGGGCTTTGGCTTGAGTTGCTTGATGCCTAAGGATATGCGTCTGTTTTCCTTTTCTATCTTTAAGACGACCACATTTACCAGTCTGCCGACCTCGAGGTACTTTGAAGGATGTCCCGGTCTCGTTGACCAGTCCAGTTCGCTAACGTGCACCAGGCCCTCAACGCCCTCCTCTATTTCGATAAATGCGCCATAATCGGTTATGCCAACGACCTTGCCCTCAACGACCTTGCCTTCGGTGTACTTGTTTTCGACGTCAAGCCAAGGGTCGGGTCTCTTCTGCTTATAGCCGAGCGTTATCTTTTCCGTCTCCGGCTCATACTTCAGGACGACGACCTCTACTTCGTCGTTGACGTTGAAGAACTCGGAGGGGTGATTTATCCGTCCCCAAGATATATCCGATATATGCAGCAGACCATCGATCTCTCCAAGGTCTATAAAGACGCCGTAGTCGGTGACGTTTTTTACGAACCCCTTGATGAGAGAACCTTCTTTTATGGTAGCACGGGTGATCTGCTTTTTCTTTTCCCGTTCTTCCTCTATGACGGCGCGCCTGGAGACGATGACGTTGTTCATCTTATTGCCTATCTTTATGACCTTAAAGGGACAGACAATGCCAATGACCTCTGTCTTTGCAGGCTTTACGTCATACTGGGAGGCCGGCAGAAACGCCCTTACACCGTAGATATCCACGAAAAAACCGCCCTTGGTCTTATCCACGATCTTTCCCTCCACGGTTGTGCCCGCCTCAAAGGACTCCTGGAGGGACTTCTGTGCCCTCATCATCAGTGCCCTGCTCTTGGAAAGGGTCAAAGACCCCTCTGCATCTCTCATTTCGGTGACCAGGACCTCTATTTCCTGACCCACCTTTAATGCCTCAAGTTCCGACTCGGTGAACTCATCAATGGGAATAAATCCTTCGGATTTATACGAAATGTCTACCACCACCGTATCGGGTCGTTTGGTTACTATCTTGCCCGTGATGATCATTCCGGTTTCGATGCTCTTGAAAGTGCCGGCGTAAAGTTCTGCCAAGTCGTTGTTATGTAATTCCATTGCCTGTTAAGCCCCCTATATTATTAATTCTTTCTATTATCTCTTCTATGATCCAATCGGGCGTTGAGGCGCCTGCCGTAACGCCGACGTGATTTACTCCGTTAAACCAGGAGGGTTCCAGCTCCGATGCCATTTCTATATGGTACGTCCTGACCCCGATGCCCTGACAGTGATTGGCCAACTGAGTTGTGTTTGCGCTGTTTCTGCCACCGGCTACTATCATGACATCCACGTTGCTCGATATCTCGCTGGTCTCTTTCAGACGCAGGGCGGTTGAATTACATATAGTGTTATAAATCTTGATCTCTTTGACTCTTTCGACTATATTGTTCAGAAGCCGCTTTAACGCAGATACCGGTTGGGTTGTCTGCACCACTATGCCCACCCTGGTTTTTAGTCTCTCTGGCACATGCTCGTCTTCCACCACGATGACGCCTTGTCCGACGTAACTCATGATCGACTTCACTTCCGGGTGGACGCTCTCTCCCAGGATGATAACCTGGTAGTTTTCCTCCTTCAGGAGTTTGGCATACTGTTGAGCCTTTTTTACGAACGGGCAGGTTGCATCTATGACCTCTATCCCCATATCGACAATCCTGTCGTGCATTTGTATGGGTATACCATGCGTCCTGATAATGACCGACTTCATGTCCTCGTGGGGTTCATTTACGCAATGAACACCCTGCTCTTCGAGGCGCTTTACCAGTTGCGGGTTGTGTATGATTGGCCCTAGGGTACAGACCCCTTCTTTTTTTGAGGCCATGTCAAAGGCAATATTGACCGCCCGCTTTACGCCAAAACAAAATCCCGCTCTCTTTGCCACTGTTATCTTCATGTCTTATCTATCTGCAACAATCCTTAATATCCCTTGCAATACCTCTTCGATGTCCATATCGGAGGTGTCTATCACAACTGCGTCTTGCGCCTTTGCCAACGGGGCAAGTTCTCTTTCGGAGTCTCGCTGGTCACGTTTAATGATATCGTCCGTTGCCTCATGCAGGTCGGTTTCTATCTGATAATCCCGCAGTTGTTTAAATCTCCTGCGCACACGGACATCGGTTGAGGCCGTTATGTATAATTTTAGCCATGCCTGTGGGAAGACCACCGTGGTGGTGTCTCTGCCCTCTGCCACGACGTCCTTGTCCTGGACGCAGGTTCTGATCACGCTTATCAGGGAGTCTCGCACGACCTTTCTGGCCGAAAACACCGACGCCAACATGCCTATTTCCGGGGTCCGTATGGCGGTTGACACCGACACGGTGTCAAGCAACAGCTCCCCGTCTGTAAACTCAAAGCGTGTATCTCTGAGGACATCGCCTATCTGTTGGTCTGAGGCGTTTTGCCCAATGCCAGACTGTTTGAGTTTCAGGGCGACTGCACGGTAAAAGGCCCCAGTGTCCAGGTACTCATAACCGAGTCTGGCAGAGAGTTCCCGGGCTATTGTGCTCTTGCCGGCACCCGATGGTCCGTCTATCGCTATTATCTTATTCAAATAAATGCACCGTATATTTTATTATTGTAAATTGTCTGCAAAGCATCCGTCTACAACCCTGCAAGCCTGTTTAGCTGGGTATAAAAGTCCGGAAAAGATATCTCCGCTGCATCGGCTCCGTCTATGATTGTTTCTCCATCGGCAATGAGTGCGGCCACGGCGAAGGTCATGGCTATGCGGTGGTCGTTGTAGCTCTGTATGCGGGCGCCTTTGAGTTGCACCGGCCCTTCGATGGCCACACCGTCGTCGTACTCCTCGACGGAGACGCCCATACTCTCCAGGGCCAACACCATTGCGGATATCCTGTCAGACTCCTTGACGCGAAGCTCCTTGGCGCCCCTGATTACGGAGACACCGTGGGCCTGGGTTGCCAGTAGACAGAGCAAGGGGAACTCGTCTATGAGTGAGGGGACCCTGTCCTTGTCTATCTTAAAGGGTTTCAGGTCGCCGGTGAACTTGCACAGCAGGTTGGCGGTGGGTTCGCCGCAGAGGTCTTGCACGTCCTGAGTTTCGACGTTAGCACCCATCTCCCTGACGACGTCAAGGAAACCGATACGCGTGGGGTTTATACCGGTCTGTTTGATTGAAAGCTGCGAACCTTCCGTGATAATTGCCGCCGTAATGAAAAATGCCGCCGATGAGAAATCCCCCGGCAATGTTATATTGCGTCCTGTCATGTGTGCACCACCGTTGATGCCAACTCTCAGGTCATCGACCTTTACATCGGCGCCAAAGGCACTGAGCATCCTTTCGGTATGGTCACGCGACTTTATGGGTTCCGTCACCTCCGTGTACCCCCCGTCAATGGACAATCCCGCAAGGAGTATCGCCGATTTCACCTGGGCCGAGGCCACTGGCATTTCATACGTGATGGGGGTTAATCGGCAACCTTTTATGGCGATAGGTGGCAGGCGGTCATTGCCTCGTGCATAGATTTCTGCCTGCATCTGTTTCAGGGGCAGTATGACACGCGACATGGGGCGATTTCTCAGAGAATCATCCCCCGTTAGTACCGAAAAAAACGGACGACTGGCCAATACCCCTGTCAACAGCCTCATGGTTGTACCCGAATTACCACAATCGATGATGTTCCACGGTTCACTGAAACCGTCCAGGCCGCAGCCGTGGACCTCTATGCCGTCCTGCTGCATCCCTATTTGCACACCCAGACTGCTGAAGGCATGGACCGTACTGAGGGGGTCACCGGCCATGAGAAAGTTCTTTATCACCGACACGCCCTTTGCCATAGAGGCAATAAACACCGCCCGGTGGGACAGCGATTTATCCGGCGGACTGACGATCTCACCTCTGAGACCCGATTTCGCCTTTGTCAGGCTGATGCTTTTCATATTATTTTTCATATCCGTCACTCTTTATTCAAGATTGCGTTTTTAGACCTGTCCAGGTTTAGTCTCAAAGTTCTTGCCTGATCAAACTGTTTTCGTAGGGCGTCTTTGTCATTGGTTTTTATGGCGTCTGTTATAGTGTTTATGACCTCCATGTATTTTGCCAGGTGCCTGATGATAGTGTCCTTGTTTAACATACATATGTCTATCCACATCTGTGGGGAACTCATTGCGATACGCGTGGTATCAAGAAAGCCGGTACCGGAGAAGTTCAGGTATTGTTCATCTATCATCTTGATGGCATTGACCAGTGCATAGGCGGCCACGTGTGGCATATGGCTTATGGCGGAGAAGATTTCATCGTGTTTCTCCGGAGTGAGTGTTCTGACGTTGCATCCAAGGGTTTTCCACAGGTCGGAGACGATTGCTAGGGCCGTTTCGTTTGTGTTGTTGGTGGGCGTGACTATACAGTTTACGTTTTTGAAGAGGTCGGGCACTGCGGCATCCAGACCGGATTTATCATTGCCTGCTATTGGATGGGCGCCCACATAGGAGACACCCGGGGGCATTGTTTCTTCCATTTCGTAAACGAGTTCACCCTTGACGCTTCCCATGTCACTGACGATGGCGCCTTTACTCAGATACGGGGCTATCTCCCTGGCAAGCTCGAGGAAGACCCCTACCGGTGAGGCAAATACAAGCAGGTTACAACCTTGCCCAACCTCCCCGATAGTCAAACCGTACTCATCAATAATACCCTTGTCTTTTGCCCTCTTTAGATTGTTCTCATTCCTTCCGTATCCGCAGACCCTCTGAGCAAGAGCCTTCTCCTTTATGGCCATTGCAAAGGATGCACCCATCAACCCTATCCCGATTATACTTATCTTCTTAAAAACCAAACGGCCATGACCTCACACTGTATTTATTGACACATTGCTCAAATTTCACGCCCTACAGCCTTTGCCACAGGCTTTAGTTGTTCCATGAGTTCCTTGAAGACATCCGGTTTCAGTGACTGTTCACCGTCGGAGTATGCCTCCTCCGGATTGGTATGCACCTCTATCAGGAGGCCATCGGCTCCGGCTGCCACGGCCGCTTTTGCCATTGGCGGGACCAGGTCCCATCTGCCAACGGCGTGGGAGGGGTCTACGATTACAGGCAGGTGGGTCAACTGCTTTAGCACCGGGATGGCGCTCAGATCAAGCGTATTGCGTGTTGTCGTCTCAAACGTCCTGATTCCACGCTCACAGAGGATCACCTTGTGGTTGCCCCGGGACATTATATACTCAGCCGCCATCAGCCACTCCTTGATTGTCGCCGACATGCCGCGCTTTAACAGCACGGGTTTGTCCGTCATACCAACCTCCAGGAGCAACCGGAAGTTCTGCATGTTACGCGTCCCTATCTGTATGATATCGGCGTACTTGACCATCGTCATCAGGTCACGGGGGTCCATCAGTTCGGTTACGATTGGCATATTGGTATGCTGCCGTGCCTCCACCAGTATCTTCAGCCCCTCTTCGCCCAGACCCTGGAAGGTATATGGCGACGTACGCGGCTTAAAGGCTCCACCACGGACGAAACTCGCTCCGGCATCCTTGACCTTTTCGGCTATGGACATGAGGATTGCCCTGCTCTCTATCGCACAGGGACCGGCTATCACCACCAATTTGTTGCCGCCGATCTTCACTCCGTTGACGTCTATGATCGTATCGTCCTTCTTAAAATCCCTGCTGGCCAATCTGTAAGGTTTCACGATACGGAGACACTCCTCAACCCCCCTCATTGCCCTGACCGAATCGACCTCTTCCTCCGATATCTTGGACGTGTCACCGATAACTCCAATTATCGTCTTCTCGGTGCCCGTTGAGATATTGGCGCTCAACCCCTTGGACTCCAGCTTCTTGACGATATTGTCTATCTCTTCTTGCACTGCCGTCCTCTTTAACACAATAATGTCCATCTACAAGACCTCCCTTAAGTTCCGCATAAAAGTTTCATTTTCATTTTGTAAACCGATTGTCACCCGTATGATCGTCTTTCCCATCGGTCGTACGATAACACCGCGTTGTAGCAGTTTATTATAGATATTATTGGCATCGACCTTTAAATCAACGTATATAAAGTTCCCCTGTGTGGGTATGAACTCTACCGGCAGATGCCTTAATTGTTCATAGAGGTACGCCTTGCCCGCCTCGTTGACGGTTACTGATTTTCTGATGTGTTCAGTGTCCTTAAGCGCCCCGATGGCCGCTGCCTGGGCAACCGAACTCGTGTTAAACGGCTCTCTGACCTTGTCCATCTCGGCAACTGTTAAACGGTTGGCTATCCCGTAGCCTATTCTCAGGCCCGCCAGTCCGTATATCTTTGAAAACGTCCTCAGAATCAGGATTGGATATCCCTCTCTGAAATACCTCATAGTGTCGGGGTATGTCGTGTCGGTGACATACTCGTAGTATGCCTCATCCACCACCACCAGGACGTTATCAGGGATGCCCCGCATGAAGATATCAAACTCCTCTGCTCCGACAATCGTACCGGTGGGATTATTGGGATTGGCGATAAAAATTATCCTGGTCTTGCCGTTGATCTTCGCCGCCATGGCAGGCAGATCGTGCCTGTAGTCGTTCGTAAGCGGCACCTTTACGGCCGTACCGGCGGCCTTGACCGTGGAGTTGTAGTAGACAATAAAAGACGGGTCGGCCATGATGTTGTTATAGATATTGTCCTCTGTGGCCGGCATAAATGTCCTTACTGCTATATCCAGGAGTTCGTTTGAGCCATGACCGATGACTATTTCCTGCGCATCCACTCCATAGACTCCGCCGAGGGCAGCCTTGAGGCGATATGCTCCACCGTCGGGATATCGGTTCAGGCCCGCAAGCCCTATCTGCATTGCCTCAATAGCCAAGGGGGAAGGCCCAAGAGGATTTTCATTGGAGGCCAGCTTTATGCAATTGCTGATGCCAAGTTCCCGCTCCAACTCTTCTATCGGTTTCCCCGGTATATAGGGGGTTATCTTACTTATATACTCTGGCGGTCTTAACGTACTATCTTTCAATTTGGTCAACTTGTGGATAGGAGCCTAGTATTTTGAGCAGAACGCTTCGTTTCTTAATAGCATCGAGGGCTTTTTTGACCTTTTTGTCCTCAATATGGCCTTCTATGTCGGCAAAGAAGACATAATCCCACGCCTTTCTCTTGGTCGGTCTGGACTCTATCTTTGTCATGTTTATCTTTTGTTTCTTAAAGGGGGTGAGTATTTCATATAGCGCCCCCGGCTCATCTTTTACGGAAAACATAATCAACGTCTTATCGTGTCCGCTTCTGTCCTGCGATTCCTTTGAGATGATAAGGAAGCGGGTCACATTGTCTTTTATATTTTCGATGTTTCTTTCCACGAAGTTGAGGTCGTACATTTTACCGGCCAATTCGCTGCCGATGGCGGCAGAACCGATCTCCTCCGCTGCCATGCTTGCTGCCTGGGCAGTGCTTGCAGAGTCGTAGATGGGCACTCCCAACATGTTCCGCTCCAACCAGTCCCTGCACTGTGCCAGTGCCTGGGGGTGGGAGTACACCTTGGTGATTTCGGCCTTATCCCTTACCCTGGAGAGCAGGTTGTGGCATATCGACAGGAGTATTTCGGCATAGACCTTGAGGTTGAAGTCCATAAACATATCGAGCGTGTAGTTGATAGCCCCTTCGTTGGAGTTCTCTATGGGGACAACCCCAAAGGAGGCCACATCGGAGTCAACCTTTTCAAACACCTCACGGATGCTCTTTGTCGGCAGGAACTTGCACGAAGAGCTGAAGTATTTTAGCGCCGCCTGATGCGTATAGGTTGCCTGCGGTCCCAGGTATGCCACTGTACGGGGTTGTTCTAGCGCAAGAGAGGCGCAGAATATCTCCTTAAAGATCACGCGCAGGGCACAGTTTGGAAACGGCCCCTTGTTCATCTTCTGGAGTGTTTCGATAATCTCTCTTTCTCTGCTGGGGTTATAGAAGTCGAAGTTGTTTTCCTTCTTAACCTTTGCTATGTCCATAGCAAGATTGGCTCTGGCGTTGAGCAAGTTCAGCACCTGCTCGTCTATGGCATCAATACGGCTCCTTAGTTCCTTTAGCTTGTCTGATTGCTCGATATCGTCTTTTCTCAATTTAGTCTTCCACATTAGTTTTTTTAATATCGCTTTACCAACAGTAATTATTTATTAAAGCAGATTCCAACTATAAATTTCAATTACTTTTTTTGGCGTCATCTTTTTTTTTGGCAGAGACGAGTAGCCTTATTAAAAAAGCATGGTAAAATGGGGTTAAGGGGACTGGTCCCCTTGCAGTGGAGGTCTGAGGAGGGGGCAGAGCCGCCCTCCTTCTTTTCTTCTGTATGGTGGACTAACAATGAGGAGAAGGAGGGAAGACATGCCTGCGACGATAGAGCAAGAACATGACATCGGGCTTATCCGTGTAACTCAATATGTGACAGACGGTCAAGGACTCAGAATAGCGGCCATTGTTGACATAGAGGAGTTAAGGCGGGTAGAGGAGTTAATCGAGGATTTACACGCCCTGCGAATCATAGCGGAGCGAAAAGACAAACCTACCCTGGACTATTGAGAATTATAGCGCAAGGAGAAAGGCAAGAATAAATGCACAGGCTGGTTTATAGCTCTGTTGCGGAGAAAGAAATTGACGACCTGGATAACCATACAGAAAAGGCTCGTACTAAAGATTAAATAACCATAACTTTCTTGTCTCCCCGGATATATTTGGAAGGGCACCCCGCTTCTATTCTTCTTTATATGCCTTATTGTGATGACTAATTGAATGAAAAACTATATTTTTTTCTTCTTCTTTTATCTCAAATATCAACACATAACTGCCTATTTGAACTCTCGAATATTTCGAAGCGGTTTGTAGTGATAAGGATTCTCCAACACCTCCCCAATCTTTTCTAATTTAATCTTTCCCGCAGCTCAAAGTTGTTCTTAATTGCCTTAATGTCTTTTTTAAAGCCATCCAGGTAAAACCCGCTGTATTTACTCACCCCACGCCTCTCTGAAAAAAGCATCACTCTCTTCCCTGGTTCTGCATAACGTCCCTTTGCCCTCTTGATATTGTTTGTCCCGTGCCTCCATTTCTCTTATAAAATCTTCCCTAAACATCTCCTCTGGTGGCATTTCTTTTTCCACATCAATATCCACCGTGTATATTACATCAGCCTCTATGTCTAATTTTTTTGCCCATTCAGTGGGTATGTCGCTACCTTTGACGTGTTCTATTATCATTGTTTAACCTCCTGTTAAGTATCTTAATCTATAGAGCCTCTTGCAAAACTCCTAAACTAAACCTTTTTTAGTTCTCTTTGTGCTATAATATAACACCTAAATATAATAGATTAAAAGGAGAACATAATGTTATTAGAGAGTATATCATGGTTAGCAGGAAATATACAACGGGTACTGTTCCCAGAGTTGGAAGAAATACTTACCGATCCAATAACCAAGAAACAAAAGCAGTTAGTTACAATCCTGGAGATAGTTCAGATAGAAAGACATATGTGGTGGGTAGACAGTCAATGCATAGGTCGTAAACTCAAGGAGAGGTATGCAATTGGCAGAGCGTTTGTAGCCAAAGTTGTCTATAATTACCCTACGACAAGTCTTTTGATAGAATCTCTAAAAACGATGCCAAATCTGAGAAAGATATGTGGATTTGCTAAAATACAAGATA
>NZ_JMFO01000048.1 GCF_000714715.1 Candidatus Magnetobacterium casense
GGTAACCGGATCTACCAACCCCTCAATATCTACAAGCACGGATGGGTCTGTTTCAACAACCGGCTTGCGTCCACCTCCAGGTAAACGTATCTTCTTTTTCCCTTTTGAAGGTTTTTCCTTTGATTCAGCAATACGTCTAATTCCTTCATATATCGTTGTCCGCGAAAGACCAGTAGATCTGGAAACTGAAGTAACTCCTCCTCGTCCCAATGCCTCGGCTTCCACTGCAGCCCACATTCGTCTGCCTTGTTCGTCTAAAACATCTTTGAGTACTTCAAATTTTCTTTGTATCATAAGTTCGGTATCGCTTTGCACTTTTTGATCATAACATATTTAGACACCATTTGTACAAGTTATTTGTGGACAAATCCTAATCTTATGTGAGAGGATATTAAATCCAATACGTGAGAGATAATTAGGGATGGTTGGAACAATATAAAAGTCTGATACTAACAAAGCGTTACAAGTTAAGATAGAAAGAGAGGGAGAGCAATCGATCAATATAAAATCATATCTATTACTTATGAGCCTCTTGCAAATCTCAAATCAAGCAATTATAGTGCCCCCAAAATATCATTTAATATCAGCCACTTACAAAATGAGCTTTTTGCTATATTTTACATAACATGTACTTTTGCAAGAGGCTCTTATTAAAGGAATTCTACCTTGATTGTTTAGGATCACTCTTAATATTGACAGATGTAGATCAGGCGTAAGTCGCGACTCTAAATCTACCATTCCGTAGTCAGCAGGCAGTAAATCCAGACTTATAGGCGCTATAGTCTCTGGTTTATAAACATTTGTAATGATGGCTTTGTCAATGTTATATCCCTTACTATTCTTTACTGCTAAAAAAAGACGTAAAAGTGTTTGTCGTGGTGGCGCTCCTTTTTTATACATATCGAAAAAACGGTCTTCACCCATCAACCATACCGAAGCGTTAGCTTGTGGGTCCATATCTATCACCAACACCCTATGTCCTCTGATAGCCAATTCCCCAGCAATGTTGACGGTATTTGAGGTCTTACCCACGCCGCCCTTAAAGTTTATGAAGCTGATCACTTTCGCTGGCATCTTTTACACTCCTTATCTGTCATCGTTGTCAGGGTGTCATCACCCTGCCGATAGTCTAACCGATGGCGGTACGGAAAATCCAGTGAAGTTTACTTCACATGTGGCAGGGTGGAAGGGTGCTTTTTGGGTGTAGTGCGTCATGTGGTGGCACGAGGAAAATCAACGGTCTACGTCGGCCAGGGGGTGGGTGTTTTTTGGGCGCATTCCTGCATCGGGTGGGTGCAGTTTGCACCCAGTTTTGACACCCTGTGATACCGTATGATACCCTGTGATACTTTGGGGATTGGCTTGTTTGCCTGGAAACTCCTACCATTACTATCATGCCGATATCTTTTAGCTGGGCACCAACTGTGCCACCAATGCCCCTAACATCAGCCGCAGCCCTCCTTTGACAGCAGGTGAAACCTTACGTCGTCAACGGAGAAGCCTATCACGCCGCCATCGATATCAAAATCGGGGTCACGAACACCGGCAGCCAGCAACAACTGCATGGAGGCATCAACCCGGCCACGATTAAACACGATCAGGATTACCTCATCGGTGCTCATCTGTCGCACGATAAACCTCACCCCGCAATCCTTCTTTAAGAACCGCAGCAGGGCCTTCACCTTGTCAGGGACACTGCTCACTAGCTCTATCTTAGCAAGTCAACTTACACAAGGTCAATCGCATTTGACCGTAAGAAAAAAATGGGGAGATTTGCTCCCCCTCCGCCCCCCTCGCAAAAGTGCCATATCACCCGAATCAGGGCGTATTGTTTTTACACAACGGTTAAGTTTAAAATAAAAGACATGAACGGTGCAGCCAAAAGGCTTAAGGTCGGGATAACCGGAGCGGCTGGTGTTGTGGGCACTGCGCTAAGGGAGGGGTTTGCCGGCAGATATGACCTGGTTCTCTATGACATGAGGGATTTGGGCAATGTTGGGACGGTGCGTTCTATGAGGGTCGATCTGACAGACAAGGGGCAGTTGAGTGGGGCATTTGACGGCCTGGATTGTCTGATCCATCTGGCCGGAGACCCTCGTCCTGATGCACCCCCGCATGTCACGTTACGTAATAATATTGAGGCAACGAGTTATGTATTTGAGGAGGCACGGCGTGCGGGTATAAGAAAGATAGTCTTTGCCAGTTCCAACTTTTACCACCAAGGGGCTGTGATGGAGTCATTAAGAGGCGGCAGACGGAGGTTGATCTCCCTGGATGCCCCCCCTTCGCCACTGTGCCTGTATGCGGAATCAAAGGTGTTTGGTGAGATGGTAGGCAGACATCTGGCCTATCTGGGGATGCAGTTCGTGGCACTCCGGATCGGCTGGACTGTAAAGGAAGACAATCCACGCCTCTATGCCGGGCATTACATGGGTGCCATGTTTGTCAGCAGGCGTGACATGACCCAGGCATTTGAAAAGGCTATCGGCATTGACACAACGTTTCTGCCGGCATTTGTCATCAGCAACAACGCCAGTAGCGTCTTTGACCTCTCAGAGACAAGAGAAAAACTGGGATTTGAACCTGTAGATAAGTATGAAAACTACCTGTAAACCGCCCTTGTGGTAGCAATCAACCGTGGTTAGCAGGATTTAAGCCATTTCTGTACCCACATAATATGGCATTGTTGTTATGATTAAGCAATGTGTCCACGTTTGAATGGAGTGCTACCTGTCAGGGACACTGCTCACTTATTGAACCTTTTAAACATACCTCTACTTTTTTTAGAGTGCGCTGCTCTATCTTAGCAAGTCAACTTGCACGAGGTCAACGGGCAGGGCAATTGCAGGGATGATGACCTCATTGACCAAGCGCATCATCTGCCCATAGGACGTAGATGGCTTTGGTGCCACGTTCAAACTTATATCCAACGACCTCGGGAGGGAGATTGTCAATTTGTGTCACCTTGGCATTTTCAAAACAACTCAGCTTTTCAATCAGACTCTTGTATGAGTAGTAGGCCAGTTTCTTGTGGGATAACTGTTTGTTGTCGGGGTTGTGTATCACTCCCGTGTAATCGAAATAGCCCTCAATGCCGCCAAACTTGTGATAATCCACCGTAGTGGCCCAGTAGACCCGCTTAACACCAATGCCTATGGCCGTTACAAATCGCTTGATCAGCTCCTGGGCCTGCCTCCGCTCGGAGTGAAAGCCGGCTGAGAGGCGTGGGTCGTGCGAATCACTCGGATAGCCTGTCTCTCCGATAAAGACTGGCACATTGATATAGCCATAACGCATCAACAGTTCCGTTGTGTCTTTGTAGTTTTTCCGTATCTGCTCGTATTCGTTGGCACGGAGGTCGTCCATGGCGCCATAGGGATGCCACATGCCGAAGAAGTCAAAGGCCTTCCTCACCTTCATCCGCTTCAGGGTCTCAAGGACTTGCTCGTAGAACTGCAGATCGTTTTTAAACATCCCGCTTGTGGTAAGTCGGCACTTGGGACACTGTCCCTTGAGTGTCTTGTATGTGATCTCCAGTGCCCGGGCATATGTCTCCGGTTGCCAGGAGGCATCTGCCTCGGTGTCCAGGCTGTAGTCCTTTATCTTTGGATACTTGCGCATAACTGCCTTGAGGAACTCCACATATTGTTGTACGTCCTCTTGGGCGAACTCCCCGCGCTTGTTAAATACCCCCGGGGCAACCATGGCCGTACTGGGGTCTATGGTGAGCATGACGTTTAATCCCTTTGATATGGCGTCGTCGTAGAGGGGTTTCATCCTGTCCAGGTATCGTGCTCCGCCTCCGGCGCCATCACTGCCATACTTATAGAGTACAAAGTGTAGACCGTTTGGCCCTATAAACCGAATCTGCTTAAAGGGCAGCTTGGTCGCCAGATTCCCTGCATACCTCTCCCCCACTGCCTTGCCAGGGCTGTCAAAATCCCCTGCCAACATCCCAAAGGGACTATACCGTGCAGTGGCAGTACACCTCTGCCCGCCACCAGGTTCAACAAACACGGGCACCGCAGATAGCTCTACCGATATGGCGCCATCCGTTACCTGCATGTATCCTCCTCCCTTTGTCGAAGGCACCAGGGGGGGAGACTCTACCCTGGTTGTCTTAAAGTCGGCACTGGTGTTTGTCATCGCTATGCCGGAGTCGTATTGTGCGACGCCTTCCGTGACCTGTGCGTAACTTGCGTTGAGCCTTAGGTTGACGGTAACCGTTGCCCGTGGCGACTTGCTATAGACCGGTTGTGGTGGCGTGGGTGGCGGAGGCATCACGGCTGCCGGTGGTGGCGATGGTGCGGTTATTACGGGCGTGGCCTGTATCGACTCAAGACTTGCAAACAGACCGTCTACCAGCACGGATGCCTGCTCGGGTTGCAGCAACGCATGGGATTGCAGCATCATCGATGTCTCAAATGTGTATATCCTGCCGGCATCAATGCCCTGTGCCATGAGGAGTCTCGCCCACTGGTTCAGACAATAGAGGCGATGTCTGAGGTTAGCGGCATTGGTGGGAGTTGTCTTTAACTGCCGACGTGTATTGTTGATCTCATCGAGGATGCGCTTATTTTCGGCGGGGTCTTCCTTGTGTGTTGCAACGAAGCGTTCAAGGTCGGCATATGCAGCCGTGACCTCTGCCATAGCCTGCTGTGGATTGGCAGTAGTGGCCCTGTCAATGTCCAAGGCTCGTTGCCAGGGGTATACCGTGTTGACATCCAGGCCCTGTTCAAAGAGTATCCGCGCCCAACGATTGAGCAGAAACACTCGCCTCTGAAGGTCATCAGTGGCAGTAGGTCTCTGTCGTACCTCCTGACGAACACCGTTAATAAGCATCATCAGGTCTTTGTCCTCTGCGGTTGAATCCTTACAGCGTATGACGGTCAGCATCAGCAACAGGCACAGCAGGCAGGTCAGTGTTGCCTTCATTCAACGTTCCTTCGGCCTGGGATGCGACAAGGCCTTCTGCATTGTCTTTCGGATGATCGCCCTGAGTTCATCGTCTTTTATGATGGCGGTGGTGGTATCTATGAAGTGTTTGTCTTCATCGTTGAGTGGGACAAATGTTACGCTGTCTGTGGTGTTGCCTTTGACTGTAGTATTGACAACTCCCACGCGCAGCTTTATCGCCCTGATCCTGTAGTCGTAGAGCTTTTCGAGGATGTGTCCCTGATAGCAGTGCAACTCCTGCAGCCACACGTGTGAGTCTACGTTGATATGCAGGGTGCTGTTTTTGAGGAAGTCCGGATGGGTGTGCAGTGACATCGGCGGTGGAAACAGCCTTTGCCAGTTGTCCTGTATCCTTTGCAGGTGCATAGCCTCCCCCAGTCCAAGGTCGTTTATTATCGATTCAAAAAAGGAAGAGGCCTTTTCCACGGTACTTACACCCTGATAACGGATTCCTCTAAATGGCCTTTTTGATCAACCCTGAGCGCAGGCATCTTGTACAGATGCTTACCTTCCTGGGGCCCTTGTCGGTATGTGCCCGTATTGTTTGCAGATTGGGATGAAACCACCTGCGCGTTTTATTGTTGGCATGACTAACATTATTACCCGTCGTCTTCTTTTTGCCACAAACATAACAGACTGCCACTGTGTCAACCTCCTTTGTATATAAATTATATCCTCTATAATAACATTTCAAGCAAATTGTTACAAGTGGGGTAGAACATTGCCATGATGTCTTACCTCCTTTACATATGTGTGGCATATGCAATAAAATAATAGTAACTTTTATCACAATTAAGGAGGAGCTTTATGCCCAACATAGGAATGGACCTCAACAGATTCATATTAGAGGAGGAACGCAAATATCCCAACGCCACGGGGTCGCTGTCAATTGCCCTGATGTCCATAGAGACGGCTACAAAGATCATTGCCGCACACACCAGAATGGCCGGCCTTGCGGACATCTTCGGTAAGGCCGACAAGATAAACGTCCAGGGGGAGGAGGTGCAGCGGCTGGATGAGTTTTCCAATGCCGTCCTTGTGCGCGTGCTCTCCGACAGCGGTCAGTTCTACGCCATAGCATCCGAGGAGATGGATGACCCCATATATCCCGAAAAAGGTGCCGATGGCAAGTACATAATTGCCTTTGATCCACTGGATGGCTCAACCAACATAGAGGTTGGTATCAACGTTGGCACCATTTTTTCGGTCTACAAGCGGATCACTGGCACCATGCATGACTTCATCCAGGGTGGATGCAGACAGGTGGCCGCCGGCTATGTGATGTATGGCTCTTCGTGTATATTTGTCTACACCACCGGCTCGGAAGTAAACGGCTTTACCCTGGACCCATCAAACGGCCTGTTCGTATTGTCGCACCCCAACCTGAAGATACCGCAAAAGGGCAAGACATATTCCGTAAACGAGTCCAACAGCCGCGGATGGCCACAAAAGACTCGCGACTACTTTGACTCCCTCAAGGACGAGGGCTACACGGCAAGGTTTATCGGTACAATGGTTGGAGATGTTCACAGGACGTTGCTCAAGGGGGGGGTTTTTGCCTATCCGGCTGACGCCAAGAGCAAGAGCGGAAAGCTCCGCCTCCTGTACGAGGTCTTTCCCATGTCGATGATCGTCAGGATGGCTGGCGGAATGGCAACGGATGGCAACGGCACCATCTGCGACGTAAAACCCACGGAGATACATCAACGTACCCCCGTCTTTCTGGGCAGTCAGTACGAAATCGAAAAATTCCTCAACATGTAGCAAGCTTTAACGCAGAGACTCAAGCATGGCAGACGCCACCCTGTCTGCCGTGTTGATCTGCGTGTGCCGTATTACTTGGCCGTCACAATCTGGCTAAAGATGGGTAGAGTCGTATCCGTGGCATAGGCAGTGATGCTAACCGTGCGATTACCATTGGGTGTTAGAAAGACCTCTCCCTCTGTCGTGTGTGCCGTAACAAACAGTGCATCTCCGGTGACTGGGCTTGTGTCGCCTTTGTTGGTATGATGGTTGACAAAGTTATTGAGCATGTCTGCCAAACCGGTTGGGTATGACGTGTACGTGCCGGCGCTGGTCTGATTGTAAACCCCCTGACAGGTCTTACCGGTTGCTGTTGCATTAGAGGCCTCAAAGCACCCCTGATTTCCTGAACGGCTGATCAGTATTATGTATGGGTCCCCTGCTATGTAGGAATCCAGGTACCCCTGAAGGTCAGCCACGGCACCACGTGCACCAGCCTCAAGCGCCCTCAGCTTGGACTTCTCACGTTGACCCAAAAACGCAGGTACTGCAATGGAAGTCAGTATCCCGATAATCGCTATCACTATCAGAAGCTCAACAAGCGTAAATCCTCTCTCATCCCTACTCTCTGTCCATGATATCCGTCTAAGCATAACACATACCTCTTGTTTGTTTTTCTATGTTTTTATAATTTACGGTTTAAAACCGTCCTTTGTCTTTCCTCGCAAATGCAAACAACAATCAATAATCATACCACATTAATGCTACACGTTGAAAAATAATTTGACTGAATAATCACATCCACGAAGCCTTAAAGCTCAGCCATCCCCTACCACTGCTGATTACAGTTATGCCTTAAATTGTCACCACGGTGACAAAACGCGTCACAGTGCCATCAACAGGTACAAATGTTTTATACTATACATACTATGAAGAAGAGGCTTGACATCGTCCTTGTGCAACGAGGACTTGTGCAAACCAGAGAGCGAGCCAGGGCACTGATAATGGAGAACAAGGTCATGGTCAACGACGTTCCCTGCACCAAACCTGGCACTGCCGTTGATGCTGATGCCGCCACCATAACGCTCAGGGATTGCGACATGCCGTACGTAAGCAGGGGTGGGGTGAAGCTGGACTTTGCGCTGGAGCACTTTGGTGTCGATGTCGGTGGCATGACGGCACTTGATGTTGGCGCCTCAACCGGGGGGTTTACGGACTGTCTGCTTGCTCGTGGTGCCGTGCGGGTCTACGCCGTGGACGTCGGATACGGTCAATTGGCGTGGCGGCTGCAAAACGACAACAGGGTCATAACTATCGACAGGACAAACATCCGCTATATGGACAGAGAGGTCATCCCTGAGGGTATCGACATTGCTGTTGTTGACGTTTCTTTTATATCGCTGAGGATAGTGATACCAGCCGTGTTAAAATTCCTCGGTTCGGGTGGCAGGTTGATCTGTCTTATAAAGCCGCAGTTTGAGGTCGGCAGGGGGGCAGTGGGCAAGGGCGGCATTGTCAGGGACGAGGAGAAACGACTACTGGTAGTCAGAGACCTTGAGACCTTTATGCTGCAAACGGGGTTAGACCTCAGGGGAGTCTGTCAGAGTCCCATACACGGACAAAAAGGTAACACGGAATATCTGCTCTATGCACGGATACCCTGATTTATACCATGTCTTATTATTTTGACCTATTATCTAAAAAAAGGGTACAATAGATAGAAAAGGATTGGGACGAAAACCGCCAATGACAAAACTTTAGTAAAGATACGGATGAGCAGGAGATAAATGCAAAAGAAAAGAGAGGTTGCTATGGCAAAAGAATCAGGCTCGGTTAAGGAAAACAAGGATAAGGACGGCAAGGATAAGAACGGCAAGGAAAAGGATAAGGAGAAGGCCCTTGAGATGGCCATTGCGCAGATAGAGAAGAGCTACGGCAAAGGCTCTATCATGAAGCTGGGCGAGCAGGCCGTTGCCGAGGTCATCAAGGTAATTCCCACGGGGTCGTTGACGCTGGATTTGGCAACCGGAGTGGGAGGACTGCCCCGTGGCAGGATCACCGAAATCTATGGTCCGGAGTCCTCGGGCAAGACCACCCTGGCCCTGAGTACCATAGCCGAGGCCCAGAAGACTGGTGGCATTGCAGCGTTTATCGATGCCGAACACGCCCTTGACGTCGCCTACGCGACCCGCATCGGGGTCAGGGTGCCGGACCTCCTGATATCGCAGCCTGACAGTGGCGAGCAGGCCCTTGAGGTGGCCGAGTCGTTGGTCAGAAGTGGCGCCCTGGACATCATTGTCATTGATTCGGTTGCTGCGCTCGTGCCAAAGGCCGAAATCGAAGGTGAAATGGGAGACCAACTGCCGGGGTTGCAGGCACGCCTTATGAGTCAGGCATTGAGAAAGCTCACGGCGGCCATCTCAAAGTCCAGCACATCGGTTGTCTTTATCAACCAGATACGCCATAAGATCGGCGTCTCATACGGCAACCCGGAGACCACCACCGGGGGCAATGCCCTGAAATTCTATGCCTCCATGAGACTGGATATCAGAAAGATCGAAAACCTCAAGTCAAACCAGGAGGTCATCGGTGGACATGTCAAGGTCAAGGTAGTCAAGAACAAGGTTGCTCCGCCATTTAAGCAGGCCGAGTTTGACATATACTACAACGAGGGAATCTCAAAGACAGGCGAACTCATTGACATCGGAGTTGAAATGGGCATCGTTGAGCGTGCGGGAACATGGTACAGTTTCCAGGGTTCCAAGCTCGGGCAGGGACGAGACAACGCCAGGAAATTCCTCATCGAAAACCCCGATGTCATGGACGATATAGAAGCAAAGATCATGGCAAGTGGAAACATCCCCCAGATAACCACACCTACCACCAACAACTCCTCTGCCCCTACGGATGAGTGAACTCAACACATGGGTAGGTACGTAAATGTATAGGATACTGAAAAAAGAGGTCTACTCCGCAAACACATACATGTGGGAGATGGACGCCCCGGACATTGCGGCGGCGGCGAGGGCGGGGCAGTTTGTGATCGTCTGTCACAACGAGACGGCGGAGCGCATCCCGCTGACGATTGCCGACTTCGACGTCGAAGCCGGGACGATCACCCTTGTCATCCAGGCGGTGGGCAAGAGCACCATCGAAATGATGACCTACAACGAGGGTGATTACATCCGTGACCTTGTCGGGCCGCTGGGGGAGGCGTCGCACATCGAGCCGCTGGAGACGGTGGTGCTGGTGGGTGGAGGGTTGGGGGTTGCCCCGGTGTACCCGATCCTGCGTGAGTTCAAGCTCAAGGGCAGCCACACCATTTCGATCCTCGGCTTCAGGACGAAGGAGATCATGTTCTGGCAGGAGCGATTTGCAAGATACTCCGACGAGCTGATCATCTCCACCGATGACGGCTCCTACGGCGAAAAGGGGCTTGTGACGGTTCCGCTGCAACGCCTCATAACCGAGCGCAGGATCGATCACGTCGTGGCCATTGGCCCGCTGATCATGATGAGGGCCTGTGCCGAGGTCACAAGACCATACGACATCCCGACGGTCGTATCGTTGAACCCGATCATGGTTGACGGGACGGGGATGTGCGGGAGTTGTCGCGTCACGGTCGGCGACGAAGTGAGGTTCTCCTGCATCGACGGCCCAGACATGGACGGCCATCTGGTCAACTTCGATGAACTCATGAATCGCCAAAAACGCTTCGATAAGTACGAAAAAGTAGCGCTGAAGAAATATGGCAGGTAAAACCACACAAAGAAAGAAAGGGGCGACTCCGCTTCTTTTTCGCTCCAGGTCGCACCTGGCCCCTTCAGAACCCCCTGCAAGGGGGCCAGCCCCCTTGACCCCACATAAAGTGCTGCGTTTTTGTATTTAATCAAATCGAAACCCTCATGAATAGGGAGCATATTCACCCCCGCACATGAAAATGTATTTTCACGGTAAATCTGCTATATTGCAGGCAGGACATGTTGATGAGGCAAGATTCGGTAAGCTATAGTCCTGATAGGAGGTTTAATGTTTAATGCATAGATTAAATGATTATTTAGATATTCTTATTCCCAATGAGCTACGGTTCTTATTCTCAAGCATTATAATATCAATTTTGCTATTAAACGTATTGATTCTCTGGATCAGAATCCGTAATAAGAAAAAGATAACTGCCCTGTCAAAAGAGCGTGACAGATTTTCACAGGAGGCACAGGTCAAGGACGAGAGACTGGCCGAAGTAGAAGTTAGTTTTATACGTTCTACTGTAAATTTACAAGAAGCATACCACCCCATAGACAACCCCTACCGTCCAGGACCTCCACTGCTCACTGGCCATCCATCGTTTGTTGGCAGAGAGGAGCAGTTTAAAGAGGTCATCGCTGGAACTACCAAAATAGCCGGCCACTGTTTCATTGTCACGGGGGAACGCAGGGTCGGAAAGACCTCCTTTGTCTATGCCCTGAAAGAGAAACTCGACGACGGTATAAGACATGCCTTTGTGGATATTCAAGGCCTGACGGGACGGTCTACCGCCAGCCTATTCCATGAACTTTCAACCTCATTGTGCGATGCTGCCGGAATTGAACTCAATTTGGCATTAGGTGATTTTAAGGAAAACCCCTTTGACGCATTTGCCGATGTCTTGAAAGGGCTGGAAAGAGCACCGGGCGACACCCGAATCCTGCTGATCCTGGACGAGTTCGAGTTACTGCAAGACCAGGTCGATAAAAAAATATGGCCGGAGGAGGTCCTCCACGTGATCAGAGGGATAATCCAGCACAGGAAACGCATCATCGTGATGTTCTGCGGCACCTACAGACTGCACCGTCTAAAGAGTGACCAGTGGGGTATTCTGTTTGGCATTGCCCACACAATAAAGATGGACGCACTCACAAAGACGGACGCCGAGCAGTTGATCCGCCTCTGCAACATAGACATCAGCACCGGCGCCATTGAAAGAATCCTCGCATTTACCGGCAGTCACCCCTATTACCTTCAGATCGTATGCTCGACGATGATCAATCACCTCAACAACGTAAAGCGCCTCAACGTCATTGACGCCGACTTGACCGTCATCTTCAGGAAGTGCATGGAGGGCGACCTGGAAAATGCCCTGGATTACATCTGGAGTGGCGTCTTGGGCGAAAACGCAACCGGGCGTCTGCTTCTGTCGCTCATCGCGAGCCTGCATCCGGAGCCGGGGCAGTGGATCGGTATGGACGACATCAAGGAAGGCTGCAATAAGTTCTGCGACGCAAAAACCCTCCATGCCACGTTGGAGGAGCTTGTCGGTCGGCAGTTGGTCGTCATGCGTGCGAGCGCGGAGAAGTTTGATTACCGGTGCAAAACGGGAATGCTTCATCAGTGGCTCAGGGAACGCAGGCCCTTTAAAAATGTCCTCGATATAGAGTACAATAAAGGTAAGACTTAGTTATAGAAGGGTAGGATATGAATCAGTTTTTAGACACTACGACATATATAAAGTATGCAGATAAATTCTTCGGGCGTGAACGGGAGCTCAAAGATATTACCGAGCTTTTGAAAAAGAAAGTTCCTTGCTCGGTAGTCGGTCCAAGTCGTATGGGGAGGTCATCACTGTTATATCACGTAAAGCTGACAGGCCTTGGGTTAAACAATTACAAGCCCGTGTATATAGACTGTATGGATGTACACAAAAATCCCAAAGTGTTTTTGCTGGAAATCTTAAATGGAGTAAGCGGCGAATGGTCTGAATCGGATGATATCGAGACGTTTTTCTACAAACTCAACAGGTACCTGAAAGATGAAACAAACAAGACCCCGTTGTTACTGCTTGATGAGATTGAAGTTATAGCAATACCGAAATTTGGGGATGTCTTTAACTGGCTGCGTGCCAAGACCTCTGCCGGGGTGCTTAATATCGTCACGGCCTCCAAGAGCGAACTGCGTGAGGTCTTTGGCAAGAAAGACGATGTGGGGTCGGCGTTTCACAACATATTCGTGTCAATCCCCCTGGGAGTGATGCAGGAGGCTGAGGTCAGGGCAATGCTCAAAACGCTGGGGTCACCTGAATTTGAGGCAAAATGCGGTACACGCATAATACAAGAGGTCGGTACGCATCCGTTTCACGTCCAGCAGTTGGCGGCCCTTTGCTACGACAAATGGCAAGCGAAGGAATCCTTTGACGATAACACTTGGCAACAGATACTTGCGGACTTTAACCGTAATTCAGAAATACATGGCAACGGCATGTTGGAATCAAAACCGAATATTACAGACAATGGCAGACGCATATTAGAGTACCTTAGCAAGTATGGTGAGGCAAAGAAACCACGTATCGCCGTAACACTCAGGTTGGTTCCTTCAGAGATGCAAGAAGCAATTATGAAACTCCAAAGTGATAACCTCGTTGAATTAAGGAGTACTGAAAGAGATTGGGTGCAGAGATTTGGGATTACGGAGAAAGGGAGAAAAATTACGGAAGACCTTATGAATACAGTATGTCAGAGTTAGGATTTCAAATTGCATTGACAGTGATTCTATCTCTGACTGTTTCATCAATAGACTTGTCTCGTGACTATGGAGAAGATACTTTAACAAAAGCATGGGGGTGGGTGCTTGTTTATCTTTTACTAAATATCTTTGCCAGTGTTTTTGTCTTTATCATTTTACATAATATCGATATTCTTAGTATTAACAAAGCACTATTACCTTTTAGTGAATGGGTTAAGTCTGTGTTTTGCGGAATGTTTTTGTTGACTATCATGAAATCAAGAGTATTTATGGTGAATGTCGGCCAAAAGGGCGATGTCATTAATCCTGAATATCGATTCCAACAAATAATAAATGTTATCAAAATTCAAATTGCCAAAAAAGGATTAGAGGATAATCTTAAAAATATGCAAGGATTATTAATGAACCTGAGCATAGAGGAACTTACGAATGGCGCCACTTTGATAACAAATATTGATGAACTATGGTTGTATTCCGAAGAAAAAAATAAATCTGCAACAAACAAACTGGATGAAATCAACAGACTAAAGAATGATTCGAAAAAGAAACTCGCTCTGTGTAATTTTATATTCAGATTTGGAGGCAATCTTGATTTTGAAAGATTATTTTCTGTAAAGTCTATATTATCACATAAAAAATGGGAAGACCTGATGGCTTTCTTAGAACATAAAAAAGATAGAATTTCAGATGATGAAACGTCTTATATAAACAAGCTTCGGAAAGATCAGATAAATAGTCCGGAATTAAATACTGACAGTAAATACGATATCATAGAACTTATTTGTAAATATTATACTCATTCGGAAATATTTGAGTTTCTTAACAGATGAATTATTATAATGTATTAGGATATTGAAGACATATGGCAGATAAACACCCAAGACACATCAACACGATCAAACCAACCAGGACGCCCCCTGAGCACCAGGAGGCCCACGTCCGGGCCAAGAATTTTAATGAGGTTACCATCGGCTACAACGAGGAACTGGCACTGCAGGAGGCCGACCGCTGCATGCAGTGCACAAAGCCGGCCTGTTCCAGGGGATGCCCCGTGGGGATCGACATTCGCGGGTTTATAGACCTGGTATCGAGGCGGGATTACCGTGGAGCCTACAGCCTGATCACGGAGGCCAATCTGTTTCCGGCAATATGTGGACGCGTCTGCCCGCAGGAGCTCCAGTGTGAGGCCAACTGCGTGGTGGGCAAGAAGCTCCAGCCGGTCGCAATCGGACTACTGGAAAAATTTGTCGGCGACACCGCCCAGGCAAACGGTTGGAAGAACTATCACGAAATAACCACCAACGGCAAAAAGGCTGCAATCGTCGGCTCCGGACCGGCAGGATTGGCCTGTGCCTCAGACCTGGCAAAGGCCGGCGTCAAGGTGGTGGTGTTTGAGGCGCTGCACCTTCCTGGTGGTGTGCTCATGTACGGCATCCCGGAGTTCAGGTTGCCAAAGAGCGTTGTTCTCAGGGAGATCGACAACCTCAAGGACCTCGGTGTCACCATCAAGACCAACAAGGTCATCGGCAAGCTGCACACGATCACCGAGCTGCTGGACAAGCACGCCTACGATGCAGTCTTTGTCGCAAGCGGGGCCGGTTATCCCATGGGACTCGGTGTGAAAGGTGAACTGCTAAACGGCGTGATGTCGGCCAACGAGTTTCTGACGCGTGTCAATCTCATGCACGGATACGATTTCCCACACCACGACACCCCGGTGGGCATCGGACGCAACATAGCCGTCATCGGCTGCGGCAACACCGCAATGGATGCCGCACGCGTTGCCATCAGGCTCAACACCAAAAACGTCTACATCGTTTACAGGAGATCGATGAAGGACAGTCCCGCCCGCAGGGAAGAGCTGAAACATGCAGTCGAAGAGGGTGTGCAGTTTTACTGGGAAACACATCCTGTGGAGATACTTGCATCAGCCGACGGTTGGCTCACCGGCATGAAGTGTATCAGCGGAGGTGAGGACTTCATCCTGGACGTTGATACGGTCATCTACGCCCTGGGCACGATGGCCAACCCCATAATAGCACGCTCAACCCCAACCCTCAGGACGGATGCAAAAGGCTACATAGTGGTTGACCACCAGACGCAAATGACCTCCATCCCCGGAGTCTTTGCCGGAGGCGATATCTCCAAGGCCCCCGGTTCCTTTACCACGGTCATCCACGCCATGCAGACGGGACGACGTGCTGCACAGGGAATATTAAACTATATCGCACAAAAAACTGACAAGTAAATTTAAGGAGGCAACTATGCAACTAAAGGGTAAGGTGTGGAAGTTTGGCAGGGACATCGATACGGATGCTATCATACCGGCGAGGTATCTCAACACGGCAGACCCGGTTGAGCTGGCAAGGCATGTCATGGAGGATGCCGATAAGGATTTCCCTACGAAGGTCAGAGCTGGCGATGTGATCGTGGCCGGGGCTAACTTTGGATGTGGTTCGTCGAGGGAACATGCGCCCATAGCCTTAAAGGCATCGGGCCTGAGTGCGATAGTTGCTGGGAGCTTTGCGCGGATATTTTACCGCAATGCCTTTAATATCGGGTTGCCGATATTTGAATCCCCCGATGCCGTCAGTCAGATAAAAGAAGGCGACGTTATCGAAATCGACACCGTCACCGGGGTCATCTCAAACATGACCACGGGTGCCCGGTATCAAGCCAAGCCGATCCCGCCCTTCATGGAGGAGCTTATCAACGCCGGTGGCCTGATCCAGTGGACGCGTAGCCAGTTGGGTCTTGCATAGGGTAGCACTCCAGTCCGGTGTGGTCTAATCGCTTAAGCACAGTAACAATGTCATATACTGATCGGATTCGAGTTTTTTCGGGTATTAAAATTGCTCGCATACAAGAAAGAAAGGGGCGGCTCCGCCCCCCTTCAGAACCCCCTGCAAGGGGACCAGTCCCCTTGACCCCATTATTTCACATTCAATTCGAAACACGCTATACAAGAGAAGTACCCTCATGACATACCTTTTAGAGGTGGGGGAGGGCATCTATTCCCCCGCCCCCGAATTTACAGGTCACAGGTGTGCTTATTCGTTAAACCAATCGTAAGGCAGGCCCTGGGTTGCATAACCAGAGTTTCCCGATCCACCAAAAACGTAGACATCCCCGGAAGACGTGTCCTGCCAAAGTGTATCTATGGGTATATTAGAACCGTCTTGTCGTGTTTTTGCTTGGCCGTGGAAGTTTCCAGTACCTATCATCTTCCAGTTGCGTGGGACATTCCTTGCCATATAGCTACCCGATAATATCTCACCGTTACTGCCCATATTCCAGGTGTAGAAGTCGCCAAGTAACTGTCCATAATTAACTTGAACAATTAGGTGCTATAGTATAATTCCATTCACCATGAAATGAAGCCTTAGTTAAATTAACTTTGTCAAATTCTTCATCAGACACCTTAATTCCCTTTGAGTAAGCAGTTGTATCCAGTTCTGCCTTGATCTTTAAACCCTTATTTGTTGTGGTGCTACCTATTAGATTTACGATTATCTCATGGCTTGTCAAAGGCTTACCACGCCAGTTCATGCTTATATGGCAGAACATTCTATGTTCTATTTTATTCC
>NZ_JMFO01000049.1 GCF_000714715.1 Candidatus Magnetobacterium casense
CGTGGTGCCGGGCAGTCAGGCGGGAGGTTTTAGGCATGGCCGGTAACGAGAAATTAAAGGAAGATATCCAGCGCCTTAAGGAGGACAGAAACGCCCTCATCCTTGCCCATAACTATCAGATTGACGACGTGCAGGATATCGCCGACTACACGGGTGACTCCCTTGAATTATCGCGCAAGGCGGCGGCTACGGACTTTGATATCATAGTCTTCTGTGGGGTGAGGTTTATGGCCGAGAGCGCTGCCATCCTCTCACCCGATAAGACCGTCCTGCTTCCGGCCTCCAATGCCTTCTGTCCTATGGCGGAGATGATCACGGTCAACTCACAGCGTGAGATATACGGGGCCTTTCCAGGATATTCCAATCCGCCGCAGTATGTATATCCCCCAGAGTTTACGCTCGATGACATCAGAAAACAATACCCCGACACCCCGGTAGTTGCCTACGTCAACACCACCGCCGAGGTCAAGGCACACAGCGATATCTGTTGCACGTCGGCCAACGTCGTCAAGGTCATCAACTCGCTCCCCGCAGAACGGGTCATCTGCATACCGGATAAGAACCTGTCCATGTGGGCGGCCAAAAACACCGACAAAGAGGTAATTGCCTGGGATGGTTATTGCCACGTCCATGACAGAATACGATCAGCAGACGTGGAAAAGGCCAGAAGCGAACACCCCAACGCCATGTTTATGGCACACCCCGAATGCAGACTGGACGTCCTGATGCTGGCCGACCACGTTACAAGCACATCAGGGATGCTGCGCTTTGCTCAGACCTCCGATGCAAAGGAGTTCATCGTCGGCACGGAGGTGGGACTCATGTACCGGCTCAGAAAGGAAAACCCCGATAAGACCTTCTACCCCCTGCGCAAGGACATGCTCTGCCCAAATATGAAAAAGACCAACCTCCAGAGTGTATACAACGCCTTGGTCGAAATGAAGAACATCATCAGGGTGGAAGACGGTATACGGCACCCCGCCAGGATCGCCCTGGACAGGATGCTCGCTATTTAAGTTCCCTCTCTAAACTAACCTTATTAAAACAGCTCGGCAAACTGCTCCAGCAGTATCTCCTGCGTAAAGGGTTCATCCAGGGGGATACCCATATTGGTCCACTTCTGTAGACACTCCTCCGGTTGCACGTTTTCATGGGTCATGGTTGAGACAAGTTCGTAGAAGTAGCTGTATCTGACCTCATAGCTTTCGTATATAAACCACTGGTGATATGAGGTTTTAAAAACCTTGTTGACCTCGGGGATGGCCTCATCTACCATTATGTGCAGGCGGTCCTTTTGAAAGTGCGCCCCGCCGGGATACGTCAGCAGCAGCTTTTTCTGTTGGTTTTTCATTAGGTCAAAGAACAGGTTGCGTTCAACGATGTCCACCAGGGCCGAACCCACCCTGTGCAGGTCATCGATCATCGGCTGGATCACGTCAGCACGCTGGAAGAGGTCGTTGGACTTTGCCGCCGACAGCGACGCCTCATCGTTGCCAAGGACGTAGAAGGTCAGCCAGTCGGAGAACTCGCCATCGATCATGTGTGCGGGGATGTCCATGCCTGCCCTGCGCGGGTTTAGGGCGTATGGCGGGGTCAGAGAATGCAAACGGTGTGCGACATCCGGTTGAAGCCTCAGCAATCTGCTCAAAAAGCTAAACTGCGTCTCCGGCGCCGGCGATACCAATATGACGGACTTGTTCCGCTCGGTGGAGTACTGAGACAGTTTTCTGATATAGTAGTTGTGAAACAGAGACTCATAAAAACGACTGCACAGTTGCAGAAACAGATTGACAAAACCCGCCTTTTCCTTTCTGAAATGCGATTTCTTGGTGTAGACCGGGAACTTCTGCTCCATGACGTCAACGTCAAACAGGTAGGAGACCTCCTTCACGCTGCCATGAAGCTCCTTGCTGATGGCAACCAGCAACTTGGACTGTTCGTCGTTGTAGCTGCCGCCCCGTTCAATGCTTGCGATGTCGTCCTCGATGGAGCTTATCTTGTGCTCAAGGGGTTCCACAAACGAAAACGACATGGTGTTGTCCCACCACTGTAGATGCCCTACCAGGGGCTTGAGAAACATCTCCAGCGATTCCCTGAGGTCCTCTATGAACCTCGACTTGTCTATGTACTCAAAGGAGACCTCCCTGCCCTTGCCCAACAGCGATTCCGTGGAGACGCCACCGGCCTTGGAGGTTGACATGCGCCGCTTCTGAACGTTTGGCAGGTAGAAGCTCTTCACGCTGCCACTCTGAATGTCCGTGCGTCTGACGTCCAATCCGACGTCGTCAAAGCACTCCTTGAAGCGTTCCTTGGCATTGTCGAGGTTATCGAGCATGTTGGCCTTGACACTCTGCATCTTTTCACCAATCGCCCTGGCCTTCATGATAAACTCCGTATCATGCATCGGGTTGAAGTCATAACGGAACGAGTATACCCGCGACAGTTCGTGCTGAAACTCGTTAAACATCACGTTGGTGTCGAGTTTCTGTTTCCAGAGGGAGACCACCTGGTTCTTTGTATGTTTTATCTTTGCGGCGTACTTTTTGAGTTTGTCGAGTTTTTCGGCCTGTTCATCTATGCTGTGTTTTTTGCCGGCCTCCTCCTTGATCGCACTCAACAAGAGGGTTATGAGCGAGTTGATCTCATCAACGACCTTTTTGAGGTTCTTAAGGGTGTACTCAAACTGTAGTTGTTTGGCCACGCTCCTGATGACGAGCACCAATTCTTCGAAGCCCGACTGCTCCCATGCGGCCTTGTTGTTGTCCTTAAAATACCTGCCAGCCATCGTAGTTTCGACCTGGACTATCGGGGCATCCTTGAGGCGTGAGTATGGACTTATTAGCTTTTCAAACTCCGCCTTGTACTTTTCCAGGAGCTTATCGACCGATTCAACACCATCCCTGGAGAGGTCTCCCTCCACAACGGCCCCCTTACAGGTCTGGACAAAGACGATCTTCTGGTCGGCATCCATTATCTTGTTGAGTATCTTGCGGTCGGCCTCCTTCATCGGGCTTCTGATCGACGACAGGTAGATGATAAGGTCAGCCTGGGGCAGGAACTCACGCAGGGTCAGGTCCTCGTGTTCCTTGAGACCGTAGGCGTCAAGACCCGGCGTATCGGCCAGCTCTATGTTGTCATCCATCATGAACGTAGGCAGACCCAGCTTGAGATACTTTACGCCAAACTTGTTGCCGGGGTTTTCGTCTTCGGAGGTATATTTCCAGATGGACTTGTCAAAAGCCTCCCTGCCCTTTTTCTTTAACGAGTTGCCGTCCTCAAACATGATCTCCATCTCAGGCTCCCTGGATTTGGAGCAGAAGACGAGCATGTTGGTTGTGGCCTTGCTCTGTTCCTTGAGTATCTTGCTCCCCGTGCCCAGGATCACGTTTAAGACGGAGGACTTACCCGAGCTGGTTATACCAACAAGGCCGCTCTTTACCTTGTGTACGGCAAAGTTATCTATGTTGTGCCGGAGGTTGGATATCCGGTTTTTGAACTGGTCTATCCTCAGGGCATTGAGGCGTGAGACGATCTTGCTGATTTGAGTCAAAAATTCCTGTATCTTGATATCTTCGTTTTCCAATTGGCCCTCCTTACATAGGCAATAAGTTTAACTTGGTCTTTTCGGTAGCCCTGAACAAGTAGTGATGATCGTAAATTTACCACCCTCCCCTCACCCCTCCCATCAAAGGGAGGGGGATATTGCAGCGTGGGTTCCTCTTACTTAGCAGAGTTATCGGTGTCGGCCATGGCCTTGAGGCGCATGAGGCCGTCGCTGATTTCGCGCTTGCTGCTTTCGAGCCTCTGAGCCAACATGTCCGCATTTCTGAGTTCGCCTTCAAGCACCATTCGGATAAGCTCTATCTGTTGTGCGTTGGCGGTTGTCAGTGACTGTCCGGTCTCTTTTATTTCGGCTATCTTTTTTTGCATGGCACCCAGTGAGTTTTCGATCTTTACGTCTATAAACGTAATCTTGCTTCCCACATCCCTGATGAGTGAGCTGAGGGCGTCCAGTTGTGCCTTATTGCTCTCCCCCAGGGAACCCTTGATGTCAGCCATTGCCTCAGAGATACCCCCTAGGGCACCCTTGATGTCGGCCATCGTTTCGGAGATAACCCCCAGGGAACCTGCCATCTCCGAAATAGCCTTGTCCTCGGACTGGAGCATACGGCTTTCGAGGTTATCGATGGAGTTTTTGAGTTTTCCGGTGAGGTAGGACAGGCCATCCTTTACGTACTGGGCAAAGGAGTCGAGCTGTTTGGCCATTGTCGTCAGCGTCTGTTTCATGTTGTCCTGCTCACTTCTGAGGGTGTCGATCTCCTGCAGGTGCTCCTTGAGGCTGCTGAGTTTGTCCTGGATGGAGTTGCTCATATCCCTGTTGATGCTGTCGGAGATGATACCGATCTTTGTGTCCACCTGCGTCATTGCCGTCCTCATGATGTTGATGACCTGGTCGGAGATGGCATCCGATATGTGCTCGGACAACATTGTAAGGATGTTCTTTGTTACAACGTCTATGTAGTAGTCATTGTTCATACTCTTTACTCCTGCAAAGGGTTATTTTTTTAGCAAACCACATAAAAAAACTTTTAGCCCTTTTATTGTAGTCATGTTCTCTGTGTATAGTCAAGATGTCAAAATCCGCGCTTTTTTAAAAGGATACATCTGCTATAATATAAAGATGTCAGAGGCGTTTAGGATGCCTTGAAATTTAACGGCTGCGTCATACCGGATAGTGCCGGATACTGCTATAGTATAGTGATTTTATTATTTTTAAGGAGGACAAGCGTGTGATCAAATTCATTGAACAGGAGCCTTACTCTGCGATAGTTCATACATACGACGTGGAGGGCATCTTATATAAGGGAAAGAGCAAGTACCAGGAGATCATGGTCATAGAAAATCCCTTTTTTGGCAGGATGTTGCTGCTGGACAACATTGTCCAGATAACCCAGCGGGATGAGTTCTTCTACCACGAGATGTTGACCCACGTGGGGATGTATGCCCACCCAAACCCCAAGCGGGTCGTGGTCATTGGTGGCGGGGATGGCGGCATCGTGCGCGAGGTGCTTAAACACAAGGGCGTGGAGAAGGTCTACTTTGTCGAAATCGACGAAATGGTCATCAGCGTATCGAAGAAGTACTTTCCCGACGTCGCTGTTGCCGTGGATGACCCCAAGGTGGAAATCAAAACAATGGATGGCGCCGAGTTTATCAAGGGCATATCGAACATCGACATGGTGATCGTCGATTCCACCGACATTATCGGTTTTGCCAGGACGCTGTTTACGAAGGATTTTTTCCAGGCCGTATCTGACTGCATGGGGCGGGATGGTATCTTTGTCACCCACACGGAGTCGCTCCACCTGCACAAGGATATCGTCATCGAAATGCAGGAGGAGCTTAGGGGCGTGTTCCCGGTAGTTGACCTGTACACGGCAGCCATTGTCACGTATCCTGGCAACTGGTGGGCATTTGCGGTAGGCTCAAAGGAACTCAGCCCTCGACAGTGCAGACGACCTTTCGACATTGATACCAAGTACTACGACCAGGAGATACACACACAGGCATTTCTGACGCCGGGCTTCTATAAGAAACTGCTAAACCGGCAGTTGCACTGGTAATTTGGCTCACCAGCGTGGGGGGGAATCACCCTCCCGCTGACATTTTTTTCCTACATTAAAAAATTTTTTTATTCTGACAATTTTTCTCTTGACAAGGACATATATATGTGGTAGTATATAAATACTCTCCTTTACTTCACACCTCCTCGGACAACAGGCCATGTCCCCCTGCATGGCCTGTTCTAATTTCCACCGACCAGAGAGTAGCCCCATTACATTCGTTGTGCCATGGCGTCACGTGTATAATCTCAACTCCAGTGTAACCTGTGGGCAGTACACACATCATGCTCATCTCTTCCTTATCTACCCCTTGCGGGGGGGCTGAAGGGGGGCGGAGGGGGTGAGGCACCCCTGCCACAAACCGCCCCCTTCTTAGTCTTTTCTTCTTAGGGGGGTAACTATTACGTTTCCTCTTCTGTGCCACTGTGCGATGAACTCGGCGCCGAGGACTATGACGCAGAAGGAGAAGTAGACCCACATGAAGATCAAAAATATGGCCTTCAGTGAACCGAAGGCGATCCCGAACTTGGGATTGAGCTTGAGCAGAAACACCAGCGTAGGGTTGATAACGGCCCAGAGCACGGAGGCCAGCACTGCCCCTGCACAGATGCGCTTTAAACCAACCTTTACCGGTATAAAGGCATAGTACAGCACCGTCATACCGGTTGATGAGATGGTCAGATTTACCAGAAAGTCCACGATGTACAGGGGGAAGGAGATGGCCATAAAGAATCGGATTATCAGTTCGTCATAGATTATCTGGCTTATCACGAGAAATATCAGAAGCACTATCAGCAATATTGTGGTTGAGAAGTCAATTAACACCTCAAGCACTAAGGGTCGCCTCCTCTGTGTCATGAAGATGGTCAGAAAGACGTTTCTGATTGTCACAACGAGTGGGAATATGCACGACAGACAGGACAATATCCCCACCCACCCCCAGATGTCGGAGAGGCGGGAGAGCGATATGACCTCATTGAAGATCACCTCCTGGAACTCCGGTACCAGCAGGTAGGTCAGCCTATGCAACCCATTGAGGGCCTCCTGCGAAGACGTGATCGACTTGCCCAACAACAACGCCGTCAGCAACAGAAACGGCAGCAGTGCAAACATCCCATAGTAGGCAAGTGCGGCAGCCAACTGCATGTAGTTTTTCCTGAAAAACGAAACAACGCTGTCCAGTATTATACGCATTTTCTCCTTACGCCCAGTCAGAAATCAGGCCGTCAGAGGAAGATACCTTCAATTGCACTGCACAATAGCCACACTGTATTGCAATATCAGGACTATTATCCCACCTCGCCTTGCCCCTTGCCCAACTTGCGCCATAGCGACACCCTGTCTATGCCTAAAATCTGGGCAGCCAGTGTTTTGTTGCCGTTGGCCTCCTTCAGCACCCACTTGATGTATGCCGTCTCCTGCTCCTGGAGGGTGGGCAACTTTCCCTCCTTGCGCCTGAACGTCCTGACGTTTAATCCCCTGAGGTCATCCGTCAGGTGAGCCACCTTGATGGTGCTGCCAGTGGCAAGGGCAGTGGCACGCTCTATGATGTTTTCAAGCTCCCTGACATTGCCGGGAAAGTCGTAGCACATCAGGATGTCTATCACCTCCGGCGATATGTCACGTATGTCCTTCTTCATAAGCATCGAGTACTTCTTGAGGAAATAGTAACACAGTATCTGGATATCGTCTTTCCTGCGGGCAAGTGGAGGGACATCAAGGGATACCACGTTTAACCTGAAATACAAGTCATGTCTCATATCGCCATTTCTTACGGCCTCGGCGGGGTTTTTGTTTGTGGCGGCGATATAGCGCACATCCGTCTTCAGGGGATGCGTCGCCCCAACCCTCAGAAGCTCCTTCTCCTGGATGACCCTCAGGAGTTTTACCTGCATCAGCGGTGACATTTCGGTTATCTCATCAAGGAAGACCGTGCCACCGGCTGCTGCCTCTATAAGTCCCTTCTTCTGCGTAATCGCCCCCGTAAATGCGCCCTTCTCATACCCGAAAAGTTCACTGCTCAACAACTCGTTTGTGAACGTTGCACAGTTTACGGCCAAAAACTGACTCTCCGCACGACTGCTGTGGTAATGTATGTAGCGTGCAAAAAGCTCCTTACCGGTGCCGCTCTCCCCGCTTATCAGGACGTTGCAATCGGTGGGGGCTATCTGGGCTGCTATCTCAAGCAGCTTTGACATGTTAGCGTCCTGGGTTATTATTCGTACCTTTCCCTGATATCGCTCAATTTGCTCCCTCAACTGCTTGTTCTCAATTTTCAGTCTGACCTTCTCTGCGGCCTCCCTGACCACCTTTCTGACCTCATCCAGCCTGAATGGTTTTGCTATGTAGTAAAATGCCCCCTGCCTCATTGCCGCAACCGCCGACTCCAGGGTCGCATATCCGGTGATGAGTACCACCTCGGTCTCCGGATGAAGCTCACGACACCTGCTCAACACCTGCATCCCGTCAACCCGCTCCATCTTCAGGTCGGTCAACACCACGTCAAATACACCGCCCTCAAGCAGCGTCAGCGCCCTGACCGAACTCTGCGTGGCCGTTACCTCGTAGCCCTCTTTCTTCATCACGTGCGACAGGTTGTCAACCGCAATCTTTTCATCATCTACAATAAGTATCCGTGCCCTGTATGCTTCACTCATGTCTGCTCCGTTTTACCTTTCTCTGCCTGCAATCTTATCCTGAAAGTTGTCCCCCTCTGCGGGTGTGAATCTACGGTGATGCAGCCACCGTGTTCCTCTATGATCTCATGCACAATAAACAACCCCAACCCGGCCCCCTTACCCACGTCCTTTGTCGTAAAGAAGGGGTCAAATATCCGTGGCAGCATACTGCTTTCAATCCCCATGCCGGTGTCCTTGATACCAATATCAACGGCGGCATCACCAGGAACGCACGTGCCGTCATGTCTGAGGCATTTTTCATTGGCAAATGCTCGCCTGGCCGTTATGGATATATATCCGTCTGTGGCTTCACCATCTGCGGTTATTGCCTCTGCGGCATTTTTGATCAAATTCAGAAACACCTGCTGAATCCTCTGTTTATCGGCATATACACTAACATTTTCGGCTATCTCCATGACAATATTTACCTGTGTGGGTAGTTGCCGCTTCAGAAACATGATGGTCTCCTCAAAGAGACCCCGCAGTGGTAGCGTGTCCTTTTTGAAGTCCTTTTCCCTTGAAAAATCCAGCAGCGATCGCACGATGTTTCTTGCCCTGGTTGTCTGATCGTCTATCTGGCGCAGCAGCTCTCCAAAATATTCTACGTCACCCTGTCCAAGCTCCTCCTGGAGTATCTGACACGACGTCGATATGTTGGACAGCGGATTGTTCAGCTCATGAGCAACGCCAGAAAGCATTGTTCCAAGCGATGCGAGCTTTTCGGACTGTATGAGGTGTTTGCGCCTTACTTCCCTATCCCTGAGCATCCTGTTAAATGCCTCTATCAGTGACACCACCTCCCTGTCCCTGGAGTCTATGACGATCATATGAAATCCCCCTCCGGCTATAATCTTCATGCTGTCCTGGAGCTGTTTCAGCGGCCTTACAACCGACCTTGACAACACATGCCCAATGAGGGCGCTCAGTACCGTCAACACCAAAATAGCAACCACGATAAAGCGCCTTGAACCTGCCAACACGTAGCGGATGACGTCCCGCTCTGCCCTGGAGATGGCCTCGGACCTGGTTGTTATATCCTTTCCCTGTTCCCTTATCTTTTGCCTTAACACCTCAAGGTCATTGTCTGCCGCTTTGGCGAGGTGGTCATGCCGGTACTGGGTTAGCAACTGGATATATACACTGAGGTCGTTCTTCAATAGCGCAGCATGAGCTATCTTGCTAGTCCCTTTGGTGTCTCTGTCGAGTATCTCCAGCGCCTTATTGGCATAGTACAGATTTTCCTGAAAATCCGGCTCCTTACTGTAGAGGAAGTAGTTTTTTTCAAACCTCCTCATCTCAAGGGTGGCGTCAAAGAATTCTGATATCACTTCGCCAAGGAGTATCTTCTTCTCCATAAAGCCCATAATCATGGAGATTAAAAACGAAAACACCGTTATCATAAACAACACGATAAAATATCCCAGTATGATTTTTTGCCTGATACCAGGTTGATATTTAAACATCAGGGTATTATATATCGTACAGTTGCAAAAAGCAACATAGCACAAAATAAACGCAACACCATTTTAACTGCACTATTCTGCTATTAGTTGCATAATGCAACCAGCAAGCATTCTCTATCCTGCGTCAAATATCATTTATCCTTTAATAACAATGCTTTACGGCTGTGGCATGTGTTTTGATACACCAGGGTACAACATAAAAAACAAACTTAGGGAGGACACAAAAATATGAAAGAATTATCAGAAAAGCTCGAAAAATTGTTTTCTGCCGTAACATTTGCCGAAGAGGGCGAATTTGATACCGCCAGGGAGTTTTTAAAGAGCAACAAGAAAGTGCTGTTGGCACTCAGAGGCAGCAACGTAGAGGGGCAGACACTGAGATACTCGATGAACATCTGTAAGAGGATAGGGGCAGACCTCGATATCCTGTACATACCGGTGTCGGAGACCTTGACAACCATTGTAGATCGATTTACCTCTGAACTGCAGAAGGAAGGCATCGGGTGCAAGGTTGTAAGGAAGGAGGGTTCGTTCAGGCAAGAGATACTTGACTTTACAAAGGTCAACAGGGATGTGCTGTTTGTGATTATCGAGTCGTTTGATGACATTGACTCCGATAGCGTGGAAAGGGAAAATAGACTTTCAAGGTCATGGATCAACTTAAAATGTCCGCTTGTTGTAGTGAAAGAAGACATTGTACAAACCGTTAATTAATATTTTTAAGGAGACTTAGGAAATGAAAAATAGAGGCAGAAAAAAACCATATATGGAAACAGTGTTGTTAGGCATAGTGGCGGTAGTTCTTTATGTGCTACTAATAACCGAACAGGATATCGTTCAAGGGTATTCAGCACGCGGGGGGTTGTATGCGATACTCCCGATAATCACGGCGTTTGTCTTTTCGTTCGTGCATGGGAATTTTACGGGTAACTTCTGGACGGTCATCGGAATCGAGGCCAAAAAGGAGAGGAGATAGAACCATGCATGATGCGGTTATGAGCAATTTCATTCACCTTGATACCTTAAACGTACTGTATCTGTTTGTGCTGGGATTTGTAGGCGGTCTGGTGAGTGGATTTATTGGTTCAGGCGGGGCCTTCGTCCTTACCCCAGGGATGATGAGCTTGGGTGTGCCCGCCCTCGTAGCGGTGGCGAGCAACATGTGCCATAAGTTTCCCAAGGCGCTGGTTGGAGCCATCAAGCGCTACAGATACGGACAGGTGGATGTAAAGCTGGGTGTCATTATGGGGGTTTCGGCAGAGGCCGGTGTGTTGACGGGGGCCGTGCTGCAAAACAAGATCAAGACAGCCTTTGGCGATGCCGGTTCCAATCTCTATGTCAGCGTGGCCTTTGTGTTGGTGCTGGCCGTTGTAGGCGGTATAATACTAAAGGACGTCCTTAAGAGTTTTAAGGCAGGTACCACCGACGATGAGGAACCGTTGACAAAGATTGCAAAGTGGGTTCGGTCGGTAAACATTCCGGGGACAATGATATATTTTAAGAGCTTAGATGCACGGATATCCATCCTGTTTACGGTGCCTGTGGGATTTGCAACCGGCATACTTGCCGCCACAATAGCAGTTGGTGGTTTTATCGGGGTTCCGGGTATGATGTATGGTTTTGGGGTACCGGGGCTTGTGGCGTCGGCCAGTGAACTGGTCATAGCGTTTGTCATGGGGCTTGGCGGGTCGTTTAAGTATGCCATGCACGGGCTTGTGGACATCCGGCTTTCGATGATAATCCTTGCAGGGTCATTGTTTGGCATCCAGCTTGGCGCCATTGGCACGACCTACGTAAGGCCATACATGATAAAGGTGGTCATGGCATCTATTATGTTAATTGTCTTGTTTAGCCGTGCGTTGATGATACCGGTGTATCTGTCTCAGCTTCATCTTATAGGTGAGCTTGGTGACACCATGACAAAGGTACTCAAAAACACAAGCTTTGCTATTATGATATTCGCACTTGTCCTTGGGGCGTTTATAATACTGAAGGCGCTGTGGAGCGGGCTTGTCGCTGAGAGAAAATTGATCGCAAAGCAAAAAGTATCGGCTTAGGAGGATTGAGATGGAAGATTCGAAAATGGAAGCCATGTACAGAAGTCAGTTGATGGGCGAGTTGAAGTCCCTGTTGCTTGCCGTGGACGGGTCGCCCTTTAGCGAAGGTGCGATAAAGGAGGCGCTGCTTTTTTCAAAGTCGTGCGGGATCAGGCTGACGCTGTTGTACATTCAGGGATTGAGCGACTCGTATGAATCCGGCGGACTTACGTTTGTTGAACGCAGGGACACACGGATTGATGATTACTTTGACAAGATCAGAGAGGATGCCGCCGAGGAAAACGTTGAGCTGGATATCATCATAAGACGCACGGACGCCCCCTACAAGGGGATCATAGATGAGGCGGTGGACAGGCAGAGCGACGTAATAATCATGGGCAGACGCGGCATGACAGGACTAAAGAGGATGCTCATGGGTAGTGTCACGGCCAAGGTCATAGCGTATGCCCCCTGCAAGGTGTTGGTAGTGCCCAGGGAGGCCGGCATAAAGGGCGAACACATCATGTTGGCCACGGATGGCTCAAGGTACAGCGACGCCGCACAAGAGGAGGCCATCAGCATGGCCAGGAGGTGCCCGCAGGTCAAGACGTTTACTGCCCTGTCGGTGGCATCCTCAGACAGCAAGCTCGATGACACCAGGAGAATCCTTGACGGTGTCACAAGCAGCGCCAATCGTGTCGGCGTCAACGTGGAGACCGTAACGGCTGTGGGCAGTCCTTACGAGTCCATTGTCGAAACCGCCAGGACCCGTGACACCAACATCATTGTAATGGGCAAGCACGGACGTACCGGGATCGACAGACTGTTGATGGGAAGTGTTGCCGAAAGGGTTGTTGCGCTGTCCCCGTGTTCGGTACTCGTAGTCAAGGGCGTGTAGTTTTTTTGTAGAAATGGGGCAAGGGGGCTTCTTCTTTATACTTCATGGTAACTATGCTTTAAGGCATTCTGGATTCCTGGTCAAGCCAGGAATGACCCCTGTTCGAGCCAGGGGCAGGCACACTTGGAAAACGGTTATAACTGTCATTGCTGCGAACCATGTCCCTGGCTTGAACAGGGAAGGGAGCAGGAATCCATGCCTTTTACCGTGAAAATTTTATTGAGTTAAGACACAAACCTTGCACGTCCGACCACTCTTTTTTTTCCTGCACTTTCGTTATTGCCAGGGCATATTCCTGCCCATGAGCATATTCTGTCACTGCTTCCAAATACACTCATGTCTGTTCCGAGTTCCGTCAGCAACATTGCAGCACTTATTTCGTTTACGCCTGGAATGGTCTGTAACAATTTCCATTGCGTCATATACGGCTTCATTGCCGCAACGACCTGATCATCGATATCTGCTATTGTGATACTTAACCATTCTATATGGTTTTTTATTGTCTTGAGCAATAACCGATGTCGGTCACTTAATTGACCGTCCAAAGACAGTCTTAACTCTGACTGCTTCTTGCGGAGCCGCCCTAATGCCATCTCCGCCCCAGCGACTGTAAGGAGCGAAGCCTATATATTTCATCCAGCGGTTCGCTTCCTTCTATCAAAGCGTCTATCATTCTGCCAGGCTGTAGCCGTCAATGTCACTGACAACACTACTTAGTCTCACCCCTCCATTCCCTGTTCAAGCCAGGGACATGCTTCCAAGACCTTTTGCAATCTGTTCTTTTCTCCTGCGATTATCTCACTGAGTTTGCGCCTATATCTGGTCAACAATCTCAGTTGTCTCATATCTCGTGGAGGGATAAAACTTGCCCTCAATAGCCCACAGCGGCTTAACTCTGCCAACCATTGACTATCGCTAACATCTGTCTTACGCCCTGGTACCTTCTTTACATGCTGGGCATTTACTACCATTACCTTTAGTTCCTCTTCTTCAAGGACATCATATACCGTCCTCCAATATATCCCCGTACTCTCCATTACTGCCATTTCAACTTCTTCTTTTTTCAGCCATGAGGCTAACTTCTTTAGATTATGTCGAAATGTAGCGTATTCACGGGTATCCTTGACTAACTTGCCGTCTTCACACTCCTTCAGTACTGTGCATACCACTACCTTCTTATGCACATCTAACCCAGCACAACCCTTTAACAATGCTTCCATTACGCTAATTCACCTCCTTGCCATTGTGGTCGGTTGGTGCTATTTAGGGTAGGCATTGTGGGTTACCTTGCTTACACATTCAGATAAGCAGGTCTTTTTACCGTGCGTCCTATAGCAATATATATACTATGGACATGCGGGGGTTCGTGCCACAATCCCCAGGTCAGTTTAACCATCGGGGTTGACCCACCAAAAAGTATATCGACCTTTTCCCTCCTTATATTATAACCTGTTTCAGTTGAATGAAAAAACTGTCAAGAACATATAAAATACATGGCAC
>NZ_JMFO01000050.1 GCF_000714715.1 Candidatus Magnetobacterium casense
GAATGTTGATTCTGATGGTATATCTTGTATTTTTAGCAAATCCACATATCTTTTCTCAGATTTGGCATCGTTTTTAGAGATTCTATCAAAAGACTTGTCGTAGGGTAATTATAGACAACTTTGGCTACAAACGCTCTGCCAATTGCATACCTCTCCTTGAGTTTACGACCTATGCATTGACTGTCTACCCACCACATATGTCTTTCTATCTGAACTATCTCCAGGATTGTAACTAACTGCTTTTGTTTCTTGGTTATTGGATCGGTAAGTATTTCTTCCAACTCTGGGAACAGTACCCGTTGTATATTTCCTGCTAACCATGATATACTCTCTAATAACATTTGTTCTCCTTTTAGGCTATTATATTTAGGTGTTATATTATAGCACAAAGAGAACTAAAAAAGGTTTAGTTTAGGAGTTTTGCAAGAGGCTCTACATATAAACAATTTGGTTGATATTAAATTGGAAGAAGATATTATAAAAGTTAATGAGATAAAGGAAGCTATAGAAAACGATATGCTTTTAGATGGTTGTTATTGCATTAAGACAAATTTAATTGAATCACAAGTAGAAAAGGAAACGATACATAACAGATATAAATCATTATCACAAGTAGAACAAGATTTTAAAAAGATGAAAACGACACACCTCGAAGTAAGACCAATATATCACACAAAAGAAAAGAGAACAAGAGGACATGTGTTTTTAGTAATGCTTGCATTGAGACTTTTAAATGAATTTATAAAGAAAACATGTGAAATGGAAGAACCAATAGATGAACTAATTTCAAGTTTAAATGAAATAGTATGCGTAGATGAAGAAATAGGAGGTGTAATAATTACGAGGGTGGTAAAACCGGCAGGTATAGCCGAAAGAGTTTTAGAAAAACTTGGCATACAAATTCCTGAAGTGTTAGGCACTGTTTGTGCGAATAATTTTTAAGCAAATCAACATAGAATGTTTATTATAAAGGCTTTATAGGGACATATCGAACTCTCCAATCTGGAACTTCCGCTAAAAAGCGGACATTTCTATTTTGCTGTGACAATGGTAATTTTTGGACTTGACAATTATGATGGCATTGGTATAACATATAATAATAGGGGTAGGTAAGAATAATACCATTGCTCAATTGGATGTAATCATGAGTCAAAAGGCTGTTATCTCAGCTTTTTGAGAAGACAGAGTCCTTCCCCTTATTCCGATGAATGTGTTATGAACGTAACGCTCGTATCGACGACGGCTGACCTTGTGCAGGAGGCGGCTGACAGACTGACCGCGCTGCCACCCACGACAACGGGATGCAACTATAGCAACAACCTTGTGATCTTCCCCGGTAAACGACCTGCACACTTCCTCAGAAAGACGCTGGGACAGAGGGCCGAGGGCTGCTTTATCCCGCCAAAGGTGTTTTCGATAGACGGCTTCGTGGACTTCATCTACGAGGACGTACTTGGACTCTTTGCCCCCGCACTTGAGACCATCGACGCCGTGGCCATACTGTACAAGTGCCACAGGGAACACTCCACGCAGGAGTGGGAACACTTCGCCACGCCGGATAGCTTCTTTGGCATCGGCATGAGTATCTATCGCGACATAGAGGAACTCTGCATCGAAAAAAAGGGCGTCGATATCACCTCCAGGGTCGAGGAAATCTTCAAGGACACGTGCCCGCTGCACAGCATGCACAACATACGGAAGCTGTCGTTCTTCTATGAGGAATTCTACAAGACCGCCAAGGTGCTGAACTACTCCACGCGCTCACTGCGATACGCAACCGTCTCCGAAAGGATCAGGGAGGCAGACCTCTCCCGGTACGACAAGATACTTGTCCTGGGGGTTTATGGCATGACAACCTCGGAGATAGACCTGTTCAGGGGGTTTGGCAGCAATGACAGGGTGGAATTTATCTTCCAGGATGGCCCCGGCATCCACGACCGACTAAAGGCCCTTGGACAGGAACGTCCTGCAGCAACAAAGAAGGTTACGGACATTGCCCCGCTTGAGAGGACGGACACGGAGCAGCGGATTGAGTTCTACCGCTCCCCCGACGTCCACGGCCAGGTGTTTGCATTGAACTCGCTGCTGACCCGGACACAGCCCTTCAACGAGCGCACCGTCATCGCCCTACCGTCGTCGGAGACACTATTTCCGCTGCTGTTGCAGGGACTATCGGTATTTGACGAAGCCGACTACAACGTCTCCCTGGGATACCCCCTGTACCGGACGCCGCTCTACGGCTTCCTTAACAACCTAATGCAACTGATCACCACAATGGATGGCCACCGCCTGTATATCCATGACTATCTGAGATTTGTCCTGCACCCGTACACAAAAAACGTCCTGCTCTCTACCAGGGCGGATGTCACACGGATCATGTTCCATACCATCGAGGATGAGCTGTCACCAAACCGCACAAAGACATTCTTTTCGCTGGAGGAGCTGGAAAACGACATGGAATTGTTTGACTCCATCGCCAAGATACTTGGCAATTTATCGGATTCGCTCCTTACAGTCGCGGGGTCTGACTCGCCAGCGGAGCACGAAGCCAAGGGAATCAGAGACCACCTGATCGACATTCACAACAACACGATCAGGCGATTTATGGGCTTTAAGGACACCGCAGACTTTGCCACACAGTGCATAGCCATCATTAGCTACATCTATAGTGAGAGCACGGCCCCGCTGCACCCGTACTTTTATCCGTTTGCCGAGGCATTTGCCACGACCCTGCACAAGATCGTTAACTCCCAAATGGCAGAGATACGGTTTGTGCAACCCGCCGGTTACTTCAATATGTTTAAGAAGTACATATCCACGTGCCACTGCCCCTTTACGGGGACGCCGCTTAGGGGGATGCAGGTGTTGGGGTTTATAGAGACGCGCAACATCCGGTTTGACAACGTGTATATTCTCGACGTCAACGAGGGCGTGCTACCCGGTACGACGCTTGAGGATTCGCTGTTGCCCTTTGGGGCACGTCAGCAGTTGGGACTTCCGACCGCCGTGGACAGGGAAAAGCTGTCGGCCTACTACCTGGAGACACTCATAGCGGGCGCCAAGGAGGTCGCCGTCTTCTTCGTGGAAAACGACAAGATGGAAAAGAGCCGTTTCGTAGAGCGTCTCCTTTGGAAGCAACAACAACGCAACAAAAATCTCAGTGACGACAATCTTGTAAGCTCCATCCAGTACAAGATTGAGCTTAAGGGCAGCTCTCCGGAGCCGGTGGCAAAGACCGAGGCCATGCTCAACGTCCTGCGGAGTGATATCCGCTACAGCGCATCCGCCCTGGAAACCTATTTGGTGTGTCCCTTAAGGTTTTACTACAAGTACGTCCTGCGTCTCGACAAGAAAGACAAGGCCACTCAGGACATAGAACCAATGGACATCGGCAGCTTTGTGCATCACGTGTTGGCGGAGTACTTCAGGAAGCTTGTTGGAGTTCCGCTCACGTCCGGAAATATCGACCAGGGGCATATGCTTGTCTGCCTTGAGGGGGCATTCAGGAAGTTCTACGGCAATGACCCCAGTGGTGCGGCATATCTCCTGAAGCATCAGGTCAGGCGGCATCTGCTTGATTTTCTGACCGGTTACACTGTCCCCGTTGTCACAAACACCAGGACGGTTATCAAGTGCGTTGAGGAGTCCGTCAGCGTTAAGATGGGACAATTCAGGCTCTACGGTGTGCTCGACAGGGTTGATATCCGTGATGGTACCGTGCTGATCCTCGATTACAAGACCTCCGCCAAGATAGCGATGGCCTTGGGCAAGCTCGATCTGGATGATCGGGAGAGTTGGTCGGCGGTATACAACTGCGTGCAGTTGCCGTTTTACCGGATGCTTTATGCGCAGAGATTCGGGGTTACGGCAGAATCGCTCAGTTGTGCGCATATCTTTCTGGGGCGGTCTGTGATTGATGAGGGTATCGAGGTGCCCTTCCCCGAGGATGCCTACGGGGTCATTGAACAGTTGATTCGGCTCGTACTTGGCGAGATCGTGGAGCCGTCGGTCCCCTTTGGTCCGGTCAGGGATGCAAAGAAGGTGTGCGCAAATTGCGTATATCGTTGCATCTGCGGCACGTAGGAAGATAATAAAGAAGAAGAAAAAAGGGAGACGGCTCCGCTTCTTTTTCGCTCCAGGAGGGGTCAGCGACCCCCGGCTCAATGCGCTCCTGGCTCCCTCAGACCCACCTGCAAGGGGAGGGGTGAGGCACCCCGGCCACGAAGAAGTCCCCTTGACCCCTTCCATGACAAAACACCTTTCTTAGTAGTCGCTGCTGGACTTTGAGAAGATCATCCTGCCTGCGGTGGTCTGCAACACGCTGGTGACTACTACGTCTACGTTTTTACCTATGAGCTTTCTGGCGTTTTCCACCACGACCATTGTCCCGTCATCGGTGTAGGCAACACCCTGATTGGACTCCTTGCCCTCCTTGATAATGAAGACCTTCATCATCTCCCCCGGCAGCACAACCGGCTTGAGGGCATTGGCCAACTCGTTGATGTTGAGCACGGGGACGTCCTGAAGCTGGGCCACCTTGTTGAGGTTGAAGTCGTTGGTGATAATCTTTGCGTTCATCATCTTGGCCAGCGCCACGAGCTTTGAATCCACCTCGCGGATCTTCTGGAACTCCTCCTCGATGATCCTGACGTTTATGCTCGAAAATTTTTGCATCCTGTGCAAGACGTCCAGCCCCCTGCGACCACGACTGCGTTTCATCGAATCGGAGGAATCGGCTATGTGCTGCAATTCCTGCAAAATAAACTGCGGAACTATAAATGTACCCTCTAAAAAGCCGGTTTCACACACATCTGCAATCCTGCCGTCGATAATGGAACTTGTGTCGAGGATTTTGACGTTTTCTTCGATATTTTGCCCTCTGAATATCCGCATGAAACTGGCGGAAGTCAACCCTTCACCCTTGGTAAGACCTAACAGCAGCCCTGTATAACCAATCACTGCCTCAAATATGAACGCTGCCGTGTTGATCTCCCCCAGCAACCTCTCAATAGGATATATGATTAATCTGGCAAGCACAATGCCAAGAAAAAGCCCTGCAATCCCCCCTACAACCCTTCCTAACCGAAACCTCCTCAGAAAATACTCCGCTGCCGATACCATAAATCCCAGCAACATCCCTGCCGCTGCCCCCTCGAGTCTAGCATCATACTCATGTCCAAGCATAAAGCCTATTAACCCAAAAATCAGGACAATCATCAATCTAAAAAATGCTACCATTGTTTACACACCCTTTCTCCTTATATAAAATTAGCTCTGGAGACAACCTTGCCCCCTTATCTGTTCTCTGACATGCCTGCCAGTGACACAGGCTCATATTTAAGCATGAAAAATTTATTAGATTTTTATTATAATAATAGCAATGATTAATAGCAAGAGCAGTACTATAAATGTGGAGGAACGATATGTTTAAGAAGTACTTGTTGGCTCCGGGGCCAACCCCTGTCCCACCTGAGGCGCTCCTGGCCATGGCAATGCCTATGATACACCACCGTGCCCCGGACTTTGTACCGATCCTGGATGCGGCAAAGAACGGTCTGAAGCGGCTGTTTCAAACACAAAACGACGTGCTCATTCTGTGCAGCACCGGTACGGGTGGCATGGTGGCCTCCGTCAATAACTTCTTCAACAAAAACGACAAGGTTGTTGTCATCGACGGCGGAAAGTTCGGTGAGCGTTGGACGAAGATATGCAAGACCTACGGTCTGGACGTCAAGGAGATAAAGGTCGATTGGGGCTACAGCGTCCGCCCCGAGGTTTTGGCGGAGCTTCTCAAAAAGGAAGGCAACGTCAAGGGCGTATTCGTCCAGGCAACGGAGACCTCCACTGGTGTAAACCACGACGTTGAGGCGTTGGCCAAGATCGTTGGCAGATACGATGACACCATCCTGGTAGTGGATGCCATCAGTGCCCTGGTTGCCCACGACATCAGGACGGATGCCTGGGGGATAGACATCATGGTTGGAGGCTCACAGAAGGGGCTTATGCTTCCACCGGGGCTGGCCTTTGTCAGCGTGTCTGAGAAGGCCTGGAAAAAGGCCGAGTCCTCCAAGCTCGAAAGATTCTACTTCAACCTCAAGGCCGAACGCAAAAAGCTCCAGGAGAATCAGACCAACTTCACCTCGGCCGTTACGCTGATAATCGGACTGAACGAGGCAATCAAGCTGCTAGAGCAGGAGGGATTGGCAAACGTCTTTGCCCGTCACACCCGCCTTGCCCATGCCACGCGGGAGGGGGTCAAGGCCCTGGGACTGAACCTGTTCGCCAAGGAACTCCCCAGTAATTCGGTGACGGCCGTAGAGGCCCCAGACGGAGTTGATGGCCAGAAGATATACAAGGTGCTCAGGGAAAACTACGGCGTAACCACGGCAGGCGGTCAGGACCAGGTAAAGGGTAAGATATTCAGGATAGCACACTTGGGGTATGCCGACAGATTTGACGTGATCGTGGCGATCTCTGCTGTCGAAATGACCCTTAAGAAGTTGGGACATCCGGTGACTCTTGGCAAGGGGGTTGCCGCCTGTGAGGAAATCTTAGCATAGCGTGTTTCATTTTTTCTCCCACGAGAGGGCAGGGATTATGGCAGAGGCGCCAATCCTCTTCCCCGTGGGGAGCTATTGTAGAATACTGTATGCCCTGTGGTTTTTCATGGTTAGTAGCCCTTGTAGCCGTTTGTGATAGGGAAACGTCTGTCCTTACCAAAGGCCCTGTTGGTGATCTTGATCCCGGGTGGGGACTGCCGGCGTTTGTACTCGCTGTTGTCCACCATTTTCAGGACGTTTCTTGTGGTTGTTTCGTCGTTGCCAAGTGCGATAATCTCTTCGTAACTCATCTCTTTTTCCACGTATGCGGCAAGGACGGGGTCAAGCATGTCATAGGGGGGCAGTGAGTCGGTGTCCTTTTGCGAGTGTCTGAGTTCGGCCGTAGGCTCCTTAACCAGCACCCTCTGAGGTATGAGTGGCGTTGCGGATGCGGCATTGCGCCAGCGGCAGAGATCGTAGACCAACGTCTTTGGGACATCCTTGATGACAGCAAAGCCCCCGGCCATATCCCCATAGAGCGTGGCATACCCCACGGACATCTCCGACTTGTTGCCCGTGGTCAGCACCAGGGAACCAAACTTGTTGGATAGCGCCATAAGAATATTGCCACGGATGCGAGCCTGCAGGTTTTCCTCTGTGGTGTCAACGCCTCTGCCCTTAAAGGATGTCTCCAGTTGCTTGAGATAGACGGCAAAGATATCGCTGATAGGGATTTCAATAACATTGATGCCAAGGTTTGCCGCCAGCTCGCAGACGTCCTGCCGTGACTCCTCAGAGGTGTATGGCGAAGGCATAAACACACCCGTTACGTGTTCCTTGCCGATTGCGTCAATGGCCAGCGTGGCGACGATTGAGGAGTCAATCCCACCGCTGAGACCAATCAGCACAGAGCTGAACCCGTTCTTTCTTACATAATCGCTTATACCAAGTCTCAGAGCATCGTATACCTGCTCCTGCTTGCTGCCTCCCATAAATGGAGCGGGGAGCACCGGAGGAGTCCCCTGCAGAGGGGGTTTGGCAGAATCCCTCTGGTTGCAGACAAAGACACGCCTCATGTCGCCGTTATCGGGTGCCTGATATCTGTTACGCCGCCGTGGGTCCTGCAGGCGTGACAGAAACACGGATTCGATGTCAAGATCGATTACGATAAAGTCTTCGGCAAACTGCGCCCCCCTCCTGATGACTTCACCCGTTGGGCCAATAACAAGGCTGTTGCCGTCAAAGACAAGTTCGTCCTGTCCGCCAACGGTGTTGAGGTAGGCCAGTATGATGACGTTGTCGGAGGCGCGTGCACAGAGCATCGTCTCTCTGAAGCGGGTCTTGTTGATACCATAGGGTGAGGCGTTGATGTTTATTATAAGCTCCGCACCATAGAGTCCCTGTCTGTGGGCAGGGCCATCGGGATACCAGATGTCCTCACAGATGTTTACACCCACAAGCGTATTGCAGATATCATACACGGGCAGTCTGGTGCCGGCCCTGAAGTAGCGAACCTCATCAAATACGCCGTAGTTAGGCAGAAGCACCTTGTGGTATACGTCTACGATGTTGCCGTCACAGAGCATTGCGCAGGCATTGTAGATGTCGTCCTGCATGTCCACAAAGCCAACGATAGCGGCTATGTCTTGCGTTTTCCCCTTTATCTCCTGCAGGATGGTGAGATTGTCCCGTATGAACCGTGGCTTTAGCAGCAGGTCTTCGGGCGGATAACCGGTTATGCACATCTCAGGGAAGGCGACAACATCCGCACGCATATCCCTGGCCATGTCCATGTACCTGAGCACCTTATCCCTGTTACCGCCAAGGTCTCCCACGGTGGGATTTATCTGAGCCATAGCCAGCCTTAATGTCTTCATAATGCTCTAATTATAACTGATTCGGATAAAAAAAGGTAATAGTTTGCTTTGTTGAAAATCAAGCCTGTGGTGGACCACCGAAGCTCCCGGGATTTGGTTGGAGGCGAGAGCCTTGATTTAGGCGGGTTTAAGCCGTATAAAGTGGCGGTGCAGGGATTTGAACCCTGTGCAGACATGCACATACATCCTTTAAGATCAACGGTATACAGATATTTTAGCCTCGAAAAAACCGTCAACAGATCGTCAACAGCCCATTAAAAGCCAGGTTTCGCTATGCTAAAATTTAAGCCGGGAATTTACTTGGGATGAATCATTTTAGAGGTCAAAAAATAGCATCTAAACTCCGGTGTAAATGTCAAGAATAATTTTTAAGGGAGCAGTTTGTATTTTAGACAGTTCTATATTTATCGTGATTTTAGTTACGCCCTGTTCTCGTCGAAGATGGGATAAAGTTTATTTTATCGGTAGGATTCATAATTATCACGTATTTAGGTTGATATTATAAGTATATCATAAAATATATTACTTTTTTATTAAGCATTCCTGACTTGCATTTAGGATGTCCAGCTTTTATTATCACAATGCGAACCTTCTACGGATAAATCTATATAGATAGAGTTTTATCCCACATATGCATTTATACCAAGTTGCGTTCAAACGAGGTAAAAATCTGTTCATCTACAATTGCCTAACAATCAAGTTCTCTGTAGATAAAAACCTCATCCTCTGAATGCAACTTGGTATTACACCCAGGTATACAATACTCATAGGCTACGCCCGTGTCCCTGCTGATGATCAGAAACTGGACATACAAAAAGACGCTCTAACCCAAGCCGGTTGTGAACGTATCTTTGAAGATATATTAACTCTACAACGACAATTAAGAAATCAAACCGTTCAAAATCAAAGGTTTAAAGGTTTATATGTGTTAGCGGTAGTTGAAGTTACCGCATAAATCAGCAGTTTTGGATAGAAAGTGACCTTGTAGGGTTAAGCGGTGCTAAACCCTAAAGGCTAGGGTTGATCTCTGCATTAGATTACTCCAGAAAGGGTGATGTCATTTTTGCCCAAATACCAATAGGCAGGTGAGTGGAGTAGAAAGAAAAACTCGCCACGTATCAACTGATTGAGATGTTTTTAAGTATTCATCGAACAGTGTTTATCCAGTCTAAAAACGCTCCTACACTCAAGATTCTAATCCCTTCATACTGTTTAAGCGGTAGGAGATGTTTCTTATCACCAGTTACTATCAGATCGGCTTTTCCTGCTATAGCGCATTCCAAAATGTGGTTGTCTGGTGGGTAATCCAAAGCGACAATCTGTACTTGAGGTTTTACCAACTCTGAAAATCCTAACAGCAAGGTAATTACATCTTGAGCATCCTGAATTGACCAACGGAACTTTTTAACCAGTACGGTTTCAACTTCTTGCAAAATAAAATCTGACGTGACGTTTATAAACTCCCCTTCTACTGCTCTCTCTAAAATGTTGGCTGGTAATCGACCAAATGCAACCGCAGAAACGATGATATTAGTATCAAGAACGACTTTTAGCATTCATTTGTTCATCACGGTACTCTTCAATAAGGCGTTCCACATCCTCTTCGGTCTTGATTCCCACTTCAATTGCCTTCTGATAACCATAACGAGAAAGTCTTTGCCATTCCTTTCTCAAGAAATGCCTCTTTACTGCCTCCTGAAGCCACTCATTTACAGTGCAGTGCTCACTTATAGCAGAAGCTTCCACCTGTTTTAAAATTTCTGGCATTAATGAAATAGTTACTGTTTTTGTTCTATGCATAGTTCTACTGTACCACTTTAATACTAAGGAAAGCAACTCAAAAAAAAGTGGTAAGATGAGGGGACAACGAATAGAAAATTAAAACTATACTTTCAAAGGTCATAGAACGAGTTTTTTTGAACACTGAAGGTTCAAAGTTTAAAGAATCAAGAGGGTTGTAAATACTCAACTTTCCCGGCGCAGGACACCTCTCTTGGATGGGATGCAGTTATTAAAGTTTTCTCCCCCCTTTTTAGGGGGTGCCTTCTGAGAACAACCGACCCCTACTAATAAGGAATCACGCTACAGAAGGCATATTTAGCATAATATGTTTTTATAAAGATGTCAAGCTCTGTTTTGGCGAAGCTATTTACTAGAGCCATGTGTGCCTCTACCATTTTTTTACTGTATGAGTTTATACTATATCATATGCCAAGAAAGAGCAAGTCTGACAAAGTACCAAAAGAGTTTCAGGAGATATTTAATAGGCTCACTGAACTCACAGATGATATATGCAAGAAGCATTTAAATGAAGAGTATGCGATGCTTGCGAGGCAGGTTACTGCTTCCTTATGTCGTAAGAGACCTTCACCGTTGATATCAGGAAATATAAACTCGTGGGCGTGTGGTATTCTTTATGCGCTGGGACATGTGAATTTTCTATTCGATAAAGCGAGCGAACCATATATGAGTGCCATAGACCTTTGTGAAGCTTTTGGAGTACCTAAGAGTACTGGTGCCAATAAGTCTAAGATTGTTCGGGATGCCCTTAATATGACACAACTTGACCCTAAATGGTGTTTACCTTCCAAAATGGATGATAATCCTATGGCTTGGATGATTATGGTCAACGGCTTTATAGTTGATGCTCGTTCATTGCCTCGACATATTCAGGAAGAAGCTTGTCGCAAGGGTATAATACCGTATATGCCAGCCGACAGAAATAAATCTGAATGAGTGCGTTATCACAGAGGGCATTGAAGCAGTATTTATATGGTCAGTCAAAAGAAATGCTGATTGAAACTGATAAGATAATCATAAACCCTAAGTTTAAAGACCTAATCCCATCTTTCAATGAGTGATGAACTTGCTGGATTAGAGGCAAGCATTTTAAATGAAGGCTGTAGGGACGCCTTAATCATTTGGAAAAACAATGGTGCTATGGTTTCTAAGGACGGCGACCAGCAGGAGCGGATAGTACATCTAACGTTTTGCCATTTATATACTTTCCCTCTTAAACAGCTCATGTTACACACGGAGTTCTTGTAATGCACTGAAACTTGCCTGTAGCACTTTAAGGGATAACACTACAGTCCGGCGTGGTCACATCGCTTAAGCACAGTAACAAAGTCATAAAGGCTATACCAACACTTCTAAATCTATGACGTATCGGTCATAGAGTATGAACATTTGTTCATAGATAAGGATGGCGTTCTGCATAGGATTACTTGGTCGTATATGAAGGAACCGTTATACTTGAAGCAAAACTGATTTACAACCAACACGACAGACTGCATGTGTGCTGTGCTTTAAGTTACTTTACAGTTAGCACGCTTGGTGGCATGTTATTTGCTTTGCCATTATCGATTGCTATTACCTTGACAATATCATATTAAAGCATAGATTGTTGATTGTAAATGGTTTTAAGTGTTACATGTGCTCAATGCTAAACCTTTTAAATTCAGAGGTTTACATCCTAATATGACATTGTCAAATTACATGCATGGGAACAAAGTGCATGTGTTTCATTTATGAAAGATTATGATAATAGGGATTTAGCAGGCTAAATAAAAAGAATAAGGAGAGATAAAAAAGATGTCAACAGAAGGACTGTTTAGTAGATACAGGAAGAGACATAAAGCACTTGAGCAAAAATACAGTGAACACCTGATATACTTATGTGCTAAACATCCATTAATATATATAATAGTATTGCAAAGTGTCATTTTTACTTATTGTATGTATGGGACACGATAACTCAGAGGGATGATAGTTGATGATATGGAGGAATAAAGGGTGAAGGTAAAGATATTTTCACAGTATTTTACGATTGAGGAGTTAATGCCAATAACTGTCATGGAAGCAGAGAGCAGGATTATTAGGCACACGTTGAACCACTGTGGCGGTGATACAGAGATAGCCTCATACGCACTTGGTATAACACGGGAGGAGTTGATAACTAAACTAAGCAATTGCCAGAGAAGTGATCATAAAGAGGCATACTATGTATAGTTATGATTGCAAATACCCGTCTATAGTGGTAAAGACCTTAACAGATTACGCATTGAATCTTTTAGATTGTATTCCGTATAATGTCTACATAATCGACGGCAATGATTTTTCGGTGGAGCCTCTTGCAAAACTCCTAAACTAAACCTTTTTTAGTTCTCTTTGTGCTATAATATAACACCTAAATATAATAGATTAAAAGGAGAACATAATGTTGAGCCTCTTGCAAAAAGAAATCAAAAATCCCTACAAATATCTACTCTCTCATCTTTAATGAGGTCTAAATTTTATTCACTCACATAAAAATCTCCAAATCTTCTATTTTATCGGACATAATTGCCAATTTGTTCTGATTTTAGACGCATTTCTCCCTCATAATGCTAAAACAACCTTTTTTTAGGTATCTTTTATCGTTTAGGTTATCAGTTTTAACATTTGATCGGCAAATAAGACAACAATTCCGATCATCAAGTGCATCTTTACTTTCATGCTTCCCCTTACCAAAACATTATTTCCACCAAATTCGGTCTTCAATCTACCATTGACTCTTTCGATTGTAGTACGTTCATTATATCTTATAGCCTCTGCAGTGGACATTGGTAAAACGCTGCCACGGCGAGGATTTTKKCTATTATTGGTACATGTCCAAGATTTTTGCTTGTATCGTATATTGTTTTTGCGTCGTAGGCTGAAT
>NZ_JMFO01000051.1 GCF_000714715.1 Candidatus Magnetobacterium casense
AGGCTAACTTCTTTAGATTATGTCGAAATGTAGCGTATTCACGGGTATCCTTGACTAACTTGCCGTCTTCACACTCCTTCAGTACTGTGCATACCACTACCTTCTTATGCACATCTAACCCAGCACAACCCTTTAACAATGCTTCCATTACGCTAATTCACCTCCTTGCCATTGTGGTCGGTTGGTGCTATTTAGGGTAGGCATTGTGGGTTACCTTGCTTACACATTCAGATAAGCAGGTCTTTTTACCGTGCGTCCTATAGCAATATATATACTATGGACATGCGGGGGTTCGTGCCACAATCCCCAGGTCAGTTTAACCATCGGGGTTGACCCACCAAAAAGTATATCGACCTTTTCCCTCCTTATATTATAACCTGTTTCAGTTGAATGAAAAAACTGTCAAGAACATATAAAATACATGGCACTTTTATGGGGTCAAGAGGACTTCTTTCTGGCCAGGGCGCCTCGCCCCTTCCCTATGTGGGTGGGTCTTAGGGAGGGGTCGGCGAGGGGCGAGCCACCCCCGGCTAAGTTCCCCCGGCATAAAAGGGGCAAAGCCCTCCCTTCTTTCTTTGCTTGCACGCACTGGAAACGGGCTATAATTGCTGCTTGCCAGAGGAAAAAGTTAACAGCTTCAACAGAACACAATGCAGAACACTATCGCAATTTTCATGGGCGGGGGCGAATATGCCTCCTATTCATGAAGGTTTAACCGGGAAATAAATTTTACCCTGCTTTCTTAAGAGGATACCTATTTTTTTTATGGAACTGCCAAATTTTTTTTATTTATGTTACTATAATAATTATAGACTAAACTACAGAAAGGTGGTGGGCAAGGATGACAATCAAGAAGGTAACTAAAAAGGCGGCTATTACTTGCAAGTGCAAGGGGTCTTGTTAGGTGGTCCCAGGGCAGTAGCTATTGAGGATAAACTTAAATTAAGGGATGAGGGGGCAGCAACCCTCTCTCTCCTTAAAACAGCGAACCAAAAAAGTAAAGATGAAAAATAAAGACAACGGTGTTTACAAAGGTTTATGTGTTGCTGCCACACTGGCAGTGTTACTTTCAACGTCCGTGTGTATGGCACAGGAGGCTGAGGGCTTTGACTCCGGGGCGGCTTATAGATTCATTCTTGGCGCCATAGCAGAGGGTGAAAGGGATTGGGATGGCGCCCTGAAACACTACAGGGCGGCGATAAAAGAAGACGAGACTTCACCGTATCTCAGGATGCAGGTGGCACTGATCCTCTGGCGTCAGGGCAAGCTCAATGAAGCCATCAAGGCAAACAAAGAGGTGCTGAAAAAGCACCCCAAATACACACCTGCCTTAAAGCTGATGGCAGAGATATACAACTCCCAAAACGACACAACTAACGCCATAAAGACATATGAAAAGATCGTGGAACTCAACAAGGACGACACCGAGGTCTATGTCTACCTCGGGGCAATGTATCTGTCCAAAAACGACTATAAAAACGCCTCAAGGGTCTTTGCCACGCTCGTAGAAAAGGCCCCCGACAACGTGATGGGGCTCTACTACCTCGGGGTAATCTCCATAGAGCAAGGAAACATGGATAAGGCCGAGGAATATATGCATAAGGTCACGGAAATAAATCCGGAGTTTGATTCCGCCCTGGTGGCCCTGGGAGTCATCGCCGGCAGCAGGGGCAAAAAAGACGAGGCCTATGGCTACCTCAAGGAGGCCCTCAGGATCAATCCGCATAACCTCAAGGCGCGTGAGATGCTGTCGAGGTACTATCTCAAAGACAAGGACTTCGGAAATGCCACCGAACAACTGACCGAACTCAGCAAAGAGCTGCCCGAAAACCTCGATATACACCTCAAGCTCGGTCTGCTGCACACGGAAAACGGCAACTACGAACAGGCGGTTGACGAGTTTATGATCGTCAAGTCTGCCGACAAGAACCATATCATGTCCCGCTACTACCTGTCGTTGGCCTATGAGGGACTGAGACAATACGATATGGCAATCGAAGAGCTGAAACAGATAATCAACCTAGATCCCAAAAACGTAAACGCCTTCCTGCGACTCGGCTTCCTGTATGCCGAGACCGATGACTACAAGATGGCTGCCAGGTACTATGAAGAGCTGCTGTCCTTTGATGATGGCAAAGCGGAGTTCTTTCTGTATCCGGCGCTGGCATATTCGCACATAAAGGATTACGGCAAGGCAAGGGGTTTTTTGCTCCGAGGCACTGAGAAATATCCGACCAATGAAGAGTTGTACTTTAACCTGGCCGTTATCTTTGAAAAGGAAGGCAACTTTGATGAAATGGTCACCCTGCTGAAAAAGGTGCTGGAGCTAAAGCCCGACCATGCCGAGGCCCTCAACTATCTGGGGTATAGCTACGTTGACAAGGGGCTTAACCTCGAAGAAGCCCTGGGGCTTATACAAAAGGCCATAGCGATCAAACCCGACAGTGGATACATCATAGACAGTCTGGGATGGGCATACTACAAGATGGGCAGGTACCAGGAGGCGCTGACTGAACTACAGAGGGCGCTGTTGCTGGTCGATGACGATGCCGTGTTGTATGAGCACCTCGGTGATGTCTACATTGAGCTGTCCATGAAGGAAAAGGCCATAGAGTCCTGGAAGAAGTCTATAGAGCACGTCAAGGACGAACCCGGACTGACAGAGAGGGTACAGGGCAAGATCGACCAACAAGTGCATTCCAAGCATTGAGTGGTGTTGCACTACAAGGCCCCTGCAAAGATAAACTGGTTTATATACGTCACCAGCAAGAGGGATGACGGTTACCATGACCTGTTGTCGGTGATGCAGAGTGTATCACTGTATGACGAACTGACGGTGGAACCTGCCGGGACAATCGAGGTTGTTACTGAGATGAACATCCCCACGGAGGACAACCTTGTATTTAAGGCAGCCTCGCTGCTTAGTAGCCATACCGGGTGTAAAAAAGGTGCCAGGATACACCTGAAAAAAGTGATCCCCACCGAGGCCGGTCTGGGTGGAGGTTCAAGCGATTGTGCCTGTACGCTGATTGCCCTTAACAGCCTTTGGGGGCTGGGGCTTACTGCGGGGCAATTAATGGAGCTGGGGGCCAGGCTTGGCAGCGACGTGCCGTTCTTTGTCGGTGCAACGTGTGCCTTTGTCAGCGGGCGCGGTGAAATCGTAACCCCAATGCAGAGTACCACCCCATGGGACATCCTGATAATCAAACCGCCTTTTTCGATCTCCACTGCCTGGGCGTATCAAAAGCTCAGGGCTTTCACCAGTTGCGCTTCTCTCAATCACCCCAGCGACCACATAGGCAAACGCCTCTGTAACGCCCTCAACAACAAGGACATCAAGGCCCTCATCCCCCTGATGAGAAACGACATCCAGGAGGCCATCCAGGGTGATTATCCCATGATAGGAGAGCTCCGTTCATATCTGTTGGAGCAGGGGGCGGTGGCGGCCATGCTCAGTGGCAGTGGTTCAGCCGTCTTTGGCGTCTTCGGTGACCCCAAAAAGGCCCGGTCCGCCCAACATACCCTTGAGTACCTTCCCGCCGGATGTCGGGGGTTTTTGGTTACGACCTTGACAAACTAGTGGCATTGTCGGCAATATATTATGATGAGAGTGAAACGTATACACGGCAGACATGGTGTAGCGGATGAGGCGGGCTTTACGCTGATTGAGATACTCATCGTGGTGATGATCATTGGCCTGATAGCCTCTCTCATAGCGCCGAACATTTTTGGACGGTTTGAGAAGTCCAAGGAGGAGCTTGCCAAGGCACAGGTTGAGATGCTCTCTTCGGCGGTACAATCCTACATGCTTGACATCGGCAGTTGTCCCAAGGAGATTAACGAGTTATTGACCTCCACGGAGAAGAAATGGCGCGGTCCATACCTGGCCAAACAGACCATCCCCCAAGACCCCTGGAACAGGGCCTACCAGTACAAGTGTCCGGGCGAACATGGCATGTTTGACCTCTACTCGCTTGGCCCAAACGGCAAGGTAGACGACCAGAACATAACAAACTGGTAGATTGGATCAAATTCAGGGCAATCGCATTTGACCGGAAGAGAAAAGAAAGGGGCGGCTTGTGGCAGGGGTGTCCTACCCCCCTCCGCCTCCCTTCTTTCTTTACAGCCCTTACTTCCTGCGATATCCGCTATCGTAGGAGCCGTATGAACCGGGGCCTGCGCTGTTGACCGAGACTACCCAGTAGTAATAGACCTTGCCAGCGGTGCCTGTTGTGTCACTGTAGCTTGTGGTTGCGATGGCGCTTTTGTTTATCTTGGCCCTGGTGCCGGTGGCAGTATCCGCCCTGTAGACGTCATATGAGCTGGCGCGCTGTTCAACGTTCCAACTGATAACCACCTTATCGGGATGTGTGCCATCGGTAGCCTTTATGCCTGTTGGCGCCGGCGGTACCAGGGCTATGGCGGTGAAGTTTATACCAGTGGCGTTCGTGCCGTTTAGTGCTACGGTCTTATTGGTTGGAGAGAGGGAGTAGTTGCTCTTTGTCGGGGTCACGGTGTAGTTTCCGTTGGGGAGTCCGGCGAAGGAGAATTTGCCGTTGATATCCGTGGTTGTTGAGGCGGACTTGGCTCCGGTGAGGGTTACTGTGGCGTCACGTACGCCGCTGGTGCCGCTGGTGATTGCCCCTGACAGTGAATATGTAACCGGCGTGGGCGTAGGGGTCGGTGTGGGAGTTGGCGTAGATGTCGGTTTAGGCGTAGGAGTAGGAGTTGGCGTGGGCGTAGGAGTGGAACCGGACGACTTTGAGAACGCCTTTACGCAAACGTTTGTCTTGACGTACTTGGACGCTATATCCGTCCACGCACTGCCGTTACTGCTTATATAGCTCTCACCGGCATTGGCCGTAGCCTTACTGCTGTAGTTGCTGAAAGGCATCTCTACAGGTATCGGGTAGTTGTATCCGGGGGTTGTCAGCTTTATGACCACGGAGAACTTTTGTCCGTTATTGAGGGCAACGGCCTGTGTCAGGTTTATCGTGTGATATCCGGCATATGCAATGCTGCCCGTTTGAGTCGTCACCAGGGTGCCTGATGCCGGGCCGGAGACGGCGTCCTTGTAGATGTATATTACGTAGGAGGAATTCGCCGCCATTGTATAAAATGCTACCGCTGCAACCTGTTCACTGCCGGCAGCGGTAAATATGTTTGCAAACCACCCGGTCTGACTGCCATAGCCAAAGCTGGTCGTAAGCCCCAGGGGGTCATACTGATAGATACGGCCATAGTTGGAGGTCGATTCGGCATTGTTAAAGACAAAGTTTGACATTCCCACCTTGCTGTCATAGTAAGAAATGTAGAAGTAGCCGCTTTCACCCCAACCGGTTCCCCAACTGTTTTTGACAATAAATGCCCCGTTGCCAGGGGGAACTGTGGAGAACTTCGATTTATCATAGTTATCATCCCAGCCCACAATGGCAACAGCGTGGTTTGACGAAGAGGTGCCATTGTAGTAGTAGGCGTATTTGCTTGAATTATAGTACGAATTGCTGTGGTAATATGCGGTATACATGGCGCCGTAGTTCATGACGACCTGTTTGATGTTGTCGTTATCGGATGAGTTACTCCTGCCCGGTACGATCAAGACCTCCTGGATGTGTTTTCTGGCGGTGAGGTCGGCGGGCGATGTGTTTGCCGAGGCGTTGTATGGGTCTTCGGATTCATTGACGGCTCCACTCCAGCGGGCGAGATAGGCCGTTGAGATAAAGGCGTTGCCGCCGCTGCATATACCCCAGTCAAAGCCGTGTGTATCCTTGAGGTGATTTTCGGAGAAGTCGTTTGATTCTGCCGACATCAGGGCGCTCTCCAGCGACCCGTAGGAGGCAAATGTCCAGCATGAACCGCAGTTGCCCTGATTCTTGACGGCCGTGAGCTTACCCTTTGTGCGCAGGTCGTACGATGCGGGCAATACGCCTCTGTGGTACATGTCATGCACGCTCTGTCCGGTCAGATGTGACAAGTCCACCGGTGAGGGGATGTAGCCGGTTGCATTGCCGTTTGTTTTTAGTTGCATCTCCATCTGCCCGATTGTAATGTCCTCGTTAAATTCGGGATTGAGTGGTGCCAGTTGCAGTTGTGCCTCCTCTGTCGCCGTTGCCAATCCATGACCAAATACCGTCAACAGCATAAGTGCCATCAGTACAAATAACCCTCCGCTTACCCATGACCTGAAATAGTTTACCCTTCTGTTTGCTTCCATTGTTGTGTGACCTCCATATCTTAAATCTCTTATTTAGTAACTCATACGAATTACTTTAGTTATGATTTTATTGTACAAGAGGAGGTTGGAACCTGTCTGTCACCACAATGACATTTTTTGAGAATTTTTAACGATGCATTATGAAATGTCAGGAAAAATTCACGAGTGAAATAAAATAACCTTGCATTTTTTATAATGTGTATGATATACTGTTTACACTTGTGCAGTATCCGTGCACAAGAATTTAGAAAGCAACTGGAGTTGATGATGTTGAAACTAAAGAAATTTATACGTCACTTGTTTACTCCAATAACAATACTGATAATACCCCACAGTAATGAGCAAACATACAGGGTGAAACTCCCCTCCGTTGGCATTGTCATGCTGGTAGCCATGTGGATTGCCTTTACAGGGTATATGGTTTCGGTTGGGGTGACCACTAAGGAGTACAACGAAATAAAGGGCAGGGCGGATTTCTATTACCGTCAGTTCACAGAGCTGCACGGCACCATCAATTCACTGAAGAAAGCAGAGGCACAGTTTAAAAAACTCTTTGCCTTCCAGACCAAGGAAGATGTCTTTAGAAATCTCGAAACGGATGACTCCGGCTCCATAGACATGCAACTGCTTAAAAAGCAGATAGAGCAGTCCGTCAAGGGAGTTGACGAAATCAAGGAGTATCTCAAAAAACAGCGAAATGTCTACAACGCAACCCCGCATGGCTCTCCTGTTGTTTCATCGCATATCAGTTCGCAGTTTGGTTGGCGTATACATCCGCAGACGGGCAGGAGCGAGTTTCACTCCGGCCTGGATATGGCAGCGTCAGCGGGGATGGCAGTGCGGGCTACGGCTGACGGCATAGTGAGCTTTGCCGAGTGGTCCGGGGGCAGTGGCAAGCTGGTTGTCATTGAGCATGGCTTTGGCTATACTACGTGTTATGCCCATAACAAGGAAATTGTGGTGAAGGTTGGTCAGCGAGTCAGACGGGGGGATGTTATAAGCTATGTGGGTTCTACCGGTAACTCCACCGGCCCGCATGTGCATTATGAAGTCTGGAAAAAGAACACACCCGTTGATCCTGCGGTGTTCCTGGCAAAAGAGGGCGAAGATAAACAATAGTGTAGAATCTTGAGGGGACGATGTTTGGTAAAAAACACGACAGAATAGAGACCCTTATTGGCGTAAGTACACAGATCAAGGGAACAATAGAGCTAAAGGGGACATTGCGTCTCGATGGCGGCTTTGAGGGTAATGTCAAGGCCGATTGGGTTGTGGTTGGAGAGAAGGGACATCTCAAGGGGGATATATACGCAAACGGCGTCGTAGTTGGCGGCCTGGTTGAGGGCAATATCAACGCACGGCAATACATAGAGATTATGACAAAGGGCAAGGTCTTTGGCGATGTCTACACCTCGAAGTTTGCCATACTTGAGGGCGGACTGTTTGAGGGACACTCAAAAATGCAGAATAATGAAATAGAAGGTGAGATATCAGTCTCCTTCAAGAAAGAGATAGAGTGAGAGAGCGTGGCAGAGGCTAATGGCAAGATAAACGGATTGATCGGTTCTGGTGTGAGCATTGAGGGCAAGTTGTCCTTTGACGGTGTGCTTAGGATCGATGGCATGTTTGAAGGTGAGATAGACGCCACTGGCACACTCGTTGTTGGAGAAGAGGGTGTACTGAAATCAACGATCAAGGTCGATACTGCCATTATTTCGGGAGAGGTCAGGGGCATGATTGAGGCCATCAGAAAAGTTGAACTGCACTCAAGGGCCAGGATGTATGGCGAAATAAGAACCCCTGTGATTGTGCTCTACTCCGGCGCCCTGTTTGTCGGACAGTGCCTCATGGCAAGTCAGAGAGATACGTCAGGCCTGAGCAATGAAGAACTAACACAACTGCCTGTAGCATAAAAACATAGAAAAACACCTTTCGCAACTTGCAGCAACATGCACAGGCATCCATGGTGCTATCGATATGAAAAAAAAAGAAACTGTAACACTTATATATTTCAGGGACAAGAGCGGTAAGGCCAGGACGTTTAAGATGGCCAGAGCGGTATTTGTCTCTCTGGTTACTGTAATGCTTCTGCTGCCTGTAGCCTCTGTCTACCTTGTGCTAAGGGGTGGCGCATTCAATGCTGACTTGCCTGCAAAACTGGCTGCCTTGGAGAGAGAAAACGCATCCCTGAAACACTCCCTGAAGTCGCTGGAGACCAAGAGGCTTAACTTTATAACCCACGTTGTACAAAAGCCGGAACCTGACACCAAAAAACCGGAGGATTTCAGCGCCAGGACGATCAATACAGGGCAGGTTGATGCCGATGGCCTCGAAATAACGAACCTGGAGGAAAAGAGACTGATTATCATATCATTTGATATCATCAAGTCCCGTATGATTGACACGAAAATGACCGGGTATGTATTTATTGTGTACAAGTCAGATGACAAGTACTATGGGTTACCCCAGGCAGCAGAGATACAAAACGGTGTACCGGTCAAATATACTGCCGGCGAGGGCTTTGATATCAAAAACAAGAAGCACTTTACCAAAACACTCAGCAACATCACACTCGATAAATTGCAACTGCTGTATCTACTGGTCTACGACGACACCGGAACCGTTATCCTAAAGAAAAACGTTGACCTGAGGTCATGAGTCTGTTGTACAAGCAATTAACATTCCTGCTTGTAATCATATCGAGCATATTCCTGATATACTCCGAGGCCCTGTCAAAGACCGACCACGTGGTCTACTTCGAGGGCACAGACTATGAACTTCACGTCTACAAGATTTCCGGTAAGGAACCGGGTAAGACGCTGATGATCATTGGCGGCATCCAGGGGGATGAGCCTGGAGGATACATGACGGCCGACCTCTATGCCGACGTGACTCTCAAAAAAGGCAACATGATAGTCGTACCACGGGCCAACTTCCTCTCCATCATGAAGCGCAAGAGGGCCATAAACAGCGACATGAACAGGAGGTTTGACTACATCAACTCAAAGGAGTACTACGAAGACAAGGTGGTTGAGATACTCAAGGGTCTCATAAAACAGAGTGACTTCCTGCTCAACCTCCATGAGGGTTCGGGCTTTTACTCGGAGCGTTACGAAAGCGACCTCGTAAATCCCAAGAGGTTCGGCCAGTCTGTCATCGCCGACACGGACGTCTTTAACACAAAGGATGGCAGGGTGTTAAATCTGGCCTATATCGCCAAGGACGTGATTAAGCGCGTTAACCCTCGAATCAAGGATAAAAATCACCTCTTCAGATTCAACAACCACAGGACCTTTGACAAAAACACCATGCACTCTGAGCAACGTAAATCGGCAACGTTCTATGCCCTGTCAACGCACAACATACCGGCCTTTGGCATTGAGGCATCCAAGGAGATAAAGGACCTCGAAAAGAAAATGCGATACCAGAGCATGGTCATAAATGCCTTCATGGAGAGGTTTGACATCGTACCGGAGAACCCCGGCATTGAGCTTGAAACCCCACGTCTTTCCTACCTCGTGGTATCGCTAAATGGCATGGAGTATCTGCTCCATAACACACACAAGTTGAGAGTCAAGGCCGGTGACAGGGTCAGGCTCACCGCAATAGTGGCAAACTATAAGCGTGGGCTTACCGTGGACGTCATAGGGGTTGGCGGCTCTAACGACCTCAACAGGGAGTTTGTCGTAAATTCTGCACTTAAGGCCGTTGTCATTAAGGATGGCTATAAGTGTGGTGAGGTGGGGTTTGCGTTAATGGCTGAGGGGAGCATTGCCAAAGTGATCACACGAGAGGGCATCGTGCGGGGTAAGGCGGCAGTACAGGTGGTACAATCCCTGGCATCGAAGGAGAGACGTCCGTAACGGGTCATATTATCATTTCACGAGAGGCCAGGGCCCTCATCCGCCACCTCAAGAGGGCGATATACGCAGGATTGCGGTATCGATGCCCCCTGTGTGAGAGCAATCTCAGGGCAATGAAGCCGTTGCCGGGACATTTTCCCTCCGAGGTTGAGGTCCGTGGACGGTGGTATGGCCTGGACGACTTTGAGACCCTCAATGCCAGGGACTACCTGTGTCCGGTCTGTGGCGCCTCCGACAGGGAGAGGTTGATTGCCCTCTATATCAGGGAAAGGACTCGTGACCTCAAAGGAAAAGCCTCCCTGCTGCACTTTGCCCCGGAGACGGCCTTGGCCATGTATCTCAAGGACACGGGGGTTTTCTCTTATCGCAGTTGCGACCTTTTCATGGTCGATGCCGATGACAGGATGGATATAACCAACATGTCAGGCTACGGTGACGACACCATCGACTGCTTTATCTGTAGCCACGTCCTTGAGCACGTGCATGATGACAGAAAGGCGTTGAGTGAGCTATACAGGATATTAAAACCGGGCGGCTGGGGAATTGTCCTGACCCCCGTGCTTTCAGGACTCGCTGATACCTATGAAGACCCCTCCATTACCTCAGCACAGGACAGGGAGCGGCATTTTGGCCAGGCCGACCACGTGAGGCTCTACGCAAAGGCTGACTATATAGCCAGGCTGTCCGGGGCGGGATTTGCCGTCAGTTGCCTTGGCGTTGACCACTTTGGTGCAGACACCCTCAGGCAGGCTGCCATCACCGCCAGGAGCGTCCTCTATGTCGTTGAGAAGCGGCGTGTTGTATGCACCCCGCCCCACCTCCACGTCACAAAGACATACCTGCCCTATGTGCAGAAGTACCAGGCCTACATCCGGGAGGTGTTTTGTGGCGGATGGCTGACCAACTACAGCCGGTTTGTCCGGGAACTCGAGGGCAGACTCACCGATTACCTTGGCGTCAAACACGTGATAGTTGTGGCAAACGGCACCCTGGCCCTCCAGGTGGCCTACAGGGCATTGGGGCTAAGTGGTGAAGTCGTAACGACGCCCTTCACCTTTGTTGCCACCTCCAGCGCCCTTGTGTGGGAGGGACTGACCCCGGTCTTTGCCGACATCGACCCCGATACCCTGAACCTGGATGCGGCGCAGATCGAGGCAAGCATCACAGATAAGACCTCCGCTATCGTGGCCGTGCATGTCTTTGGCAACCCCTGTGCCATAGGGGAGATTGAACGTATTGCCCAACGGCACTCACTCAAGGTCATCTACGATGCCTCCCACGCCTTTGGGGTGGACTATGACGGCAGGGGCATTGCCGGCTATGGGAACGTTTCCACGTTGAGCTTTCATGCCACCAAGATATTTCACACCGCCGAGGGTGGCGCCGTGGTCACCAATGACGACGACATTGCGTCCAGGGTCAGGCGGATGATTAACTTCGGGATCACCGGCCCCGAGACCATAGAAGACCTGGGCATCAATGCCAAGATGAGCGAGCTTCACGCAACACTAGGTCTGTGCATCCTCGACGACATGCAAAAGATAACCGCTGCCAGAAGCAAGGTCTTTGACAGGTATGAAAGGTCTCTGTGCGCAACACTCCGGCGGCAGAGGCATGAGTCCCAGGCAAGCAGGAATTACGGATATTACCCCGTGATATTCCAGAGCGAAGGGCTGCTCCTGGAGGTGAAAGAGTCATTGAACGGCCTGGGCATCTATCCGCGGAGGTACTTTTTCCCCTCACTGAACACCGTCCCCTATCTTGGCCACGGTCAACGTGTCCCTGTATCTGAGGACATTGCCAAGCGTATCCTCTGTTTGCCAATCTACTGTGATCTGCCCGAGGATGTCCAGGATATCATAATAGACACGATCAACACCGCCCTGAGATAGGAAACATATTAAGGTAGCATTTTATGGGGTCAAGGGGACTGGTCCCCTTGCAGGGGGTTCTAAAGGGGGGCGGAGCCGCCCCTTTCTTTGTCTTGTGGGAGGTATCAAAGGGACACAGGGGACAGCCTCAAGACCACGCCAAAGCGGCCTTTGCGGTGTACTCGGCTGCCTTGTGCGGATCGCCGGATTTGGCAAAGACGTCGGCGAGGTTCTTACACACTTGAGCAATATTGGGATGTCTTTCTCCATAGACTTCCATCCAGATATTAAGGGCTTTTTCGAAAAACGCAATAGCCTGCTTTGGGTCGCCTAACGTATACAACGCACTGCCAATATTGTTATACGAAATAGCCACATCCGGATGTCTTTCTCCATAGACTTCCAACCTGATCACAATGGATTTTTCGTAAAACGCAATCGCCTGTTTTGAGTCGCCTAACGTACCCCACGCACTGCCAATGTTGTTATACGAAATAGCCACATCCGGATGTCTTTCTCCATAGACTTCCAACCTGACTCGCAAGG
>NZ_JMFO01000052.1 GCF_000714715.1 Candidatus Magnetobacterium casense
ACGCTAACCTTATCCGTCTCTATCACTTTCTTATCTATTGGTTTTCCAGTGCCTGTCAACATGTCTCTGATCATCCTGATAATATTTGCAGGAAGATGTGTAAGATTTGATAAAGTCCGTTTTTTTACCTTGCCATCATCCCTATAGGATTCACGTAATAATATCCTCGTGTGACTTTTGCCACTAGATGTCTTTATCGTTGAGTAATCTATATACATAGTGACTACTATTATATATCATAGTTAATTTAATTGTCAAGCGTTATTTTTGTACATTCGACTATTTTAGTGTCTACATTTTGGCTAAAAAATATCCGTACCCTGCCATCTTTATTGATATCTATGCTTACTGTTTACAGAATATCCGATATAAAATTGAAAAATTAGAAGTTTTTATATTAACGAGTAAAATTTAGACCTCATTGATGAGGGTAGGGCAGATATCTTTAAGTGAGTTTTGGTTTATTTTTGCAAGAGGCTCATTCGTATTGTTTTTAAACTAAACAATGACACTATCCATCTTATCAATATAGGGACACATGATGAGGTTTATAAAAAAGGTTTTGTGTAGTCATACTACACCTCCGAAGTTTTTGCATTGGGCATTGAAAATGCTTGGCTATCGATACCGGTCATATCATAATCACCCTGCCGATAGTCTAACCGATGGCGGTACGGAAAATCCAGTGAAGTTTACTTCACATGTGACGGGGAAGGGTGGGTGTTTTTTGGGTGCGGTGCGTCATTTAGTGGCACTAGGAAAATCAGCGGTCTACGTCGGCCAGGGGGTGGGTGCGTTTTGGGCGTATTCCTGCGTCCACTGTTCGCAATATGCGAGCAGTTTTGACACCTGATGATACCGTATTATACCCTGTGATACTTTGGAGGTTGGCTTGTATGCTTATGGAGTTTGGTGCCCCCTAGAGGATTCGAACCTCTGACACCAGGATTAGGAATCCTGTGCTCTATCCTTCTGAGCTAAGGGGGCTTTAATTCTTAAGCCAATGTTATTATTATACACAAGTGCCAAAAATTATGCAATGGCTAAATTTATGGAGCTATAGTTTTCAGGAAATTGTTTCCCCCCTTTGACACTTCAGGTCAATAGATGCTATTATAGATCACAATGAAAATAGCTATAACGGGAAAAGGTGGCGTTGGTAAGACCACACTATCTGCTGTACTAAGTCACCTCTATGCGGCTGAGGGCAGGGCTGTTATAGCGGTCGATGCCGACCCCGATGCCAACCTGGCAGCCGCCTTCGGACTGGACAAGGAACAAACAAAGAATTTGCGCCCCATTGCCGAAATGGGACAATTGATAGAAGAACGCACCGGTGCCAAACCCGGTAGTATGGGTGGGGTGTTCAAGCTAAACCCCAGGGTTGATGACATCCCCCGGGCATGTAGCATCAAAGTAGACGGGATAACGCTCCTTGTCATGGGCAAGTCAAAGGAGGCCGCATCGGGATGCTACTGCCCCGAGAACGTATTTCTCAAACGCCTGCTCAAACACCTTGTCACCGAAAGGGATGACGTTGTTATCGTGGACATGGAGGCCGGCATTGAGCACCTCACCAGGGGGACGGCAGAGGGGGTTGATGCCTTTATCGTTGTCGTTGAACCTGGCAAGCGAAGCATCCAGACTGCCCTTGTTGTCAGAGACATGGCCAAGACCCTCGGTGTTGCAAACGTCTTCGTAGTTGCCGGCAAGGTCAGAGGCAGCTCGGATGTCGAGTTTATAAGGGGTCTCCTGGAGGGGATGAACTATGTCGGCTCAGTTGGTTTTAGTCAGGCCGTGGTGGAGGCCGATATCAAGGGTGTCCCTCCATACAAAAATGCCCCCGAAGCCGTTGAAGACATAAAACTCATCAAGAACACCATTGAATCTGCCATAAAAAAAACAGGCAACGTACAAAATGACAACTAAATCGGGCATCAGAAGGTCAGTCCTGCGCAGTCGGGACGCTATCAGTGCCGCAGACAAGGACGCCAGGAATGCAGAGATAAAGACCAGACTGCTCCACCTCAGGCAGTTCAGAGATGCCACAAAGGTGATGTTCTACGCCTCCTTCAGGAGCGAACCTGAGACCCTCACAATCATAGCGGATGCCCTTGGCAGTGGCAAGTTGGTGGCGTTGCCAAAGGTTGACATGCTGAAACGGCAGTTGGACATATACGAGATACGCCATATGGCCGAGCTTGTAAGTGGATGTATGAATATCCCCGAGCCGGACGTCTCCCAATCACGACGCATAGACACTGAGCAGTTGAGTCGCTTTGACCTTATTGTGATGCCCGGTGTGGCGTTTGATACCGCCGGTGGCAGACTTGGCTATGGCGGCGGGTTCTACGACAGACTGTTGAGTTCCATGCAATACAGGCGCCCCCTGTTGGTTGCCCTTGCATACGCAGAGCAAATGGTGGATGACATCCCCATGCAGGAACACGACGTCAGGGTTGACATAATAATTACCGATACCGGTATCATCAGACCGGCACTGCAAATGCCCGCAACGGCATAAAATATGGATATCGAAAAAATAAAACGCGGCGTGGAGTTAATCCTTGAGGGAATCGGTGAGCACCCCCAAAGACCCGGTCTTCAGAGGACCCCACATCGGGTTGCAGCCATGTACAAGGAGATACTGTCGGGGATGGCCACCCCGGAGGAAGAGCTGCTTAAACCCATAGAAGGCGAAAACTATGATGAAATGGTGATCCTCAAGGATATTACGTTCTATTCCATGTGTGAACACCACATGCTGCCTTTTTTTGGAACGGCCAACATCGCCTACATACCAAATGGCGGTAAGATCGTGGGTATCGGTGAGCTGGCAAAGGCCCTCGACCTCATGGCAAAGCGCCTCCAGGTCCAGGAGAGACTCACAACGCAACTGGCAGACCTTATTATGGATTCACTGCGTCCCAAGGGTACGATGGTGGTGATTGAGGCCGAACACCTCTGCCTGAGTATGCGGGGGTTAAAGAAGCAAGGCGCCAAGGTTGTTACCTCCGCCGTCAGAGGTATATTCAGGACGCGGAAGTCTACGCGCGATGAGATACTGTCGTTGATACGACAATCGTAGAGCAATTAACTCTCAAGTATTACTTGAGGTTATCTCCGGTGGGTACGCCCCGGGGCAGATATTTTATAAACAGATAGATTTTATCAAGTAAGTATTAAGGAGGATTTTGTGTCGGCAACCATAATAGACGGCAAGAAGGTTTCAAAGGATATTACGGATGAGCTTCAAAAGGAAGTGGCAGGGCTGCGCGCCAAGGGTGTGGAGCCTGGGCTGGCCGTTGTCCTGGTGGGAGAAAACCCCGCTTCAAAGAAATATGTTGGAAGCAAGGAAAAGATGTGTGAAACGCTTGGCATCAAGAGCCTGGGTCACAAGATACCTGATACCAGCACACAGGCAGAGCTTATCAAGCTCATAGACGACCTCAATGCAGACCCCAAGGTGCATGGCATACTGGTGCAACTGCCTCTGCCCAAGCACCTTGATGAAAAGGCCGTGATGCACCGCATAGCACCCGAAAAGGACGTCGATGGCTTTGGCCCCGATGCCCTTGGCAGATTGCTGTTGGACGAGCCGGGTTTTCTGCCATGCACGCCCCACGGTTGCATAAAGCTCCTGGATGCCTACGGAATCGACCCCAAGGGCAAACACGCCGTGGTCGTTGGCAGGAGTGTGATAGTGGGTAAGCCAATTTCGATGCTGCTGTTACGTAAACATGCCACTGTTACAATCTGCCACAGCAGGACGACAGACCTCAAGGAGGTATGCCTCAGTGCCGACATCCTCTGTGCGGCCATAGGGAAGGCCGAAATGATCAAGGGCGATTGGGTCAAGGAAGGTGCAACCGTCATAGACATAGGCATTAACGTGGGGGCAGATGGCAAGCTCGTTGGTGATGTGGAGTTTGGTGCGGCAAAGGAGCGGGCCGGCTTTATCACACCCGTCCCTGGTGGCGTGGGCCCCATGACAATAGCCATGCTGATGTATAACACGATAGAAGCCGCCAAATTTACCCTAACCAACAAGTAAAAACACGGGAGATTTTACACCATGATTATAACTACCAAGAAGGACACCAACAAGTTACTACAGACCCTAGATCGCTACAAGAGCTTCTACCTGATAGGCTGTTCGGAGTGTGCCGCCCTCTGTGGCACGGGTAATGAGGAGGCCATCAAGGAGTTGACCCAGACGCTTACTGCGGCGGGCAAGACCGTCACTGGCGGGATGGTACCCAAGACCGGGTGCCAGACGTTGGGGACAAAGATCGAACTGAAAAAGGACAAGGATGCCTGTAACGATGCCGAGGTCATAATAGTCATGTCCTGTGGGGCGGGCACCCAGAGCGCCGTTGAGATATTCCCTGACAAGCCGGTCTATCCCTCCAATGACAGCCTGTTTTTGGGCAACATGACACGGTTCCAGATGTTTGATGAGCGTTGTTCGCTCTGTGGCGATTGCATCCTGGAGTTGACGGGTGGCATCTGTCCGGTGACCAACTGTCCCAAGGGGCTTTTAAATGGCCCCTGTGGCGGCATGAAGGACGGCAACTGCGAAGTCAGCGCCGATATTCCCTGTGCGTGGATACGCATATACGAACGGCAGAAGAAACTCAACGAACTGGAAAAAATGGACGAAATCGCCCCACCCAAGGACTGGTCAAAGAGTCAGAAGCCACACTCGCTGTATAACAAAAAAGAGGACAAAAAGAAAGACAAAACGGCATCGTCAAAAGAGAAGGAGAACAAATAATGAGCTTTAAAGAAACCCTCCAATCTGGTAAGTTTGTTGTAACGGCCGAGGTCGGCCCGCCCAAGGGAACCGATATAGCAACGATGCTCCATGACATGCACCTGCTCAAAGGCAAACTCGATGCCGTAAACGTAACCGACAATCAGTCAGCCGTGATGCGCATAAACTCGATGGCGGTGTGTAAGTTGGCCATCGAGCAGGGTCTTGAGCCGATCCTTCAAATGACGTGCAGGGACAGAAACCGCATAGCGTTGCAGTCAGACCTTTTAGGTGCCAGTGTTCTGGGCATCCACAACGTCCTGATCATGACGGGCGATCACGTCTCGGCGGGGGATCAGAAGGGCGCCAAACCCGTCTATGACATAGAATCGGTGCAACTGCTCCAGGTCGTCGATGGCCTCAACAACGGCAAGGACATGTATGGCAATGCGTTAAAGGGTACTACGAGTTTCTTCCAGGGAGCGGTCGTCACCCCCGAGGCAAACCCCCTTGAGCCACAACTGATGAAGTTCAAAAAGAAGGTCAAGGCCGGTGCGCATTTCTTCCAGACGCAGGCCATCTATGACATAGACAAATTCAAGGAGTTCATGGTCTTTGCCAGGAATTTCCCGGTAAAGATTCTGGCCGGTCTGGTGGTATTAAAGAGTGTCGGCATGGCCAACTTTCTCAACAAAAACGTCCCTGGTATAAAGGTCCCCCAGCCCCTGATAGACGAGCTGAAGACAGCCGGCAAGGAAAAGGCCCTCGATACCGGCCTCAACATCACCGCTATGCACATCAGGCAACTTAAGGAAGAAAACATCTGCGATGGCGTCCACATCATGGCCATCGGCATGGAAGACAAGGTACCCACGATCCTGGAACGTGCAGGGCTGTTATAAGAAGAAGAAAGAAGGGGGGGCGGTTTGTGGCAGGGGCGGGTGCGACAATTGAGCCAGGGGTGGCTCGCCCCATCCTCAGACCTCCCCTGCAAGGGGACCAGTCCCCTTGACCCTATTTTACCCTGCTTTTTTAAGAGGATACATATATTTTTTACAATTCACCACTGAACATCTCTTGACCAATGTATAGATAAAAGTATATCTTTAATAGAGATGAAGAAACTATGGTCTGGCAGGTTTAATGCTGGTGTGGCGGCCAGTGTGGAGGGCTTTACGGAGTCCATATCGTTTGACAAGCGACTCTGGCCTTACGACATTGAGGGGACTATTGCGCACGTGAAGATGCTGCAAAAACAGCGCATTATAACTGAACCCGAGGCCCAAGCCATATTGATAGGACTGGAGGAAATCGCCGAAGATATCAGCAGTGGACGCTTCATCTTCAAACAGGAACTTGAGGACATACACATGAATATAGAGACCGCCCTGATAGAAAAGGTCGGAGATGCCGGCAGAAAGGTGCATACCGCCCGCTCGCGCAACGACCAGGTAGCCCTCGACATCAGGCTCTATCTCAGGGACGAAACCCGTGAGGTGAGCCGTCGGATTGAGGCATTTATCGATACCCTTGTGGATATCTCCGAGGGACACATAGACACCATCATGCCGGGCTATACGCACATGCAGCGGGCTCAACCGGTCTGCCTGGCACAACACCTGCTGGCTTATGCACAGATGCTCGTGCGTGACCGGGAGAGATTTGAGGATGCCCTTAAGCGGATCGACACCCTGCCCCTGGGTGCCTGTGCCCTTGCCGGAACCACCCTGGATATCGACAGGGGGTATGTGGCCAAGCTGCTTGGTTTTGGACGTATCGCAGATAACTCCATGGATGCCGTTTCGGACAGAGACTTCGTCGTTGAGTTTATATCGGATGCCGCCGTTGTCATGATGCACCTCAGCAGGATGGCCGAGGAGATAGTTCTGTGGTCTAGTGTGGAATTTGGCTTCATAGAAATCTCTGATGCCTTTACCACTGGTTCAAGCATCATGCCACAGAAGAAAAACCCCGACGTGGCCGAACTTATCAGAGGAAAGACCGCAAGACTCTATGGCTCCCTGATGAGTATACTGACGCTGATGAAGGCACTTCCCATGACCTACAACAGGGACATGCAGGAAGACAAGGTAGCCCTCTTTGACGCCGTCGATACGGTTAAGGTATCCCTGGAGATCATAAATGAAATGATGCACAATGTTGTATTTAACAACGTTCGCATGTATGAAACCGCAGCCGGAGGTTTTTCCCTGGCCACAGACCTCGCCGAGTATCTCGTCAGAAAAGGCGTACCCTTCAGGAGCGCACACGAAATAACCGGCAGGATTGTCAGACACTGCATCGACAACAATAAAAAAGAACTAAGCGAATTAACCCTGGAGCAGTTCCACGGTTTTTCACCACAGATAGAGGCCGATATATACAACGCCCTGACACTTGAGATATCCATTGCCAACAAAAGGGCCTACGGTGGCACCTCACCCCAAGAAATAAAAAGCCAGATCGATAGATTAAGAAAGCTCCGCAAAGAGACTCACTAATGCAAAAGACATTGCGAAAGACATTGCAAGCCATCCTGGTTGTCACACTGAGCCTTTCTCTCTGTGCGTGTGGCAAGAAGGGACCTCCAACGTTAAAGAATAAAGAAAAGAGTGAAAGCCCTGCCAGGCAATCCACTGATTAACACCTGTGGCCGATTCCACCAGTGAAGGTAGTGATCGGAATCGACCCTGGCAGTATAGTGTGCGGCTATGGTGTGGTTGCCAAAAAGGGACACGAACTCCGTTATGTTACCTCCGGCGATATCCGCATGTCAAAGACCAAGCCCCTGGAGCTAAGATTAAAGCAGTTGTTTGAAGGGCTGAGGGCAGTTATAAGAGATGTACGCCCCGATGAGGCAGCCATAGAGAAGGTGTTCTATGCGCGGGGTAAGCAGGCTGCGTTGCACTTGGGGCATGCGCGTGGTGTGGCCATGTTGTCAGCCGCCATCGAGGATGTCCCGGTTGTTCAGTACAGTGCCCTGGAGGTCAAAAAGGCCGTGGTGGGCTATGGCAGGGCCGACAAGGACCAGGTAATAAAGATGACCAGACTGATCCTTGATATTGGCGCTGAACTCACCTCAGACAGTGCCGATGCCCTTGCCCTTGCCCTCTGCCACCTCAACTCCATTGATATCTACAAAGCATTAGCGGGTGTATAAAGCGACCATGTTGAAACAGGTACTTGATAGCTTTTATGCCGGGTTTGACTTTAAAAGGGGTATCTTAAATGACCCCATAGAGTTTCCCCATCGCTACACCGACCCCATGGATATTGAGACGGTGGCGCTTATTGCCTCCTCATTTGCCTACGGCAAGGTGGAGTTGTTTAAGCCTGTAACGGAGTTAATCCTCTCCAGGATGGGACAGAGTCCGGCGGCATTCCTGTACGACTTTGATGTGAGAAGGCAGAGGGATAACTTTGAATCCATATACTACCGTCTGAACAAGGGCAAGGACATATGCGCCCTGCTATACCTTATCCATAAGGTGTTGCGGCGTAAGGGGTCTGTCAAATCTGTATTTTTAAGACATGACTACCAGAAGTCTCCACTGCTGCCCTCCAAGGTCGGGGGAGAGTTGGTGTACAACATGCTTGCCAGGTTCACCGATTACGTGGGCGAAATCGACACGACTGCCGTCTACGGAGCCAATATCCGACCTACTGGGCTTGTGCAGTTGTTTCCCTCTCCGTATAAGGGCAGCGCCTGTAAGCGTCTGAATATGTTTCTGCGATGGATGGTGAGGGACAAGGATACAGACTTCGGACTATGGAGGGAGGTACCCAAGAGTGCACTCATTATCCCGCTTGATACGCACATAGCCAGGGTAGGACGCTGCCTGGGATTCACAAAGAGAAAGACCAACGACTGGAAGACTGCTCAGGAGATCACGGATGCCTTAAAGGCCTTTGACCCCGAGGACCCGGTCAAGTATGACTTTGCCATGTGTCACCACGGCATATCCGGTTACTGTAACCCCTCACAGGGACAGACCCAGTGTAACGACTGTTCCTTCAGGCCACATAAAATCGGGCTTGTATGACGGCCCCGTACAACGGTATGCCCAATGAAAACCGCTGAAATTTGCCATATTAGTATGCAATATTTTGGTTCCTTTTCATTTCAAGTGGGTAGCCCAATCTTAGTATAATCCAGCTTACCTGTTAGCATGTAGATAATAGTCTTTATGTTTTTGAATGTTTTATAACCTCTTGCCTTTGCTTTAGCTGCCTGTACCAGACTATTAAGTCCTTCTAATATTCCATTGTTTATTCTACTTTCATACCATCTCGTTACTCCTGACCAATGCCTTTTTATTGTTTTGGCTGCTTCATATATAGGCTTTAAGCGACTATGAGTTGCCCAAAAATACCACTTATGTAGTTTTAATTCAAATTCTTCTTGTGTCTGTTCTGTATAAATTGATTGAAAATTTTCACGTATATGAAATGCTCTTATAGTTTGTAAATTCAGATACGGC
>NZ_JMFO01000053.1 GCF_000714715.1 Candidatus Magnetobacterium casense
GTAGTAGAGAGAGAGAGAGAGAGAGAGAGAGCAAGACCTGCGCCAAAACTGGGATATCCTGGTATATCAGGCTGAAAATAATCTCTCAAACGCATAAAAAAAACCTCCTTCTCCACATTCTTTACGATCATCGCAGAATCGCATTTAAACCTATAGCCGCGGCAGACGTTGTTCAACGGCAAGCTCAAGCGTTACCCTGCAGGTACAATCTCAACTGGGTTACCGACGTGGACCTCTTGATAAGCGCCCTGAATTCATCAAGTTTATCGACCTTATCAATACCCCTGAGTATATCCATAAGCTCCAGTCCCTCCGGACCATACTTGATTTCAAGCATCCCTTCTATCCCTTCCAGTTTGCCTTCCAGTTTGCCTTCCAAAATGCCTTCCAGCTTGCCTTCCTGTCTGCCTTTGAGTTCACCCTTTGTAAATATATCCTTAAAGAACTCGTATTCATCCAAATCAATTGTTATCGGCATGTTCAGTACCTCCTGTTTTACCTTGGCGGCCAAGTTTTTTAATCCGGCAAGATATAGCAATTTCCGTATATAATTCTCCCTTTTTCTGGGTTGTAACCGGTAGAGTTTAGCAAGAATCCTCTTTATCGCAACATCGGCATCGTCGAACCTGCACAGAATAGCCAATATGATATCATCAGGGTCATCACTGTCAATGAGTTGGTTGCCATCAAGAGTACGGGCGTCTATCAATTCGTAGGAATACTTTATTCGCTTAAACTCCATACTGCTTTTCATGTTTAATGGCTTATTGCCGATATACAAGACAACCTGTAACGGTAACTTCTTGTACTGGTTATATATGAACCCGGAATAGAGATACATACGCCCCAACATATCGCTGTCGTTTGACGATTGCATCTCAATGTGGGCTATATTGCCATCCGGCAGCTCAATCAGGATATCGACCTCCCTGATCTGAATATCGGGGAACTGGATATCTATGAATTTGCCCGTATCATACCCCGTCAGCAGCTTCAGAAACCTCCGCGGCGCATCTTTAACGATATCCTTCAAGACTATATCATACTTCTGGTGCATGACTAATATAATAATACCAAATGAGTGTCCATGTCAACAGTTAATTTTTGCACATAAGGTGAATTTATTTTGTCATATAAAATTTAGGATTATAAATAACGTAGCATAAATGTTTAGAACATTAGGGTTAAGAAAATGGGGTCAAGGGGACTTCTTCGCACCCGCCCCTGCCGTAAACCGCCCTCCTTCTTTTCTTTTTTTTGGTGTTACAGCGTAGAACAAATTTACCGTAGTTCATTGTGTATGTGCTATAATATAGTCCATGGCAATTGAAGGACACATTCTGGATAAGGTCGGTAACGGACTAAGGCTCGACGCTGCGGATATATTGTCGCTGTTTGAGTCGGACGACCTGTTTGCGATAGGCCAGGCAGCCTCCGAGGTAACGTACAAACTCCACGGCGACCGCGTGTATTATACGCGAAACCACCACATCAACCCGACAAACATATGCGTAAACCGCTGTAAGTTTTGTGCCTTTAGTCGCTCAAGTGGCCAGGCTGGGGCCTATGCCCTCACCATTGATGAGATAATCGAAAAGCTGCAGGCATCCCAACAACCCCTCGTGGAGGTGCATATTGTAGGTGGATTGCACCCCGATTGGCCATTTATCTACTACCTCAACCTGCTCTCTGCCATAAAGAAGCACTTCCCGCACGTACACATAAAGGCGTTTACGGGCGTGGAGATAGATTACCTCTGTAGGATAAGCGGACTGGGGCTGCGGCAGACCCTGCAGGCACTCAAGGCCCACGGGCTTGACACCATGCCTGGTGGTGGTGCGGAGATATTTGCGCCATCGGTCAGAGAGGTGCTCTGTCCCGAAAAGATATTCGCCCAGAGGTGGCTGGCAGTACACGAGGCCGCACACGAAATGGACATCAAGACAAACGCAACGATGCTCTACGGACACATAGAGTCATACCAGGACAGAGTGGAGCACCTCCTGGCGCTGCGGCAGTTGCAGGACCAAACCGGCGGGTTTCAGGCATTTATCCCCCTGAGCTTTCAACCGCATAACACCAGCATAGAGGCACCCTTTCCATCGGCAATTGACGACCTCAAGACGATTGCCATCAGCCGTCTGGCCTTGGATAATTTCCCGCACATCAAGGCCTACTGGATCATGCTGGGGGAAAAGCTGACCCAGACGGCCCTACTCTTTGGCGCTAATGACGTCGATGGCACCGTTATGGAAGAGAAAATCGCACACAGCGCCGGCACCGACTCTGCCCACATGCTCACCGTGACACAACTAAAACACATGCTGACACGGGCCGGAAAGGTCCCCGTACAGCGCAACGCCTTCTACGAGGAGATTGACTGAGAACGTTGTGTGTTTTTTGTTGTTAGTCTCTGAGTTGACCGTTGCCAAAGACTACGAATTTGTTGCATGTTAGTTCTTCGATCCCCATGGGGCCGCGTGCGTGTATCTTGTCGGTGGATATGCCAATTTCGGCGCCAAGGCCAAACTGTCCGCCGTCGTTGAGGCGCGTTGAGGCATTTACGAGCACTGCGGCGGAGTCCACCTCACGCAGGAATCTCATGGCACGTTGGTAGTTGTCCGTGACGATGGTGTCGGTGTGGTTGGAGCTGTAGGTTGCAATGTGCCTGATGGCATCATCCAGTGAATCGACGATGCGTATGTTCAGCTTCAGGGACAGGTACTCGTTGTAGTAGTCCTGCTCCGTCAGCGGGGATACCTGTGGGATGAGTCTTGTCGTCTGCGAACATCCCAGCATCTCTACGGAGGCCTGCCGGAAACGCTCCACCATGGCAGGCAGAAATTCCGCTGCTATGGTCGAGTCAACAAGCATCGTCTCCATCGCGTTGCACGTACCGGGGCGCTGAACCTTGGCGTTAAAACATATATCTTCGGCCATCCGGAGATTAGCGTGGGCATCGACAAATACATGACAGACGCCCTTGTAGTGCTTCAGCACGGGGATACGGGCGTTTTCAGTGACCGAGCGGATTAGCCCCTCCCCTCCTCGCGGGATGATCAGGTCTATGAGTCCTTCAAGCTTGACAAGCTCCATAACGGCTGCACGTTGCGTGTTGTCGATAAAGGTGACCGCACCGGCATGGAGTCCCTCTGAGGTGAGCGTTTGACGCAAGAGTGAGACTATTGCCATGTTTGAGTGTATTGCCTCGGAACCGCCCTTGAGTATAACGGCATTGCCTGCCATCAGGCACAATCCGGCAGCGTCGGCCGTGACGTTTGGACGCGACTCATAGATAATACACACAACCCCGATAGGTACACGCATCCTGCCAACCATCATGTCGTTTGGTCTGCGTTGCAGATTGGTGATCTCACCAACGGGGTCTTTAAGTTCCGCAACCTCTGTCAACCCCACGGCCATTTCCTCTATGCGTTTGTCGTTGAGGGTCAGGCGGTCGATCATGGCCTCAGACAATCCCTTTTCCCTGGCGGCGACAACGTCCCTGGCGTTTTCGGCGATGATGGCCGCCCTGTTGTTGCGGACTGCGTCGGCCATGCCAACGAGCACCCGTTTCTTTACATGACCGGAAGCCTTGGCCAGTTCACGTGCGCCATCCCGTGCCTCAAGCGCCTTGCCTGTAACGTATTCCCGTAAGTCCATAAAAAAATGCCTCCTGTTTTTATGCTTCAATAAGCAAGTCTATCAAAACCTGCTCCGTTTTGACAATACAGAGACTCCGGCAATGTGCGTCTCAGGGGGATGTAAAGGATTGCCAGAACTTACTAATTTACTACCAGCACAGAGTGAAGCAGGACAGCAGCCTTAGAGCTACAAAAGTTTTACAAGGGCCGCTATGGCCGCAGACTGGGCAACAAGCATAGCCGCTACCCACTTTATGATATCGGATTTAGCATCGGATATCTTACTGTCAAGCTTACCTTCAAGACCGGATATCTTGCCTTCCATATCGGAGAATCTTGCGTTGACCCTGCCTTCGAAGTCGGAGAGCTTTTTGTCAAACTTGACTTCAAGACCGGATATCTTGCCCTCCATATCGGAGAATCTTGCGTTGACCCTGCCTTCGAAGTCGGAGAGCTTTTTATCAAACTTGACTTCAAGACCGGATATCTTGCCCTCCATATCGGAGAACCTTGTGTTGACCCTGCCTTCGAAGTCGGAGAGTTTTGTGTCAAACTTGCCCTCCATATCGGAGAACCTTGTGTTGACCCTGCCTTCGAAGTCGGAGAGTTTTGTGTCAAACTTGCCCTCCATATCGGAGAACCTTGTGTTGACCCTGCCTTCGAAGTCGGAGAGCTTTGTGTCAAACTTGCCCTCCATATCGGAGAACCTTGTGTTGCCCCTGCCTTCGAGTCTTGCCAGGTCTTCTCTGACCTTTGCGACTTCCGCCCTGACCCCTGCGATTTCATCTTTTAGTTCCGTTTTTGTAAGCATCAGGTCTGTCTTTGTTGCAAGATGCTCCAGACTTGCGGATTGTATTTCAAGCAGGGCATCGGTCAGACTCTTAGCCTGTTCCTCAGAGAAACCGGCATTCCTAAGACTCTTGACCGTCTTAAATGTATCAAACATCACTAACATAACTTATCCTATAGGTATTTAGCATACAATATCAGCGAAATAAAAAGCAACCGGCCAGTATCTTTTCTTGTGTTAATGAGACACCAGCCGGTATGCCGTTACTTATCTATGGCAAGTGCCGACCATTGCCCTAATGGTTAAGGAGCTACCTTTTCATTTCTTTTCCTCTGTTTTTTCCGCTTTAGGTTCGCCTGAGGAGTCTTTCTTTTCCTCCTTGCCTGCCAACAGGGCTTCTATGCGCTTGATGTCTGCGCCCTGCACAACCTCACCATTTACAACCAGGTATGGGGTGCCGTTGATCCCGATAGAGGCACCGAGTTCGATAATTTCAGTAATTTTCTTTTCTATTGCCTCATCCTTGCAGACTTCAAATTTGTCATCGTCATGCTTTCCGGCCATGACCTCCTCGAGCGCCTTGCCCTTGTCATCGGAGCACAGGATGTACTTGGCCTTATCCATTGCCTTTGGGTGTATCTGCACCAGCGGGAACAGGAATACATACCTTGTAATGTCATCACGTTTGGACAGAAATTCGGAGAGCTTTCTGCAGAATGGACAGTCGGGGTCTGTAAACTCGATTACGGTACTCTTGCCTTTGCCTATCTTGAGGGCCTTATCCAGAGGTAAATCCTTTACCTTGGATGCCGCTATGGCATCTTTTCTTTCCCGTGTCAACATTTTGCCATCTTTGCCGCGTAACTCACCTAAGATCAGGATGCCGGTGTCAGGATGAAAATAAGCAATATCAGAACCAACTACTATCTCATAGACACCCTTCATCTCTGTCTCTGTAACCGTATCCACTTTTACCTTTGGAAATAGTTTGGTAAAGGCCTCCCTGGCAGCATTGTCAGTGTCCTTTGCGTAGGCCTGTGTCGATAACGCAAGGACAAATACACATAGCCACAGTGTTAATCTCTTGTACACGTTGTATCTCCTTCAAAAATTTTTTTTACCTCCCTGTTGGTCCGGTCCGGTTGCCACAGGTACAAATAATTTAGCAAAACCTTTGCGTTCTTGTCAAATCCCTTGAGCCTCTTGCAAAAAGAAATCAAAAATCCCTACAAATATCTACTCTCTCATCTTTAATGAGGTCTAAATTTTATTCACTCACATAAAAATCTCCAAATCTTCTATTTTATCGGACATAATTGCCAATTTGTTCTGATTTTAGACGCATTTCTCCCTCATAATGCTAAAACAACCTTTTTTTAGGTATCTTTTATCGTTTAGGTTATCAGTTTTAACATTTGATCGGCAAATAAGACAACAATTCCGATCATCAAGTGCATCTTTACTTTCATGCTTCCCCTTACCAAAACATTATTTCCACCAAATTCGGTCTTCAATCTACCATTGACTCTTTCGATTGTAGTACGTTCATTATATCTTATAGCCTCTGCAGTGGACATTTGGTAAAAACGCTGCCACGGCGAGGTATTTTTTGTCTTATTATTGGTACATGTCCAAGTATTTTTGCTTGTATCGTATATTGTTTTTGCG
>NZ_JMFO01000054.1 GCF_000714715.1 Candidatus Magnetobacterium casense
ATCGGGGTGATATCAATGAGCTGTTGCAATTGATTCGCACCAATCCGAACACGACGCGTTCGCTTATTGTGACGTTGCGCAGTCAGGCGCGAGCCGGTGGAGAGAACGCCAGTGTCAAGCTGGAACTGGCAGACGCGCTGGAAAAATTGCTCGGAGTGCTTGGGTTGTAGTCCCCGCGGGCGAACCTGATTTGGTAGTGGCACCAGTCGATTCTGGTTGCACGATGTCATATGATCCGGACGGGTGGCCGAGTGGTTGATGGCAACGGTCTTGAAAACCGTCAAACCTGTGAGGGTTTCGTGGGTTCGAACCCCACCCCGTCCGCCAATTTCATCTTCTCCCCGCTTGCCATATGCCGTAAGCAGCGGCACATGGTAACGAGGAGGGATGTTCGTGCCCTCCTCCAGGGCTACGGTCGCGTCAAATGCAGAATCAGAAAAATGTGCCGTCAAGCGGACTGGATGCCGATGCGAATGCCTTGCGTGGCATGCGACCGGCGCGGTATGCCAGTCGCCCAGCCTGGATTGCCAGGCGCATGGCCGTGGCCATCCGGACCGGATCACTGGCGGACGCAATCGCCGTGTTCATCAGCACACCATCACACCCGAGTTCCATTGCAATGGCCGCATCGGAAGCCGTGCCAACTCCCGCGTCCACCAGAACGGGAACCTTGGCCTGTTCGACAATCATRCGAATGGTGAAAGGGTTTCGCACACCAAGACCGGATCCGATCGGTGCAGCCAGTGGCATGATGGCGACACACCCCATGGACTCAAGCAGACGGCAGGTATGCGGATCATCGGTTGTGTAGACCATGACGTCAAAGCCGTCCCGGATCAGCATTTCGGCCGCACGCACGGTCTCCTGGTTGTTCGGCCACAGGTATTTCTCGTCCGACAGTACTTCCAGCTTGACCAGATTCCACCCGCCTGCCTCGCGAGCAAGGCGCAGGGTGCGCACTGCATCCTCTGCCGTATAACACCCCGCCGTGTTCGGCAGGTAGGTATAGCGGCGGGGATCCACATAATCAGTCAGCATGGGAGCACGAGGATCACTGATGTTGACACGCCGCACTGCAACCGTTACGATCTCGGCACCAGAGGCTTCAATAGCCGCAGCCGTTTCGGCGAAATCACGGTATTTTCCTGTCCCCACCAGCAAACGGCTGCGAAAAGTGCGGCCGGCCAGATGTAGCAGGTCTGTCTCATCACCTTCCGTTTCCACGCCACCGCTGCCCCCACCGATAAAGTGGACCACCTCCAGACGGTCTCCCTCCTGCACGGCAGCCGACGGGAACATCTGCCTTGGGACAACTTCAAGGTTGTGCTCTACCGCAACACGTGCCGGGTCAAGCTGCAACTGCCGGAGTACGTCAACCAGCGTCACCGGTGACATCTCCCCCGGCTGCCCCACCGTCACTGTCTCCCCATTGACCATAATGTTCATTGCGCCTCCCCCTTTTTACCACCTTCAACGCGTTCCCGCATACACCAGCCACGCCAGGATCCAGCACCAGCCTGACACACCTGCCTTCCCGGCACCATCACACCAGCCGTGCACACCTGCCGTGGCAGCATTATACGCCACGTCACGGCAGTACGGAAGGTTATGGACACTTCTGCCAGCTGATACCACGGAASCGGCAKCCAATGATTTCCCTTTGCATTGTGGCATTTTTTTTGGCAGATTCATTACTGTGCGATGTTGTGCGATGATTTTGACACCGGTGGGGGATTTTGGCGACAGGAGACAGGACATGATGGCCGGTGCAGAAGAGATCTATACCACCGTATCCCTCAGTCAGGGGATGGACGCGTTGGGGATGCCGTGCAGCATGTGCGCCGTCTGCTTGATGGTGCACCCGATGTTGTGGCACAGTGGTTCATTGTCGGCACCTTGCTGCAGGACGATGCCCTGCAACAGGAAACGCCACTGATCGAGGAACATTTGCGCCGTGAATGTGGTACGTCGTCGGCGCTTGCCTACCGTGCCGCCATGAAAGCACTGGAAAAAAGCATGGAACACGAACAGACGCGTCCAGCTGCGGTGCAGCGTCTTCATGCCTTTCTGGACCGGCTGCACGTACAGCCAGATGTACCGTCTACCCACACAGGCACCGCGGAGCATCCGGGCTACGTGGCACGACTGGAAAATTTCCTGCATCAGCTGACGGTCCCGGCACAGCAGCAGGTGTCCGTATCTCCATTGCCGGACCGGTATGCTCCCGTGTCCCCGTCCATGCGCCCCCGCCGGCCGTGCGTTGCGGCCCTGAGACAACGGATGGCGGGGCATTGACCGCACATGATACGCATTCTGGTCCTCAACGGCCCGAACCTGAACTTTCTGGGAGTGCGGGAACCCTCCACTTATGGTACCGTCACACTGGCCGGAATCGAGGCCTTGTGCCGGCAACGTGCCGCAGAGCTGGGCGTGGAGCTGGACTGGTTTCAGTCGAACCATGAAGGAGCACTGGTCGATCGTATCCAGCAGGCGTATGCTTGCGTGGATTTGATCGTCATCAACCCGGCGGCCTACACCCATACATCGGTGGCCATCCGGGATGCCCTGCTGGCGGTCGCATTGCCCGTCGTGGAAGTCCATTTAAGCAACATCCACCGGCGGGAGAAATTTCGGCATCGCTCGTTTGTCAGCGATATCGCCCTCGGCCAGATCACCGGTTTTGGGCCGGACGGGTATCTGCTGGCACTGGATGCGGGTTATCGCCATGTCTGCCACCTTAGAGGAATGTCAAGGGGATAGTGTATGGATCTCAAGGAGATTCGCCAGCTGATTGCCATGTTGAAGGGAACCGACGTCACGGAGATCGAGTTGCGTCGTGGTGACCAGGTTTTGCGCCTCAATCGCAGTGTACCCGCGGATCCCGCCACACTGGCTGTTGCCCTGCGGGGAAACGGAATCGCCGTGTCCGGCAATTCCCCCTTCGCGGATGCTGCCATGTTGTCGGCGGGCCAGGCTCTTGCACCCCAGAACGCGCTGCGCCCCGCTGATGCAGCCAGCCATCCGGTTGCATCGGCGCAGGCGGAGTTTCCCAATGCCGTCCCGATCACATCCCCGATGGTGGGTACGTTCTATCATGCAACATCGCCAGAAGCCCCCCCTTTCGTCAAGGTCGGGGATGTGGTCAAGAAGGACCAGATCCTGTGTATCATCGAAGCCATGAAACTGATGAACGAAATCGAGGCAGAACGTCCCGGACGGATCGTCAAGATCCTGAAGGACAATGCATCGCCGGTTGAATTCGGCGAAGAGTTTGTTTCTGCTGGAACCGGCATGAGGCAGGCAAGTCATGTTTAGCAAAGTACTCATCGCCAATCGCGGCGAGATTGCGCTGCGTGTCCAGCGTGCCTGTCGTGAGCTTGGAGTCCAGACGGTGGCGGTTCACTCCACGGCTGATGCGGACGCCATGCATGTCAAGCTGGCGGATGAATCGGTCTGCATTGGCCCCCCTGCCTCGTCCCAGTCCTATCTGAACATCACGTCGATCATGGCAGCCGCCGAGATCACCGATGCCCAGGCCATTCATCCGGGTTATGGTTTCCTGTCGGAGAATGCCGACTTTGCCGAAGTTGTCAAGATCTCCGGGCTGACCTTCATCGGACCCGAGCCGGAACTGATCCGGTTGCTTGGCGACAAGGTCCGCGCACGCGAGGCGATGATCAAGGCTGGTGTTCCCGTTGTTCCGGGATCTGAGGGAGTGGTCCAGAACGAGGAGGATGCGCTGGCGGTTGCCCGGTCGATCGGGTTCCCGGTCATTATCAAGGCAACTGGCGGCGGCGGCGGCCGCGGCATGAAAATCGTCCACACGGATGCCGCAGTCATCAACGCATTTGGCATTGCCCGCAGCGAGGCCCTGCAGTTCTTCAAGAGCGAATCGGTCTACATCGAAAAATATATTCTCTCGCCACGTCACGTCGAGATCCAGATTCTTGCCGACAAATATGGCAATGTCCTGTACCTGGGTGAACGTGACTGCTCCCTGCAGCGGCGTCACCAGAAGTTGCTGGAGGAGAGTCCATCACCCGCCGTAAATGACGAGCAGCGT
>NZ_JMFO01000055.1 GCF_000714715.1 Candidatus Magnetobacterium casense
AAAAGGGGTTAGCTTGCGCTAACCCCTTGAAAAATATGGTGGCTACACCGGGACTTGAACCTGGGACATCAGCATTATGAATCGCATGAGAGCGACCCCGCGCTACCCCGAAGCCCCTGTAAACCGGGCCTTTCAGAGGTGACGAAACCTCATTTCAACAGGCTGTTTCTGACAATTGGCCTTATGTAGTCACCCTAGACTCTTTACGGGTACTAGCGCCTCGCGCTAGCTTCGACGTGGCCAGATGCCATGCACGGATGCACCGTAGGGGGCATGGGACTCGATGACTGCGATTGGACGTGTCGCGAATGTGACCAATGTCGGCGAGAGGGGGAAGACCGCCAGTTGCCTATGGCCGTTCGCAGGAGCGCTCTGCACCTTATCGAATCGATCACGCCCATCTACAGATTCGGTACCGATTCTGTTGCTCTTCGGGGATTTGCTGCGCATTCTATAGCATTTTGGTACGGATCTGGCTGTCAAAGGCAGCGTAGGTCTGGGAAGGATGCTGGCTAGGAATCATGGGGCAAGAAGCGGATTGTATGACCAGGGACCAACTTGTTGCGATTGATCTTTTCGCAGGTGGCGGTGGGCTAAGTTTGGGGCTCAAGCAAGCAGGTTTTTTGGTATCTGCTGCTGTTGAACTGGACGAAGTAGCTTCTGCAACCTACCAAAGGAATCATCCCGAGGCAGTGCTTTTTTCAAAGGATATTAAAGATGTAACAGGGGCTGAGTTGGTGAGTACTTCACCAACTGGTCGCGTGGATTTAGTTGCTGCGTGTCCCCCTTGTCAGAGTTTTAGCTCTCTTACTTCTAAATATAAAAGAGAAGATGGGCGTGATAAGTTAATTAATGAGTTTGCACGCATTGTGGCTGAGATTCTCCCCAGAACGATTATGATGGAGAATGTTCCTGGGTTGGCGGGAAGAGGTGGTCATCTCTTTGAGCCAGTAATCAAGAAGTTTAAGTCTCTTGGTTATCAGGTAGATTATAGATTAGTTGAGGTTGCGGATTACGGGGTTCCTCAGTGTAGGAAGCGCCTTGTTGTGTTGGGCTGTTTGGATAGTGATATTAGTATTCCAGCACCTACGCATGCAGAAAATCCTGAGAATGGAAAAGCACCATGGGTTACTGTTCGCGATGCTCTTAAAGGTTTGTCTAAACCTTTGAAGCTGTCGAACAGTAAGCGAAAAGGTGGGCCGAGAGCCGTATCTTGGCACGTGGTTCGAGACATATCTGAGATAAATCAAATGCGTTTGGCCAGCCTGTCGGAGGGAGGTTCTAGAACGGAGATTCCTCTTCATCTTCGACCAGCTTGTCATAAAAGCGATATTGGCTTTACTAATGTATATGGGCGTATGGCTTGGGATAAGCCATCCCCGACTATTACAGGTGGGTGCACTGTCCCAAGTAAGGGGCGCTTTGGTCACCCTAAAGAGTGTAGGACTATTTCGGTGAGAGAGGCTGCTCGACTTCAAACCTTCCCGGATAGCTATGTTTTTGAAACTGATCATATTGATAAGGTTTGTCTAATAATAGGGAATGCCTTGCCACCAAAATTCGCCTCTGTTATGGCGTCTGTTTGCATGGATAAGCTCAGGGAGTAATTAATGGGGTCTGTAGAAAAAGCGTTTAAGCTTGAATTCTCGAATAGAGTTATTGAGCATTTGGGGATTAAGCTTTATCAGAATAAGCCTAGCAATGTTGTTGCTGAGTTTTTGTCTAACTCATGGGACGCAGATGCGACAAAGGTTCATATTGAGCTCAAGGGAGGCGATGGTTCCCCAGTTGTTGTTATAACTGACAACGGCAGAGGAATGACTCGTGACGAGCTGACGGATGAATTTTTGGTCATTGGTCGAAATCGACGCGACAAACCTACAGATCGAACTCCTGGTGGTCGCTTGCCAATGGGGCGGAAGGGTATTGGAAAACTTGCAGGATTTGGTATTGCCGGAAAGGTTGATGTAATTTCGTGTCCTAATAGGAGGCTCCGTAATAGCGAAGGGGAGCCTGAAAAGTACTATTGGTTGCGTTTTTCTCTCCAAGAACTTTTAGCTAAAGCCAATACAGCTACAGCCTCGAATTATGAGCCGGATGTTTTGGCGGACGGCGTTAGTAAAGAAGAGTTTTTAGATATCATCGACAAGGAGGCTTATCAGGGTTACCTTGAACGATATCAGGAAATACTGTCGAGTGTAGATGGTGAGGGTGGTGTTGTAATTGTATTAAAGAATGTCTCTTTAAAGAAAACCGTCAATCCAGATGTTTTGCTTAGAGCAATGGGGCGGCGATTTACTGTCGCTATGCTGCGGCCTGACTTTAAAGTCTGCATTAATCAGAAAGAAATTACACCCGACGATGCTCTTCCTCCGCTACATGACTTTGGTTTTGGCGATTGGAATAATCCACTCACTGACGAGGTGGATGTAAATGGCATTAAGAAGCCGGTAAAGTATTGGATTAGATTTGTTAATTTGCCAGGCTCTGATTGGTCGATTGAGAATGCGGGTATAGGTATATATGCCCATGGGAAGATCGCTCAGGATCGTCCTTTTTTCTTCGATGTAAAGGGTAAGGAAATTCTCAGCAGATACCTGTATGGAGTGGTTGAGGCTGACTGGCTTGATGAGCTTCCTACGGATGTTGTTTCAACAGATAGACGTTCTGTTGACTGGGAGACAGATAGCACTGAAGGATTCCATAAATGGGGCGCTGCTAAACTTGGATACTGGCTTGAAGAGTTTAGGAAGTGGCGAAAAAAGCAGCCAAAAAAAGATACTATTGAAAAAATTCGTAAGCTCAATGCCGGGCTCAGTGGTACTGAAGAAGAGGCGCTTGCAGAGCTTCTAAGTGAGGTCTTGGATAATCTTTCTGGTGACGAAGAGGCTAAGGAGAAAGCTACCCTAAGCTTCACGGAAGCATGGGTGCACGCACCAACTAGAAAGATTACTCAGGGGCTGTGGGAGCAGATTTTCTCCTCAATGAACTCAGACACAAAAGTCTTTGCAGACCTAGTGGATGGACTTCGAAAGAGTATGGTTCCAGAAGCAATGGGACTTGCTGTGACAATGTCACAGCGAATAGCCGCTATTACCGTGCTTCGAAAAATGATTGAGGATGATAAGACGGAAACACACCTTCAGCGCTTAATCGAGACCTTTCCCTGGTTGCTGGGGCCGCAATGGGAACGGCTAACCGCCAACCAGAATATTCGAACGTTAATCGAGAAGAAGCATAAGCCAGATCCCGAGCAGGGTGAGTGGTCGCTTGGCGAGCGAACTAGCAATCTAAGACCGGATTTCGTTTTTTAAGCGATGCTGGCGAAGAAAAGGAGCTTATTGTTTTTGAGCTAAAAGGTCCAGAGGCTGGGAAAACTTTGCAGCCGGCAGAATACGATCAGCTGAACTCTTATCTTCGAATTATCCAAAATGTTTATACGTCGCCATCTATTAAGATTAGTGGTGTACTAGTAGGGCACGAAAAGGGAGGGATTAGAGAATACGATAGCCGGATTTCCGTGCGGACTTGGGGAGAGGTATTGGTTGAGGCAAGAAGCCTGCATGTGTCTTATTTGAAGTCGTTGCTCTTGGTGTCCGATCCTAAAGCAAATGATATCAGGCTACAGCAGATTAGCGACTTCGGCGGAAAAGAGACGCTGGAGCTTCTTTCGAGATTTGGTAATCTTGAAGAGTTTCCA
>NZ_JMFO01000056.1 GCF_000714715.1 Candidatus Magnetobacterium casense
GAATGCACTTGCGAACACGTTCCAGCGTCTCTCTTCGGGATACCGGATCAATTCGGCGAAGGATGATGCGGCGGGGTTGGCGATCAGCAACCGGATGACGGCACAGATCCGCGGGTTGAACCAGGCAGTACGGAATGCCAATGACGGTATTTCGCTGGTTCAGGTGGCCGAGGGGGCACTGGACGAGACGACGAATGCATTGCAGCGGATCCGTGAACTGGCGGTGCAGTCTGCCAATGCCACTTACAGCGATGGTGACCGTTCATTCCTGCAGAAGGAAGCGGCCCAGCTGATGAGCGAGATTGACCGGATTGCCCAGACGACGCAGTTCAACAAGCAGAACCTGCTGACCGGGGAGTATACGGACAAGTACTTCCAGGTTGGGGCCCTGAGTGGCCAGACGATCCGGGTGAGCATCGGGGCCGCGTCCCTTGGTGGGTTACTGAGTGCGACGGCCATCGCGTTTCTGAACAGCCTGATCGGGACCTCGGTCTACGCGGCGTCGGCATTGAAGTACATCGACAGCGCCCTGGACCGGATTGCTGACCTGCGGTCGAACCTGGGTGCGATGCAGAACCGCTTTGAGGCAGTGGTGTCGAACCTGAGCAATGTGTCGGAGAACACCTCCGCCTCGCGATCCCGGATCATGGACGCGGACATTGCGAAGGAGACGGCCGAGCTGACGCGGAGTTCGATCATGCAGCAGGCGGGTGCGGCGATGCTGGCCCAGGCGAACCAGCAGCCCCAGATTGCCCTGCAGTTGCTGGGTGCCCGTTAGGGGACGGGGGCTGACAAGGTCATAAGATAGGGGAGAAGATGGATGTTTTCTCCCGTGTATGAGATGCAGGGCGAGAGTGGAGCCCTTAAAATGAACGACTCACCTCCAACCATGGATGGCTTAGCGGAATTCACAGAATTTTGCCGGTTGGGAGGTTTACGACATGGCACTTTATGTTAACACCAATGTTGCGTCCCTGAATTCACAGCGGAATCTGATGCGTTCAACCAACGAGTTGTCCGGGACATTCCAGCGTCTCTCCTCGGGCTACAGGATCAACTCGGCAAAGGATGATGCGGCGGGTCTGGCGATCAGTACCCGGATGACGGCGCAGATCCTTGGGTTGAACCAGGCAGTGCGGAATGCCAATGATGGTATTTCGCTGGTGCAGGTGGCCGAGGGGGCGCTGGACGAGACGACGAATGCGTTGCAGCGGATCCGTGAGTTGGCGGTGCAATCGGCCAACACCACATACAGCGATGGGGATCGCGCCTTCATGCAGAAGGAAGCAGCCCAGCTGATGAGCGAGATTGACCGGATTGCGAAAACGACGCAGTTCAACAAGCAGAACCTGTTGACCGGGGAGTATACGGACAAGTACTTCCAGGTTGGGGCCCTGAGCGGTCAGGTGATCCGGGTGAGCATCGGGGCAGCATCCATCGGTGGGTTGTTGAGTGCGGCAGCGGTCGCGTTTGTCGACAGCCTGATCGGGACCTCGGTCTACGCGGCATCCGCACTGAAGTACATTGACAGTGCGCTGGACCGGATTGCTGACTTGCGGTCGAACCTGGGTGCGATGCAGAACCGCTTTGAGGCAGTGGTATCGAACCTGAGCAACGTGTCGGAGAATACCTCCGCCTCGCGGTCCCGGATCATGGATGCGGACATAGCAAGGGAGACGGCTGAACTGACGCGGAGTGCGATCATGCAGCAGGCGGGTGCGGCGAT
>NZ_JMFO01000057.1 GCF_000714715.1 Candidatus Magnetobacterium casense
CGCCCCCCTTGCCGGAAGCAACCGCAATGATACTCTTGACCTCAGAAAGCAACGCATCCTCCATCGACATGCAGCAGACCTGTTTCACCCCGTCCTGCCCGTTACTGTCCGGGCTGGACGAACCTGCGCGCCAACGCACGGCAGTTTTTCATTATATCCTGAAGGATCACCGGGACGCAAGCGCTGACAAACCGGGAGCATGGGAATCGCGTTCTGGAATCCGCTCATTGCCCGGGAATCTTCAGAACAATCCATTGTTCTGGCCATGATACCGGAGAATAAAGGACATCATGTTCATTATATAGTTTTTTAAGATTGACATATATAAATTTAATACATATAATTCGCCGCATCGTCAAGCATGTCGTATTGTGCGCCGCTGGTGCCATACATTGACTCCAACCGGATCTTGCTGGAGGTATCCCCATGTCATCCATCGTCTTCATCGATTCCCGCGTAACCGGTATTGACATACTGCTGGCTGCCCTGCCGGCGCACACCACCGCTTTTGTGCTGGATCGCACGCGTGACAGTCTGGAGACGATAGCCAGCATTCTGGGCACTCACACCGGTCTGGACTCAATCCAGCTGATCAGCCACGGAGAACCGGGTGTGATCCATGTTGGCAGCACGGTCCTGAACACCGAGCAGATATCGCTTCAGACCGGGATACTGGCTGCCATTGGTGCGTCATTGCAGCCGGGGGGAGACTTCCTGATTTATGGTTGTGATGTTGCCGCCGGGGATACCGGAACCACGTTCATCAACGCGCTGTCCAGCGCGCTTGGCGCCGATGTGGCGGCATCGACAGACCGGACCGGGGCGGCGGCACTGGGCGGAGACTGGACGCTGGAGGCTTCCACCGGAACAATTGAGGCGGTGGGAATGGATGGTGGGGATGGGTATGCGGGGGTGCTTGATACCACGCCCCCCATCCTGCTCACTTTTACACCCACATCTGGCAGCACCGGCGTGGCAGTCGGCAGCAACATCGTGCTGACGTTTGATGAGGTGGTGCGAGCAGGCACAAGCACTGGCTTCATCACCATTACGGACAGCACTGCAAATACCGACGATCTTATTTGGATTAACGACTCATCGCGTGTGATTTTCTACGGATCAACCATCGCCATTAGAGGTCAGGATTTAGCGGCGGGCCACAGCTTTGTGGTGACTTTTAGTTATGGCGCGGTGGCTGATCTGGCTGGTAATGCTGCAGAGGTCCCGCCCTATGGCTCACTGAATTTCGTGACCAGTAGCCTTCCTGTCGCGACGCTGGTATCGGTTGCCAATGATGGAACGCAGGGGAACAGCTCCTGTGGATCTCCGTCCGTTTCCGCCGATGGACGATTTGTGGTGTTTGAAAGCGAATCCAGCAACCTCGTGGAAGGGGACACTGGCGGTCACTGGGACATCTTCCTGCGCGATACGCTTACCAACACCACCACGCTGATTTCACGATCTAATGACGGTACACAGGGCAATGGCGGCTCCTACAGACCATCTATCTCTGCCGATGGACGTTTTGTGGTGTTCTACAGCGACGCCAACAATCTAGCGGAGGGGGATAACAATGGTGTTTATGATGTCTTCCTGCGCGATACGCTTACCAATACCACCACACTGATCTCACAGTCTACTGGGGGCATTCAGGGCAGCAACCAATCCTTCAATCCATCCATTTCCGACGATGGACGGTTCGTTGTATTTGAAA
>NZ_JMFO01000058.1 GCF_000714715.1 Candidatus Magnetobacterium casense
CCCACCTGTGCCTATTGTCACATGAAGAATGGTAACCACCAAGTGGCTGACAAGGCAGTCTGGAAATTCGGCATCCGGGAGATCAATCCCCGTACGGCCGAAAATGAAATCAGGCGCAAGCGCTGGCTGGAAACCTGCGGGGAGTGTCACCCACCCGATGTCAGTACACGGTTTTTCCGTGAACTGGATCACGAACGGACCACAGCATGGCAAAAACTCTACGGCGTGGAACGGTTACTCAAGGGATTGCGCAGTGACGGCCTGTTGCGTCCATCTGCGACAGAACGCCCCCCCTATCCGATGGACTGGCTGGCCCGGATCTTCCCGCGGGAACGCATCGGGTTCCATGAGGGGCAGGCTTCAGCCTTCTACAACGTTGGATCCATTGAACGGGACTATTTTGACCTGTGGTATTTCGACAACCTGGGAGCCTACAAGGGCATGGCCCACGGTGCAAGGGAGATGTCACACCGGTTTCATGAACGCATGGATGCCGGAATACGTGCCATCGGGGAAAAGGCCAAAGTGCTGCGTGACCTGAACGGGAACGTGGATCTTGCCCCCATCTCGGATGGATGGGGAATACACCCGGTTCAACCGGGATCATAACTGACACATCAATAACATGCAGACGGAGAAATGATCGTGGGCATGACAATGAACAAGACAGCAGGCATCCTGATAATTGGTCTGGCTCTCGTTTGCCGGATCTCCGGCGGTCCAGGCTGCGCCAGAACAAGTGCTGCCACAAGCGCTGAATGACACCGATGCCCTGCAGGGTGTCACCGTCGGCAAGGTGGTGTTCGATATCGGCATGGCCAACCCCCAAACCCTGCCACTGTACCTGAAAGTGATTACCCAGACCCATGCTGATCTTGAACGTCAGCAGGTCAGGCCGGATCTCGTGCTGGCGTTTCGTGGCAAGGCCGTCAAGCTGGTATCAACCAACCATGAGGCATTCCCCATGGACCAACATCCCCTGCTGGAGGAAATCGCCAGCCTGATCGCCGAACTCCGGAAGAAACCTGGTGTACGCATGGAGGTCTGTGGCCTGGCTACCGGGCTGTTTGGCGTGGACAACACAACTATCCTGCCCGGGATCAAACCTGTTGGCAACACGTTCGTCTCCCTGACCGGCTACCACGCCCAGGGATATGCTGCCATTCCGATTCACTGATTACCGGAGTTACCGTCATGAGTACCCCGATCAAAGCATCCCCATCCACCGGCACACCCTGGATTGTCACCCGTGTGGGCATCCTGGCAATGCTGGTGGCAACTGTCGTCATGGCCTATCAATACCGTGACATGCTGGATCCATCCCGGCTGGAAGCACTGGTGCAGGCCTGGGGAACGGCTGGCATGGGACTGTTTATCCTGCTGTATGCCGCCGCCACCGTCGCATTCCTGCCCGGATCCGTGCTCACCCTGGCAGGTGGGGCCCTGTTCGGTCCATGGCTGGG
>NZ_JMFO01000059.1 GCF_000714715.1 Candidatus Magnetobacterium casense
CGACAGCGACCAGTACCAGCAGATCAGCCTCGATATGGCGGGGGTGTGATATGGCCCGCAACCGCGCGCAACAGCTGTGCATCGTCACCTTGGACTATCAGCGTTTCCTGTTACCCCAGGCTGATGCACTCAAGCTGATAGACATCATGAGTCGAGCCGCAGAGGTTCAGGCCGACTACGCCTCTGGAGCTGGGTTCAAGTACACCGTCGGCGAAGYGCCGGAAGTCGAGTTGACGRTAGTRCGCCCCAGTCAATTGGTCATGCCGCAGGCCGAGCCGGCCCCAGCTACACCACGCGCTCGCCGGAAGTCTCCGGCCCAGGTCACGCACGATGCCATTCGGCTGCTGGAGGGGCTCTGATCATGACCAAGACGTTCGCCATGTGCCGCATCGACGGCCTGATCGAGCTGCGGGAGGAACACCCAGGCGAGGGCTACTTCGCCCTTGCCGTGGGCGACTTGGCCAGCGTGCGGGCGGCGGTCTTTGCAACCGCTGAGCCGCACCAGGTCGGCAAGAAAGTCGCCCGGCGCGTACCGGGTGTGAGCCCCGACGCCACCGACCGCGAGAACCTGGGTTCCATCGCCCGCTACATCCAGACCCTGGGCCAGCAGGATCGGCCTGGCTTCCGTGCGCTGGGGGTGTGAAATGCAGCAGTCCAACCCCTTCAATCATCCCGGACAGAGCTATGGCGCCGTAGACGTCGATAGCCGTCTCCGCGCCGTTGCCGGCTTCGACCTGGAGCAATGCCGCGCTGCGCTCGCGGTCACCGGCCTCCAGAAGATCGTCGAGCAGAAAATTCGCACCCGCATCCGCCAGCTGGAAAAGCAGGCATCCGCACAGAAGGAGGCATAACCATGGCCGTATACACCATCACCCTCAGCGACACCGAAGGCGGAATAGATTTCTCCATGCAAGGCCCGCCGCTGCACGACTCCGAAGCATCGAAGATCGCCTACGCCCTTATGCAATAGACCATGTCCCTCGGCCGAGAACTCGCAAAGCAGAACGGAGTTGGTAACGCCGTTTCCTGCGCCTGCGACGAGTGCCTGGCACGCCGCGCTCGCGGCGAGGAACCGCAACAGGAAATCCACTACACCACGGCCAAGAGCCGCACCGTCCACTGAGCGAAACCGCCCCGGCCTGGCCGGGACGGTCTGCCGGACGTGGTGGTCCGGTACTGATGAGCAGCCACCCATGACGAACGAAACCAAGACAGACCGCCAGCGCCGCCTGGCGCGGGAACGCCAACGGGCGAAGCGCGAGCGCGATGCCCTGCGCCGCGCTGCGCTGGGCGGTCGCCGCTTCAACATGGACATGTACCAGGGAACGGCGGATGCACTCGATCTGATCTGCGCGGCCGGTGGCTTCGCCGAGCCGGCCGAGGCGGTCACCTTGCTCCTACACAACGTTGCCGAAATTGCTGAGCGTGACGCGTCACG
>NZ_JMFO01000060.1 GCF_000714715.1 Candidatus Magnetobacterium casense
GACGACAGCAACGCCGTACACCTGGCCAAGACGCCAACGCTGGACAAGCTGTTCAAGAGCGAGTTTTTTGTCCCCATTGCGGCGCACGGTGAGGCGGTAGGACTGCCCTCGGATGAGGACATGGGCAACAGCGAGGTGGGGCACAACGCCCTTGGTGCGGGCAGGGTCTTTGCCCAGGGCGCCAAGCGGGTCAACGAGGACTTTGCCACCGGGGCGGTCTTTGGTGGGGCGCTCTGGAACAAGATCGTCCAACGTGCCAATAACGGCGGGGCAGTGCATTTTATCGGATTGCTGTCGGATGCCAACGTCCACTCAAACATAAACCACCTCTACCAGATGATCGAAAGGCTGGCCGAATCGGGGGTCAAGAAGGTCAGGGTTCACCCGCTACTGGACGGTAGGGACGTTGGCCCACGCACCGCCATGAACTACGTTGAGCCCACGGAGGCGCTCCTGAAAAAAGTCCGCGACGAAAAAGGCTTCGACTACGTAATTGCCTCCGGCGGGGGTAGGATGAATGTTACGATGGATAGGTACTGCGCCGACTGGAACATAGTCAAGCGCGGATGGGACGCCCACGTCCACGGCATCGGCAGACAATTCAGGTCATGCGGTGAGGCCGTTAACACCTTCTACCAGGAGGGCGTGGATGACCAATACATGGGCGCCTTTGTAATCGTGGATGAGGGTGGCAATCCCGTTGGAAAGATGCAGGATGGCGACTGCGCAGTCCTGTGCAACTTCAGGGGCGACAGGGCTATTGAGCTTTCGCAGGCATTTGATGCCGGCAGCGACTTTAAGCACTTCGACAGGGGTAAGGTACCCGATGTTCTGTACGCCGGCATGATGGAGTATGACTCCGAGGCCAAGGTGCCAAAGAACTATATCGTCCAACCCCCGCTTATCCAGCAGACCGTTGCAGAGTACCTGGCACTTGAAAATATAGGAATGTTTGCCATTTCGGAGACGCAAAAGTATGGCCACGTGACCTACTTCTGGAACGGCAACAAGTCCGGATACATCAACGCCAACCTTGAGACCTACGCAGAAATTACCTCTGACAGGATACCCTTTGATCAGGCACCAAAGATGAAGGCATACGAAATCACCGAAAAGACCATCGAACTCCTGAAGTCGGGGAAGTTCAAGTGGGGACGCCTAAACTTCGCAAACGGGGACATGGTCGGTCACACCGGCGTCATGGAGGCGGCCATCACGGCAGTTGAGACCGTGGACGAGTGCGTTGCCAAGCTCCTGAGCGTTGTTGAGGGCCTTGGAGGGATCGTCATCGTAACGGCAGACCACGGCAACTCCGATGAGATGTTTGAGGTCAAAAAAGGCAAAAAGACACCAAAAACCTCACACACGCTAAACAAGGTACCCTTTGTGATCGCTGACTTTGGCTTTAAGTCGGAGTATCGTCTGTCCGGG
>NZ_JMFO01000061.1 GCF_000714715.1 Candidatus Magnetobacterium casense
CAGGCGCTGCGGCGGGATACCACCGGGTTCCATGTGCCCGTACTGCACTATCTTGTTGCCCGATATGACTGGGTCAGCCGGGAGTCTGGTTCGCCAGTTCCTGTATGACATCAACCCTGAACAACCAGAGGAGGAGATTAACGCCATGTTGTCCATCTTTGCACGCGAGGAACAGGAAAAGGGACGTCAGGAAGGACGTCAGGAGGGCGTTGCCACGATGCTGTTGCGCATGCTGCGGGCCCGGTTTGCGGCAGTTCCGCCCGGAATCGAGACCATGGTCATGACAGCCGATACATCCCGGCTGGAGCACTGGGGCGACCGTATTTTCAGTGCCCAGTCGCTGCAGGATGTCTTCGGCGAGGAAGTGTGCCGGCAGCATTGAGTCTGGTGAGTGAACAACAAACCCGATCCACAGGCAGGCAGGAGGTACCATGACCGACCCCAGTCCACAGGTCCACGACAAGTTTTTCMRGGAGATGATCAGCGATCCTGCCACTGCGGATGCTGTCGTCCGCTGGCTGTTGCCGCCGGATGTTGCGCAATTCCTGTCTGCCGATCCGGTTGAACTGGTTGATGCCACCTTCATCCAGCAGGAGCTGAATGAGTACCGGGGGGATTTCCTGTGCCGTTTCCGGATGGTCAACGACATGACGGGGTTTGTCTACACCCTTGTCGAACATAAAAGCTCTGCCAGATCCGGAACATTCCGGGTACCGGTGCAGTTGCTCTCCTATGCCTCCAGCTGGATCCGCGACTGGGAGCGCAACCATTCCCGGCAGGGTCCCATTCCGCCCATCATCACCGTGGTTGTCTACCATGGCCGGGAAGAGTGGCAGGACCCGCGAACCCTGAGCGGACTTTACCAGGTTCCTCCTGGCCTCACTCCGCTACTGCCGGAAATACAGTACCTGCTGGTGCAGTTGCCCCAGCGTGATGATGCCGAGTTTGCCACCCTGACACCACGCGGACAGGTTGGCATGCTGGTTCTGAAATATGTCAACCTGGACGGTGTGGCAAAGGAGAAGATCATTCCCACCATCGTACAGGCGCTGCGGCGTGATACCACCGGGTTTCATGTGTCCGTACTGCACTATCTTGTTGCCCGATATGACTGGGTCAGCCGGGAGTTGGTGCGCCAGTTCCTGTATGACATCAACCCTGAACAACCAGAGGAGGAGATTAACGCCATGTTGTCCATCTTTGCACGCGAGGAACAGGAGAAGGGACGCCAGGAGGGACGTCAGGAAGGACGTCAGGAGGGCGTTGCCATGATGCTGTTGCACCTGATRCAGGACAAGTTYCAGGCCATGCCACCGTGGGTGGAAAGAACCGTCACCTCTGCCGACCTGCCCACGCTGGAGCAGTGGGTTACGCGCATCCTGCGGGCACAGTCGCTGCAGGATGTCTTCGGCGAGG
>NZ_JMFO01000062.1 GCF_000714715.1 Candidatus Magnetobacterium casense
CGTTCTTAAAGAACTCCAATATCTTAGGTTCTGACATATTGCATACATATTTCATGATGATGGTCATGGCTTTTACATTGGGACCATACTCACCTTCATACCCCTTGGGTACCTCACCTCTATATGTCCTCTTTTGTGACGGTGAGTAGTAAATCTCCTTTTGAAATTCTATGTTGTCCGTCTCTATTTTTATATCCTGTACTATAATACTCTCATACCCTTTAAATACAGCATCACTGGGCAGATTCTCTCTGTCCACATAACATATCTCTGTTCTGTCTTTTTAATCTTTCCTATTTTGGCTCTCTATTCCTTTTGTTCTTATCCTTCTCTTTATCATCATTACGCTCTTTCTCAGATGAAATGTCATTGTTGCCTTCTTTATTGCCATTGTTTTTCGGTTTAACATCAGGCTTTCCCTGCTCCCCTTTTAATCGATTGATCTCATCCCTTAACTTCTGATTTTCAACTTGGAGGTCTCTGTTGGTAGAGGATATATCCTCTATAAGGTTATAGAGCAAATAAATGCCATTTTTGACTTCAACATCTACTTTCTCCATATCGATGTTTAGTCCCTCCATCTTTGATTCTATTGCTCTTTGATTCATATATAACAGTCTATCACTTCTTGAACTATTTTGCAATAATTATTTTTCTGCTAACCCTCTACCATGCTTTTTAAAGAGGATACTGATTATGGATATAATAGAGATGGTAAAAAAGGTAAAAAGCAAATAGTCATAGGGCTTTTAACAGCATCAGATGGCACACCTGTAAGTATAGAAGTCTTTAAGGGTAACACATCAGATACAAAAACCTTTAAAAGCCAAATAGAAAAAGTATGTAAGAGATTTAAAGTAAAACGAGTAACAATGGTAGGTGATAAAGGCATGATCAAAAGTACGCAGATTGAGCAATTAAGTACAGAGGATTTTCATTATATTACAACAATAACTAAACCTCAAATAAGGTCATTAATAAATAAAGGGATATTAGACATACAATTATTGTATCCTCTTTAAAAAGCATGGTAGAGGGTTAGCAGAAAAATAATTATTGCAAAATAGTTCAAGAAGTGATAGACTGTTATATATGAATCAAAGAGCAATAGAATCAAAGATGGAGGGACTAAACATCGATATGGAGAAAGTAGATGTTGAAGTCAAAAATGGCATTTATTTGCTCTATAACCTTATAGAGGATATATCCTCTACCAACAGAGACCTCCAAGTTGAAAATCAGAAGTTAAGGGATGAGATCAATCGATTAAAAGGGGAGCAGGGAAAGCCTGATGTTAAACCGAAAAACAATGGCAATAAAGAAGGCAACAATGACATTTCATCTGAGAAAGAGCGTAATGATGATAAAGAGAAGGATAAGAAC
>NZ_JMFO01000063.1 GCF_000714715.1 Candidatus Magnetobacterium casense
TGTGCGGGATCGATACCGTGATCGGGACTGCTTCCGGCCTGGATACGGTGACCCTGCTGGCGGGTGGCCGGGTGACTGCTTCCGGGGTGGACCGGGTCGTTGGCAGTGCCGGGATAGATACACTCGAAGTTGTCACCAGTGGTACGCTCGCCGTGTGCGGGTTGGAGACCCTGCTCAGCCACGAACTCTCCATGGATACCGTGACGCTGCTCAGCCATGGTGTACTGGCCGTATCACGCATTGATACCCTGATCGGGACGGCAGGTGCAGACACGGTTACCCTGCTGACCGAGGGAAGCATGGCGGTTTGCGTGATTGATTCACTGCTGGCCGGGAGTGGGGTGGATACCCTGGTACTGCTGTCCGGTGGGGCGCACTTTGTCTGTGGCGTGGAGAGTCTGCTCAGTGGTACGACGGCTGTGAATGAGACCGTGACCCTGGGCAGTGCCGGTCATGTGGTAGTGCGCGGGGTGGACGCCCTGTACGGGGCCGCCGGGCAGACCGAAACAGTGCTGTTGACCACGGGGGGAGCAATCTCCGTGTGTCATCTTGATACCCTGCTCAGTGGTGCATCGGTGGTCGAGACCGTGACCTTGCTGGCGAGTGGTTCCATGGTTGGGGCCGGGCTGGATACCCTGCTCAGCCTGTCCGGTGTGACGGATACGGTGGTGTTGTTGACCGGCGGGCAACTGGCGATCAACAGCGTGGATTCCCTGCTGGCCACGGCCGGACAGGATACCGTGCTCCTGCTGGCGGATGCCGCCCTGCATGCCTGTGGTGTGGATACTCTGCTCAGCAATGCATCGGTGAACAACACGGTGACGCTGCTGGCTGGAGGTCTGCTGTCCGTCTGCCAGATTGATTCACTGGCCGGGTCGTCTGTCATGGATACCGTGCTCCTGCTCGCGGGAGCAAATATGGTGACCTGTGTGCTGGATACCCTGCTCAGTGTGGTGGGTGCTACGGATACCGTCACCTTGCTGGCCAGCCATGGCCTGGCTGCATCCGGTGTGGATACCCTGGTCAGTGGGACGGGTGTGACCGATACGGTGACGTTGCTGACTGGTGGGCATCTGGTGATCAACAGCGTGGATACCTTGCTGGCAACGGCGGTCGAGCGTGACACGGTGACGTTGCTGGCTGGTGCTACCCTGTACACCTGCGGTGTGGATACCCTGATCAGCAAGACCGGAATCTCCGACACGGTGACCCTACTGGCCGGGGGCGTGGTTGCGGTTAACGGAGTGGACATCCTGACGGGTTCAACCGCCGTGGATACCGTGCTCCTGCTGGGGGGACAGGCGATCACCGTCAATGGAATTGAATCCATTGT
>NZ_JMFO01000064.1 GCF_000714715.1 Candidatus Magnetobacterium casense
TATGATGTTGTTGATGAGTGATCTGTAATTTGAGCTTGCTGCCGTTTGATCGTCACGAAGAATATCGGCCAGGGAACACCCCCATATCGTGTCGGGCATATCCTCGAATGACACAATATGGTAAGGCTTTGGCCCCGGGTTGATGATGCACTTAATGACCTTTCCCGCGATCAACCATGCCTCTACTTCATATGCGAGGGCGGGATTTGGAACCTCGGCCTCGGTGAATCCAAACTCTCTCAGATATCTGCCCCGTACCATCCCCCAAAACTCAAGGGCATATGTCAGGTCTTCATCGAGCACATCAAGATATGTATGCCCTTCTTGCAGCTCACGGGCAGAGTCTATCCATGTCCGGTATGTCATTGATTTGCTCTCATGTGCGTACAACACATCCTCTATCTCCTGATCGAAGAAACCTTCTACCCCGATGAGACTCATGAGTTCATTAACGTGCATTCGGTGACGTTCAATGACATACGAATCATTGACATTGTTTGCGGAAGGCGAAAAGAATATATCAAAGAAAGACACCCTGTTGAAACTTGGGACAAGCCGGTCTTGAACATACTTCCACCACTTCCCATCAACATCTTTCTTGTATGTTGTAACCTGTTTCCTGCGCAACACTGGCCCCTTTAATGCCCCAACAGGCATGATGAGCATGTCCTTGATTATCTTCTTGACCGTTTCGTAAAAGCCCCCGTCCCTGAGTTGGTCTTCTATCAAGTCCCCCATGCGTATTGCCTTTTCTTGTGAGCGCCTATGCAGCTCTGTCTGTATTTGTTCTTTAATGTCGTCTATGAGTTTCTGCTCGTATTGAGCGTCAACAGGAGGCGCTGTCTGTGCTTGTGCAGCTTCAGCGGCCTTCTTGATAATCGCAGATGTAGCCGCTCTCAAAAACGACTCTTCAATCTCAATGTCGGTTGACGGGACGATATCAAAGACACGTTTGTCTGAAAAAATAAGGTCAAGCAGTTGGGAATAGAGAGCCCGAACCTTCGTGTACACCAAAGAGAAATAAACGGTAGAACCACCTTTCCTTAAAATCTGCTGTAGTTTCTGAGGGTCATACTCTCTGCCATACATACGCATACACTCAATAGCGCGTAACTCGGCGTTAGACTTGGCACGTTTGGCGGATTCCCAGCGTGTTTCAATGTATGATGCAAGGTTGTGTAGTACAATGTCCTCTACAACAGACTGACGGGCGTCTGCTTGAGTCGGGGGTCAGATATGTCACGCCGCTTGGCACTACAGCTCCTCGTAAAAACACGTGGTTGCCTATCTCGATGACAAACTTCATCTT
>NZ_JMFO01000065.1 GCF_000714715.1 Candidatus Magnetobacterium casense
CGCCTGGGCGGGCGGGTGATGATCGCGCTGGACGGCACTGAGCACCACTGTTCACGCAAAATCCACTGTCCGCAGTGTTCTCACCGCCGGCGCTCGGATGGCGGGATGGAGTATTTCCACAGCTTCCTCGGCGCCAGCATCGTGGCGCCGGGCCACGCCCAGGTCCTGTCGCTGCCGCCGGAGTTCATCGTTTCCCAGGACGGTGCCGAGAAGCAGGACTGCGAACGCAACGCCGCCAAGCGCTGGCTGGCCAAGCACGGGCCCCGCGTCGCGCACCTTCGGCCAATCTATCTCGGTGACGACCTGTTCGCCTGCCAACCGATCGCCGTCGCCATGAATGCCGTTGGCGGCAACTTCATCCTGACCTGCAAGCCCGCATCGCACCAGACCATCGCCGAATACGTCAGCGGCGCCGAACTGAGCGAACATCGCCAGACCGTCGTGCAGCCGGGCAAGCGCTCGACCCACACCTACCGCTGGCTGGCCGACGTGCCCCTGCGCGCCAGCGACGATGCGCTCAGCGTCACCTGGGTGTCCGTCGAAATCCGCAATGCCAAGGGAAAGCTGACCTATTCCAACAGCTTCGTCACCGACCTGACGGTCACAGCCGAGACCGTCGCCGAAATCGTCGCCTGTGGCCGGGCGCGCTGGAAGATCGAGAACGAGACCTTCAATGTCCTGAAAACCAACGGCTATCACCTCGAACACAATTTCGGCCACGGCAAGATGACCCTGGCCAACGTCTTCGTCACGCTGAACCTGCTGGCCTTCGCCTTCCATACCGTCGCCCAGCTCTGCGTTCTGGCGTGGCGCAACGCCATGGCCGCCCGCGGCGCCCGCTACCGCTTCTTCGAGCACCTGCGCACCATCACCGCCTACATCGTCTTCGAAGGCTGGGATCACCTCCTCAATGCCATCACCGATCCAAAGGCACGACCTCCCTGACCAATGGCTCCCTCGTGTCCACCCCTCTCGGCAACGTTTGGAGACCCAAAATCCTCAGCACCACCGCCATTTAGAATCGCTGATGATGATTGACAGCCCAAGGAGAATGACGACAGGGTGGATGAGAAATGAGGGCTCCTGCTTGCTTTGCCACGCCCGACCAAAGGTGAAGAACGCACGCCTCCGACTCGGTCCGTTCCTAACTAAGGAGACTCCCGGATTTGACCGCTCCATATCGGCTGCCTGGAACCAGCAGCTTCGCACGGCTTTTGGGACCTCCGTCGATTCGGTCAATGCCGGGAGTCTCCTAACCACCCGCGCGAGTCCGACGACCGCGGCTACAACGAGGCAC
>NZ_JMFO01000066.1 GCF_000714715.1 Candidatus Magnetobacterium casense
GTCATAGGAGTAAGAATTGCCCTGTGTGCCACTGGTATTTTGCGAGATCAGGGTAGTGGTATTGTTAAGCGTATCGCGCAGGAAGATGTCCTCATTACCGTTATTATCCCCTTCCACGAGGTTGTTGGCGTAGCTTGTAAACACCACAAAGCGTCCATCGGAAGACACAGACGACCACCTGGATGCATCATTACCCCGTGCTCCGCTGGAAGATTGTGAGATCAGGATAGTGGAGTTGTGTAGCGTATCATGCAGAAAGATATCCTCAACCCCGTTGTCATCCCCATCCACCAGGTTGTCAGCACTACTCCCAAATACCACAAACCGGCCATCAACCGAGAGGGAAGGCGCATAGGATTCATTATTGCCCTGTTCGCCCCAAGTGGATTGTGAAATCAGTCTCGTAGTGTTGTTGCGCGTATCGCGCAGGAAAATGTCACGGACACCGTTGTAGTCCCCCGAGACCAGGTTGCTGGAATAGCTTTCAAACACCACAAACCGGCCGTCAGCAGAGAGAGATGGCGCACAAGAGGATCTGTATACTGACGTACCAACATCAGGTTGTGATACAAGTGTCACGGTGGACGAGGCAATGGGATTATTGACGGCACGTTCAGCGCTCAACGTGTAGGTGCCAGTGCCCGCACCATACGCTTTGGCTTCAAGGTAATGGAGTCCACTGACAGTCGGAATGTACACGATGCCGGCATCGAGACTGGCATTTGTGTCGTCATTATAGGCCAGTTGCTGTCCGTAACTGTTGCGCAGCGCCAGACTGGTATCCCCCAGCGTTCCCATGCCTGTGGGAGATCCCTGCATGGAGAAAGAATAAACGTTGCCAGCTGTCAGGATAACTGTAAACCAGTCCGTATCACCAATGGTGGCAATCTCGCCTGCGATGTGACCATCAATGGGCAGGAAGCCCGCTGTCATGGATGTGGAACCGTAGTCATCCACATATACGGTGGCTTCAAGCATGCCGGCAGCGAGTCCATCAAACGGGTTACCCATCACATCAGTCACCACACCGGAACCGAATGTAAGCCCCAGTGTGTGTCCGCTGGTAATGGCAAGCGATGGGTAGATGGTCATGGTGGAACCAGAGAAACTGACAGAGCCGGTATCGTTCACATCAATTGCCTGATGGAGTTGTCCCGTGGTCAGATCGGTAATCGTGATATAGCCATCCCCGGCCCGGACAGTCTCGTTGAACGACAGGACAACATGATGACTCCCACTGTTGTCCGCACCAATGACAACGGTACTCCCGTCCATCGGGGCGGTC
>NZ_JMFO01000067.1 GCF_000714715.1 Candidatus Magnetobacterium casense
GGGATGGCCCTTTCAAGCCATCCCCTTCGGGTTCTGCACTGAAGACATTCAGATCAGAAAATCATCTTGATCCCCGCCTGAGCATAGAAGGCGYTGTCTTCGTTGGTCCGATTGATCCCCTCCGGGCTGACCACTGCCGCTTCCAAAGAGAGCGTGGTGTCTTTTTGGATATCGGTAGAGAGGAGCAGGCTGCCACCCGTCGCGGAATCCCAGGTACCACCCGCTTGGGCTTCCGTCACTTCCGCATAGTCGATCATGGGATTGATGGTCCAACCCGCCGCTTTGACTTTGAGGCCCACACCAATACCCGTCATATTTTCGCTGGGAGAGGTGTTGGTGCCTGCGCCAACGGCAAAGTTGTTCATCAGATCGATTCCATTGGGGCCGCCTTGGTCCCAGGTCGCCGACCACACCATGTTGTCGTTGGTGATATTGTTGAAATCTTCAGAGGCGACAAAACCGTAGGCATTCCATTCGCCAAATCCGGTGCTGCCATTCAAACGCAACGCACCCAAAATTCCAGAGCTGGACCACAGATTGGAAATCTTGGAACCGGTCGTGTCCTGCGACAGGTCATAACCATCCTCATAGATCACCGTACCCACCGCATTGACATAACCCAGCTTGCCACTCAAGGTCAAAGCAGCCCAAATATTGCTGCCATCAGTGGTGGCACAGGGCGTCGTCGCACCGCAGACGGTTTCCAACACTTCCATGAAATCGGAAGCTTCTTGAAGATCGGCATAAGCCAGGGTGAAATTGTAATCAGCCAGACCCGCCTTGCCGAACAGGCTCATGGCCCACAAATTGGCGTCGTCGCTATCGGCACCCTTGCCCGCATCATTACCCGAGGATGCCCCCGTGGACATGTCTTCGTTGATGCGAATGTTGCCCACCACGGCAGTCACGTTGCCAAAGGTTTTGGAGAGCAACAGGCCACCATTGGAAGAAAGGTCATCACCCACCAGGATGGTGTCATTAAGGGTGATGGGCATTTCACCAAATTTGACGCCAATGCCCCATGCTTCGGTTTCCAACCACATTTGCCGGATTTCCCAGGGATCGGCCAGGTTGACGACATTGGAAACCTGGGTGTTCGATACCCCACCGGCCGCACCGGTATCGGAAGAAACCGAACCCAGATCAGCACCTTCGATCACCGCTGAATCAAGCACCTGGACCCGCATGTGCGCATGGCTTTTTTCCGAAGCGATCATGTCGGTGCTCAACATCAATTCGTGGACATAAGCCTCACCCCGATCCGATGGAG
>NZ_JMFO01000068.1 GCF_000714715.1 Candidatus Magnetobacterium casense
CAAGAACGCCGACAACAAACTGGTTGCTCTCCACCGTCAGGATCGTCACACCAGTCAACATCAGCGTCTCGGCCACACCGGCAGTATCATCCCAGTAGATGAACGTGCCGTTGGAGAAGCTCCACTCGCCGTCGTTATCCACCGTCCCACTCGCAACTTGCGCAAGCCACACCGTATTGTCAACGTCCACAGAAGGATCGCCGCCAGTGGCCGCACTCTCCATCACCCCACTCTCAAACTCAATCACATCCCTAGTCTTCAACCCACTGATCCTGGACCCACCGTTCTGCGCCTGCGCAATCGTGAACGTGTTTTCAATAGCACCCGTGGTATCCGCCATGGTGATGTTATGGTCACCCGTACCATTCAGGGCAATGGTATCACCATCCGTCGTAACCAGTGCTGTCTGGACCACAACCCCACCACCGTCGCTGCTTCCCAAGACGATAACATCTTTGCCATCGGTCAGGGTAATCCCCTGCACCGTGACCGTACCGCTGGTTGCACTGTCAATAATACCCAGCTGCGTCAGGTTTACCGTATCCGTCACGGTGATGGTGTAGGCATTGTAGGCATTGTAGGCATTGTTGGTCCCGGTCAGATCATCCAGTACATCAGCCGTACCACTGATGGTTGCCGTCACTGCATGATTGGTCAACGCGTCGATTGAGTTCAACTGCGACACAGTCGCCGTATCAGTCACGGTTACGTGGTGCCCATTGGTCACATAGCTACCCGTGTTGGCTGCCAGATTGGCCGCTGTGTCAGTCACGGTAGCGTAACTGACAGTACCCGAATCCACCGCGTCAATCTTCGCCAGCTGGCTGATCGTTGCTGTACTGGTCACTGTCACAACATGCCCAGAAACATACGCATTGACATTGCCGTTACTGTCAACCAGATGCGCTGCAGAGTCCGTTACAGTCCCGTAGGTCATCGTACCGGTTGTTTTTGCATCAATTGCCGTCAACTGGACGATGCTCGCTGCGCCACTGACTGTTACCGCGTAGTTTCCAGCCACAGTCAGACTCGCCACCTCTGCCGCTGTTCCGGTCACTGTGGCACCCGTTGCCACCGTCACAGTCCCGCTCGTTGCCGCGTCGATTGCGTTGAGATAGCCAATCTCCGTTGCATCCAGACCCTCACTCGAGACAGTCACAGTATAGGCATTCACCTGCGCATCTCCGGTCAGACCATAAAGTCCTGCAGCCGTCCCGCTGATCGTTGCCGTCAC
>NZ_JMFO01000069.1 GCF_000714715.1 Candidatus Magnetobacterium casense
GCCGGTGATGTAACGCTGGTCGGTGCGGTGAATGCCGGTACCGGGCTTGTGTCCATCGAGGCGGCGGGTGGCATCACCCCGAGCGGGCAACCAGTGCGTTGACCGCCGAGGGACTGCGTTTGCTGCCGGGGGGACGTCTCCCTGCTGGATGGTGATAACCGCGTGACCCGTCTGGCGGCTCAGGTGAGCGATGGAACACTGGCTTACCGGGATGCGGATAATGTCACTGTGACATCTGTGGCGGCGACGCTGGGCGGACGGACGCTGACCACGGCGGGGTTGAACAGCTCCTCCGGCAGTGGTGAGCAGTATCTGCACAGTGTGGCGGGTGGACTGCTGCTGGAACGTGACCTGAATGCCGGTGCGGGGGTGATCACGCTGGAAACGGGGCTGGGCGTGACCCAGACCGGCGGGACGGTGACCGCGCAGGGRTTGCGTCTGCTGACCGGGAACAGCGGWRCCGGGACTGTATTGCTGATGAACGACAACCGGGTGGCGGAGCTGGCGGCGCAGGTGAACCGGGGAACGCTCTCCTACCACAACGTTGGCGACCTGGCGGTAACGCGGGTGCTGGGGAACCTGGGGAGCGCGTCGTCGACGCTTGACGGACTGAATACCGTCGCTGGCAGTAGCGAACAATACCTCCATGTTGCTGCGGGTCACGGTACAGCCGGCAATCTGGTGCTTGCACAGGATGTGCTGGCTGGCGGTGGCATGGTCACGCTGGAGACGGCGGGGAGTATCACACAGCAGAGCGGTATCAAGGTGGTTGCGGCGGATCTGCGGCTGCTCGCCGGGGACCGGATCGACCTGACCCAGAGTGGCAACAATGTTGGACGTCTTGCAGCGTGGATCGGTGGAACGACGGCGAATACGGCCAGCACCTTTGGGTATCGGGACGCCGACAGCTTCACGGTTGCGGATCTGGTCGGTGGCCTGGGTAACCGGGAACGGCGTACGGACGGCATCAGCACGGCCGCAGGTCATGGCGAGCAGTTCCTTGCCACGGTGAGTGGTGGCGTGGCATTGGCGGCCAACGTTGCCGCGGGTAATGGTGCGGTATCGCTGGTGACTGTCGGGGGGGGCATTGACCAGACTGCGGGAGTGCTGACGGCCAGCCAGTTGCGGGTTGAGTCCGCTGGAGCTGTTTCCTTGCTGCAGGATGGCAACAACGTGGCGGTACTGGCTGCCAGGGTGACCGGCAGCGGGAATGCCTTTGCCTGGC
>NZ_JMFO01000070.1 GCF_000714715.1 Candidatus Magnetobacterium casense
ATGTTCGTTCGTTATATCTTATAGCCTCTGCATGAGACATTGGCAAAACACTACCACGACGGGGATTTTTGTCTATTATCGGTACATGTCCCAAGACCTTGCTAACCCCATATATTGGCCCAGCATCATAGGCTGAATCCATAAGATCATAGAGATATGTCACTCTCTCTGTTGTCATTTTCATCATAGGAATGGCTACTTGGCTATCATGCAAAGATGCCGATGTAAGCACTACTGTTATAGGAAGCCCGCTGTCAGATGCACCTATGTGTAACTTATAACCTCGCCATGTCTCCTTGTAACCCTGAGAATTTACCTTGCAACCTATATCACACACACAGGGTAACTCTTTCAACGACACCTCGTAATTTTCATTGACCTGTCTATCAATGCGCTTCTCCTCTGTTTTCTTTGCTCTCTCTTCACCCTTTTTAGGTCTGCCAAGTTTTTTCGGTTCTTTCTTCTCTGTTAGATCTCTTTCCTTTTTTTGTGGTTTTTCGTTGCCCTCTATTGCTGTAGAATCCGTTGATACATGTCCAATCAGCTCTTCACTTAAGTGATCCTTCACTAACGCTTCATGTACTTTGTCTCCCAAACCATGTGTAGCACATTCGGCAAAAGCACGTGAAAATGTTGATTCTGACGGTATATCGTTAATTTTAGCAAATCCACATATTGTCCTCAGGTTTGGCATTGTCTTTAGAGATTCTATCAGCAAACTCGTTGTAGGATAATTATAGACGGCTTTAGCCACAAATGCCCTGCCAATAGCATATCTTTCTTTAAGTTTACGCCCTTTACATTGATTATCTACCCACCACATATACTTTTCTATTTGAACTATCTCCAGGATTGTAATTAAATGCTTTTGCTTTTCAGTTATGGGGTCGGTACAAATCTCTTCAAGCTCTGGGAACAATAGTCGTTGCACTTTTCCTAATAACCATGATATACTCTCTCTTAACATATGCTCTCCTTATGGTTTAAGATGTTTTTATGAGATTTATTTTATCATAGGGAGGGCTTAAATATCATTAAAATTTAGGAGTTTTGCAAGAGGCTCAAGGAACAGGAAAAAATGAGAGTTATCGGGAAGGCATTCATACCGGAAGCGACAGAGAATCTGAAGGCGCTGATGCGAATAAATACAGGTCTGATAGGATTTGAAGCAGTAAAGCCGTGTGAAGAGATAGCCACATTGGATATGGATGCGACTCTATCGGA